>JBGUNO010000014.1:0-15140 GCA_045117415.1 Prevotella sp. | reverse complement strand
ACCTGCGCCAATAGCTGCGAGACCTGCGCCTACTGCGGCACCTAACTTTGCAACACCTTCTGCTGCTAATAATGCTGTAATCATAATTTTAAAGTTTTAAATTGTTATTGTTTATTATTCTTTAATTTTTAATCCTTACTTAATGTTCGTGCTCGGGCTCCACACGTGCCAATCCGATAAATACTGCGGAGAGCATGGTGAACACCATCGCCTGGATAAAGCATACCAGACACTCCAGACACATCATGAAGATGCTCATGATAACACTTAGTGCGGACATGGAGAGCTGGACGGCTATTGCCTGACTTGCCACCAAGAAGACAATACAGGTGATTGCCACTGCAATCGCATGACCTGCCATCATGTTGGCAAAAAGACGGATCATCAAGGCAAACGGCTTCGTGAAGATACCTACAAACTCTATGACAGGAATGATGGGGATAGGAGCCTTCAGCCAAGTGGGAACCTCTGGCCAGAAGATATCCTTCCAATAATGCTTGTTACCAGAGAACTGCACGATGATAAAGGTGCAGAGGGCGAGGAAGAATGTCACGGCGATATTGCCCGTCACATTACCAGAGCCCGGTGGGAACGGTATCAAGCCCATCACATTACAGGTGAAGATGAAGAAGAAACAGGTAAGCAGGTAAGGGGTGTATTTCTCATAACCCTTACCGACACCTGGTTTGATAATCTCATCCACCACATACATCACCATCATCTCGACAAAACCGACAAAGCCACCAGGGGCAGCGTCTGACGCCTTGCGTTTCTTGTACCAGCGGGCACTGAGCAAGATACAGCAAAGCAAGAGCACCACATTGATGAACATCACGGCAACAGTCTTGGTGATAGAGAGATCGAGAACAGGTTCGCCGTTCTCAACAATCTTACCCGCATGGTCTCCTTCTGTGGCGATGGCAAGTCCGTAAGGACCCTGACGAAGTCCTGCCGCATCAGGATGATGCTCAAACTGGGAAGAACAGAACACGTGCCAGCCTGTGGAACTGTTGACGATGATCGGAAGTGGGATGACCAACGACTTCCCATCGCCATAGTCTGTCACATGCCAGTCGTGAGAGTCCTTGATATGCTCAAGCACCACCTCCTTAGCTGAGAAATCCGCCGCTTTCATTGCCGGTGCCATCATGATGGCGAGCAATGCCATGCAAAGCAGTCGTTTCGTGTGATTCATTATTTTCATTTAATGTCTTAATTTCAGTGTAACTACCATCATCACTATATACATTATTATATATATGATAGCGAAACGAATGGTGTCTTCTCTATTCTCGGTGAAGAATACGTAAAGCGCTGCGACGGTACCGACGAGCAACATACGTATCGTTGCCATTATCAGATAGAAACGGGGTAAATGCTCTGGTGAGTGATGTCTGACGATGTCATAACCTTTCACGTAGGCAAAACCCAATAGGAAGAAAAAGATCGCAGAGAGAACAACCTCAAGTATCATTATGATTTCTCGACACAAAGAGAGACATTGTTCTTCTGTACCTCAACAAATCCTCCTAATATCGGCAACTGCTGTCCATCATACTCTACAATCCCTTTCTGGAGAGTAGAGATAATAGGGGCATGGTTATTCAGTATTTCAAACTGACCTTGTGTGCCGGGAACGACAACACGTTCAACGTCACCGGTAAATTCTATCTTCTCGGGCGAAACTATCTTCAACTTTAACATAGGCATTATCCTTTAGCAGCTTCCAACAGTTTCTTTGCCTTCGCCTTTGCGTCCTCAATTGTTCCGACGTTCAGGAAAGCCTGCTCTGGCAGATCGTCAACCTCACCATCCAGAATAGCATTGAAGCCTTTGATGGTCTCTTCGATGGGGACCATGACACCTGGCAGACCCGTGAACTGTTCTGCGACAGAGAACGGCTGACTCAAGAAACGCTGTACACGACGTGCACGGTTTACCGTCAGCTTATCCTCATCGGAGAGCTCGTCCATACCCAGGATAGCAATGATATCTTGCAATTCCTTATAACGCTGCAGGATCTCCTTCACACGCTGGGCACACTCATAGTGGTCTTTACCGACAACTAACGGGTCGAGAATACGAGAGGTGGAACCCAGTGGGTCTACAGCAGGATAGATACCCAGCTCGGCGATCTTACGGTCAAGCACCGTGGTAGCATCCAAGTGAGTGAATGTCGTAGCAGGTGCAGGGTCGGTCAAGTCGTCCGCAGGGACATAAACAGCTTGTACGGATGTGATAGAACCCTTCTTGGTGGAAGTGATACGTTCCTGCATCGTTCCCATCTCAGAAGCCAGCGTCGGCTGATAACCTACGGCTGACGGCATACGTCCTAACAGAGCAGACACCTCAGAACCAGCCTGTGTGAAACGGAAGATGTTGTCAATAAAGAACAGGATATCGGCTGCACCGCCATCCTTTCCACCACCGTCACGGAAGCCCTCTGCAACCGTAAGACCAGAGAGGGCCACAGAGGCACGGGCACCGGGAGGCTCGTTCATCTGACCATAGACCAGTGTTGCCTGCGACTTCTTCATCTCTTCCGGGTCAACTAAGGAAAGGTCCCATTTACCTTGTGCCATCGCCTCTTTGAACTTCTCGCCATAACGGATAACGCCAGACTCGATCATCTCACGGATCAGGTCATTACCCTCACGGGTACGCTCTCCTACTCCAGCGAATACAGAGAAGCCGTTGTGTCCCTTGGCGATGTTGTTAATGAGCTCCATGATCAGCACGGTCTTACCTACACCGGCACCACCGAACAAGCCGATCTTACCACCTTTCAGATAAGGCTCCAACAGGTCGATCACCTTGATACCTGTGGAAAGCACCTCCTTCGTTGTCGACAGCTCCTCAAACTTAGGAGCTTCACGATGGATAGGATAAGCACCCTCCATGTTAAGCTGTTTCATACCGTCGATAGGCTGACCGATCACATTCAGCATTCGACCCTTAATTTGTTCACCTGAAGGCATCAGTATAGGTGACCCCATAGGCTTTGCCTCCAATCCACGCTGCAGTCCATCGGTATTATCCATAGCAACACAACGCACGGTGTCCTCACCGATGTGCTGCTGAACTTCTACCACCAGCTGCGAACCGTCTGGACGCTGAATGGTCAGCGCCTCATGAATTTTAGGGAGCACTTTCTCGGCATCTTGTCCTTCTGTATTGAAGAACACATCAATCACAGGACCGATGATCTGGGAAATGCGTCCATTAATTTTAGACATAAGCAGTTTGAATATTTAAAGTTATTGTTTTTATAGTTATAGATGCAAAGTTAGCAAATTATTTCAAATAAAAAAAACATTTCCGAACTTTTATTCGAAAATGTTTTATTTTTATCGTGTTTTTGGACATTAATCCTATTATATCAGATTAATTTCCAGCCACAGGACAGCAAGTCCCACTAACCAACCCACCGCGACCTTCGGAGTAAGATTCTTGAGATACCATCCTAAACGGACATGCTCCATCTTCATCAAGGCGACACCGCTGGTAGAACCTACACTAAGAAGGCATCCTCCTGCCGCAGTGCAGTAGGCGATTATTTTCCAATAAGCACCATTCTGAGCCATATCTCCAGCTTCAGCAATCGGATAAAGCATGATATTGCTGACAGAGACAGTAAAGGTGTCAATAAGGGAACTGAGGATTCCCGAGCATAATCCTATCAGCCAAATATTGTGGATGTTCTCATCAAACCATGATGCGATATCGCCAAAAACACCTGTCTCAGCGACGACACCCATACCCATCATGATACCCATCACAAAGAGCATCTGCTGGATAGCACCATATTGAATGGCACGGGGGATGCGGCGCTGAGCCATCTGGTCAGCATTCATCAACTTATGATTAAAAGCCTCATTAACAACCCACAGAACGCTCAACACACACAGCGCGCCAAGGAACGGAGCCAGTTTAGTGATATTATGGAATGTGGGGATGAACCATAATCCTCCTATACCTACCACCAACATCACGAAGCGCTGCCAGCGGTTCAAGCGTGTATCGTCTCCACGATAGGGTGACGTGCTCCATTCGCAATCCAGTCGGTCCGGCAGCTGGAAGTTAATGAGGACCGTTGGGATAACCCATGCCAATAAGGACGGCAAGGCAAGATAGGCAGAGAAATGAGTTGCTGTCACAGCCCCATCCCCCCACAGGATAAGTCCTGTGGGATCACCTATCACGGTAAAGCATCCGCCACAATTTGCGGCAAGCACTATTGCCGAGCCCACCAACATACGCTGTCGTCCACTCTGCACAATATTGTGCATGATCACCAACATCATCATGGTGGTTGTGAGGTTGTCCAGGTTTGCTGATATGATATAGGTGGCGATGGTAATCGTCCATAACAAGCGCTTGGAGTTACGGGTACGTATCCATTCTGTAATAAAATCGAAGCATCCGTTATTATTCAACAGCTCAATAATAGACATCGTGGCAAGCAGGAACATGACGATAGCCGCAGCCTTACCCACATATTTCAAAAAAATATTGTCGTAAATAAAATATTTCACCAAATCGCTGGTAGGCTGAGCCCCTGCCAGATAATCCAGGTATTCACCAGGATGCTGTTGCATAACGAAATCCGTGCCATAGCACACGTAGAACACCCACCCCGCTGTACCAAGGAACATGGCAATAGCAGCTTTATTGACTCCTGTCAGGTGACCAGTGGCAATAAGCAGGTATGAGACAATCAGTAATAATACGATAATCAGTGTCATGAGACAACTTGTTTTGGTTTTCGACTACAAAGATACTGTTTTTTTAGGAATTGACAACGTTTTAGTAAAGGTTTTTTCAATCCCTGTCATCAAGAACCCGGAATTTGAGCCTCCTGCGTCGGACTTCCTCCAGCTTTACCTCAACGGTCATCGCCTCTACCTGATTGTAATGGCATTGCCCGATTCTCTTGCCGATAGGATCAATCACGCAACTAGCTCCCACATAATGAGAATACTCGTCATCACCTACCCGGTTGACCCCAACAAGATAAGCCTGATTCTCTATGGCTCTGGCGCGAGTCAGTATCTGCCATGCGGACTGTCGGGACTGAGGCCAGTTCGCCACAACGACGATCAGGTCATATTCCCGTCCGTCGGAATAACGGCTCCAACAAGGAAACCGGAGGTCGTAGCAGGTGAGTAATAGTATACGGAACCCCTCATACTCCACAATAGTATGCGACTGTCCTGGTGTGTAATAACGGTTCTCTCCGCCATAGGTGAAGAGATGATGTTTGTCATAAAAGATTTCATGACCGTTCCTCCCGTCTATAAAATAATGTCTGTTCCTGTAGGAGCCGTCACGCAGATGAACGGCAAGGCTTCCGCAGACGGCACATCGTCTCCCAGCAGCCATATGACGCATCCATAACAACGCCTCATTAGCATCCTCCTCATGCGCCATGTTTTCCGGTTTTGTCGCAAAACCCGTACTCCACATCTCCGGAAGGACAAATAAATCAGTGTCCTTACAAGTATGGATGATTTTCTCTACTTGAGAAATGTTTTCCGCAGGTTCCCCCCACTTAATATCTGTTTGTAATAGTGTAATATGCATCGTTTCATTCATTTTAGCCATTGTGTGATTTACAGTTTGCAAAAATAACAAAAAACAATCGAAAAATAAAAGTTTTGGAACTTTATGTGACTTTTAGATTTGTTTTATTTGCACATTTCACAAAAATTATCTATTTTTGCACTCGTGATTGAGTTAGCACGACATTTGGAAGTGCTCCTTCTGAGCAACGACTGTGTGACAGTACCCGATTTCGGAGGTTTTGTCGCACACTATGTCCATGCCCGTATTGACGAGGCAGACCAGACCTTCCTGCCTCCCACACGGACAGTCGGGTTCAATCCACAATTGAAAATGAACGACTCCCTGTTGGTACAGTCTTATGTGGAGGCTAATGATATCAGTTATCCGGAGGCTCTCCGTAGAATCGAACAGGAAGTCGACAATATCAAAAAACAGATCATGTATAATGGCTCTTACCAATTGGAAAACATTGGTATGCTAACCATTAATGATGAGGGAAGTTATTGCTTTGAGCCCTATGAGTCAGGTTTGCTAACCCCCACTCTATACGGTCTCAGCTCTTATGATTTTAAGCCATTAAAAGCAACACATATAACATCTTCCCAACCCATAGAGACAAATATGGAATTGCTTGATGAGAAGAAAGTAGACACCCCCACTATGCAACCTCCTTTGATTGAATTAGTGGATAACTCAGAAGAAGAGGAACGTGCCATTCACATTAAGATGTCATGGATCCGCAATTCTATTGCTGTTGCTGCGGCAATCATCTTATTCTTCATGATGACAACCCCTGTTGTCAACAGTGATTTAGGGTCACAGACGATGAGCACCTTAAAAACAAATTTGATTAGTAAAATTATTCCAAAAGACACCAACATGGCACCTGCCACTCCCATCCTTCCTTCCGAGTCATTAGCAACTGTCAAGGAAGAAGCAAAGATGAAGATCAAGGCAGATTCCTGCATCAAGGAAGCACCACCTGCAGAACCAATCTATCATATTGTCTTAGCAAGCCAGGTTAAACGTGACAATGCTGAGTTATTTGCAGAGAAGATGCGTGCGAAAGGTTTTAAGGACACGGATTTATATATATATAATAATGTGATACGTGTAGTATACGGACATTTCAAGTCTGAAGCCGATGCTTATACAGAGTTGTATAAGCTAAGGGATCATGAAGAATTCGAGGAGGCATGGGTATATAAAAGAAAAACTGAAGGATGAAGCGCGTAAGATGCCCAAAATGTGACACTTATATAACATTCGACGAGACAAAATACAAACCTGGTCAGTCTTTGGTTTTCCAATGTAATGAATGTGGCAAACAGTTTGGTATACGAATAGGTGTATCCAAATTGAGAGAGACACAGAATAAAGAGAATGAGCTGGCAAATAATCAGTTTTCGAACATGGAAACAGAATGTGGCAGTATCGTTGTCATAGAGAATGTCTTTCATTATAAGCAAGAGTTAGCTCTACATATGGGTGATAATGTCATTGGCAAATACCAAAAGGGCAATCCCATTAACACCCCTTTTGAGACAGTTGACCCCAGTGTTGACCTCAATCACTGTACGATTAATGTGAGTCGTGATAAACATGGGGAGTTATGCTATACTCTTTCCGACAACAACAGCAACACTGGTACCTTTGTTGACAACATTGAGCTAAAGCCACGTGAGCGTCGACGTATTGAGAATGGCACCTTGTTTACAATAGGCGCTACCAGCATCATCCTTCGTACGAATCCATCCGAATAGGAGTCACATGACAAAAATGACATCAAAATAGGGACGTAAATTTTGATGTCTAACAAATTATTCGTACCTTTGCACTCTATTATGGAAGAAACAATTACAATGTATATGGATAATAAGAACAGAGCGTTCTCTATGATTGCCGATGTGGAAGGTGATTATAGCGATCTTAACCAAGTCGAAATTCCAGACTCGCTCCCAATACTCGCAGTGCGGAACATCGTGCTTTTCCCTGGTGTTGTCACTCCTGTCCTCATAGGAAGAGACTCCAGCATGAAAATAGTACGTTTGGCAGAAAAGAACGACATGCTGATTGGTATTTTCTGTCAACGTGACCCGGAGACAGAACAGCCGATTCGCGCGGATCTCTACGACATGGGAGTCTATGCGAAAGTTCTTAAGCTGCTGACTCTACCGAATGGTAACATTACTGCCATTATTCAAGGACTTGGACGTATAAAACTGTTAGAGCTACAGAAATACAAACCTTACCTGATGGGACATGTGGAGATGGCTCCGGAGATAGAGCCCGACCGTCATGACACAGAGTTCAACACTGCCATTGAGGATTTGCGTAATCAGACCACAGAGTATATCAAACTGAGTGATGAAATCCCTGAGGAGGCGTCGTTTGCGATAAAAAATGTGAGCAATAACATCCTGACACTCAATTTCATCTGCTCTAACCTGCCTTTCTCCGTCAAAGAGAAGATAAGACTGTTGATGATGTCCTCTATCAAGGAACGTCTTTTCAACACCATGAAGATCGTTAACCGTGAGATTGAGTTACAGACATTAAAACTCGATATCCGCAACAAGACACGTGACGACATTGATGAGCAACAGCGTAACTATTTCTTACAGCAGCAGATCAAGAACCTGCAGGCAGAGATGGGGAATGAGAGTTCTCCAGAGAAGAAAGAGCTGTTGGAGAAGGCTAAGAACAAAAAATGGAGTGAGGAGGTTGAGCGTATCTTCTATCGGGAAGTGGACAAACTCGACCAACTGAATCCTCAGAGTCCTGACTTTAACATTCAACTGACCTATTTGCAGACACTGGTGTCACTGCCTTGGAACGAATGCACCGAGGATGACCTTCGCCTGGACCGTGCGCAGAAGATACTGGACCGTGACCATTATGGCATGGAAAAAGTTAAGGAACGTATCCTTGAGTATATCGCTGTCCTTTCTTTGCGTGGTGACTTGAAATCTCCCATCCTCTGTCTCTATGGTCCTCCGGGAGTCGGTAAGACAAGTCTGGGCAAGTCTATCGCAGATGCTTTGAATCGCAAATATGTACGTGTGTCCTTGGGTGGTCTGCATGATGAGGCTGAGATCCGCGGACACCGTCGTACCTATATCGGAGCGATGCCCGGACGTATCATCAAGAATATCCAGAAAGCAGGCTCCAGCAATCCCGTCTTCATTCTCGACGAGATAGACAAAGTGACCCAAATGACACATAATGGAGACCCTGCCTCTGCCATGTTGGAAGTGCTGGATCCAGAGCAGAACAATGCCTTTCATGACAACTATCTCGATGTTGACTATGACTTATCGAAAGTGTTGTTTATCGCTACTGCAAACAATCTCGGAACCATTCCCAAGCCCCTACTCGACCGTATGGAGATTATTGAGGTCAGCGGCTATATCACTGAGGAGAAATATGAGATTGCCAAACGTCACCTGATTCCAAAAGAGAAGGAGAATACTGGGTTGACAGACAAAGGTCTTACATTCACCAAGGCCGCCATTGAGAAGATTATCGAGCAATATACCCGTGAAAGTGGTGTCCGTCAGTTGGAGAAACAAATCAACAAGGCGCTTCGTAAGATGGCGTTCCAAAAAGCGAAAGACGGGAACTTGCCTTTCCTGAAGATTACCCCTACGGAGTTGGAGGGTTTATTAGGCAAGCCACCTTTCTATCGTGATATCTATCAGGGAAACAATTACGCAGGTGTTGTCACCGGACTCGCCTGGACCAGCGTAGGAGGCGAGATACTCTTCATTGAGACATCATTGTCAAAGGGCAAAGGTTCCAAACTCACGCTGACAGGAAATTTAGGAGATGTCATGAAGGAGAGTGCCATACTTGCCTTGGAGTATGTAAAGGCACATGCCGACAAGCTGAAGATTGATTATCGTATTTTCGATAACTGGAACATCCATATCCACGTTCCGGAGGGTGCAACTCCCAAAGATGGTCCGTCGGCAGGTATTACCATCGCCACATCTATCGCCTCCGCACTTACCCAACGGAAAGTTCGCAAGAACACTGCTATGACAGGTGAGATTACACTTCGTGGAAAAGTACTGCCTGTTGGTGGTATCAAAGAAAAAATTCTAGCGGCAAAACGCGCCGGTATAACGGATATCGTGATGTGCCGTGATAACCAGAAGGACATAGAAGAGATTCCTGAGATATACCTCAAAGGTGTTAATTTCCACTATGTGGAGAATGTGCAGGACGTGTGGGATTTTGCCCTGACAGACACCATTGTGGACAATCCCCTCAAGTTTGAGATAGAAGAGGAGAAGAAGGAAAAATGACTTTTGAACTGCAACATACCGATTCTGCGAGTGAGGCACGTACAGGTCTC
Organism: Prevotella sp.; assembly: GCA_045117415.1. Lineage (GTDB taxonomy): Bacteria > Bacteroidota > Bacteroidia > Bacteroidales > Bacteroidaceae > Prevotella. The sequence continues at coordinate 5,215 of JBGUNO010000014.1, read as the reverse complement.
ATCACTACTGACCATGGGCAGATCAAGACACCCATCTTCATGCCCGTAGGTACTGTCGGTAGTGTAAAAGGGGTTCATTTCTCTGAGCTCCGGGAGCAAGTGAAGGCACAGATCATACTTGGGAACACCTATCATCTCTACCTCCGTCCAGGGTTGAGTATCCTGCGGAAAGCCGGTGGACTGCATCAGTTTAACACATGGGACCGTCCTATCCTTACAGACTCGGGGGGCTTTCAGGTCTTCTCTCTGACGGGTATTCGCAAACTGCGAGAGGAGGGCTGTGAGTTCCGGAGTCATATTGACGGGTCGAAACATATCTTCACTCCCGAGAATGTGATGGACACTGAGCGTATCATCGGTGCGGATATCATGATGGCACTGGATGAGTGTCCTCCCGGACAAAGTGACTATCAGTATGCCAAGAACTCATTAGGACTGACACAACGCTGGCTGGACCGTTGCATCAAACGGTTTAACGAAACGGAACCGTTATATGGCTATCAGCAGAGTCTCTTCCCTATCGTACAGGGATGTACCTATAAAGACTTACGTCAAGAGGCTGCGAAATATGTCGCCGACAAGGGTGCCGACGGTAATGCCATTGGCGGTCTTGCCGTCGGTGAGCCTACGGAGGTGATGTATGAGATGATAGAGGTCGTCAATGAGATATTACCCAAAGACAAGCCTCGTTACCTGATGGGAGTCGGTACTCCGCAAAACATCCTTGAGGCCATCGAGCGTGGCGTGGATATGTTCGACTGCGTGATGCCGACCCGCAACGGTCGTAACGCCATGTTATTCACATATCAGGGAACCATGAACATGCGCAACCAGAAATGGGAGGATGATTTCTCTCCTATCGACCCTGACGGTTGCGATATCGACCGCATCCACTCTAAAGCGTATCTGCACCATTTGTTTAAGGCACAGGAACTCCTTGCCATGCAAATAGCCTCTATTCATAACCTTGCATTCTATCTGCGACTGGTGACTGATGCCCGCCAGCATATAGAACAAGGTGATTTCGTATCATGGAAGCGCTCGGTAATTGATGATTTAGGACGCAGAATATAAAATGAAAGAGAAATGGAATAATATCATACGGAGACTGAGGTTGTTGTGGAAGCAATTACCATGGGACCGCCTTGAGCCTTTGAAGAAATACAATCCTTTCCAGTATATCAAACGGATGGACTGGTATATCATCAAGAAGTTCATTGGCACCTATATCTACTCTATTATTCTGATTATCTCCATTTCCATTGTATTTGACGTCAACGAGAATCTGGCGAAATTCACGACCTATCATGCTCCTTTGCGTGCTATCGTGTTTGACTATTATATGAATTTTGTACCCTATTTCGCAAACCTTTTCTCGCCCCTTTTTGTCTTTATTGCAGTCATCTTCTTTACATCCAAACTGGCAGGTAACTCTGAAATTATTGCCATGTTAGCCTGTGGCATGAGTTTTAAGAGACTGTTACGCCCGTATTTGTTCTCGGCAGCACTGATTGCTGTCTTGAACTATTATTTAGGAGCTTATGTGATTCCAAAAGGAACAGTAGTGAGGCACGATTTTGAGTCTCTGTACAAGAATAACACCAAGAATACAACCGCTACAAACATACAATTAATGGTCGACCGCGGGACCGTCGCTTATATCTCCCAATATGATGATATCCGTAAAACAGGTTATGGCTTCTCACTCTATAAGTTTGACAAGAAGAAACTAGTAAGCCATATGACTGCCAGTGTTATCCAGTACGACACCATCAGTGACTCCCGTTATCACTGGAAAGCACGTAATTACAAGATCCGTGAGATGAAGGGTATGCGTGAGAAGATAACAAGTGGCACGGAAATAGACACACTCATTCAGATGGAGCCAATGGACTTGATTTTCTCAAAAGGACAGCAAGAGACGTTTACCTCACCAGAGTTGAAGCGGTATATCTCCAAGCAACAGGAACGCGGATCGAGTAATGTCGTGCAGTATGAAGTGGAATACCACAAACGAATAGCCACTTCATTTGCCTCCTTCATCCTAACGATAATTGGAGTATCGCTCTCTTCCCGAAAAAGGAAAGGCGGAATGGGTATGTACTTAGGTATAGGTCTTGCCCTCTCTTTTTCCTATATTCTTTTACAGACAATCAGTGCGACCTTTGCCATCAATGCTGATACGCCACCAATGCTGGCAGCATGGGTTCCCAATATATTATATGCCATCATCGCCTATTTCTGTTATAGGCAAGCCCCGAACTAAATGAAATTTGAAGAAACATATCTGAATGACAATATCCTTGACGCACTCTATGACATGCGCTTTGAGGAGATGACTCCTGTTCAGGAGAAATGTATTCCTGAGATCCTGGATGGACATGACTTAATCGGGGTGGCACAAACGGGTACAGGAAAAACGGCAGCTTATCTGTTGCCGATCATCAGCATGCTGGACGATGGCGGATTCCCTAAAGACGCTATCAACTGTATCATCATGGCACCTACCCGTGAGCTGGCACAACAGATTGACCAGGCAATGCAAGGCTTCGGTTATTATCTGGAAGGTGTCTCTAGCGTAGCTGTCTATGGAGGAAATGACGGCAGTCGTTTTGACCAGGAGATGCGTGGACTGAAGATGGGGGCTGATGTGATTATCGCTACCCCTGGGCGATTGCTCTCCCATATCCGCATGGGACATGTTGATCTCTCCCGCCTCTCCTTTTTCGTTCTTGACGAGGCAGACCGCATGCTGGACATGGGATTCTCTGATGATATCCTTCAAATTGCCAAGCTGTTACCGAAGGATCACCAGACGATCATGTTCTCGGCAACGATGCCAGAGAAGATACAGCAGCTCGCGCGTACCTTATTATATAATCCTAAGGAGGTAAAGATCGCCGTCAGCAAACCTGCGGAGAAAATACAACAATCAGCATACCTGTGTTTTGAGCCACAGAAACTGCACATCATCCGTTACCTGTTTAAGACAGGGGAACTTCAACGGGTCATTATCTTCTCTGGGAAGAAGGATAAGGTTAAGGAAATCACCCGGGAACTACAACGGATGCATATCAACTGTGCGGCGATGCACAGCGATCTCTCCCAACAGGAACGTGACGAGGTCATGTACCGTTTCAAGGCAGGAATGGTGGATGTCCTGGTAGCGACAGATATTGTGGCACGCGGCATTGACATCGATGATATCCTGATGGTCATCAACTATGACGTACCTCGTGATGCCGAGGATTATGTGCATCGTATCGGACGCACGGCACGGGCACAGCGTGATGGTGTCGCCATCACCTTTGTCTCGGATAATGACATGCGCTATTTCTCCGATATAGAACGCTTCTTGGAGAAGGATATCCTCAAGAACCCATTACCAGAAGGTCTTGGAGAGGCTCCCGAATACAAGCCCATGGCACCTCGTAAGACAACACGAGGACGTGGTGGCAGACATCAAGGTGGTAAGGGTTCTGGCAACAAGAAGCATGGAGGTAACCGTCATCAAGGGAGGAAAGGAAAGAAAGAGAAGAAAGAGAAAAAACAAGAATAACAATCGTTTGCACACTCTTTTTACGAATTTTCCTTAAAATAATTTGAATTGTGTGGGTACACAAGCAATTTGTCGAAAAATAATGGGTAAAAAGTTTTGTCAGTATTAAAAAATGTTGTACTTTTGCAGCAGTTATCCTGAAAACAATCTTTTTACCTTAAAATGACTAATACCTATTGAAGATATGAAGCGATTGCCTGTGAGGGTCATCGCTTTGTTTTTTCTACCTTTTTTCTTGGTGGATTCAGATATTTTTAGTAATTTTGCAGCCGATTTAGTCCGTGGTGGCTCAGTTAAGTCGTGGCACAATGCCATGCGCCATGCGGAAAAACCCGTTTAAACAATAACAAAACAATGTACGCAATTGTAGAAATTAACGGTCAGCAGTTCAAGGCAGAGCAAGGAAAGAAGCTCTTCGTTAACCACATGAAGGATGTGGAAGCCGGTAAGACTGTTGAGTTCGACAAGGTACTGCTTGTCGACAATGATGGTTCAGTACAGGTAGGTGCGCCCACCGTAAGTGGTGCCAAGGTTGTGTGTGAGGTTATCAACCCTCTCGTTAAGGGTGAGAAAGTGATCGTCTTTAAGATGAAGCGTCGTAAGGACTCTCGCAAGAAGAACGGACATCGCCAGCAGTACACACAGGTAGAAGTTAAATCAGTAATTGCTTAAAACGTAGGAGGAACAAGAAATGGCACATAAAAAAGGTGTAGGTAGTTCTAAGAACGGCCGCGAGTCAGCTTCACAGCGACTTGGCATTAAGATTTTCGGTGGCCAGAAGGTTGTTGCAGGCAACATTATTGTTCGCCAGCGTGGCTCTAAGCACAACCCCGGTAACAATGTTGGTATAGGTAAGGATGACACTCTCTTTGCACTCGTTGACGGAACCGTTCAGTTCCACAAGGGAAAGCGTGATAAGAGTGTTGTTTCAGTAATCCCTGAGGCATAACACCGACGAGAACAAAATTTTTACTCCAAACAAACACAGAATCCCAAATCTCTCACGAGGTTTGGGATTTCTGCTTTAATGCCGCTTCCCTCGGGTCGAAGGTGCCGCCCTCCATCAGGTTCGCCTGTCCAATAGCACGTTCTCCGGCAAAGCTGCCGTGACAGTGGGATTCCATAAAGCCCGGATAGACGAAGTTGTCACCATAGTCCAGCACCTGTGCATCGGCACTGGCAAGTTTCTTCGCCTCTTCTGCGCTACCGATATAGGTAAATACACCGTTCTTTACTAATGCAGCCTTGGCAAAAGGTCTCTTCTCATCCATCGTGATGATGTTGCCGAAAATGATTGTCTGTTTCATATTCATTGTTTTAATAATAATTATAATTCCAGGTTTTGTGCAAAGATAAGCAAATTTTCAGAAAAACAATCATCTGAAAGCAAAAAAATGCGCAGATCGCCTACAAAGATAAACAAAATACCACATAAAACCATACCCCTGAGTGCCTTGCGCATCAGGTTTTGATGATTTTGAAACTATTTTTGCTAATTTTGAAAGTCGGACAGGCAATTACACATCCGAATCGCTCATCCACGTGGTTACATTTTTACCCATGCGTTGCTTGAAGGCAAGAGTGAAAGTGCTGTAACTACGGTAGCCGCTGTTATGAGCCAGTTGTTTGGTGGTAAAGGGGCGTTTGGCAGCCGTA
>JBGUNO010000013.1:0-75418 GCA_045117415.1 Prevotella sp. | reverse complement strand
CACCTGTATCCCTGTTCATGGTGACAAGCAGTCTAAGCTGACGCTGATGTCTGAGTCACTGCGTAACGACGGTCGTATCTGGGTTCCTAAGAAGATTGAGGACGCCAAGGCACTGCAGGCTGGTACCAAGCAGGGTTGGGAGATTCCTGAGGAGGATCGCGACTACTATCTGGAGCGTCGTTATCCTGCCTTCGGTAACCTCGTTCCTCGTGATGTTGCCTCTCGTGCCGCCAAGGAGCGTTGCGACAAGGGCTTCGGTGTGAATAACACGGGTCTGGCAGTGTTCCTCGATTTCTCTGAGTCTATCAACCGTCTGGGTATCGATATTATCATGCAGCGTTATGGTAACCTCTTCGAGATGTACGAGGAGATCACCGACGTATTCCCTGGCGATGTAGCCAACGAGATCAATGGTGTGAAGTACTACAAGCCGATGATGATCTATCCTGCTATCCACTATACGATGGGTGGTATCTGGGTTGACTATGAGTTGCAGACCTCTATTCCTGGTCTGTTCGCTATTGGTGAGTGTAACTTCTCTGACCACGGCGCTAACCGTCTGGGTGCTTCTGCACTGATGCAGGGTCTTGCCGATGGTTATTTCGTACTGCCCTACACTATCCAGAACTATCTCGCTGACCAGTCTATCTGGGGTAAGATTTCTACTGACCTGCCTGAGTTCGAGGAGGCTGAGAAGGGTGTTGCCGCAGAGATTGATCGTCTCATGAATATCAAGGGTAAGCGTTCTGTTGACTCTATCCATAAGGAACTCGGCCACATCATGTGGGAGTATGTGGGTATGGGTCGCACCGCTGAGGGTCTGAAGACGGGTCTGAAGAAGATGCATGAGCTGGAGAAGGAGTTCGATGAGAACCTGTTCGTTCCTGGAACGAAGGAAGGCTTGAACATCGAGCTCGACAAGGCTATCCACCTGCGTGACTTCTTCACCATGGGTCAGCTTGTCGCTTTCGACGCTCTCTCTCGTAATGAGTCTTGTGGTGGTCACTTCCGTGAGGAGTACCAGACCGAGGAAGGTGAGGCTAAGCGCGACGACGAGAACTACTTCTACGTAGGTTGCTGGGAGTACAAAGGCAAGGGCAAGGAGCCCGAGCTTATCAAGGAGCCGCTGGAGTACGAGGCAATCAAGGTACAGACACGTAACTATAAAAACTAAGGAATTATGGCAAAGAATATTTCATTTACAATAAAGTTCTGGCGCCAGAACGGCCCCAAGGACCAGGGACATTTCGATAGTTACGAAATGAAAGACATCCCCGATGACACTTCATTCCTGGAGATGTTGGATATCCTCAATGAGAACCTCATCAACGAAGGTAAGGAGCCCTTCGTTTTCGACCACGACTGCCGCGAGGGTATCTGCGGTATGTGCTCCCTTTACATCAACGGTACACCTCATGGTAAAACAGAGCGTGGTGCCACCACCTGTCAGCTCTACATGCGCCGCTTCAACGATGGCGACGTGATCACCGTAGAGCCTTGGCGTAGTGCTGCCTTCCCTGTCATCAAGGACTGTATGGTAGACCGTGGTGCCTTCGATAAGATCATCCAGGCTGGTGGCTATACCACTATCCGTACTGGTCAGGCTCAGGATGCCAATGCCATCCTTATTCCCAAGGAGGATGCCGACGAGGCGATGGACTGCGCTTCTTGCATCGGCTGTGGCGCTTGTGTAGCTGCTTGTAAGAACGGCTCTGCCATGCTCTTCGTATCCAGCAAGGTATCTCAGCTCGCCCTGCTTCCTCAGGGACGCGTAGAGGCTGCCCGTCGTGTGAAGAACATGATTGCCAAGATGGACGAACTCGGCTTCGGTAACTGCACCAACACTCGCGCCTGCGAGGCTGTCTGCCCGAAGAACGAGACCATCAGCAACATCGCTCGCCTCAACCGTGAGATGATCAAGGCTAAGATGGCAGACTAAAACTGTTAATAGGTAATGGGGACTACTAATGTCCCCATTACCTTTATTTATTATTTATAAGTGAATCCGGAGAAATTATAAATATTATGAACAAAAACGAGAGATTTGTCATCACTATTAATCGTGAGGTGGGTAGCGGTGGTCGCACCGTCGGACGCATATTAGCTGAAAAGCTGGGTGTATCATATTACGACAAGTCACTAACCCAACCTCTAGAAGAGAAGTTTAATTTGTCAGAGGAGCAAATAGAGCGTTTAAAAGCTAATTACCGAAGCTGGTGGGAAGATCTTAAGCGAGTGTTGATTTTAGGAGAGGATGCGGCAAACTCTTCCGAGTATTATGACGAGACAAAGAAAAAGCTGGTGACTTCCGAGGCTGTATTGAAAGCTGAAAAGGAAATCTTACACGGCATTGCTGATAAGGAGTCGTGCGTCATAGCCGGTCGTTCAGCCTTCTTCGTAATGAGTGACTATCAGAATCTCTTTAACATATTCATTCAGGCCTCTATGGAATATCGTTTGAATCGTCTCATGGCTAAACGGGGTATTAGCGAGAAGGAGGCAAAGAAGGTCATTGAGGAGGTGGACGAGATGCGAGAGGAGTATATGAAGAACAACGCCCGCATATCGCGTTACGACACTCGTAACTACGATCTGGTTATTAAAATGGATGGCAAGACCGAGGAGGAGGTTGCCAATGCCATATTAGCGTTTATTGGCTAATTCCACCTTATCTATAATAATAGCGTCGCAGAAAAACTGCGGCGCTATTTTGTTTTTGATAAAACGGAACATATATGATCATATGCCTTTGATGACAAAACGTGTCCCTTGGGTATATCCTAGGTCGAGGGAGATTTGATATCCCATGGAGATAGCAAGGCGACGTGCCAGCGACAGTCCAATACCAAGGCTATGCTCCTTTGGAGAGAGATGGACGAAGGGCTCGAAGATGCGCTCTGCATCCGCAGCGGGGATGGTAGGACCTTCATTGCTGACGGAAATGGAGTAAGTTCCATCGGCATCAGCATGACAACTCATCAGTACGGTCCCCCTTGTGGCATACTTGTCGGCATTGTCAAGGAGACAGTTCAGCAGTTCCTGCAATAGCGGGTTGGTATAGACGATCACGTCATCTGCCACTTCAGTCTTGAACGCTATCACTATCTTTCGGTTTTTGTCTATAGCCGAAGGCTGCAGGTCGTAACTGTTCAAGACGGAGTGTGCCATTTCATTCAATTCTATTCTGTCCTGCTTAGGTAATGTAATATCGTCATTATAGAGACTGAACAGGATGAGTTGGCGAGTAGAGACGGATACGTGGTAGGCATTTCTGGAAACTTCAGCACGTAGTTGCATATATTCGTCATGTGGTATCTGTCCGTGCCCATCGATAATGACCTCCGTGGTATTAATCAGCGTATGCAATGGTGAAAGAAGTGCGTCAACACAGATTTGCTTCTCCTCGTCAGAGAGACCTGTCGTTCCGTAGGCGTAGGAATCGAGTACAGGATCCATCAGTGCCTCAATGTTTTTAGCAGCGATGAGGATGTCATTATATCGCTTGGGGCGCTCCTCTGGTTTCAGGAGAAATTCCGGATTGTTGAAGATGCGCGCGTAACTGCTCAGAACATTGATGGGTGAGTTCAGTTTTTCCTGTATCGTACTGACAAAGGCTCGACGAATGACCTGTCCAGCTTCCGTATCACGGCGTGCCTTCTGTAGTTGTAGGAATTGTTCCTTCAATCGTAGATTTTTCTGATGACGATAGATAAGCAGCCATACTAGTAAAACAATGATAATCAAAGCCATCGTGCAGACACTCCATAATTGGTTGCGTCGTAACTCTGCCTTTTCATGCTCAGCCTGGATAAGGTCGATATCATGCTCCATATCCACCAAGTGCTTCTCCAGTGCCTCGCGCTCATCAATCTGGAGAAGGCTGTCTTTTATTTCTGTGGCATGAAAGGCGCGTTTCCAGTCTCCCATATGCTCATAGACATCAATACGCAACTCTGTGGCTGTCAGTGGCACGTTAATGGAGTCACACCAGGCAAGGGCACGCCGGTAGTCTTTCTGCATGAGACAACGGCATATCATCACTTGTTGGAGGTTGGCAGCGTTAAACTGTTCTGGCAGATGCTGACGGATACTGTCATACTTGGCGAAATAGTGATTGAAAGCCTTCTCATCGTCCAGTTTGTTGGCAATGATACAACGGTATCCTAATACCCCGCTCTCATACATCGGGTTCTGTAACATCTGTTGCGGCAGACTGTCAAGACATGCCATTGCCTCAGCGGGACGTTTGAAACTAAGCGACTGCGCCAGCGAGAGGTAGCAATTGAATGCTGCGACAGGTTGTTCCTCGACATCAATGTCCTGCAGGGCACGACGGAAGAATTTCTCGCCCATCTCTGGTTGGTTGCGACCATTATAGAAAAACCCCAGTCCCATGTTTGAGATATAGAGGTATTGTTCCAGATGACGTTTTTTGATGTCATCCGTGAGAAGGTTAATCTCGGTAAAGGCGCGATGGAACCTTCGATTATTCACCTCATAGATGATACGGGTCATCCATGAGCGGTAATATTTCTCCCATTCCTGTTGGTTCTCCAGATAGTCCATGAACTTCTTTTGTGCCTCATAGAAGTCTGAGTCTTTGCCACTCATCTGTGTCTCATAGACCCGTTGCGCCAAGACCTGTTCCTGTTCTGACGGCACCTCCTTTCCCATAGCCGATGATTTCTGCTTAGCGGCAAGAGTGATGCATACCGTCAGCAGAGCCATCAATAAAACAATTTTTTTCAAAATAATACTATTTATTCTTGTCATGACATTTTTTTTAATGGAAAAGCGTTAGATATGTTGCAAAAATACAAAATTTTTACCATATTTACAAGTGTGTAGATATAATATGAAGAGAATTTTGTGAATTCTAAAACAATTTTTGTAAATATTGAAAGTCTCCTGTGTTTATATAAAAGAAAAAATGTACCTTTGCACGCAAATAACTAAAAAAGCCATGAGGAAGGTATCCATCACAGAGCAACCGTCACATTTTGATCATCTGGAGCAGATGACCATCGGTGAGTTGTTGCAACATATCAATGAGGAGGATGCCTTGGTGGCAGACGCTGTGCAGAAGGCAATACCACAGATAGAGGCGCTGGTGGCTGCCATAGAGCCAAGGATGAAGCGAGGGGGAAGACTCTTTTATATAGGTGCTGGAACCAGTGGGCGCCTTGGTGTGCTGGACGCCAGTGAGCTGCCTCCCACCTTTGGGGTTCCTGACACATGGGTCCAGGGTATTATTGCCGGTGGTGACCTGGCTTTGCGACATGCGGTGGAGAAGGCGGAGGATGCCAAGAAACAGGGCTGGTGTGATCTGTTGGCGCATCAAGTATCTGTTGATGATACCGTCATAGGTATTGCGGCATCTGGCACGACACCTTATGTGGTGGGTGCTGTCAGCGAGTCCAGGAAACACGGACTATTGACAGGATGCATCACCAGTAATCCCCAAACCCCTTTGGCTGAGGTGTCGGACTATCCTATAGAGACTATTGTAGGTCCCGAGTTCATCACGGGTTCCAGCAGGATGAAAAGTGGTACGGCACAGAAAATGGTGCTGAACATGATTTCCACCTCTCTGATGATCCGTTTAGGACGTGTCAAAGGCAACCGGATGGTGAAGATGCGGCTGTCTAATGCCAAACTGGTGGATCGTGGTACACGGATGATACAGGAATCGCTGGGTATCCCCTATGAGGAGGCAGAGCATTGTCTCTTGGAGGCGGGCAGTGTAGACTTGGTGTTGAAGGCAAAAAATAATAAGTAACAGACTCATCGGATTACTCATGAACGAGCTAATTACAACAGTCAATGATGTGGTATGGGGCTATGTTCTCATCTTCTTGCTGGTGGGCTGTGGGTTATGGTTTACGATCAGGACACGCTTCGTGCAGTTTCGCATGATTGGTGAGATGTTCAGGTTGCTGACAGAGTCAGCTAAGGATTCCACCAAAGGAGTCAGGCATATCTCTTCCTTTCAGGCTTTCGCTGTCAGTGTCTCCACCCGTGTGGGAACAGGAAACCTGGCTGGTGTCGCCTCTGCCATTGCCATTGGCGGTCCTGGCGCTGTGTTCTGGATGTGGGTCATCGCCTTGATAGGTTCTGCGACAGCTTTCGTGGAGTCTACATTGGCGCAGTTATTTAAGGAGAAATATAAGGTATCATTTATCGGCGGACCTGCGTATTATATCCAGAAAGGCCTGCACCAGCGTTGGATGGCAGTGTTGTTTGCCATTCTCATCACTTGTCAGTTCGGACTCTCCAACAATTCCATTCAGGCAAACACCATCTGTAGTGCCATGCAGGAAGCCTTTGGCTGGTCGCCGGCATGGGTAGGTGGTGTGATGGCGCTGCTTGCCTTGTTCATTGTCTTTGGCGGTATCCGTCGTATCGCCCATTTCTCTGCAATCTTAGTGCCTATCATGGCATTGGGCTATGTCCTGCTGGCTGTGGTGATCATCATACTGAACATCGAGCAGATTCCCCATGTGCTGAAAGTCATCGTGCTGGATGCTTTTGGTATCGAACAGGTGGCAGGTGGTGGTATTGGCGCCACGATAATGATAGGTGTCAGACGTGGACTCTTCTCTAATGAGGCGGGAGAGGGCAGTGCGCCTAATGCGGCAGCGACGGCTTTCACGACGCATCCTGTGAAACAGGGGCTTATTCAGGCTCTTGGTGTCTTTACTGATACCTTGTTGGTATGCTCATGCACGGCATTCATCATCCTTATCAGTGGTCTTTATCAGGTGCCAGAACTGAATGGTATCGCTCTTACGCAGTCGGCTTTGCAGTCAGAGGTGGGTAGTATAGGGTCTGTATTCGTGGCTGTCGCCATCTTCCTTTTCGCTTTCTCCACGATGATAGGCAACTATTATTATGGTGAGGTGAATGTCTGTTTCATCACGTCGAATACCACAGTGCTGACTCTCTATCGTCTCTTTTCCTGTGGTTTGATGGTGATGTTTGGAGCCCTTGCCAGTTTTGAGTTGGTATGGAATATCGTCGATTTCTTCATGGCGTTCTTGACAGCATGTAACCTCACAGCCATCGTTCTGTTGGGGCGTTATGTCTTTAGGTTGCTTGACGACTATCTGGAGCAGAAGCGTCAGGGCATCAAGGAACCCACGTTCCACCGTTGTCAGATACCTGAGCTGGAGAAAACGTTAGACTGTTGGGAATAGAATTAATAACTAAGAATATTAGGAATGCAATCTTTTATACGTTTGAGTCGTTGGCTTGCCGACAATGCTTCTTTGTTTATCATTGCTATTGCGGTAGGTACTTTCTTTCTCCCGGATTTGTTCTCATGGGTCCGGGGTACCACTCAGACAGTGATACTGGGTATCATCATGTTGACGATGGGACTGACATTGACGACGGATGATTTCCGCATCCTGACCCGTCGTCCTTTTGATATCCTGATAGGTGCCTGTGCCCAGTTCCTTATCATGCCGTGTGTGGCTTATCTGTTGGTGCGCGTCTTCCATCTCGAGCCCGCCCTTGCCTTAGGTATCATGCTCGTGGGGTGTTGTCCTGGTGGTGTGTCGAGTAATATCATGTCCTACCTCTGTCATGGTGATGTCGCCTTCTCTGTGGGCATGACGTGCGCCTCTACCCTCCTTGCTCCAGTGATGACTCCTTTGTTAATGGAAGTCACAGCGGGAGAGATTATCGAGATTGACGCGGTGGGTATGTTCCTCAATATCCTAATAGTGACGATCATACCCGTTGGAATGGGTTGTTTTTTGAATTACACCTATTCCAGGAGCAAGTATTTCCCAACCATCCAGAGTCTGATGCCAGGACTGAGTGTGATCTGTCTGGCATGCATTGTGGGAGGTGTCATCTCCACCGTCCATGACGACCTGGTAAATCGAGGGCTATGGCTTTTCCTCTGGACTTTTGCCGTCGTGTTCTGCCATAACTCGTTGGGTTATCTGCTGGGTTATCTCTCTGGTCGTCTGGCAGGCTTCTCGAAAGCCAAGAAACGAACCATCTCCATAGAAGTAGGTATGCAGAACGCCGGGTTAGCCACCGTTCTTGCTGGTAATTTCTTTGCTGCCCAACCTCTTGCCGTCTTGCCTTGTGCCATCAGTTGTGCTTGGCATAGTATCAGCGGAACGATACTGGCAGGTCTTTTCCTGAAGGCAGACACCATACAACAGAAACAACTTTAAACCATTATAAACCACTTTAATTAATTAACGTTATGAAGAATTTATGGATTGTGATTATCGCATTGGCGTGTATCTCAGTTGCTTGTCAGAACAAGAAGACTGTTGCCAATGAGACAGAGAATGCCGCAGACACTACGGCGTGGTATGAGAATGACTCTTTGTTGCAGGCAGACCTTGCCGCAGCCATCGAGGATGCCAAGCAACTGGATGCCTCGAAGATCTCTAACGACCTGATGCCCATCAAGAAAGGTACTCCTGGCGAGGAGTGGGTTACCATTGACGGTAAGGATATGGTACTGGTGATGACACTGGTCGATTCCAGCCGTCTGGCACGTTTCTTCGGACAGGAGGGTGTCTATCGCATCGACCGTGAGTTAGGTTCATGGGTCAGTATCCCTGGTGACTGGGTGCGCAAGAAGGATGCCTTCGAGGGTCTGGACAGTGTGGCAGCCCACATGCGTATGATTCAGATGTACGGTCTCAGCCCCGACTGCGACTATAACATCATGGTGCAGTTCTATGCTGATCCTGCCTACATCTTCCGTCCCGCTCACACTCCTGAGATTACGACGACCTCCGCAGGTCTGGAGTTCCCTGCCTACGCAGACGAGAAATACAAGGTGGGTGAGACCAACTTCCGTGAGTGGTATCGCTTAAGTGTAGCCTCTGCCTTCGAGGATGACAGTCCCCTGCCCTGGACACAGTTAGGATACACCTACGACTGGCATCATGGTGCTAATCGTGTAGGTGTATCGGAGTATATCGTCACTCATCAGGCACTCATCAAGGTGAAGTCCCATGAGAGTGAGTGGCAGTTTATTCAGAATCTGAGCAAATAGACAAGAGACGAGCAGCCATAGCCTGACCTAGAGACTCACAAGCAGCCTTGGTCTCTGGTGTCAGGCTTTGCTTGATCTCCACAGGCTCGCCCACTGCCTCATAGTGCAGTTTTTCCTCATTCCAACGGGATATCTCACTCACAGCCTTCGAAGCCCATCCGTAAGAGCCGAACCATCCCAACAGGTGGTTCTTGATATCCTTGCCGGCAAGTTCTGAGAGCAGCACGTCCATCTCATGATAGAGGGCGGTGTTATAGGTTGGTGCTCCAACTATCAGTCCCTTATAGCGGAACACGTCACGGATGATATAGGAGTGGTGGGTCTTCGACACATTATACATCACGATGTTCTTCACGCCAGCCTCGGAGGCTGCGCGGGCGATGACCTCTGCGGCACGCTCGGTATTGCCGTACATCGTTCCGTAGCAGATGACAAGACCAGGCTCTGTCTCGTATTTTGACATACGGTCATACTCTGCCACCACCTTATTAATATACTGGTGCCATACAGGACCATGGGTGGCACAGATATAGTCGAGTTTCACATCTGCCAATTTCTTGAGGGCGTTCTGTACAGGAGTACCATACTTACCTACGATATTGGAATAGTAGCGTACCATCTCCAGCCAGAAGGTGTCACAGTTGATCTGCTCGTCGATCACACCTCCGTTCAAGGCTCCGAAACAGCCGAAGGCATCACCAGAGAACAGGACACTGCCACAAAGGGTCACCATTGTCTCAGGCCAGTGTACCATAGGTGTCAGCACGAAGTTCAGGGTATGGCTTCCCAACTCGATGGAATCGCCGTTTTTCACTTCTACAGTACCTTCCTGAATGCCATAGAAGCCC
This sequence comes from Prevotella sp., assembly GCA_045117415.1. GTDB lineage: Bacteria > Bacteroidota > Bacteroidia > Bacteroidales > Bacteroidaceae > Prevotella. Next base: position 65,539 of record JBGUNO010000013.1, on the reverse strand, counting down.
TCCATCATCTGGAAAGTCTTCTTGTTGCCGATAATCTGGATATCGGGATAGTATTTCTTGATCAGGGCGATAGAGCCACTATGGTCTGGTTCCATGTGGTTGACGACCAGATAGTCAATAGGACGGTCGCCAATCACCTCTTGGATATGCTCCATGAACTGGGTGAAGAAGTCGACTTCAACGGTATCTATCAGACACACCTTCTCGTCGTCGATCAGATACGAGTTATAGCTCACGCCATTGGGAAGGGGCCACAAGCCCTCAAACAGTGATTTGTTACGATCGTTGACACCCACATAATAGATTTTGTTGGTAATTTCTTGCATAGTAGTATTGTTTTTAGTTATTCTTCCATAGCCAATAATGCTTGTTCCAGCTCCTTTTTCTTCTGTTTGCCAAACTCGACAGACACATGGTTACTGATACTGCCACAGCACTCTGCGGAGAACTCCAGGGCACTCTGTATCACACTATCCCATTGAGCCTCTGTCAGTCCGTTGTCAATCTCCTGACGGGTGATACCGTTCTTGATCATTCCGTAGATAAAGCCAGCGTTGAAGTTGTCGCCGGCGCCAATCGTGCTGACTGTCTTGGTGGCGATGACGGGATACTGCTTGCTGAGTCCTTTCTCTGCCCTCAGCTCTACAGGCTCTGCAGCACGCGTATAGATAAACTTCTTCGTATAGAAAGAGATCTGGGAACGGTATACGACATCAGGGTCATTTTTCTTATAAAGGACATCAAAATCCTCTTCCGATCCCCGCACGATATCAGCAAGTTCCAGGTTCTCCAACAGGTTAGGGGTAGTCTTCATCACCTCATGGCGATGCGAGGAACGGAAGTTGATGTCATAATAGAGGATGGCACCATGCTGGCGGGCATAGTTCAAGAAAGCAAAGACCTGTGGGCGTATGACCGGGTTCAAGGCGAAGAAGCTGCCAAAAAGCACGATATCATCGGGATGTATGTCCGGATAGATATAATCGATACGGTCATTGGGATGATCCTTATAGAAGATATAATCCGCGTCGTTCTTCTCGTTGAGGAAGGCAAGGGACAATGGTGACTTTGACTCCGGGTAGACGTAGATGTTGGAGGAGTCTACCCCGTTCTTCTCGAGGAAGTGGATGATATTACGTCCGACACGGTCATTGCCCGTCTCACTGATCATACTGCATTTGACACCAGAGCGTCCTAAGGACACCACAGCATTGAAGGTACTCCCCCCGGGGACGGCGCTGATAGGCTGCTCGTCACGGAAGATAATGTCAAGAACGGTCTCGCCGATACCAATTACTTTTCGCATAATATATTGTTTTGCATGCAAAGATATGAAATAATTATGAACTATGAACTATGAACAATGAACTTTTTTGTACCTTTGCATCCGATTATGACGAAATATAACATACACACGCTGGGAAATGGCTTACGAGTGATTCATCTGCCCTCCGCCTCGCAGGTCGTTTTCTGTGGCATCGGTATCAGGGCAGGTTCCCGTCATGAGGAGAAGGGTGAGGAGGGGGTTGCCCATTTCTGTGAGCATGTCTCTTTCAAGGGAACCCGTCGACGCTCGGCATTGCAAATCCTCAACTGCCTGGAGAGTGTGGGAGGCGACCTGAATGCTTTTACCAACAAAGAGGATACCGTTTTCTATGCCGCCATCCTCAAGGAGCACCTCTCCCGTGCCGTCAATCTGTTGACGGATATCGTCTTCGACAGTGTCTTTCCTGAGCAGGAGATCGCCCATGAGGTGGATGTGATATGTGATGAGATAGAGAGTTATAATGACACGCCGGCGGAACTGATCTACGATGTGTTCGAGAATAAACTCTTTGATGGTCATCCCTTGGGACATAATATTCTGGGAACACGTAAGCGGGTCAAGACATTCACTGCTGCCCATGCCAGGCGTTTTACAAGTCGCTACTATCGTCCTGAGAATGCCATTTTCTTCGCTTATGGGGACATCGATTTCAAAAGACTGGTGAAATCGCTGGAAAAGAAGGATCCCAGCATTCCGGCTTCCCGGCATTCCTGCATCCCGGCATTCCGCGACTCCGGCATCCTGGCATCCCGCGATCCCGAACCCTCTTCCATCACCCCTCATCACCAGGCACATGTCATGCTGGGCACCCGTACCTTTGCCTTCAACGACCCACGCCGGATGTCTCTCTATCTGTTAAACAATATCCTGGGAGGTCCTGGCATGAACGCTCGCCTGAACCTCTCACTGAGGGAGAGACATGGACTGGTGTATACGGTGGAGAGTACGATGGCAAGCTATAGCGACACAGGTATGTGGTCTGTCTATTTCGGATGCGACCATCATGACGTGAGACGCTGTCTGCGACTTGTTCATCAGGAACTTGACCGTATGATGCAGCATCCTTTGTCGGAGCGACAGCTGAGTGCCGCCAAGCGACAGTTGAAAGGACAGATAGCCATTGCCTGCGACAATCGTGAGCAGTTCGCCCTTGACTTCGCCAAGAGTTTTCTGCATTATGACAAAGAGCGTGACATTGACACCTTGTTCCAGCAGATCGACGAAGTCACCTCTGAGCAGTTACTGCAGACGGCCCAGACCTTCTTCGTCCCAGAGCAACTACAATTGTTAATCCTGTAAATCTTTTGTCAATTCGTATTTTTGTAGTACTTTTGCAGCATGAATGAGACGGTAAGACTGACTGACCTGACAATCGGCTATCAGGCAAAACAACATACGACAGTGGTGGCGGAGCATCTGAACGCCGCTGTCAAGAGTGGGGAGCTTACTTGTCTGTTGGGACGGAACGGTATCGGGAAATCGACGCTTTTACGCACCCTCTCTGCCTTCCAGCCAGCCCTCGGGGGGAAGATTTTGCTGAGAAACTCCGAGCACTCTGAGAACTCCGAGTACTCCGAGAACTCAGAGTTCTCCGAGATCTCCGACTACTCTGACAAGCAACTCAGTCGCTTGATTGGTGTGGTCCTGACAGAGAAACCTGATGTGCGGAATATGACCATAGAGGAACTGGTCGGTATGGGACGCTCACCTTATACGGGATTCTGGGGAACGCTCTCGAAGGATGACAAGCAGGTGGTGGATGAGGCGATCCAACAGGTAGGCATCGACACGCTCCGGGGGAGGTTTGTACATACCCTGAGTGATGGTGAGCGCCAGAAAGTGATGATTGCCAAGGCATTGGCACAGCAGACCCCTATCATCTACCTGGACGAGCCGACTGCCTTCCTCGACTTCCCCAGCAAGGTGGAGGTCATGCAGTTGCTGCACCGTCTGGCTCGTGAGCAGCAGAAGACGATCTTCCTCTCTACCCATGATGTGGAGCTGTCCTTACAAATGGCTGACTGTATCTGGCTGATGGAAACAGGGCTGTTGAGCGTGGGGACCCCCCGTCAACTGGCTGACAATGGGGCGTTGAGCCGGTTTATAGAACATAAGGGTATTCAGTTTAATGCCCAGACACTAACCATACGAGTAACGGAATGATAGAGGGACACGGTGACGATATATACCACTACGAGGCGGGAATGGTGCGGATGAATTTCAGCTCCAACATCTTTCAGCAGGCTGACCATACGGCACTGAAAGCGCACCTGGCAGACCACTTCGACGTGCTTAACAACTATCCGGAGCCGCAACCTCGTTCCCTGGAGAGGATGATCGCCCAACAACTGGATATCTCACCAGAGTCCGTGTTGGTGACCAACGGGGCGACAGAGGCGATCTACCTCATAGCCCATCTGTATCATCATAGCGTGTCCATCATCCCCCAGCCGACATTCAGCGAGTATGCCGATGCCTGTCGTATCAACCATCATATCATCTCCTATGAGAACTCGGACGACCTGAAGGAACTGCCCAATGCGAGGGTGTATTGGATATGTAACCCTAACAATCCTACGGGTAATGTGCTGACAAAAGGGATCATCGAGTATCTGGCACGCCGCTCGCCTCGCCATACCTTCGTCGTCGACCAGTCGTATGAGGACTATACGGAGGAGCCGCTCATCAAACCCAAGGAGGTGATCAAGTGCAATAACCTGCTGGTCATCCACTCCATGAGCAAGCGTTTCTCGATTCCAGGACTGCGTATCGGTTATGTCACGGGGCATCCCGACACCATTGCGCTATTGCGAAGCCAGAGCCATCCGTGGTCTGTGAGTGCTTTGGCGATAGAGGCGGCAAAGTTCCTGCTGAGGCGTAACGAGCCCGTGATACCCGACTTGTCGGATTACCTGAGGGAGACGGAGCGGTTGCGTGCTAACCTGCGGAAGATAGACGGTATCCGGGTCTATGGGACCAAGACGAACTTTATGTTGTGTGACATAGAGCCTGCGACGAGTACGAAGCTGAAGTTCTATCTCGTACAGGAGCATGGCATCCTGATCCGTGACTGTGCCAACTTCATGGGGCTCTCCGACCATTTCTTCCGTGTCGCCACACAACGACCGGAGGCGAATGACATCCTGGTGGATGCCATTCGTCAGTTTATCAGTGAGATTCCTGAGGATGTTCTTTAGAACCAGTGCATGAGGGAGCGGAGGAAAGCCGTCAGCTCCCCAGCCATCTTCTGGTGCTGCCAGTAAGAGGGATGCCAGTCGGCACCATAGTGGAGGCTGCCGTCATGGGGCGTGAAGTCGAAGCGATATACCTCGTTGTCACCAGCCTTCCTCGCCTCTTCCATCACCTCGTTGAGGGTGTTCCTCGCAATCTCCAGTTCCTTGCCTTGGAGCATGGAGCCGCAGAGCAGCACGATCTTCGCCTTCGGGTTATGCTGGCGCACCTGACCCAAGAACTTTTTCCACGCCTGCTTGAACAGCTTCACGTCGTAGTTGTTGGTGGAGAGGTCGTTGGTGCCGAGGTTGATACATACCACCTGGGGCTGATAGCGTGAGAAGTCCCATTTCTCCGAGCGGTCGTAGAGGTTGGTGTACTCATACTCGGTGGTCATCACGTTCTCCGGGGTACCCGTCTTCGGACCGCCATAATGGCGATAGACACCGATACCGCTGCGTGCCACCACATGAGCCACGGCACCGAGGTTGCGGGTGGTCTGCTGGGCATAACCCAGGTAATGGTTCTCTGTCTCGTATTCGAAATGGTCATTCGGATCGGTACTCTCATCGCCATAGGCGCACGTGATGGAGTTGCCGACGAACTCGATACGGCGGTCCGGCAGGGCAGGAGCGTCGAGCATCGTGCCGTCGTTGTCGAGGATGAAGCCCCAGAACGAGGGTTTCAGCTCGTAGCCCTCGATGACATACATCAGTCGGACGGTATGCTCGCCTTTCGGCAGTGCCGTCGCCAGCGTCACCACAGAGTCACGCTCTCCCATGAACGCCACCTTGAAAGGCGCCGCCTCGTCGATCTGCGCCATGAAATATCCGCTCTTCGGCTTCGCCATCATCTTCAGCGACGTACCGGTGAAGCGGGCGTTGATTTGTACACCGGGGAAGGTGAAGCGGGGACGCATGGGATTGTCAAAACAGATACGTCCCACGTACTGGATATGCTGATCCGTGGGGTTGACGACTTTTCCTGTCGGCGGAAGGGTCTTGGAAGCCTGTGCGCCTATCGACAGCAAGGCGGTCAAGGTCAGTAATAAGATTCGTTTCATACTTTATAGTTTTAAGATTCTGGCGGCGAAGTTACTGCTTTTTTCGTTAGCCACAAAATTTTCAGGCATAAACGTTCAAATTTAACCACCAAGAATCACCGTTTCGCTGAGAAAAAACGCCCGTTCGCTGAAAGATGGGGACCGATGATTAAACTTTTCGTACCTTTGTCACGTCATACCAGTGACTTCGGTCTGAAACAAGAATGAAAACAAACCTATAAAAAGAAAGAAAAATGAAAAAGATTGCATTGACAATGATTGCCCTCCTGACAATGACTGTCGCTGTGGCACAAGACAAGGAGAAATGTCAAGACAAACAGAAGTGTGAGAAGAAGTGTTGTCCTGAGAAGAGTGCCTGTTGCTCCAAGGAAGGGAAAGGTCCCAAGGAGATGACGCCGGAGAAGATGACGGAGTGCATGGCAGAGTGCCTCACGCTGACGGACGCACAGAAGACAAAGGTTCTTGCCCTCAACAAAGAGTATAAGGATGTGCTTGGCAAGGGACCCCGTATGCACGGTCCTCGTCCTCACAAGCCAAAGGCAGATGGTGAGACAGGTGCCACGCAGCAGCGTCCGGAGCGTCCGGAGAAGCCACAACTGACGGATGAGCAGAAGGCACAGATGAAGGCGGACATGGAGAAGCGTGGTGAGTATGACAAGAAGCTCAAGAAGATTCTCACGGATGAGCAGTATCAGAAGTATGAGAAGATGCACAAGCGTCACGGACACAAGGGACATGGCGGTCACCACGGACACGGCGGTCCCAAGGGTCCCCGTCCAGAAGGATTTCCACAGGATTAAATAGTAGATAATTAGATTTTTAGGGTAAAAGATTGGCTATGTCGCAGATATTTCGTATATTTGCGACATAGTTTTTTGATGCTCAACTAAAAACAATAAGATTATGAAAGTAGGAGTCCCCAAGGAGATTAAGAACAATGAGAATCGTGTGGGCATGACCCCGTCGGGTGTTGCCGAGTTGATCAAGCGTGGACATACCGTCTTCGTACAGCATACTGCAGGGGAGGGCAGTGGCTTTAGCGATGAGCAGTACCAGGCGGTGGGTGCACAGATACTGCCTGCCATCGAGGATGTCTATGCGCAGGCTGACATGATCGTGAAGGTGAAGGAACCTATTGAACCGGAATATCCGTTGGTACGTAAGGGACAGGTGGTGTTCACCTATTTCCATTTCGCCTGTGAGAAGGAGTTGACGGAGGCGATGATGAGGAGTGGTGCCGTCTGTATCGCCTACGAGACAGTGGAGCGTGACGACCGTTCGTTGCCATTGCTCATCCCGATGAGTGAGGTGGCAGGACGCATGGCTGCACAGAATGGTGCCTATTACCTCCAGAAGACCAAGGGAGGCAAGGGTAAGCTGATGGCTGGCGTACCAGGTGTGAAACCTGCGAAGGTCCTTGTCCTTGGTGGTGGAACGGTAGGCGAGGCTGCTGCCCGTATCGCCGCAGGCATGGGTGCCGATGTCACCATCACGGATGTGTCGCTCCCTCGTCTGAAACAACTGGCTGCTGAGTTGCCTGCCAATGTGCATACGCTCTATTCCTCAGAGCATAACATCCGTCAGGAACTGCCTACCGTGGATGTCGTCATCGGCTCCGTGCTGATTCCTGGTGATGCCGCTCCCAAGCTCATCACGAAGGATATGCTCGCACTGATGGAGAAGGGAACGGTATTGGTGGATGTCGCCATCGACCAGGGCGGCTGTTTCGAGACGTCACATCCCACCACGCACAGTGAGCCTGTCTACGACGTGGACGGCATCATCCATTATGCTGTGGCGAATATTCCGGGTGCCGTGCCCAACACGAGTACGATAGCGCTGACGAATGCCACGCTGCGCTATGCCATCGCCCTTGCCGACAAAGGGTGGCAACAGGCTTGCCGTGACGACCGCTCGTTGGCTCGTGGCGTGAACATGGTGGATGGCAAGTGTACCTACGAGGCTGTTGCCAAGGTATGGGGACTGACATACACGCCGTTGGAGTTATGACAAGTGCGAATACGGGGGTTTTTAATTAGATTAACAATTAAAATCGTGTTCTTTCCTTGTTTATTTGTACTTTCGCAGGCAAAAAGAGATGATAGACGAAGATTTTGACATCCGACGAGAGCAGATCTCCTCTTCCGAGAAGGACTTTGAGAATGCGCTCCGCCCGTTGTCGTTCAGTGATTTCAGTGGACAGCAACAGGTGGTGGAGAACCTGCAGGTGTTCGTGGAGGCTGCCAAGTTCCGTGGCGAGCCCCTCGACCACACCTTGCTGCATGGTCCCCCGGGACTGGGTAAGACGACGCTCTCGAACATCATCGCCAACGAGCTGGGCGTGGGCTTTAAGATCACCAGCGGTCCTGTGCTCGACAAACCGGGCGACCTCGCAGGCATCCTGACCTCGCTGGAGAGGAACGACGTGTTGTTTATCGACGAGATACACCGACTGTCGCCCGTGGTCGAGGAATACCTCTATTCGGCGATGGAGGACTATCGCATCGACATCATGATCGACAAGGGACCCTCGGCACGTTCCATCCAGATCGACCTCAACCCGTTCACGCTGGTGGGCGCCACCACACGCAGCGGACTGCTGACAGCCCCGTTGCGTGCCCGTTTCGGTATCAACATGCACCTGCAGTACTATGAGCCGCAGACGTTGCAGAGGATCATCGAGCGTTCCGCAGGCATCCTGCGGGTACCTATCACCAAGGATGCCGCCGCCGAGATCTCACGCCGCTCCCGTGGCACGCCCCGTATCGCCAATGCGCTGTTGCGTCGTGTCCGTGACTTCGCCCAGGTGAAGGGCAGCGGACGTATCGACATGGAGATCACGAAGGTAGCCCTGACGGCATTGAATATCGACAAGTTCGGACTGGATGAGATAGACAACCGTATCCTGCTGACCATCATCGACAAGTTCCGGGGCGGTCCTGTGGGCATCACCACCATTGCGACGGCTATCGGCGAGGATGCTGGGACGGTGGAGGAGGTCTATGAGCCTTTCCTGATCATGGAGGGCTTCATCAAGCGGACGCCTCGTGGACGTATGGTGACAGAGCTCGCCTATCGTCATTTCGGACGTAATCCCTATACGGGGAATATTATGGAGCCGAACCTTTTTGAGTAGTTAATAGTTAAGAGATAATAGTTGATGAGGACAGGAGTATTTGTAGGAAGTTTCGACCCGTTTACGGTAGGTCATGACTCCATAGTGACCAGAGCCTTGGGATTGTTCGACCGCCTTGTGATAGGGGTGGTAGGCGACCAGGTACATAAGCCCGATATGGCACCAGCCACCGAGCGGATGCAGGCGATCGAGGCGCTCTATGCCGACGAGCCACGTATAGAGGTGAAGCCCTACTACGGTCTTGCCGTCGACTTTGCGAGGGCAGAGGGAGCCCGGTATATCGTGAAGGGGGTGCGCTCCGTCAAGGACTTTGAGTATGAGCGTGAGCAGGCGGACATCAACCGCCAGATCAGCGGCATCGACACCATCCTGTTGTTTGCCGAGCCCCAGTATGCCAGTGTCAGCAGCTCTGTCGTCCGTGAGTTGCAGCATTTCGGGAGGGATGTCTCAGCGTTCCTGCCGAGGAAACAAGAGAAATCAACATGAAAAAATTTATATATATCCTCAGTGCCATGAGTCTGATGGCTTGTGGCACCACCAAGAAACAGTCTGCAGAGGAGCAGACAGTGATTGCTATCCAGTTTAATGCGGACTCCGCCTATCAGTTCTGTGCCGCCCAGTGTGCCTTTGGTCCCCGCACCATGAACAGTGAGGCGCACGAGCGGTGTGGCGCCTGGATCCAGCAGAAGTTCCAGCAGTATGGCTATCAGGTGGAGCTGCAGAAAGCCGACCTGAAGGGCTATGACGGCACCATCCTCAAGAGTACGAACATCATCGCCCGTCAGCCATCAGCCATCAGCCCTCAAACATCATCCATCAACCATCAGCCCTCCCCCCGCCTCCTCCTCTGCGCCCATTGGGACAGTCGTCCCTGGGCGGATAACGACGCCGACTCCACCAACTGGCGCAAGCCGGTGATGGCAGCCAACGACGGAGCCAGCGGTGTTGCTGTGTTGTTAGAGCTGGCACGCCTCATCCAGCAGCACGACTCCCTGAATGTCGCTGTCGACTTCATCTGCTTCGATGCCGAAGACTGGGGCATCCCCCAATGGGATGAGACCGGCGACGGTACCGACTCCTGGGCGTTAGGCTCCCAGTACTGGGCAAAAGAATATAGTAAACAGCAAACGCTAACCGCTAAACCCTCAACTCTAAACTATAACTACGGCATCCTCCTTGATATGGTGGGAGGACAGGGAGCGAAATTCTACCAGGAATACTATTCTTTACAGAAGGCGGGAGCTATCGTAGAGAAGGTGTGGCGTGCCGCCAGTGCTGCAGGCTATGGCAGTTTCTTCCCGATGAAGGAAAGTGGCGGTGTGACCGACGACCATATCCCGGTGAATGAGGTGGCTAATATCCCCTGTATCGATATCATCAATTTCTACCCCGACTGTCCCCAGAGTTCCTTCGGTCCTACCTGGCATACTGTCAATGACGACATGCGGCATATCGACAAGAACACCCTGCAAGCCGTGGGACAGACCCTCGTGCAACTGATCTATAACGAGTAATTGTATGGGTTAAAGAAAAAACGAAGCCGCACTATCCCAGTGCGGACTCCGCTACAAATGAACAAAAAATAATAAATTAGTTATTATTGATAGGCAGGATTCTGATAATTCGTTTTCTCTGCTTCTGTCATCTCCATTCCATCCAGCTGTCCCTGTGGGATAGGACGCAGATAGTGCCCCGGAGTGATGGTACGGATGACGGTCTGCAGGTCGCGGTCCGCATTGCCGTTACCAGCAATGCGATAGCTGCCAGCTTTCTCCGCCCACTTCTGGGTACGTACGAGGTCGAACCAGCGATAACCCTCGCCCCAGAACTCACGCATACGCTCCTCTAGGATATAGTCGATAGTGATGTTTGAGGGTGTGGCAGCGACCATGGCGGTACTGTTGTCAATATCCACTGCTACATTGTCATTCTGTGACCAGGTCTGCTTACCAGCACGCTGACGAAGCACATTGACGAGGTCACGAGCCGATGAGGAGCCTTTGGCTCCCTTGACGGCAGCCTCCGCAGCGACGAGATAGAGCTCGGAGAACTTAGCGACCACCCAAGGACGCGGGCTACCACCATTAGGACTTCCCAATCCTCCGTTATTGTCAGAACGAGCCATACCTATTTTCCAGTTGATAGGATACTTATAACGGCTGATATTGCAGACACCCACCACGAAGTCGGCACGACCAGGCAGTGTTCCAGCGCCTACGCCCGTCACTTCGATATCCTTTCCGTCGATAGTCGCCATGTTAGGAGTCCAGTTAATATTCTTTGCCGTTGCCTCGTCCACGAAACTGAAATAGATATCCCCAGGTCCTACGACCATGCCGTTGGCTCCGTTGACCTTCTCGGCAGCCCCCGATTGGGAAAGGTTGGTGTGGTAGCGCAGTGTGAAGGTAGCGTCATAACGAGAGTCGATAGCTTTGACAGCATCTTCCCACGCACCACCTTCCAGAAAATTATCTGCGATGGGAGCCATACGTGTCCAAGGACGCCCCAGCGCCTGTACAGCCTCACGCTGGATGGGGTTTACCTTCTTGCCGTTATAGACAGCGGTCAGGTTTGTATAATTCCAGGTCGTCATCCAGTAGGCGAAGTTCTCGGGAGAATTACCGTTACCCCAGCCATAGCCGACACCCCCATTACCATATTTCGAGTCCTCATCATGGTCGGCGGCAAGCATCACTTCCTGGTTATGATGGTCGTTGGCAGCCACGTTCACATCATAGAAAGTAGGTTGCAGTCCGTAGGGACCTGGGTTGTTGATGGCACCCATAGCAGTGTCGTAGGCTTTCTGGAAGTAGGAGCCAGCCTCGCTGCTGTTACGAGTACACTCAGGATAGGTGGGGATATTTTTCGGGTTCTCCAGCCACCATCCGTACGTCAGGTAGGCTTTGGCGAGGAAGAGGCGAGCCACGTTCTTGGTGACAGTACCGTTCAGTCGTGGGTTCTCTGGCAGGTCGGCGACAGCTTTCTCCAAGTCTTTAAAGATGGCGGCATATACCTCTGGTACGGTGTTACGTACAGAATAGCGTACGGGCGAGGTGTTGAATTTCAACTCCCCGGCACCCAAATCCAGGGGAACCCCGCCAAAGGTCTGTACCAACAAGAAATAGTCGAAGGCACGGAAGAAATATGCCTCTGCCAGCAGACTGCCGTCAATACCTGCCTTCTCTCCATTCTCGATGACTCCGCTGGCAGTATTGATATTCGAGAAAGCCTGTCCCCAGAGGACGTCAGAACGACTGGTCGACGCATCGAGTTTGCCAGCTCCGGAGAGGTCGGCATCCTTGAAGTTGCCGTCGGCAGACTGTGCGTAGGTATATTCGTCGGTGCCTGTCTCGCAGATGTTAAGCCAGTAGCCATTGCCATAGATATAGCGCAGGTGCGCATAGAGCGCTGTCAAGCCGCCCTCAATACCTGTCTCCTCGGTGAAGAAGGTCGGGTCAAACTGAGTACGCGGCTGTTCGTCAAGAATATCTCCGCAGGAGGAATATACCAGCAGTGCGGCAAGTATTGCACTGATAGCGATGATTTTATGGAATATAGTTTTCATAATGATATGTCTTTAGAATGTTACGTTGATGCCAAACAGGAAGTTACGGGTTGACGGGGTGTTGTAACCGATCACGGGCAGGCTATGCTTGCCTTTATACCCTTCTATCGGGACAGCGATGAAGCTGCCGTTGCTGGCGAGGGTATTGGTTTCTGGATCCAGCCCGCACTCGTTGTTATAGGGAGAGAAGAGCACGAACGGGTTCTGGATGGTGGCATAGAGGCGCAGGCGACTGATGCCGAGGTCTTTCACGAAATTCAGGTGCTCGAAGTTATAGCCCAGGGTGATAGCGCGAATCTTCAGGTAACCGGCATTGAAATAACCCAGTGTAGAACCATATTTCGGGTTGTTGTTGTCGATGATGCCACCAGGTTTGGGGTATTTGGCACCCGTATTCTCTTCTGTCCAGTAGTCAACGTCCAGGTTGTTGTAACGTCCCGTCAGCTGGTTCAGGTAACCTGCAGAGGAGTGGATGGTACTGATGAGCTTACCACCGATCTGGAAAGAGCCGATGACGTTGAGGTCAAAGTACTTGTAGCTGACCGTCGTGTTAAAGCCGCCGATGAGGTCCGGCTCCATATCCATCACCTGTCGGTCATCGGCGTTGATGGCACGTGTCGGACTTCCGTCGGCATTATAGTCACCGGTGTACGCCACTTTGATCATTCCCACATTACCACCAGGCTCCAAGGTGTCCAGATAGGGGTCTCCTGCCTGCCATATCCCGATATTCTTGTAGTCGTAGATGACGTCAATGGGATGCCCGACGAACCAACGGTTATCGATATCCTCTTTCTGTCCTGAGGCAAGCTCGATTAGTTTGTTGCGGTTGGCGTAGAGGTTAATACCGGCATCCCAGTTCCATCCGTTCTTGTTGTCGATGATAATACCGTTCAGGGTCAGCTCAAAGCCCTTGTTTTCCGTCTTTCCGATGTTGCCAACATAACTGCCCACACCTGATGTGGCTGGCAGTGACACATCAAACAAAATATCGTTGGTCTTCTGGGTATAGTACTCGATGGTACCGGACAATCGTCCGTTGAAGAGCGAGAAGTCGAGACCAAAGTTCCAGGTCTTGCTATACTCCCATCCTAATTCCAGGTTAGGCAGGGCGTTCACGTAATAGCCTGTCATGTAGGTGCTCCCGAAGTTATAGTCACGGGTTCCCAGTCCTCCCAACGTTGAGTAGGGGTTGATACTCTGGTTGGAGGTCTCGCCGTAACCGATGCGTACCTTGAGGTTGTCAATCCATGAGAGGTTCTTCATGAACGTCTCCCGAGCAATGTTCCAACCGGCGCTGACAGCAGGGTAGGTATGCCACTGGTGTCCCTTGGCAAGACGAGAGGAGGCATCAGAGCGGAGGGCGGCGGAGAACATGTATTTATTATCGTAGGAATACATCACACGTCCCATCCAGGAGATGAGTCCGCTCTTCCAGTAGTTATAGTTGCTGAGGTTCTTCTCATCCAGTGCTGCTGCGAGGTTATAGTACTGGAAATACTCGGCGGGGATGTTCTTGACAGAGGCACCAGTCTGCTCGAAGACTGTCTGCTCTGCGGAGTACATCCCGACGACATTGAGATGGTGCTTCTCTGCAAAGAGGCGGTCGTAGGTGACTAGGTTCTCCACAGCCCAGTTACGGGTACTGTTCTCGGTGCTACTACCTGTGTTTGGCTCCTGGGCATTGGCACTGTTGACACCCTTGCCGGTGAAGACTCCGTTCTTGCTGGAACGGTAGTTAAGACCGACATTGATGCGATAGCTCAGTCCTTCCACCCAAGGGCACTTCACCTCGGCGAAGACCGTATTATAAGTTCCGATACCCTTGTTCTCGTTCATCCACACATCCTCCAGATTGTGAATCACATCCTTGGTGATGACAGGGGTGTCATCCTCTGGCATGTGGACGACACGCTTCAGGTTACCCTCCTCGTCGTAGGGACTTACCAGCGGACTCATCTTCAGAGCGTTGAAGACACCGAAGTTATTACCTTTGGTGATGCGGTAGCTGTTGTTGGTGGTCACTCCGAAGCGGAACCACTTGCCTACCATTTGGTCGAAGTTACCACGTACACTGACTCGGTTGTACCCCTGTCCGGGGATCACCGACTCGTCATGGTAGTAGCCGGCACCGAAGCTGTAGCTGCCACCCTGTGTGCCACCGACTACCGTGATGTCGTGGTTATGGCTCACACCAGTCTGGTACAGCAGGTCCTGCCAGTCTGTATTCGTGTCGTCACTCTCCTCCAGCGAGTTCTGGTACTTTCCGGCATACTTACGCATCTTGGCAAATGTGGGTCCGTCCATCATCGGATACTTCTTGAAGACGGTCTTGAAACTGACATAGCCGTTATAGCTCACCTTCGCAGGTGTACCCATAGCACCCTTGGTGGTGGTGATGATGATGACACCATTGGCACCACGGCTACCGTAGATGGCAGTGGCTGAGGCGTCCTTCAGGATATCCATTGATTTGATATCGGTGGGGTTGATGTCTGAGAGCTGTCCCATGAAGGGGATACCGTCCAGCACGATCAACGGGTCGTTCGACGCACTCAATGAGCGTTGACCACGGATGCGAATCTGCATCTCAGCCCCCGGCTGTGAGGAGATCTGCGTCATCAGCACACCAGCCACACGTCCTTGCAGTGCCTGCGCGGCATTGGTGGCGGCTATCTGGTTCAGCTTGTCACCATTGATATTGGCAACGGAGCCTGTGACAGCCTCACGACGCTGGGTTCCGTAACCGATGACCACCACCTCATTGAGGTTACGTCCTTCTTGCTCTAATATAATATTCATATGGTCGCGCGCGGGAACCTCTTGTGTGATGTAGCCTACGTAAGAGATGACAAGGGTGGCACCCGCATTCACTGAGAGATGAAAATGACCGTTGATATCGGTAACAGCACCTGTGTTACTGCCTTTCACCATCACAGTAGCACCAATCAGAGGTCCTTCAGAGTCACTGACACTGCCAGTGATCTCCTTGGATTGCTGTACAGACATGCTCGCATGCGCATTACCTGCCTGTACCAGTGGGGAACACATAAGCCCTACCAGAGTCATGATTCCCATCGTTAGGATAGATTTGTTTTTTAACATAGCTGAAAATTAAACAGTTGTTAGTAAGCATTTTATCAAACTATGGCGCAAAGTTAGAGAGAATCCTTGAAACGGATTTTCAAATATTTCTCAATTGTTATCGTTTTTGTCTCATCCTCAATTTTTTTGCTCTCTTTTTTCAAAAATTCACCATTTCAACGAGATGACATAGAGACAGATACTGAAGTGAGCCCAGAAAGTGGACACGATTGAAAGATTCAAAGAAAACGGGTAAAGAATGCGAAAGGGACGTTTTCCATCAAGCCGATGGCAGGTATCAACGTGACAGGACTGAATGGAGGAATCCCATAGAAAGCATCCCTTTGTTTATGAGGATAAATATTGGAGATAGGCGGCACATATCGATGCGATAGGCGGCACCAAACGCATGGATAGGTGCCGCCTAACTCAATTAAGATTTTTAGTCCTTACCCTTATAGCGAGTTGCACCGTGACTGAAAAAGAACTCGGCAGCGATGGCATCATACAATGTCTCATAGGTATCGCTGAATAAGAAATGTGATCCACGGCTGGGTAGGTAGTTGTTGGTGTTAGGATACTTGATAATCTTACCCTCGGTACCATCCGAGTACTCGACTTCCATGGTAAGCACACTCTCGTGTTTGGCTTTTCCAAAAAAGGAGTCAAGCCAGTCTTGTTCCCAATCAGAAGTAGTGAAGGTAATGCCGATGGACTCCAGCTCGTCGTCGACAGCCTTGCGTATTTGTCTCTCACGAGCCTCCTTTGCTTCTGCCCTGGCACGAGCCTTTCTTTCCTCCTCTTCCTTATATGCATGGTATTCGGCATAGACCCTCTCCTCATACCTGCTGAACTGCGAGTATTTCTCTTTGATGGTTGACTCAGACCGGTTCAGGAAGTCCTGGTATCCGAAACGGCTGGTACTGTGACAAGCCTCCAGTCCGTTCTTCAATATCTTTCGGTCATCTTCCAGATTAGGATAGTATACTTCTCTTACTTTGGGTAATCCAAGGAAAAACAGAGCACTGCCGACAGCGTTTGCCCACGAACCCCATGCATCAATCCGATAGGAATAACGATGGGGAGTGAAGTTTAAAGCCGTACATACCTGGTAGAATGCCTGCAGCTCCTTAGCCTGTTCTATTTTATGGTCGGGGTCATACTGATACTGTTGTGAGTAGAGTCTGACGAAGTCACCGGGGAATGCGTTAATGTCCTGCCGGGTATAGTTTGTCTGCTTTGCCACGTTGAGTGCCCGCTGATGGATTCCCTCCAGTTTCTGGCAGTCTTGGCGATAGAACGCCTGCTTACGGGGATTGACTAAGCTAGGCAGGTCAGGATAGCGTCCCTCCACCACCATGACATCGACAAACTTCTGACATTTACCCAGTTCTCCCTGTGCCATAGTCTCGTATTTCTGTTTCACCATGTCCCGCTTGTCATTGAAGCGTTTCCGGAACAGCACGAGATCCTCATAGCTCTTTGCCTTTTGCGAGCAGACATCTGCCAGGTAGTTGTACATATCAGGATATGCAGCCACCTGTTTGGTGTCGTTATGGAACGAGTTGATGTCAATATCCACACCACCACTGCTGACCATCTTCTTCAACAAAGCCAAGTCACCCTGTTCGATGGCATGATGGACGGCATCGTTGCCTGCAGCGTCGTTATGGCGCAGGTTCACGCCATTCTCGATGAAATAGGTCTGCAGGTATTTGTTGTCGGTATCAATGGCAAAGGTCATCAGTGATGCCCCCTTCTCTGTATAGGTAGTTACCGAAGCCCCATGCTCTATCAGGATTACAAGTACCTCGTCGGCAATATAGTCCTTGCTGAACTTGCCGCCCAGAAATTCGTTGTTACGGCGGATAAGATAACTCAGCGGGGGCAACTCCGAGCGATAGCGTTTGTTGGCATCGAAATCCTTACGTTTGGCAAAAGCCCTGAGCACTTGTACGGCTTTCTCACACTGACTCTTGGGATGGGTGGCAATATAGTCCATCACCAGATAGATGGGGGTGATGCCTTCGAAGACGACATCCAATTCACAGCCGGCATTGATGACGACCTTACACATCTCGACAGGAGTCTCTCCGTCCAATGTACGCATGACGGTCTCGAAGAACAGGGGTACAGACCGCTTGGCACCACTGGCCTTCTTGAACTGCAGACTATTGGCATTGACCAGCTCCGGTTCTTCCTGCAGCAAGGTTGCCATGCCTTCCACATCGTTTGCATCCAGCAGTTGTTCTAACCGCTCGGTATCTTTTTTCTTACTTTTCTTTTGTTGCTGTTGCGGACGTAAATCAAAGGTTTGTGCCGCTGCTTTCCAGCTTGCGGCACAAACAAACAGCATAAGTATTAGTACTACTCGTCGCATAAGAAATCGGACGGACTAGTTATCGTATGAGTCATAGTCGGTGAATGATTTGTTCTTCTTGAGGTACTTTGCCTTCTTCTTGGCATCTGTGGGAACTACCAGGTCACCTTCGCGTTCCCAAGTCTGTACACCGTCTTCGGCAATACCCTCAATAGAACCCTCCAGTTCCTCTGCCAGTGTGATGAAGATACCGTCATACACATACTTGATATCACGCTCCCAGCGTTTCTTGTCGACATCATACAGCAACTGATCCTCCAAGGCTTTGGCATAGCCTTTCAGATTCCATTCGGCAGCACTTTTGTACTTCATGAAGGTGGCATTCCCCTTGGCATCCTCGATGTAGCTTTCCGTCGTGTACCAGCGTCCCTCGTTGAGGCCAACCATCTTCTCGAACAGCGGGAGTTGCTCCTCGATACGGTTACGGTAGTTAATCAGTGCATTCAGACGCTCAGCATTGGCTTCATTGATCTTATTGACGACCTGAGCCTTGGCATTCTTACCAAAGGTAGTCAGCGTACCGCTGATGTGGTTAATCTCCTGCAACTTGTCAACCTTGGCAAAGAACTTGCCGGCAGCCGATGTGGCTTTCTCGATCTCACGGGCTTTAGCGATAAGCTCGTTGTATTTCTGGTAAGTCTCGGTACCCTTCTCGGTGATATTTTGCGGGCGGTAGTGTACGATAAAGAACTCCTCGCTCAGATTCTCCAGCGAGAGCTTTACGCCTCCGTCATAGAACTCAAAGCGCAGGTCACCATTCAAGCGGACAGGTACGGCATTGGAGGGATGGACACCGACACCGGTGTTGAACATGACGCGTACCTTATATTCTGACATCTGGTCGTTTACCTCGTCAAGTTTCACATCCTCACCCATCAGTTTAAATGTCTCCAGCATAGCAGTGGTCTTCTCAATCAGTTCCTTCTTGCTCTTGCTGTTTTTCACGATAATCTGATAGATTTTTCCGTCCTTGCCGCCTTTAATGCCGAAATCTTTGGCTTGGATCGGCCAAAACTGTTCAGGATACTGTGCTTGACAAACGGCTGTGCACATCACTGCCATGACTGCGAAAAGAAATAGTTTTCTCATGTTTTTGTAGTTTTAAGTTATTATTAGTCTTCAGCAGAAAACTCATCCTTGCCGACACCACAGACAGGGCATACCCAATCCTCAGGAATATCCTCGAATGCTGTTCCTGGCTCGATGCCACTATCAGGATCACCTACTTCGGGATCATACACGTAACCACATACGTCGCAAACATACTTTTTCATAATGCAATCAATTTTAAGTTATACATAAGGTTTTTGAGAAATTATCTGTTCGATACGCTCCACGATGGTCGTGGGAGCGATACGATTCATACAAGCATAATCGCCACGCCGACATTTTTTTTGTCCGTAGATGCTGCACGGGCGACAGTCGAGTGGAATCTGTACGGCATTGTCTGGATCCTGGTTCCAGCCCATAAATCCCGCATAAGGATGAGTAGCGCCCCACACACTGACGACAGGAGTGGCTACAAGGGAGGCAAGGTGCATATTGGCTGAATCCATGGAGAGCATGACATCCAGATGGCTCATCAAGATAAGTTCCTCTTTGATGGTCTCCAAATCCTTCTTGACATATACACATTGTTTATATTGTGAGCACCATTCCGTAAACAGACGGTCTTCACACTCCCCCTTTCCAAACAGGAAAATCCTCGCATCGGGGTATTTCTGTATCAGCAGCTCTATCACCTGCCGCATCAGATGAGTCGGGTATATTTTCCCCTGATGGGCAGCAAAGGGAGCAATACCGATGCGTACGCTGTTGGCTGATGGCTGTTGGCTAATAGCTAATTGCCAATGGCTGATAGCCTCAGGGGGCAACAAACTCAGGTCTCCCCCGCCTTCCGGGTAGATAGAATGGAAATCAACCTCGACAGGGAAACCAAGACGAGCCAGTACCTCCGCATACTTCTCGAAAGAAGTGGGTTGCTGGACGAGTTGTTTGTTGATGCTGGAAGTCAGTTGGCGGCGACCTTTCCGATGCTTGTTGATATGTGCCACCTTATAGCTGCCGAGATTAAAGCGCATCCGCAGGAATTCTGAGCGCAGTACGCTATGGAAGTCAGCAATATGGGTAAACTGCTTGGCAGCCAGTCTGCGGAAAAGCATATTCAACCCTTTGATACCATGGTACTCCCGCTTCAGGTCTGCCTCCATAAATCCAACATTAGGCGCGAGATCCTCAAAGAAAGGACGAGCAAAACGGCGACTCAACACCGTCACCCTCACATCAGGATACTGATGGGCTAACGAATATACCACAGGTACAGTCATAGCGACATCTCCCAAGGCAGAAAAGCGGATGATGAGGATATGATTTTTTTTCACTCTACCTTATTTGTTTTTATAGAAAATCGGGTTTGTGGAAGGATCATTATACATCTTCATCTGTCTATAAACCTTCATGTATTTCTTTCCTGCCTCAATATCCTCCAGCAGCTGGTCGATAGAGGTGTTAAGGTCTTTCTGCTGTTCCTTTAACACCTCCAACTTCGCCTTACACCTGGCAATATGTCCTGCGTCAGCATCCTGACGGTCTACCTGTTCCTGCATATGCCATATTTTCAAGGAAAGGATAGACAGACGGTCGACAGCCCATGCGGGACTCTCCGTATTTAACCTTGCCTCAGGCAGCGGTTTTATGTTTTGATACATCTGGCGGAAATAAGAGTCAATTTCCTCCACCAAGTCCGTACGGTCCTGGTTGCTATGATCGATACGGCGTTTCAGCGCCAGGGCATCCACCGGGTCAATATGAGGATCACGGATGATGTCCTCCAAATGCCACTGAACCGTATCTATCCAACATTTTGAATAGAGATCATGCTCAATACTCTCCCGCTCATAAGGATTAGAAATAGGAGTATCCACATCGTCCTTCAAATGATAATCACGAATCGCCTGATTGAAAATTATATTTGCTTTTTTTGTAAATGACATCTGATGCTATATTAAAAATATGTATTATGGGTGCAAAGATACGAAAAATAGTTTATAGTTCATAGTCAATAGTCCATAATTTAAATTAATTTTATAACTTTGCGGTCGATATGAAAATAGTTATTGACGATAAGATTCCCTATATTCAGGAGAAACTACATCTCCTGGCGGATGAGGTATGTCCGATGAGCGGAGCCTCTATTGGCGCTGACGACGTTAAAGACGCCGATGCACTGATTGTCCGTACCCGTACCCGCTGTGACGAGTCGTTATTAAAAGACAGCAAGGTGCAGTTTGTTGCGACTGCCACCATCGGTTTTGATCATATCGACACCGCCTACTTGGAGCATAAAGGCATTGCATGGACCAGTTGTCCTGGATGTAACGCCGCCTCTGTGGCACAGTATGTGGAGTCGTCCTTGTTACTGTTGCGACAGGAAAAGAGACTTTCTCTTCATGATGCCACCATTGGTATTGTAGGATGCGGACATGTCGGCTCTAAAGTCAGAACGGTCGCCGAACGACTGGGAATGCGTGTCCTGATATGTGACCCGCTGCTGGGGAATCCTGATTTCGTACCAATGTCTGTCATCGAGCAGGATGCCGATGTCATCACCTTCCACGTGCCGTTGACCCGTCAGGGGACTTATGCCACTTGGCACATGGCGGACGACTCCTTCTTCCACCGTTTACGGAAGGCTCCCTACATCATCAATACCAGCAGAGGCGAAGTGGTTGATAATATTGCCTTGCTCACAGCAATCCAAGAGAGCAGGGTTCGCGACGCCATTATTGACGTATGGGAGGGTGAGCCTCTTCTGAATGAGGAACTCCTTCGTCGTGTCTTCATCGGTACCCCCCATATCGCTGGCTATTCCGCTGACGGGAAGGCGAATGCCGACAATATGGTAATAGATGCCTTATGCCAGCATTTTGGTTTACCACGCCCCGGCCGTGTGCGACCTCCAAAGCTGCCTGCTGATTTCCATTATACGAGTAACCCCCTTGAATTGTATAATCCCATGAGGGATAGCGAGGCACTGAAAAACAACCCGACGAGGTTTGAGGAATTACGCAACAACTATCCTCTCAGAAGAGAGTATTTTGATGTGTGAAGTTGTCAAATGACCTTTTTACGACAAGATTTGTTGCACAACATAGGGTGGTTTGTGCAAAAGTTAGTGTATTTTTACTAAATTTATTTGCATAAGTCAATAAAAATTCGTTACTTTGCACCCGCTAAGCCACATTTTGTGGTCGCACACATCTAAATAGGAATTATTTTATTAACATTTAAAGTAAAAGATTATGTCAGAAATTGAAAGCAAAGTAAAGGCTATTATCGTGGACAAACTTGGTGTTGACGAAGCAGAAGTAAAGCCAGAGGCAAGTTTCACCAACGACCTTGGCGCAGATTCACTGGACACTGTTGAGCTCATCATGGAGTTCGAGAAGGAGTTCGGA
Organism: Prevotella sp.; assembly: GCA_045117415.1. GTDB lineage: Bacteria > Bacteroidota > Bacteroidia > Bacteroidales > Bacteroidaceae > Prevotella. The sequence goes on along the minus strand of JBGUNO010000013.1, from coordinate 43,296 downwards.
ATCTCTATTCCCGATGACAAGGCTGAGAAGATTGGTACCGTTGGCGATGCTATCGCATACATCGAGGAGAACGCGAAATAAATTCATTTAGAATTGAAGGATTGAAGAATTGAAGAATTGAAGTTCGGGACTTCATCCTGAATTCATTTTTCAATTCTTCAATTTTTTAATTTTATAACTGTATACACATGGAATTAAAAAGAGTAGTAGTAACTGGACTAGGTGCTGTTACACCGCTTGGCAATAATCCTGAGGAGACTTGGGAGAACATGCTGGCTGGTAAGAGTGGCGCAGCTCCCATTACCCTTTTCGACGCTTCTAAGTTCAAGACACAGTTTGCCTGTGAGGTCAAGAATTTGAACGTGAATGATTTTATCGACCGCAAGGAAGCCCGTAAGATGGACCGTTATACCCAGCTTGCCATCATCGCCGCCAAACAGGCAGTAGAGGATTGCGCAATGGATCTGGAGACAGAGAACAAAGACCGTATTGGTGTTGTCTTTGGCGTCGGTATCGGTGGTATTAAGACTTTTGAAGAAGAGGTTTCTTATTATGGTGTTCATCGTGAGGATGGACCGAAGTTCAATCCTTTCTTCATCCCTAAGATGATTGCCGACATCGCCGCAGGTCAGATTTCAATTATGTACGGCTTTCATGGTCCTAACTATATCACCTCTTCCGCTTGTGCCTCTTCTTCCAACGCACTGGCTGATGCCTTCAACCTGATTCGTCTGGGTAAGGCGAACGTGATTGTTGCCGGTGGTGCGGAGGCAGCTATCTGTGAGACTGGTGTGGGTGGTTTCAATGCCATGCATGCGCTGTCTACTCGCAATGATGAGCCAGAGAAGGCAAGTCGCCCATTCAGCGCCAGTCGTGATGGATTCATCATGGGTGAGGGCGCAGGCTGTCTGATCCTTGAGGAGCTGGAGCATGCCAAGGCTCGTGGCGCGAAGATCTATGGTGAGATGGTAGGTGCTGGCATGAGTGCCGATGCCCATCACATCACTGCTTCCCATCCTGAGGGACTGGGTGCCAAACTGGTGATGCAGAACGCCCTGGAGGATGCTGGCATGAAGCCCGAGGATATTGATTATATCAATGTTCATGGTACTTCTACCCACGTTGGTGATATCTCTGAGGCAAAAGCCATCAAGGAGGTCTTTGGTGACGCAGCATATAAGTTGAACATCTCCTCTACCAAGTCCATGACGGGTCACCTGCTGGGTGCCGCTGGTGCTGTAGAGGCTATGGCAACATTACTCGCTGTGAAGAATGACATCATTCCTCCCACGATTAATCATGAGGAGGACGACAAGGACGAGGAGATTGACTACAACTTGAATTTCACCTTTAACAAGGCTCAGAAGCGTGAGGTTCGCGCAGGACTTTCCAACACCTTCGGTTTTGGTGGTCACAATGCCTGTGTAGTATTCAAGAAGTATGCTGAATAATTCGAATTTCTTTGATAGAATAAGGCTCCCTTTCCGCAAGGAGAAGGAGCTTTATTCTTCTTTATACCGTGTTCTGGGATTCTATCCTCGCAATATCAACCTGTACAAGCAGGCGCTGATGCACAAAAGCATCAAGAAACGTAACAACAAAGGGCGACCTCTGAACAACGAGCGACTAGAATTCCTTGGTGACGCGATTCTCGATGCCGTTGTGGGAGATATCGTGTTCCGTCATTTTGAAGGCAAGCGTGAGGGATTCCTTACCAATGCCCGCTCCAAACTCGTACAGCGTGAGACTTTAGGTAAACTCGCCAAGGAGATGGGGATTACCGATATGGTGATGCGTGATGGTCAGGCTACATCGCATAATAGCTATCTGGGGGGCAATGCTTTTGAGGCGTTGGTCGGTGCGATATATCTTGATCGTGGGTATGGTGCCTGTATGAAATTTATGGAGAAACGCATCCTTAAGCAACTGATTAATATCGATAAAGTTGCATATAAGGAGGTCAATTTCAAATCCAAGCTCTTGGAGTGGAGCCAGAAAAACCGTGTCAATATTGAGTTCCGACAGTTGGAAGAGTCTATTGATGAGCATAACAGTCCCTTCTTCGTCTACCAAATATTTCTTGAGGGAGTGGAAGGCTGTTCCGGGAAAGGCTACTCCAAGAAAGAGAGCCAGCAGTTAGCCTGTAAGGAGACCCTCCAGCGCCTTCGCCGTGAGCCGCAATTCATTGATGCCATCTTTGCGGCAAAGGGAGAACGTACCAAGATGGAGGAGTCGCCCGTCAGTGTGCCTGAGGAGATAGCAGCCCCCCTTACAGTAGCCCAGGAGTCTGTTACTGATTCCTCCCAACCTCAAACAGAGGACAACGACGACTTTTCACTTGACGACATCACTGCCACTCCTCATGAGAAGACCCGTGAGGAGATCATTGCTGAGGCAGAGGAAGCCGCCTTTGCGGAGAGTTGATAAGCAAGTTTTTACTCCTCACCACCTGCAGGTTGATATCCCTGGTTCTGTTGAGGTTGTTCGTTCTGTGGCTGTTGCTGCCCGTTTCCTGGCAGAAGTTCCTCACGCTCGCCCTGACGACGCTGATTGTTCATGTTTCCAAAGTTCCAGGTGACCTGAATATTGACATTCGGGTCACGCCAGTTCTTCTGATGACGCCAGAACGTATCACTCTCTGTATAGTTCTCCCAATGGCGGGTATTGAAGACATCACGCCAATTGATAGCGACAGCGATGGTCTTATTGAAGAAGTTCTTACGGAAACCGAGGTCAAGGGAGGCATTAGGCTTACGATAACCCTGTGTGATGACCCCACGAGAACGATAGTTGCCCGTTAGCTGCAAGGAGATGTCATAAGGCAGGATGAGGGAGGCTAGCATACGGGCATCCCATGAGAAGCTCTTGTCGCTCTCACCGGTGACCGTCTGTCCGTCAATCACATAGGAAAATCCGTCGAGCTTGTTATAATAACCATTAACGGTCGTAGTGAGGTCGAGGATGCGGAAAAGTTTGTTCTTGCCAATAAGCTCAACGCCCAGACTCTGTCGCTTGGTGAGGTTCATCGTCGTCATATACATCTTCCCATCGTCAGCATTCTGATAACGGATGCGCTGCATGACATCTGTCGTAGGACGATAATAGGTAGAGATACTGAGTGTATGCTCTTGCCATGTCTTCATGAAGTTGAGTGAGATAGAATGGGTGTATTCTGGCGTGAGCTCCGGGTTACCGAATGACACCATCGAGGCATCACTGGTATTGCGGAAAGAATTCAGTTGTCCTCCCCATGGACGGCGCAGACGGTAGGTATAGTTCAGCTGCAACTGTGCACTCTCCGTCAACTCATAATTTAGGAACAGCGAGGGGAAGAGCTTGAAGAAGTCTTTCTTATAAGGGTCTTCTTTTGCGGCAGTACCATGCTCCTGGGCATAGTCATAGCTCTCGGTATTCACCTTCCAATACTCCCCACGCAGTCCTGCCATTATGCCCAACTTACCTATCTTGGTATTGACTGTGGCATAAAGAGCATGTGTGTCCATTGAGTAGATAAAACGGTTGTAATATAACTCGTCCTCCATGAGATTAGTTCCCTCCCAGTTATCCGCCATCCAAGACTCCTGTGGGGTATTCTCATGCGACCAGCGACCATTATAGCCTGCTTCCAACTTGAAATGCTCCGAAATCTGGTTCTCATAGTCGAGTTTTGCCTCCCATGAGCGGTTACGGACATGCATGGGGCGGAATTGATATGAATAAGCAGTACGTTGATGTGGCATATCAACATACCAGACGGAGTCCTGATAAATATTGTCGTTATCACTCATCCAGCGGTTGTACTCAGCATGAGCTGTGAGTTTGTGTGTATCAGAGAAACGGTGCTCATACCCCATTTCAGCATGATACATGTGCATCTTGCCGTCCCCACTGTTGCGACGGAACATCTGGTAAGAGTCCGCTGTAGCTCCGATAGTACCATAATGATATGGCGTCTCTGTCGTGTTCTTAAAATTGCCTTGGAGAGTCATACCACCCAATGAGAGGTCGTCATTCTTGGTAAAATGCCAAGTGAGTCCCAAACGGGCAAAGAGTCCTCCGCCACGATTCTTACTATCACTCTCATAATTCTGATATTCATTAGTCTGCTTATAATGCTGCTGGCTCTCACTGCCTCCACTGTTCTTACGACGGCGGTAACCGAGATTAGCAAAAGCATCAAGAACTCCACTGGAATAATTGATATTACCACTGGTATTCCATCCTCCATGAATATTGGCACCAGCACGCAAGGAACCATAATAGCCTCCCTTGCGGTCACGTTTCAACACAATATTGATGATACCGGCAGAGCCCTCTGGAGAATATTTTGCAGAAGGGTTATCAATGACCTCGATACGCTCGATGCTCTCCGCGGGAATCTGTTGCAGGATCTCCGCACGGTTATCTGTCGTCAGACCGCTCGCCTTACCATTGATCCACACCTCCACACTGCTGTTTCCACGGAGGGATATCTCACCATCCGTCGTCACCTCCACACTGGGGATATTCTCCAGTAAGTCACTTGCGGAACCTCCTGCCGCCGCTAAGATCTGATCAACGGAGAACACCTTACGGTCAACTTCCAGTTTCATCTGTGAGCGTTGACCTGTGACTTGTACCTCTCCCAGCACCTTGGCATCCTCGGAGATATACAACGCATTATAATGCTGCTGGCGATTCTTCGCTGAGATCGTGAACTGGCGTGTCAACGTCTTGTAGCCCACAAAAGACACCTGCAACTGATAAGTGCCGTCTTTCAGACCAGAGATAAAAAACTGACCTCCGACATCCGTAATGGCGCCTTTCACCAATTTTCCCGCTGGTGTCTCGACCACCACATTCACAAACTCCATGACCTCATCGGTCTGCTTGTCTAACACTTTACCTTTTACGGATCCCTGCGCAAAGGCTGTTACTGTCCCTATTATTATAAATAAGGTGGAAATGAGAATTCTACACATACCCCTTTTTGACGTATTCCCATTGGAATGGTTTAATCTAGTATGTGACTTTTTTGTCATAGGATCATGACAATAAGCAACTATATCTGTCCTGCCTCCACCATAAGAACCACACGTTCTGTAAGGCGGTCGATACCTTCTGGGTCATATTTTTTCTTCAAGCTGGCGCCAAAGGCCCAGGCGAAAGCCTGATAGAAGCCTGCACGAACTGGTCCCAAGAAAGCCTGTATCAACTCATAACCAGAAGAATTGCTCTCTCTATAAATCAGTTTGATGAGCAGTTTACCTTGTGAATAAGTCAGTTTTTTCATTCTCGGCTTATATTCCTTCATGATACTACGCTCCACCAGTTTCATGTGCGCATCCCTCGACTTCTGGTCAGGCAACGTCTCAAGAAACTCCGCCGTCTCCATCATGATGGCTCGTGCCTCCTTGGCAATGGGCAATACTATCTTTACGTTTTTAACAAGACGGTTATACGCCTGTTGTTGTTTCTTGCTACTAAACGAAATAGGAGGATAGACATAGACATTATTCATTTCCATATACTGGATACTGTCACCATTCTCCAGCACCTTACCAACCTTTACCGTCGGTACGAAGGTAGGACTGTCGAAGTCTATGTCCTGTCTCTTTTGGTTATTTTGGGCAAAACATCCTGTTGTCAAGAGTAACAGGGCGACCGGAACCCATAGGCGTAAAGTCGCCCTCTCTCTGAAGAGGACAACCCACTGTCTCTTGATGAGCTCCTTTGCCTCAACACCTGTCAGCACTTTTACCTTTTGAAAAATCTCCTTATTCATTTGTCAGAGTGCAAAGATACGGATAATGTTCGAAAAAATCAAGATTCTCTTGGTTTTTTGCTCACTTAATCGTATCTTTGTAGGCAAATTCATTAACAGACATATAAAGATGAGAAAATATCTGATGGCTGCCATTGTCCTGTTAGGCATGGCTTCATGTAATGAGAAGAAATTCCATGTAGAGGGTCATATCACCAACGCCAAGGACTCCATGCTCTACTTCGAGAACGTAGGACTGGAGAATATCAATATCCTTGATTCTGTGAAACTGGGTGACGACGGTGCCTTTGCCTTCGCACATCCCCAGAACGAGGCCCCTGAGTTCTACCGCCTTCGTATCGCCGACCAGATTATCAATGTGTGTATTGACTCCACTGAGACAGTGACCATCAAGGCATCATATCCGCAGATGGCAACTCAATATGAAGTCAGCGGAAGTGATGACTGTGCGAAGATCAAGGAACTGACCTTGAAACAGATTGACCTGCAGAATCGTGCCATTGCCATATCACAGAACGACGCACTCAGCATTGACGAGTCGAACGACAGTATCCTGAAGATAATCAATGACTATAAGCAGGACGTAAAACAGAACTACATCCTCAAGGAGCCTAACCGTTCCTACTCCTATTTCGCTCTCTTCCAGGCTATTGGCAACATGCTGATCTTCAATCCCCGCTCCAGTAAGGACGACATCAAAGTGTTCGCTGCCGTCGCTACCAGCTGGGATACTTATCATCCTAATTCCGAACGTGGTGCCAACCTGCATAACATCGCTATTGAAGGTATGAAGAATGTCCGCATCACAGAGGCTAATGCCGCTAAAAGGATTGATATCAGCAAGATATCGACCACAGGACTGATTGATATTGCCCTTTATGATAACAAAGGGCAGCTACGTCATCTTACAGATCTGAAGGGAAAAGTAGTATTACTCGATTTCCACCTTTTCGGACTGGAGAACTCACCTGAGCGTATCCTTCTGCTGCGTGAGCTTTACAACAAGTATCAGGCACAGGGACTGGAAATCTATCAGGTGTCCCTTGACCCCGATGAGCACTTCTGGAAGCAACAGACGGCAGCACTGCCCTGGATTTGTGTTCGTGACCCGCAAGGCATGGATTCCGAGACACTGATTACCTATAACATTCAGGGACTACCTGAATATTTCCTGATCACCCGTGACAACTCGCTCTATAAACGTAGTGGACAGGTGAAGGATATCGAGGCGGAGATCAAAAGTCTGCTGTAATGAGGGCTGTTAGCTTTTGGCTATTAGCTATTGGCTGTTGGCTGAAAAGTGTGGATGTCTTTAGCCAGGAAAGGGGAGGCTTCTTCCTGGAGCAGAAGAACGACACATTGTCAGTATTGACACTGGAGACTGATTCCACCTGCGACCATTGGGAACTGCCCTACCCCGTCTACCAGTTCTGCACGGGTGATGTGGACGATGACGGAAGCATCGATGCGATGGTGGGTGTCATCAAGAGCACCCGCTATTTCAAGGAGAAAGGGCGACGCCTGTTTATCTTTAAGAACTACCACGGACTGGTGCGTCCATTGTGGATGGGATCGAAGTTAGGCGGTATCCTGGAGGATTTCCGTTTTACGGACGGCAAGATACGGAGTCTAGAACGCACGACAGACGGGAAATATGTGGTGGCGGAATACCGTTGGACACATTTCGGTATGGGCTTTGAGCGTTTCCTGCTGAAGAATGTGACAAGGGAAGATGCAATGAAAACATTTAATAACTAAATAAACCATTTTGCCTATGAAGAAGTTAGTATTAACCATGATGGTACTTGCTTTCGCCTGGAACGCAAGTGCACAGAAGGAGTCACGTCCCGTCATCATCCCCGGCAAGGCGAAGATCGACGTGGAACAGTTGAACAAGAAACTGCCTCTTAACATCAATGTGGAGAACCTCTCCCTGGAGGAGACCCGTATCCTGCGCAATGCCGTGTCTGCACGTCAGGGCTACCTCTTTATGAGTGCCGACCTGCGTGGTGTCTTCAGTGCCACCTCTTGGTATGATTCAATCATGGTTGACCGCTATTACAAAGAGGAGGAAGGCAAGGCAAAACCTATCAAGTATACTCCAGCCGAACAGGCTTTCGTCAAGAAACTGCAAGCTCACGAGGCACAGTTGAAGGCACGTAACAACATCGCTCCTGCAGGGATGATGACGAATATGGACAATATCGTCAATTCCTTCCAGTTGCAGGACTTCGACCAGCGGCTCTATAACGCCATCGGCAAGAACGGCTTCGCCATCGTGCCAGGCAAGGAAGACCAGCTCTTCCATATCTACGAGCGTAACGACTACCATGAGTTCCCCAATTTTGTAACTACCGACCTCTTCCTGCAGGCTTTCCACATGTATTTCGACTGCCTGTTGAAGGAGACGGAGCAACAGAAGTTCTCACCGATGGTCACGGACTTCGCGAAGAAGAACTACGACCTCATGATGCAGAAGGCTGCTACGGCTACCAATCCGAAAGTGAAGGCTGCCGCAGAATACAATGCCGCCTACTATGCCATCGCCTATGCCTTGAATACGGGTAAAGCTTTGTTGCCTGTTGCCGCTGCCTATACAGACCTGGCAAAACAAGAGATCAAAAATGTCAACGATGCCGATACGAGATTTTCGGAGTTCTTGGGATATGTGCCTGAGAAGAGGATGCCTAAGTTCATCTATAACATCTATCGTCCACGTGGCCATTACACCCGTAACGAGACACTGAAACAATATTTCCGTGCGATGATGTGGTTGCAGAATGTTCCCTTCGGTACCGATAAGGACGACCAGTTACGCGCTGCCCTGCTGTTGGCTCAAACCATTGGCAGCAATCCAGCACTGACGACACTCTATAAGAATATCACAGAGCCTATCACCTACCTGATGGGTATGCCTGATGACGTGAGCATCCTGCAGGTCTATGGAGAGATGCGGAAGATGGGTAGCACTGCAGAACAGTTCTGTAGCGACGACAAGAAGTTTGAGGCTATCCGCAAGGCTTTAGAGGAACTCGCCAAGAAGCAGACACGTATCAAGCCCAAGTTCCAGGCATCCAGTGCGTTCAAGATTTGTCTGATGCCTCAGCGTTACTTCCCTGACAACGAGGTATTGCAGGAGATGGTCGACTATGAGAGCAAGCCCACCTTGCGTGGTGTTCCCAAGGGTCTTGACGTCTTTGCAGCCATCGGTATCACTTCCGCTGAGCGTCTCCTGTTGGGAGAACTCAACGAGCAGGGTCGTTGGAACAAATATACGGAGAACCTGAACGCCATGAAGCAGCGGATGGGTGAGATCAACTGGAAAGAGACTGTTGCCAATCGCTGGATATATGCCATGAAGGATGTGAACAGCAAGAACGCCAAGTATCCGAAGTTCATGCAGTCGCCCCAGTGGGAGAAGAAGAACCTGAACACCTCCCTTGCCTCATGGGCAGAGTTGAAACACGACGCTATCCTCTATGCTAAACAGCCAATGGGTGCCGAGTGTGGCGGCGGTGGTGTTCCTGACCCTATCACCAAAGGATATGTGGAGCCGAACGTCGCCTACTGGACGAAAGCCATCGAACTGATTGACGAGACGATGGCTGTGATGAAACGCTTCGACCTCGTGACGGAGAAAGCCACCACAGCGACAGAAGATCTGCGCGACAAGGCGGAGTTCCTGTTGAACTGCAGTAAGAAGGAATTGGCAGGACAGAAACTCTCTAACGAGGAATACCAACAGATAGAGGTTATCGGTTCTGCCTTCGAGAACATCACCCTCAACCTCATCAAGGAACCCGACCAGTATCTGATGGGCTGGGGTGACGTACAGGGTGCCGACAAGTCGATAGCCGTCGTTGCTGATGTCTATACCGCCAACGCAGGTAACAACCCTGCTCATTCGGTATTGTACGAAGCTGTCGGTCCTGCCCATGAGATCTACGTGGTCGTCGAAATCGAGGGTTATCTCTACATCACCCGTGGTGCTGTCCTCTCCTATCGTGAGTTCGAGGAGGCTATTGATACACCACGTACCACTGACGAGGAATGGCAGCAGCAGTTGGAGTCACAGCCAGAGAAGGGTATCCCCGACTGGATGAAGGAAATCCTTGTTCCTCTTAATGGCAAGAGCATCGATAACGAGCATATCTTCTATAGCTCCGGATGCTAACAAGTCTGATATCCATGTTGATGATGGTAAGCGTGAGTGACACGCTTACCATCACTTTTACTGGCGATTTCTTGCTGGACCGGGGTGTCCGTCAACGCATCGAACATCGGGGTGTCGACCACCTCTTCTCCCCCTTCGTTGACTCCGTCTTCCAGTCAAGCAATCTCGTGGTGGCAAACTTAGAGTGTCCTGCCACGAAAATCGTACAGCCGAACTTCAAACAATTTATCTTTCGTGCCGAACCTGAATGGCTGAAGACACTGAAGGCACACGGCATCACGCATCTCAACCTCGCCAACAACCATAGTATCGACCAAGGAAGGGCAGGGTTGGTAGACACGAAAAAGAACATAGAGGAGGCAGGGATGATACCTGTGGGGGCAGGCAGTAATATGCAAGAGGCAGTACAACCTGTATTGTTAGCCTCATCGCCTCGGAAGGTCTGGTTGTTATCCTCACTTCGCATGCCTTTGGAGAACTTCTCCTATCTGCCCGACAAACCATGTGTCAGTCAGGAGAGCATCGACTCCCTCATTGCACGAATCAAGACCATACGGCAACATGACCCTCAATGCTATATCATCGTTTCCTTGCATTGGGGAGGGGAACATACCTTGAAACCTATTCCGTCACAGCGACAACAAGCCCACGACTTGATCGATGCGGGTGCAGATGCCCTTATCTGTCATCATACCCATACTTTACAAACCATCGAGCAATACCAAGGCAAACCTATTTATTATTCCATTGGCAACTTCATCTTCGATCAGAAGAAACCCATCAATACCAAGGCTTGTCTGGTAAAGGTCACGATAAAAAAAGAATCGTCCCATATAGAGACGATTCCTATTATCATTCGCAACTGCGTACCGGAAAAACCCTAAAAGCTACGCAACCATGCCTTTAGCTCCAGCATCATTTCATAATGGTAAAGGAACGACTGTAAACTGCCAAAGCCATGACCACCAGAAGGATATATATGCAAAGTAGCTGGTACCTTATGCAGACAGAGTTCCTCGTAGTAACTGATACTGTTTATAGGTGACACCGCCTTGTCGTCATGGGCAAGTACTATAAAGGCACGAGGGGTAGAGCCGCTGACATGCTGCTCATTACAGAATTGGTTCATCAGCTTGCGTTTGGGTTTCTTTCCTAATAGGTTCTCACGGGAACCTTTGTGGGTAACCCCTTGTTCCATTGTAATGACAGGATAGAAAAGAATCTGGAAGTCAGGAGCGGCATCACCTGTGGAATGCGTGGCAAGAGTAGAAGCAAGATGCCCTCCTGCCGAGAAGCCCATGATACCCACCTCCTTCGGGTTGATGTCCCAAGCTACCGACATCCTGCGCACCAGACGCATCGCCTCTTCCGCATCTTCAAGAGGAACCTGCCAGACCCCATGTGGCATACGGTATTTCAAGACGATAACAGCAATCCCCTGTGCGTTAAAGAAGGGAGCCCACGATGTCCCCTCCTTCTCAAAGGCAAGATGCTGATAACCACCACCCGGACAAATGACGACAGCACGTCCTGTTGCCACATCTTTGGATGGCAGGAAGACCGTCACTTTCGCCAAATCGTTAGGATCACCATTGGAGGTCTTAGGAGCTGAGGGCCACAAATCCATTTCCAAACCTTGCTGTGCGTAAGTGAAAGAGGAAATAAAAAGCAATGCCCAGATCAAGAATGTTTTCTGTATTTTCATAATTTCTTATCTTTGATGCTTGCAAAGATACAAAAAATCATTATCTTTGCATCATCTAAAGACTAAAAACTTTAAATGATGTATAAACGAATTCTAACATTGGCTGTACTTGCCTCACTCACCTGGAGTATACAGGCAAAAGTAAAATTATCACATCTTGTCGGTGACAACATGGTCATCCAACAACAAACAGACGTCCGTCTCTGGGGATGGGCAAAATCCAACAGTACGGTGACGGCAACCACTTCCTGGAGTCAGGAGAGGAGTTCTGCGAAAGTTGGCAAGGACGGACAATTCCTGTTGACTGTCAAGTCGCCTAAGGCATCCTATACCCCACTGAGCATTACCTTCAACGATGGTGATGGAGAGGTTACTATTAATAATGTACTCGCAGGCGAGGTTTGGGTGTGTGCTGGTCAATCTAATATGGAGATGCCTGTCAAGGGCTTCGGTATGTGTCCTGTGAAGGATTACAACTACCACGTGCTGGATGCTGTTAACTCTAAGGGCGTCCGTAGTATTAAGATACCTAGTGTGATGGCAGCGAAACCTCTCAATGATGCTCAGTGTGAGTGGCGTGTCTGTTGTCCTAAGACGGTTGGTGAGTTCTCTGCCACTGGATATTTCTTCGCTCGTCTGCTCAGTCGTACCCTTGATATCCCCGTAGGTATCATCGAAGCTAACAAGGGTGGCTCGCGTGTAGAGAGCTGGTTAACAAAAGAGAATCTAAAGAAATACACCAACGACCCCACAGACTCCGTAGAGATTTGCAAGAAATGGTCAGAATGGGACTACCACCGTTCGCTTCTATGGGGCAATGGCACCTTTAACCCTATTCTGAACAGTACCGTAAAGGGAATCATCTATTATCAGGGATGTTCGAATGTTGGTGACCCAGGCGACCAGTATTCGCAGCGTATGAAAATATTGGTGGACCAGTGGCGCAGTCAATTTAAACTCGGTGAGATACCTTTTTATTTTGTGGAGATTGCCCCTTGGGCATATGATGACGGAAATGTCAATGCCATCAGTGGAGCTCTACTGCGTGAACAGCAGTACAAAGCCTCCAAGATCATTCCTAACAGTTCACTGATCTGCACCAACGACCTCGTCTACCCTTATGAATATTCCCAGATTCACCCCGCCCAGAAACAACAGGTCGGTGAGCGTCTTGCCTTTACCGCACTGCATCGTGACTATGGTTATGAGACCATTCAGTATAAAAGTTCCTCATACAAGGATATGACTGTTAAGGGTGATACCATCCTCATCCATACACAGGACAACTACTGGTGTGACGCTCCCTTCGAACAGATGGAAGGCTTTGAGATTGCTGGAGAGGACAAAGTGTTTTATCCTGCTACCGCCTCACACTTCTGGGAACCAGGTGGCGGATATTGGAATGAGGCGATTGCCATCACATCACCTCAGGTCAAGAAACCTGTTGCTGTGCGTTACTGTTTTAAGAATTTCCAAATTGGTAATGTGAAGAATGGTGGCAACCTGCCCCTTTTCCCATTTAGGACAGACAATTGGTAATGGAACATCCCTTGGAGAAATTCGCTTACTGCCCTATTTGCGGTAGTAAGCATTTTGTCATCAATAACTTCAAGAGCAAACAGTGTCAAGACTGTGGCTTTGTCTATTATGCCAATCCATGTGCCGCCACTGCCGCCTTTATCGTCAACGACAAAGAGGAAATGTTGGTTGTCCGCAGGGCTAAGGAGCCTGCTAAGGGGACTCTTGATCTGCCAGGTGGTTTCGTGGATATGTACGAGACGGCAGAGGAAGGCATGCGCCGCGAGATTAAGGAGGAGACGGGTCTTGAAGTCGACAAAATAGAATATCTTTTCTCTTGTCCTAATGTCTATATGTATAGTGGGTTAGGTGTCCACACCATCGATATGGACTTCTTAGTTCATGTGCCTAACGATTGTCTTGTTCATGCTGATGACGATGCAGAAGCATGCCTATGGATTCCCATTCAAGATATCCATCCCGAAGAATTCGGACTCCTCAGCATCCGTCATGCTGTAGAACGATTCATTGCCCATCATCGATCATCAAAAACAAATCTATAAAATGGAAGAGCCTCTCTAAGAGAGGCTTTTAATTTTTCACTGATCTCTAATCGTTAATAAAAGCAAAAAACTACTATATATATAAGGTGTAACCAAAACTTTTCTCTACTTTTGCAGCCCGAAACGGAAAATTACAAAGGGCAATAAATAACTATTTAAGATATGCAAAAGAATTTAGTGATTGTAGAGTCGCCTGCCAAGGCTAAGACAATCGAGAAGTTTTTAGGTAACGACTTCAAGGTCATGTCCAGTTACGGACATATTCGTGACCTGAAGAAAAAAGAAATGAGCATCGACACCACGACGCTCGAACCCGAATATGAGATTCCTGAGGAAAAGGAGAAGGTCGTCAAGGAACTGAAATCCAACGCCAAGAAGGCTGAGAAGATATGGCTCGCATCCGATGAGGACCGTGAGGGAGAAGCCATCTCTTGGCATCTGTGTGAGGTGCTGGGACTGGATGAGGAGAAAACGAACCGTATTGTGTTCCATGAGATCACCAAACCTGCCATCTTAGAGGCGATTGAGCATCCACGTCATCTGGACATGAACTTGGTGAACGCCCAACAGGCTCGCCGCGTCCTTGACCGTCTAGTAGGCTTTAAGCTCTCCCCTGTGTTATGGCGTAAGGTCAAGCCTGCCCTCTCTGCCGGACGAGTACAGAGTGTCGCTGTCCGCCTGATTGTAGAGCGTGAGCGAGAGATACAGAATTTCAAGAGTGAGTCCTTCTATAGTGTGAACGGTATCTTTGCCATCACCAATGCAGACGGCTCCCAGACAGAGGTAAGAGCATTACTCGGTACCCGCTTCAAAACCCATGAGGAAGTAGAGCAGTTCCTGGAGAAATGCAAGGAGGCGACCTATACCGTCGAGAGTGTCAGCAAGAAACCCATGAAGCGTACTCCTGCTCCTCCCTTTACAACATCTACGCTCCAGCAGGAAGCAGCACGTAAACTGGGATTCACCGTCAGTCAGACGATGATGATTGCCCAGCATCTGTATGAGAACGGACGTATCACCTATATGCGTACCGACTCTGTCAACCTCTCTGCACTCTGTATCAATGCCAGCAAGGAAGAGATCAAGAATCTCTATGGTGAGGAATACAGTAAGTCACGCCAGTACCGTACCAATGCCAAAGGTGCCCAGGAGGCTCACGAGGCCATCCGTCCAACCTATATGAATCAGACGGAAATAGAAGGTACTGCTCAAGAGAAGAAACTCTATGACCTTATCTGGAAACGTACTATTGCCAGTCAGATGTCAGACGCAGAGATTGAGAAGACAACAGTCAATATCACTGTCAGTGGTACCAACGAACTGTTTGTCGCCCAAGGTGAGATTGTCAAGTTCGATGGTTTTATCAAAGTTTACCGTGAATCCGTTGACGACGAGGAACAGCAAGAAGAGGAGTTAAGTCACACCCTTCCCCCATTGAAAAAAGGACAAGAACTAACTCGCAGGGAGATACAGGCTATAGAGCGTTTCAGTCAGGGACCAGTCCGTTATACGGAGGCTTCCTTGGTACATAAACTGGAGGAATTAGGTATTGGCCGCCCATCTACCTATGCCCCCACCATCTCCACCATCCAGCAACGTGACTATGTCCACAAAGGCGATAAGAAAGGAGAGGAGCGTACCTATACGATTGATGTGTTGAAAGGCAAACAAGTCAAGCAGTCTGTCCGCAAGGAGATGGCAGGCTCCGACAAGGGCAAACTCCTACCAACCGATATCGGAATTGTTGTCAACGACTTCCTCATGGAGCACTTTAAGGATATCATGGACTATAACTTCACGGCAAAGGTGGAACATGACTTCGATAAGATTGCAGAAGGCAAGGAGAAATGGACAAGTATGATGAGGCACTTTTACAAGAGTTTCGAGCCTAACGTAGAGCAAACACTAAATGCCCGTCAGGAACATAAGGCAGGAGAGCGCCAACTAGGTGTTGATCCCAAGAGCGGTCGCCCCGTCTTTGTCAAGATTGGTCGTTTCGGTCCTGTCGTCCAGATTGGTTCCGCCGATGATAATGAGAAACCGCAGTTCGCACAACTGCCCAGTGAGTTGAGTATGGAGGCGATGACACTGGAAGAGGCTTTGGAACTCTTCAAACTTCCTCGTACCATCGGAGACTTCGAGGGATTTCCTGTCGTCATCGGCACAGGTCGTTTCGGACCCTATATCCTCCATCAGAGGAAATACACCTCATTGCCAAAAGGTACAGATCCTATGGCAGTTACCTTAGACGAGGCTGTCGCACTTATCAACGAGAAGCGTCAACAGGAGGAGAAACGTCATTTGAAGACTTTCATAGAGGATAGCAAACTGGAGGTCATCGACGGTCGTTACGGTCCTTATATCTCTTATGACGGCAAGAACTTCCGTCTGCCGAAAAATATGCATCAACGCGCTGCCGCACTGACCTATGAGGAGTGCATGAATATCGTCAACGCACCTGCCAAGAAGAAATGAGACGGATTATCCTCATCGGTTACATGGGGTCAGGAAAGACCACTATCGGCAAGGCGCTCTCCAAAGAGACAGGCATGATGTTCTATGACCTGGACTGGTATATTGAGAGTCGGATGCGTAAGACGGTGGCACAAATCTTCTCAGAGCGAGGAGAAGAGGGCTTCCGCCAGATAGAATACAACATGCTGCATGAGGTGGCTGAGTTCGAGAACGTCATCATCAGCTGTGGAGGCGGTACACCCTGTTTCTTTGACAACATGGATTATCTGAACCAGCAAGGTGACGTGTGTTACTTGAAAGCCACCCCCGAGGTGTTGTATAAACACTTGCTGATGGGTAAGGTTGAACGTCCGCTGATAAAAGGAAAGAGTCCTGAGGAGCTGATTACCTATATCACAGAGCAGGTAGCAAAACGTGAAGAGTTCTATACCAAGGCACACTATACCCTTGATGTCAGCCTGATGGATAATTATGAGAAGATACAAATCAGCGTAGATGCACTGCGCGAACTATTAAAACTATAGGAACTATAGATACTATAGGAACTATAAAAAATATAGAAAGATGAAGAAATGGACGATTGAAGACTCCAAGGAGCTTTACAACATCAATGGCTGGGGAACCAGTTATTTTGGCATCAACGACAAGGGAAATGTCTATGTGACTCCTTGTAAGGACGGTACGCAAATCGATATCCGAGAGGTGATGGACGAACTGTCACTGCGTGATGTCCAGTCTCCTGTGTTGTTGCGGTTTCCTGACATTCTTGACAACCGTATCGAGAAGACATGGAGTTGTTTCAAAAAGGCTGCGAAGGAATATGACTACAAGGGTGAGAACTACGTGGTCTATCCTATCAAAGTCAACCAGATGCAACCTGTTGTTGAGGAGATCATCTCTCATGGGCGTAAGTTTAACTTAGGTCTGGAAGCAGGCTCTAAGCCAGAACTGCATGCCGTTATCGCCATGCAGTGTCAAAGTGACTCCATCATCATCTGTAATGGATATAAGGACGAGAGTTATATTGAGCTTGCTTTGTTGGCACAGAAAATGGGCAAGCAGATCTTCATCGTCGTGGAGAAGATGAACGAGTTGGAGATTATTGCCCGTGAGGCAAAGAAACTCAATGTACGTCCTAATATCGGTATCCGTATCAAACTCGCCTCTTCCGGTTCTGGTAAGTGGGAGGAGAGTGGAGGTGATGCCTCTAAGTTCGGACTGACGAGCGCGGAGCTCTTGGAGGCTCTGGAACTGCTTAACAAGAAAGATATGCGCGACTGCCTGCGCCTCATCCATTTCCATATCGGCAGTCAGATCACGAAGATCCGTCGTATTCAAACCGCTTTGCGTGAGGCTTCTCAGTTCTATATCCAGTTGCATAAGATGGGCTATAACGTCGACTTTGTCGACTGTGGAGGTGGCTTAGGTGTCGACTATGACGGTACCCGTTCTCCTTCCAGTGAGAGCTCTGTGAACTACTCCATTCAGGAGTATGTCAACGACTGTATCTATACCTTCGTGGATGCTGCCAACAAGAACGAGTTGCCCCACCCCAACATCATCACAGAGAGCGGTCGCTCTCTTGCTGCCCATCACTCCATACTAGTGATGGATGTGCTGGAGACAGCCTCCCTGCCCGAGATGCCTGAGGAGTTCGAGCCCGACGAGAACAGTCATCAATTAGTAAAAGACCTTTATGAGATATGGGACAACCTCTCCCCTCGTAACGTGCTGGAGGACTGGCACGATGCGGAACAGATCCGTGAGGAGGTGCTCGACCTTTTCTCGCATGGTATTGTCGACTTGAAGACACGTGCCGAGATTGAGGCAATGTACTGGAGTGTCTGTCATGAGATCCACGCACTCGCCAAGAGTCTGAAACATATTCCTGAGGAACTGATGAAGATTGACAAGCTGCTTGCCGACAAGTATTTCTGCAACTTCTCCCTGTTCCAGAGCCTCAGCGACTCATGGGCGATAGACCAGGTCTTCCCCATCATGCCTATCCAGCGTCTTGACGAGCGTCCCACCCGTAATGCCACCATTCAGGACATCACCTGCGACAGTGACGGCAAGATCGCCAACTTCACGACCAACCTCCACAATACACACTCCCTGCCAGTTCATTCCCTGAAGAAGAACGAGACTTATTATCTGGGAGTTTTCCTCGTAGGAGCCTATCAGGAGATATTAGGTGACATGCACAATCTGTTTGGTGACACAACAGCAGTCCATATCTCTGTGAAGGACAATGGCTACCATATCGACCAGATTATCGATGGCGAGACGGTGGCAGAGGTGCTGGAGTATGTACAGTATCAGCCCAAGAAACTCGTTCGCCAGTTGGAGATATGGGTGGCAAAGAGTGTCAAGCAAGGAAAGATTACCTTAGAAGAGGGCAAAGAGTTCCTGAATAACTATCGCAGCGGGCTCTATGGCTATACTTATCTGGAATAACGGATTATCGGAATAACGAAGATGAAAGAGAAACTAACAATAGTGAAAGTGGGAGGAGCTGTAGTCGAGGATGAGCTACAGCTCTCTCAGCTGTTAAAGGACTTCTGCGCCATTGAAGGACGAAAGGTCCTGGTACATGGTGGAGGGCGTAAGGCAACCAAGATGGCTGAGCGTCTGGGTATCGAGACACAGATGGTCAATGGTCGTCGTATCACAGATGCCGATATGCTGGAGGTCGTCACTATGGTCTATGGCGGACTGGTGAATAAGAACCTGGTGGCACGGCTACAGGAGAACGGTGTCAATGCCCTCGGGCTCACTGGCGCTGACGCTAATGTTATCCGAAGTCATAAGCGTCCTCTGAAGAATGGGGTTGACTATGGTTTTGTAGGCGATGTGGAGAATGTCGCACACGAGACATTAGGACATCTGATAGAAGCAGGTATCACCCCTGTGATGGCACCCCTTACCCATGATGGTATGGGACATATCCTCAACACCAATGCTGACACGATAGCCTCTGAGACGGCAAAAGCACTGGCGAAACTCTATGATGTGACACTCATCTTCTCATTTGAGAAAAAAGGGGTACTCCGCAATCCTGACGATGACGAATCTGTCATCCCTGTGATTACTCCTGAGGATTTTGAGAGATACAAGGCAGACGGCACCATCTCTGGTGGTATGCTTCCTAAGATTGAGAACGCCTTGAATGCCGTGGATGCCGGTGTCTCCAAAGTTATCATCACCCTTGCTACCGCTATTGACGGACAACACGGCACCATCATCAAAAGATAAAAAGTGGCTATCAGTTTCCAACACGACATCCTGCCGTTGAAAGACAAGCTCTTCCGACTGGCACTCCGCATCACCCTCAATCCTGCGGAGGCAGAGGATGTGGTACAAGAAACGATGGTCAAGGTATGGAATCGTCGTGACAGCTGGGGAACAATTGACAATATCGAAAATTTCTGTCTTACTATTTGTCGTAACCTCGCATTGGACAAGACACGTCACATGGGCAACCAAACCCTCTCTCTGGAGACGGAGACAGAGCCCTCGGACAATAGTCATCATGCCAACCCCGAGGAGCAAGTCATCCAACAAGACCGTATCCGACTGGTACGACAACTCATTGACCAGTTGCCAGAGAAACAACGCAGTTGTATGCAGTTACGTGACATAGAAGGTAAGAGTTATAAGGATATTGCCACTATTCTCCAAATCACGGAAGAACAAGTGAAAATAAACATTTTCCGAGCCCGTCAGACAATCCGGGAACAATTCAAGAAAGTAGATTCTTAAAAAATTTTCCGTTTTCCTGTAACTTTTCCCCTTGTCATTCGTCTTTTATGATGTAGGGGTAAAAATCCCGGAAGAAAAATGGACTACAAATACATCGAACAACTCTTAGAACGCTATTGGGCAGCAGAGACAACCCTTGAGGAAGAGGGAATCCTGCGTACCTTCTTCAGCCAGAAAGATATTCCTGCTGAGATGATGCCCTATCGTGACCTCTTCGCCTATGAGACGACAGAGTCAGAGAACCACCATCTGGGTGAGGATTTCGATGCACGTATTCTTGCCATAATTCAGGAAGAAGCACCAGCCACCGTAAAGGCTCGTGAGATCTCTATGAGACAGCGTTTCATGCCACTCTTCAAGGCTGCGGCTGTCGTAGCCATCATCTTGACGATTGGCGGAGCTTTACAACGTCCGTGGGATGCCAGCTGGAACGATCCACGTATCGAGTATGCCAATAGCTATTCCCTGCAGGTTGACTCTGCTGATGTGACACCCATGCAGGCTGAGAACATCACAGACATCCCTGTTGACACCGCCAAGGTTATACCAACAGCGGTAGCCAAGGATTAACGAAGAATTTTTTCTATGCTTTCTCTATAATAAATATCATGTTTAGTTAAAACAAAGAAACTGTGAAGTTTCTGTTCTCTCAAATTTTTCATAACATACTAACGATAGCGGACTGCCAGTCATCGGTTGACGAGCAGTCCGCTGATTTTTTATCCATAATATCCCTTACACAGCCCTCCTCATCCTCAGATAGAGTTGGTAGAGGGCTGGTAGACAGATAAGGAGGGAAAAGAAGACAGCAAGGTAAACATGGAACTCAGAACCTTTGAAGAGGTCGATAAGTTTCATGTCCTGGTCTGGATAGGCACGGAAGAGGATATAGGCAACAGAGTTATTCGCCCAGTGGTAGGCGATACCAGGGAGGATAGATCCAGTACGCCAGTACATCCATCCCAGCAGTAGTCCTGCGAGGAAGGCATATGGCATCTGGGCAGGATTCATATGAATTAGGGAGAAAAGCACTGCCGATATCGTAATAGCGATATAAGGAGAGTCCAGAGTTGAGGGTTGAGAGTTAAGAGTATTGTTCCATCCTAATAAGGTACGGAGGATGGTTCCTCGGAAGACGATCTCCTCTGCCAAGGGAGCCAGCAACCCAATGGCAAGATAGCCCCAGTAGTTACTCAACAGCTGCTCCTGCTGGTCCTCTATCCAGTTGGGTAGTTCTGGCATGTTCTCTTGCAACCAAGTAACAGGAATCACCATTCCCACAGCTGCTATGGCTGCCCATACCATCACTGTCCACTGTTTGGTGAGCAACCAATTGAGGGAAACCTCTGCCCATCGTGCTGATAGGAAGATGATGATTGTCAACAAACTGAACACTGCCATCGTCACGACCAGTTCCATCACTGTGATGTCTGTCCCCCCCACTACCTGTTGCCAGATAAAATGCACGACAAAACCTGCTATCGCCTGGATGGCGACAAATACCAGGGCATATACAAACGCATTTATAACCTTTCTCATCTTCAAACTATCAACTCTACACTCTAAATTCTAAGCTACTCACTCTTCTTCTGTCTTCCTCCAATTGTACCTTCAGCTCCTCTTTGCTATCGAAACGACGCTCGTCACGCAACCGTTCTAAGAACTCCACACTGATGGTCTGTCCATAAAGGTCGCCCTCATAGTCGAGGATATAAACCTCCATCGTTTGTGCATGCTCCCCAAAGGTAGGACGAGTGCCGATATTCATCATACCCATATACGTCTTCCTTCCTCCTTCCATGAGACATCTCACTGCATAAACCCCAGGAGCAGGGATGAGCTTACGGCAGTTGTCTGGTTGCAGGTTTGCCGTGGGAAAACCTAATGTCGTACCGATATGCTCACCGCTCACCACCTTTCCTGTGATGCGGTAAGGATAGGTGAGTGCCTCAGCTGCTTTCCTGACATCCCCTTCCTCCAGCATTCTCCGGATGACGGACGAACTGACTTCCAGATGTTGGTTGTTGGCTGTTGACTCCTGGCGTAAAGAAGGGAGCCTTTCCACCATCATCCCTAACTCTTTCCCGTAACGAACATAGTCTTCGAAAGTATCGTTGCGGTTATGTCCGAAACGGTTGTCATAGCCTGTCATCAGTACTTTCACGCCCAGTCTGTTTACCATCAGCGACATGAATTCACGAGCCGACAAGGCTGCCATCTCTTTGTTGAAAGGCAGTATCACACAACGGTCGATGCCCGTTTCCTTTAAGAGCCCCATACGTTCCTCGAAGGTTGTCAACAGCTGAGGCTGCCAATCTGTATGCACCACTTCACGAGGATGGCGGTCAAACGTAATGACAGTAGTGGAGAGTCCATGCGCCCTGGCATAGTCACAAACATGACGAAGCACAAAGCGATGCCCTCTGTGCACCCCATCAAACATGCCGATGGTTGCCACACAAGGGACGATAGCACAACAGCCTTTTTCTAATATCAACCTCTCCATTATGGAGGGCAAAATTACAAAAAAATATCTGAATAGTTGCATGTTTAAAGAAAAAGCATTACCTTTGCACCGATTTTTCGGACTTGTAGCTCAGTTGGTTAGAGCAACAGACTCATAATCTGGAGGTCGTAGGTTCAAGCCCTACCTGGTCCACACCAGTAAGCCGTCGCGATTTTCGAGACTGCTTATTCTTTTATAAATGTTAAAAGCCGCAAGTTTATCGGTAAAATCTTTGTTTTTACCAAATAAATGATTATCTTTGCAAATAGATAGTCAACACCTTGTAGGATATACAATGATGTTTGCGCAAACAAGCGCACTCTAGGCTTATATTTATATAAGAATACCGTAACCATTTTTTATTATTTAACAACACAAAGATGATGAATAAAAAGTTTTTGATAAAAGGCTTCGCCGCATTGGTACTTGTTGTCTCCATTAGCAGTTGTACGAAGGACCTGACTGCAATGAGTCAGGGCGAGATCGACACGAAGTCGAAAGAGAATGCTGAGCTTCAGCTCGGTTTGAGTATTCCTAATGGTCAGACTTGGGACATGGCGTCTCAGGTGACTACGAATATCGCAGTTAACTTAGGTTTGGATCAGTCTTATACGGTGGGTATCTATGACAAGAACCCCTTGTATAACCAGAATGCGAAGTATTATACCCTCAAGGAAGTTCATGAGGGAGGAACACTTAACACCTCACTGACCATTCCCTCCAACCAGTCAATGGTTTACATTACCGTTTACGACAGCAAGAATCGCAGTGTCGTTCATACAGCACATGTAGAGAACGGACAGATCAATGCTAACATTGGCGGTGGTGCCGCAGGCAGTCGTTCTATGCGTGCCGCAGAGGATGCCAGTAAGTATCCTGAGTATGTGCAAACATTAGATTATTACCTGAACCCCGCCGTAGGACGCAACCGCTGGGGGGAGTGGGATTTAGAGTTTAATCTCGAGGAGATCTCCATCGACGGGATGAAGTCATATACCGCTCTCACCGATGCTATTATCCTGAATGATACAAAAGATGGGAATCGTACATTGACCGATAAGAACGCTGACCATTTCCCAGGAAACGGTGATGGTAAGCACTATCGTGTGGCTGCCGGCACAGAGGTTACAGAGGTGTTCCATATGAACGGACATGCTACCATTGTCAATAATTGTGTCATCTATGTCGAGGGTACCCTTCACCTGAATGGCAACACACTATATGGTCCCACACTTGTCGTGGCTGATGGTGGTAAGATTATCCTTGATGGTGATACCAATCTAAGCAGGACGGCACGTCTCATTGTGATGGCAGGCGGATCTGTTGAGGCTGCTAGTGGTGTTACTCCTACATTTAACGTCAATGATGACGAGAATATTAGTAACAGCAATGTTGGTGCACCATGCTATAATGCAGGTACCATAACCTTTAATGGTGAGTTTAACATCAATGGTTGTGATTTCTATAACAAAGGCACCATTACCGTCGACAAGCTCCGCAACACCTGTGGTGGTTTCTATACCAACTTTGGTCATATTACGGCTCGAACCACCAACGCTGAGGAAGACGATGCTTACAACTCTTCTATTGTAAATGGCTGCTATATCCATTACACGGAGGACGCTGGTGTAGGTCCTTTGACACTTTTGGACCACAGCCGCTTAGATTGTGATGGGCAGTTATATATGTGTGCACCTTCAAGAAATAATTGCATCATGTACAATTATAGCATGATAGACGCAGGGGCTATCCGTTGCAATAATGTGATCTATACTGGTCCGACAGAAGATAATTCCTTCGCTATAGTCAAGACTGGAAGTTTCTATGTAAGTTATGCTAACGATATCAACGCACTTAACAATGTGTACTTCGATATGGAGAATATTGAAGAGTTCTATTTATATGATGCTGATGGAAACATATCGAAAGAGGATCTTACCGACAGATGGGGTGCCGCTTATCATATCCTGGGTGGATGCACTCCTTTTGGCGTCTATTGGTGCAAAGCACCTATAACCCACTGGACTAGCGAGGACAGCTCTGCCCTGATCATCCCTGATGGCGATTGTACTGGTAAGGGTAACAATCCCGGTGGTGACGATGGTAAGATTTTTGGTGATCCCGTCGTTTACACCTATGCTTTCGAGGACCAGACCGTTGGTACTGACTATGATATGAACGATGTCGTGCTGAAAGTCAGCTACAAAGTGGAGGAAGAAGGAACCGGTGATAATGCAGGTAAGGTGATTTACGACACTAACAAGCTCATAGTGAAGCTCGTTGCCGCTGGTGCTACCTATAATATCAAGGTGAAGATTGGTGATACAGAGCTCTTCGGTGGTCAAGAGATTCATGACGCACTGGGTGTGAATAGAGGTGTGATGGTGAATACTGGCAGGTCTACACCAGTAACTCCTATCTCTGAGGAGATAAATATTCCTGCAGGCTTTACAGGTGACTTTACTCAGCTGCCTGTGTCTATCGAGGTGCTGAGCACGAATACCACTTACGTCTATCCCAACACGGATGAGTATCCACATGCCATCATGGTTCCTACAGACTGGGCTTGGCCTACAGAGCGTACCATCATCACGGAGGCATATCCTGGCAATGGTACAGCGACCATCACGACAGAGAGTGGTTCTGAGTTCCTCATCAACTCGTTCTCCGCATGGGCTGCTACTCCTGCTGCACAGCGTGCGACAGTGCTTGGAGACATCAAGTGGTATGAGACAGCTGCTGCTCCAGGCAAGACCATGACCAACAATTAATTGGGTTCATCAGACTCAATCCCTGGATTAACCATATCAGTAAGCAGTTGCGATTTTCGTGACTGCTTATTCTTTTATAAATGTTAAAAGATTTAAGTTTGTCGGCAAAATCTTTGTGTTTACCAAATTTATTTTTATCTTTGCAACGAACTATTGACTTATATAATCGATGTTTGCGTGAACAGGCGCATATGAAGCTGATAAGAATGATAATAAACATGTTTAATAATTTATAATTACACTAATGATGAACAAAAAGTATTTGATGAGGGGCTTTGCCGCTTTGGCTCTTGTCGCTGGCTTCAGCAGCTGCGTCAAGGATGTGGACGGCGCAAGCCAAAAAGAGATTGACGATCAGTCTAAGGAGAATGCTGAGATGCAGCTCGGCATTACGATTCCCGATGGTCAGACTTGGGACATGGCTTCTAAGGTGGAGGCTAATGTAACAGTAAATGGTGACTATGGTGCAAACTACGTTGTCAGCATCTATGAGAACAACCCATTTATTAACAACACTGCTGTTGTATTAGGTAAGGCAGAGGTTACAAGTGGTGGAACTGCTATTATCGATTTCACATGTCCTGATGCCAAGAAATCTGTATTCGTTGCCCTCAAGGACGAGAAAGGCTACTCTTACGTAAAGCCTGCTGCTGTTGTTGATGGTAAGGTTGAGACCACCTTTGGTGGCGAGCAGGCTGCTGGTGCCCGCTCTATGAGAGCTGCAAGAAGCAGCGCTGCTGACGATTTTGTAATTCCTACTCGCACGATGCCAGACCTCTCAGACTACATTGACGATGCTGTTGCTATTACTGCAGAAAACAACAACACTCTACCTTCAAATCCTGTTACTCACTATTTGATTCCCCAAGGAACGACTTGGAATGACAATATTCCCAAGATTCAGTCTGGCAGTGGTATCTCTGTTTATGTAGAGGGTACCATGAATATCAATGCTGAGCAGCGTGTAAATGGTAACTGCGTATTCATCGTAGGTCCACACGGAACAGTGAACATCGTAAGTGGACAAAAACTTGTTACTAATGCAAACAACGAGCAGCAGACCGTTGGTAGTTTCTATGTATATCCTGGTGGTACTGTTACGGGCGCTGGTAGATTGGAGTTTGCTAACGGAACAAACACCTACAACTATAATGGTGGTACGATTGATGTCGGTACTATCAACAATAATGGTGGTACACTTTACAATGCAGGTCTTCTTGAGGCAGACATCATGGAAGGTGGTGCAGGTCTAAGCATCTACGAGAATGCAGGTAAGGTACATATCGGCAATTGCATCATGGGCTCTACAACAGCCAACACTCGTATTTACAACAATTGTTGGTGGGAATGCGATGAAACTATCTACTGCCGCAACATCCGTCAAGGTGTAGGTGCTTATATCAAAGCCGCAAACCTTGGTATGTCTGGTTCTACTGATGGGACAAGTGATCATTCCTATATTTGGGCTAAAGAAAACTCACTGATTGACATTTCTGGTTATGTCGCATTTAACAATGTTGATATTGATGGTCCAACAAGTAACGGATATGCCTATCTGCAATTTGGGGAAGCTACTGGTGTAAATACATACCAAAATCCAGATTGGGATAGTGATGAGTTAGGCATAGCTATGAATTACACAACAGAATGGATTGATGGGGTTGAAAAGATGACAGTAGGTGCCATCACCAATAATATTCGCATGAGTTTTGACAGACCTGTTACCCAGACTAATATATATTCGAATACTGCCTACGAGAAGATGCTGAACATGCTGAATGGTACACGTTCTTATACCGCTTCTGTTAATCCATATTGGGGAGCATTCCCACAACAAGGTAACGGCAATGCTGTATTGGTAGCCAAAGGTCAGGTTAACGATGTTAAGACAGAGTCTGAGTGCTCTCCTGGTATCGACATCGTTCCTCCCACACCAATCTACGAGGAGCTGAAGGTTTACACCTACGCTTTCGAGGACCAGACTGTTGGTACCGACTACGATATGAACGACGTTGTGCTGAAGGTCAGCTACAAAGTTAAGAGCACTAATAGCGATGGTGCGGTTGAGTACGACAAGACTAAGCTCGTAGCTACGCTGGTTGCAGCTGGTGCTACCTATAACATCAAGATCAAGATTGGCAACACTTATCTCTTCAATGGTGACGAGATTCACGATGCACTGCATGTGAATAGAGGTGTGATGGTGAACACAGGTAATGGTAAGGCTCAGACAGCAACTCCTATCTCATGCGAGGTAGCTGTTCCTACAGGCTTTGCAGGTGACTTTACCCAGTTGCCAGTATCTATCGAGGTATTGAGCACAGGTAAGACATACGTCTATCCTAACACGGATAATTATCCACATGCTGTGATGATTCCTGTTGACTGGAGATGGCCGCTAGAGCGTATCATCGTTACTGAGGCTTATCCTGGCACATCAGACGCAGAAACAGTTACCATCGATGGTGTTGATTATCCAGTGAACTCATTCGACGCTTGGGCAGCTACTCCTGCCGGAGATCGTACTCCTGCCATGAAGGGTTGGTACAACTATCCTAATACTGGTAAGACGATGGTCAACAATTAATTGAGTACATCAAATACTTAAATAATTAACTCTCGAAGCGGGGCATCTATGCGATATAGGTGCCCCACTTCTATTTTAAATAACAACAGTTTTTGAGTGGATTGAAAACGGCTATAGGCGTTCAGTTGTTCGGCTGGAGCCGTTCAGTCGTTTGGCTGGAGCCGAACGGTTGTTAGGATGCCACTTTCTCCCTGTTAGGTTGGCACTTTACCCTTATCAGGCAAGCACCTTACCCCTTTAAGAGCCATTCCTTTCATCGTCGCTTACGGAGCTGTCCGAGCGAGAATAATTGCTCAGCTTAAAGTCACAAAATCACATTTTCACACTTTCACATCTTGATTTTGTGGACGGATGCCTCCTATTTTTCGTATGTTTTTTTGCACTCCCCGATACTAATGCCTTCTATGCTTCATTGCAGTATCTGTTATGGGGGTAAAGGAATACCTCCCATAGGGTATAGGAAGCATTGGAATACCCCCATAGGAGATATCCGAACAAGTGATAGAAGGCATTGGAATGATTATGGCAGGAAACAAAACTACTATTAAATTTCTATATAACGATTTGTCATAGTCATGTTAATATACGCCCCCATCTGCAGGATAGAGGAACCAGTCACGTGCTTGCGTCCGGTCGAGGATCCACTCTCCGAAGGAATGCTCCTTCTCCTGATAGGCACCAGAGATGATCGAGTTCTTATACATACCTATCGCCTCCTCCTCGACAGGATAGCGGTATTGGGAGTAAGGAACGACGACAGCCCAGCTGAATCCGTTATTATAGCTCTGGGCGGCACCCTCGTAGTATTTGAAGAGGACCTCCTCTAGCTTATGGGTATAGTTATGTACCTCCCAAAAGTGGTCGCCAGAGGTTCCATATTGCACCAAGATGAAAGGATCGAGCTCAGAAAGGGTGAAGTTACGAGCCTCAAACTCACTGTCAAAGGTAAAGGTATAG
Source organism: Prevotella sp. (assembly GCA_045117415.1). GTDB lineage: Bacteria > Bacteroidota > Bacteroidia > Bacteroidales > Bacteroidaceae > Prevotella. The sequence continues at coordinate 14,514 of JBGUNO010000013.1, read as the reverse complement.
GTGACGGTCTTGGCTGGCTGTTTGGCACTGGTACTGCTCGATTCGACCACCGTATTGAAATAACGACGATAGGGGGATCCGTCCTCTCCCAGCTTATAGATGGCGATATGGGCATCGTCGAAGAGGTTGATGACAAGCTCATCGTCAAGTGACCTCTGGAAGTCCGTCCACTCCCCTGAGAAGTATTTCCGTGGTTGCTCAGGAGCATTCATAAAGGTTGAGTTCGGATCACGCTCCACCTTGCTTCTCACCTGATTATACTGTTTGCCGACCCAACGGATGGCAGCACCTATCTGGGCAGGTGTATAAGAATCACCTATCCAGCCCACAGCATGGAGTGTGACATGCACATCAACCGTCGTCTCACTGGTGAGCTCCTTCGTCAAGCTCAACACAATATCGTTATAATCCCAGTCACCGGGGTTGGGATAGTTAGCCTCGAAACCATAGACCAGCTTCTGAGGGACAACTGTGTTAGGAGTCCCCTCGGGAACCGTGTTAACCAAATCTATCTCGCCCCCTATCTTTCCCTTCGTCAGAGAGACATATTTGCCATACCTGTCAAGAATGGCGACATAGACGGATGAGATATGGGAAGGAGCCAGATACGTCATGTTCTTGCTGATGGAAGAGGTAGTGAACGACTCAGCCAGTATCTCTACGTCCGACTCAGCAAAGGGGTTGCCAGAGAGAATCAGCAACTTATAAGCAGCGGGTACGTTGCCCCTGATGAAGGTATTGGTCACACTGGTGAGCAACCAAGTATGTGAGCCGTCGATCTGATCCACAGGGAAGGTTCCCTCCAACTGGTCCTCATAGCCATAATACTTAAACTTGTCACGTATGCAACCACTCAAAGCAGTAGAGAATGCTGCTATTATAAATAAGGTATAGGTTAAGTTCTTTTTCATGCCTTTATACTTTTGTGGGTGTAAAATTACAAAAAAGGATGGAACTTCGAACTATTTCACAGACAAAATGTGGTTTTATGCAAACGATTCTTTGTTATTTAATGTTATTTAACACTACAACTCTATACTTTTTTAAATAAATAATGTATTTTTGCAGCATCTATTCCAACAAGTGAACAAAATAATTAAATTTATAATCATTAAAAATTTAGAAAGATGAAAAAGTTATTTTTGATGGGTTTAGTAGCCCTCGGACTCGCTAGCTGCGTTAGCGACAAGGAAGTAGCTCCTCAGACACAGAATCAGAAGTACGAGGCAGCTTTCGAGCAGCTCGTAGGTGGTAAGGTTAACGCAAATGTTAACTGGGGATTCAACAATCAGACTCCTCTGCAGTTTGATGCTGATGGCAACCTGATTAAAGGTATGCGTAATCACGACAAGAACAACAACCGTTGGGGTCTCTATGTAGAGGTTCCCGATTCTATCAACCAGTTGATCAGAAACAAAGTGATGAAGTACTTCAACGAGACAGAGAATCCTCAGGGTATCGCTATTAACTGGTCTGACTTCTTCGTTCAGCAGGTTGGTAACACAGAACGTGGTCCTTGGATGAACTACATGTATTGTGGTAACCTGACTGAGCACATCAATGATTTCAATGGCGGCTTAGGCGGTGGAACGAGAAATGTTGGTATTACTCCAAAGAATGACGGTTCAGAGAACTGCTTTGAGGAAAACTACTACGATGGTATTACCTTCATGACCAACAGCAGCACTGAGTTCTTTGCTTTCCACAACTCTTATGATTCCAAATACTATCAGGACAACTATGTGATCATTCCTGGTGAGGTGATTGATGCCGCTTATCCTAACATGCAGCCCTCTCTGGCTGGTATGTGGTTCGTAGGCTTCGACTATGAGCATCATAAACAAAAGAGTAATACTGAAAGAGATGATGTTGAGCGCGACTACTACTTCAACGACTGGGTTGTACGTATCAGCCCGGGAATCTACAAGCAGAGCGACCGCGTCTTCGCTGAGGACTTGATTGACAGCAGCCTTGAAAAGGTTGACATCAGCGACTGGGACTTCAACGATGCAGTATTCGATGTACGTTTCTCTAGTGAATGGGACAATATGGGTCAGAAGCATGATTACGCTATCATCGTGCTTTGGGCTGCTGGTGGTACGAAGAACCTGACCGTTGCTGGTAAGGAAGTACACGAGTTGTTCGGTCAGCCTATTAGTACGATGATCAACACCAACTCTGCTACTAGCGGTGCAGACAATTTGGCTCCTGTTATCTTCCGTGTGGAGACTAGTGCTACCAATGCTATCAACATTCCTGTAAAGGTTAACGGAACTGAGCTGGAGGCTAAGCAGGGTGAGGCTACCCAGAAGATGTGTGTTGCTTACGGCACGAAGTGGATGAAGGAGCGCAAGCTCATCACTGGCAGCTATACCAAGTTCCAGGAGTATGTTAGAACTAACTCTCCATTGGATTGGTATAAGACTGTTACCAATGAGGGTGACCTTTGCAATCCTCCCTTCATCAGTACTGTAGCTACCAAGTATTAATTTGACCCATCAAATACAATCATAAACAATCTTTTTGAAGGAGTGCCTGCGTGATGTAGGCACTCTTTTTTTGTTGATTCAAAAAAAAGTTGTAAATTTGCGAGCAATATGGTATTGAATTATATTTGGGTTGCATTTTTCCTGCTTGCCTTTGTGATAGCAGTGGTGAAGCTGGTATTCTGGGGAGACATGGATGTGTTCCCTGCGATGATGGACTCCACGTTCTCTTCCTCGAAGACAGCGTTTGAGATTTCGTTAGGACTGACAGGTGTGTTGGCACTGTGGTTGGGTGTGATGAAAGTCGGAGAGAAAGGAGGCGTGGTCAATTTCCTGGCTCGCCTGCTGTCACCAGTGTTCTCGAAACTGTTTCCAGACATCCCCAAGGGACACCCAGTGACAGGTTCTATCTTCATGAATATCGCCGCCAACATGCTGGGACTCGACAATGCCGCGACACCCCTCGGTCTGAAGGCGATGGAACAGATGCAGGAGCTGAATCCCAAGAAAGACACAGCATGGAACCCGATGATCATGTTCCTCGTGCTGAACACCAGTGGACTGACCCTCATCCCCGTCTCTATCATGGTATATCGTGTACAGATGGGGGCCCAGCAGCCTACGGACATCTTCATGCCCATCCTGCTCGCCACCTTCTTCTCGACACTGGTGGGTATCATCGTCACCTCCCTCTTCCAGCGTATCAACCTCCTCAACCGCACCATGCTGTTGACACTGGGTGGTGCCTGTGCCGTAGTGGCTGGTATCATCTGGGGCTTCTCGCAGATGGACAGTGTGACGATGAACAAGGTGAGTACTACTGTGGCGAATATCCTGCTGATGACCATCATCGTGAGTTTCATCGCAGCAGGTGTGCGGAAGAAGGTGAATGTATACGATGCCTTCATCGAAGGAGCGAAAGACGGGTTCAACACGGCAATCCGCATCATCCCCTACCTCGTGGCTATCCTCGTGGGTATCGGAGTGTTCCGTGCCTCTGGTGCTATGGATATGCTGATAGGCGGCATGCGCTGGTGTGTGGAACTGACAGGTGCCAACGCCCAGTGGGTGGACGCGATGCCCACAGCACTGATGAAACCCCTCAGCGGCTCTGGTGCGAGAGGTATGATGGTGGATGCCATGACAACCTATGGCGCCGACTCGTTCGTAGGTCGCCTGTCGTGTGTCTTCCAAGGCTCCACAGACACCACCTTCTATATCCTCGCCGTATACTTCGGCTCCGTGGGTATCGCCAAGACGCGCCATGCAGTGGCCTGCGGCCTGATAGCCGACTTGGCAGGTGTCATTGCGGCGATAGCGATCTGTTATTTATTCTTTGGATAGGAACTATAGGGACTATAGGAACTATAATAAAAAAATTATGGGAAAACTCACAGCGATCTTTAAGGACACAGCCATCTACGGGCTCTCGAGCATCATCGGGCGCTTCCTGAACTACCTGCTCGTCCCCCTGTATACGGCACAGCTGTCTGCGGCAAGTGGTGGCTATGGTGTCATCACGAATATCTATGCCTATGTGGCATTGGTGCTGGTGCTGCTGACCTTCGGTATGGAGACTACCTATTTCCGTTTCACTAACAAGACACACACAGACTCCAATACCGTCTACTCCACGACCCTCATCAGCGTGGGCGCCGTCTCCCTGTTGTTTGCCATAGTGATATTGCTGTTCCTCTCACCCATCAGTCAGGTGATGGGCTATGGCGAACATCCAGAATATGTAGGTGTGATGGCTGTGACGGTGGCGATTGACGCATTCCTCTGTATTCCCTTTGCCCACCTGCGCCAACAGAAAAAAGCGGTGAAGTTTGCAGCACTGAAACTGTTGAATATCATCGTCAGCATTCTCCTGAACGTCATCTATTTCGCATGGCTCGATGGCAAGGACGTGGGGTATGCGTTCTATATCAACCTGTTCTGTACGGCGATGCTTGCCGCCTGTCTGATCACAGAGTATACAGGTTTTCGCTGGAAACTCGACACACAGTTGCTGCGCACCATGCTTAACTACTCATGGCCCATCCTCGTGCTGGGTGTCGCCGGTATCCTGAACCAGACAGCCGACAAGATGCTGTTCCCATATATCTATAAAGGTGAGGATATGCAGACACAGCTGGGTATCTATGGAGCCTGTTCGAAGATCGCCATGATTATGGCGATGATCACGCAGGCATTCCGCTTTGCCTACGAACCCATTGTCTTTGCAGGAGTCAAGGACAAGGGACAACATGAGATGTATGCGCAGGCGATGAAATTTTTCATCATCTTCACCCTCCTTGCCTTCCTGGTGGTGGTGGGTTATATGGATATCCTGAAATACATCATCGGTGCCGACTACTGGACAGGTCTGCGTGTGGTACCTATCGTGATGGCTGCGGAGATCATGATGGGCATTTATTTCAACCTGTCGTTCTGGTATAAGGTCATCGACAAGACCATCTGGGGTGCTGTCTTCTCCGGTATCGGCTGTTCCGTACTCTTATTGGTCAATATCATCTTCGTACCCCAATACGGCTTTATCGCCTGTGCATGGGGTGGCTTCGCCGGCTATGGCGTCGCCATGATTATCTCCTATTTAGTAGGACAGAAATACTATCCTATCAACTATCCGCTGAAAGAGATTGCCATCTATGTAATGATGGCAATCGTGCTGACCATGGCGATGTATAAGGTGCATGAGGATCAGCCTATGTGGTTGTCGCTGACTGCCAATACGCTGCTCATCGCCATCTTCTTTGGATATATCCTCTGTCGCGACCTGCCAATAGATAAACTGATTAACAAAATACGAAAAAGATAAACGATATGAAAAAATTTTTATTATTACTTCTTACATCTGCCTTCTTCCCTCTTACATCTTCAGCTGACGAGGGTATGTGGACACTCTACAACCTGCCTACCCCCATCTTCGAACAGATGAAGCAGTATGGTTTCCAGCTCCCTATGGACCAGCTTTACCAAAGTGACAATGCCGTAAAGAACGCGGTCATCAACTTTGGAGGCTACTGCTCGGGTGTCGTGGTATCCCCTGACGGACTGGTATTCACCAACCACCACTGTGGCTTTGAGTGTATCCGCAGCCATTCTACTGTCGAGCACGACTACATGCTGAATGGGTTCATCGCCAAGTCATATGCAGAGGAACTGCCTAACGAGGACCTCTTTGTGAGTTTTATGGTGGAGCAGAAAGATGTGACGGACTCCCTCAACAGTCTCGGACTGAGCAGCTTGCCTGTCGAGAAAGTAAGTAACTTTGTCGACTCTATCGAGAATGCATGGAGCAAGAATATCCGTCAACAAGACTCTACCTTGCGCGTAGAAGTGAAGCCTTTCTACGAAGGCAACAAATATTATCTGACGACCTACCGTGACTTTGAGGACGTCCGCCTGGTATTTTCCGTTCCTAAATCGATGGGTAAGTTTGGTGGTGAGACAGACAACTGGATGTGGCCCCGCCAGACCTGTGACTATAGTGTGTTCCGTATCTATGCCGACCCCAAGACCAACGGTCCTGCCAAATACTCAAAGGAGAACGTGCCCTATCATCCGAAATCGTGGGCTAAGGTGTCCATGGATGGTTATAAGCCAGGCGACTTCGCGATGATCATGGGTTATCCCGGCTCTACCAGTCGTTACCTCAGCAGCTATGGTATCAAGGAGCGTCATGATGCCATCAATGCCCCTCGTGTACAGGTCCGTGGTGTCAAACAGGAGATCATGCTGCGCCATATGCGTGCTGACGAGGCAGTGCGTATCAAATATGACTCTAAGTATGCCAATAGCTCTAACTACTGGAAGAACTCCATTGGTATGAACAAATGTATCGACTCTATCGGACTCATTCAGCAGAAGCAGGAGTTTGAGGAGAAACTGAGACAGTGGCAGGACGAGACGGGCTATCTGAAAGGACAGCTCGACTTCAACAAGATGGCAGAACTCTATCAAAAGCGTCTCGCACTGACTCGTGTCCGTACCTTGTTCACAGAGACCTTCCTTGCACAAGACCAGCTAAGTACTCGTGCTTGGAAAAGCAACTGGGGTATGAAGGTACAGGGTCCTGAGGATCAACCCAAGAAACAGTATATCCAATTCGACGATAATAGTGAGGAATGGGACGAGGCAACGGACAAGGAGATGCTCGCCGCCTTGTTGAAGAACTACCGCACACAGATGACCAATGCCGACTATCTGCCTGCTTTCTATCAGACCATTGACAAGAAGTTCCATGGTGACTATACCGCCTATGTCAATGCGCTTTATAAAAAATCACAACTGATGAGGAACGGAAAACCTATCTATGTCAACAAGAAGAGCTATCACAAGGACATGGGCGTGCAATATGGACTCGACCTCACAGAACTGCTTGCCAAGATAGGGGCAGACAGAAAACAACTGAGTATCGATATCGCAGAACAGGAGAAATGGCTCTGTGCTGCCAAACTGCGTATGGAACAGGACCTACCAAACTATTCGGATGCTAATTTCACCATGCGCATGACTTACGGACAGATTGGAGAATATACCTTAGGAGGGCGCCCCTCCGGCTATTATACAACAGCACGCAGCCTGTGGGAGAAGATGCAGAAGGCTGATGACAACTTCGAGTATTTCGCAGAACCAGTGATGCATGAATTGCTGTCTGCCAAAGACTATGGTAAGTATAGCGACCCGCTGACAGGCACCCTGCAACTGTGTTTCCTATCGAACAACGATATCACTGGTGGAAACTCTGGTTCCCCCATCTTCAATGGCAAGGGTGAACTGCTGGGTCTGGCTTTTGACGGCAACTGGGACTCACTGGCAAGTGATATCTTCTTCGACCGTCAGTTGGCACGTACCATCAATGTCGACGTGCGTTTCATGCTCTATATGATGGACCGCTGGGGACATGCCGACCGACTGTTGAAAGAAATCGGGGTTCAATAAAGAAGATGGGGTAACGATTTGTTACCCCATCTTTCTTATCTTATTTTTTTTTCCTTGGCTTGCGGATAGCCCATCCTTCCTCACTGAAGTCAGGAACATCTCCCTTTAGTTTCATCCCTTTCGGATTAAGGAACTGCATCCACTCATTCTTGGTGAAGGTGGTCTTCTTGGGTTCTTTGGGGCTGGTTCCTCTAGATTTTCTAGAGTCTCTAGAATTCCTGGAGGGTCTGGAACCTCCCTCATCCGCATCGTTACAACGGACATCACGTCCCTTGTAATTCTGCCCATTCACGAATTTCATCACACGCTGGGCATCCTCCTCAGGAACCTCAAAATAGGACATGGTTGTCAACAGGTCGATATGTCCTACCTCCACGTGACCTTTCACATTCTTATTAAGGAACTGCATCAGTTCACCTGGATAGAAACCATCTTTCTTACCAAGGTTAATAAACAGACGACGGTATCCTGCTTCTGCTTGGCGAGGACTATTGTCACGCTTCTCACCCCGCTTGCCCCTCTCTCGTCTATCACCACGTTCTTTCTTAGCGCCTACAGGCTCTATCTCTGGTGCGTCAGCATAATAAGCAAGGAAACGACCGAACTCCATAGAGACGATTTTCTTGATGAGGTCTTCCTTGTCGATATACTCGAAATAGCGGTCGATATCCTGCATGAATGGAGCAATCCGCTCCTCTTCCACATCTGCCTTGACTATCTGGTCCATCACCTTATACAGTTGTTTCTTACAGATTTCCTCGGCTGAGGGTATCTTCCCTTCTTCGAAAGCCTTACCAATCTCTTTCTCGATATTACGAATCTTATGTTTCTCACGAGAGTGTACGATACTAAGAGAGGTTCCTTTCTTACCTGCACGCCCCGTACGTCCCGAGCGATGGGTATAGTTCTCGATATCATCAGGCAATCCGTAGTTGATGACATGTGTCAGGTCATCGACATCCAAGCCACGGGCAGCCACATCGGTAGCGACCAACAACTGTACAGTATGCTGACGGAACTTCTGCATAGTGAGGTCACGTTGCTGTTGACTCAGGTCGCCATGCAGTGCCTCCGCATTATATCCGTCACGAATCAGTTTGTCAGCCACCTCCTGTGTCTCTAACTTCGTACGACAAAAGATAATCGCAAAAATACGAGGGTAGAAGTCTACTAGTCGCTTCAATGCAAGATACTTGTCTTTCGCATTCACCATATAATAAATATGGTTCACATGCTCAGCACCCTCGTTACGACTGCCCACCACAATCTCCTTGTAGTCATGGAGATAACCTTTGGCGATGCGCTCTATCTCCTTACTCATCGTAGCGGAGAAAAGCAGGGTGTTACGTTCAGCGGGTACCCCCTCCAAGATAGCATCAATACTCTCCGAGAAACCCATATTCAACATCTCGTCAGCCTCATCGAGTACGACATTATACACATCATCCAATTTAGCAACCCCACGATTCATCAGGTCTATCAGTCGACCAGGTGTCGCCACAATAATCTGTACACCTTTTCGTAAAGAGCGAATCTGTTGCTCAATAGAGGCACCACCATAGACCGCCTCGATATGAATGCCCTCCATATATTTAGAGAAGTCACGCAGATCATCGGCAATCTGTAAACATAACTCACGCGTCGGCGCCAAGATAAGGGCATGGGGGAGCCCTCTTCCTATCTCTCCCAACTGAGGATGCGGCATCTCTGCAATCCTTTGCAGGACGGGAATGCCAAAGGCTGCCGTCTTACCCGTTCCCGTCTGGGCAAGGGCGATGACATCATTCTGATTACCAAGTAAATAAGGGATTACTTCTTCCTGAACAGGCATAGGCTGTACAAAGCCCATCTCCTCAATAGCGTGGCGAATCTCTTCGCAGACGCCTAACTCTTCAAATGTCTTCAATTCAAATATTTTCTAATTCGGGTGCAAAATTACGAATAAAAAATGGGAAAATATAAAAGTCTCTCCTTTTTATATTTTTTTAGATATTCTATCGTCAATGTTTTCGGGAAATTTATTACCTTTGCATCCGAATTCGGTTTCCTAAAACGGGAAACTTTTCGATTCAAAAAAATAAAAAAGTTGTCCAAAACGGAAAACTTTCCTTAAACATAGAGTAATTAAAAACTTGATAATACATATAACAATGGAGATTAAAAACTTTACCATCACGAAACGAGACGGTTCTAAAGACCAGTTCTCATTAGACAAAATTATGAATGCAATTCTGAAAGCATTCGACAGTGTTGACCAACCTACTGATCTTGGAGCTATCTCTAAGATTCTCAGTCGGTTAGAGATTCATAACGACATTACTGTCGAGGATATTCAGAATCAGGTAGAAGAGGCTCTGATGCATGAGGGCTACTATAAAGTGGCAAAGTCATTCATGCTATATCGCCAGGCTCACTCTGAGGATCGTGAGACACTTGCCAAGCTGCAATTCTTGTCTGAATATTGCGATTCTGTGAATGCCGCTACTGGTTCAAAGTATGACGCAAATGCTAACGTGGAGCACAAGAACATTGCAACTTTGATTGGCGAATTACCTAAATCCAACTTCATCCGCCTGAACCGTCGCCTGCTGACTGACCGTATCAAGAAGATGTATGGCAAGCAACTTGCCGACGAGTATATTGATAAGCTCACACACCATTTTATATATAAGAACGACGAGACGAGCCTTGCAAACTACTGCGCCTCTATCACGATGTATCCATGGCTCATCGGAGGTACCATTTCCATTGGTGGTAACTCCACAGCTCCTACCAACTTGAAAAGCTTCTGTGGTGGTTTCGTAAATATGGTGTTCATGGTATCCAGTATGTTGAGTGGTGCGTGTGCTACTCCAGAGTTCCTGATGTACATGAACTATTTCTTAGGCAAGGAATATGGTCAGGACTATTATAAGCGCTCTAACGAGCAAGCTGACCTCAGCCTCAAAAAGCGTACACTCGACAAGGTCATCACTGACTATTTCGAGCAGATTGTCTATACCCTGAACCAGCCGACTGGGGCCCGTAACTATCAGGCAGTATTCTGGAATGTAGCCTATTATGACAAATACTACTTTGAAAGTATCTTCGGTGAGTTCTATTTCCCCGATGGTTCTAAGCCTGACTGGGAGGGATTGTCATGGTTGCAGAAGCGTTTCATGAAATGGTTCAACCAGGAACGCACCAAGACCCTGCTGACCTTCCCTGTAGAAACCATGGCACTGTTAACCGACAAGAATGGTGAGTGCCTGGATAAGGAATGGGGCGATTTCACTGCGGAGATGTATGCTGAAGGACATTCTTTCTTCACCTATATGAGTGATAATGCCGACTCTCTGAGCTCCTGCTGTCGTCTGCGTAATGAAATTACGGACAATGGATTCAGCTACACACTGGGTGCCGGTGGCGTATCAACGGGATCCAAAAGCGTACTCACCATCAACCTCAACCGTTGCATCCAGTACGCAGTCAACCACAAGATAGATTACCTGGAGTATTTAGGTAGCGTCATTGACCTTTGCCATAAAGTACAGATGGCTTATAATGAGAACCTGAAGGAGTTACAGGAGCATGGCATGCTGCCCCTCTTCGATGCTGGCTATATCAACATCAACCGCCAATATCTGACCATTGGTATCAACGGACTGGTAGAGGCTGCTGAGTTCATGGGACTGAAGATCACTCCTAACGATGACTACCTGCACTTCGTACAGGGCATTCTCGGACTTATCGAGAAATACAACAAACAATATCGCACAAAGGAGGTGATGTTCAACTGTGAGATGATTCCTGCTGAGAATGTGGGTGTGAAACACGCCAAGTGGGACCGCGAGGACGGATATTTCGTACCACGTGACTGCTATAACAGTTATTTCTATGTCGTAGAGGACGACTCGTTGACCATCATCGATAAGTTCAAGCTCCATGGCGCACCTTATATCGAGCACCTCACAGGTGGCTCTGCTCTGCATATGAATCTTGAGGAACACCTCAGCAAACAGCAATATGCCCACTTGCTGAAAGTCGCTGCTCAGGAGGGTTGTAACTACTTCACGTTCAACATCCCCAACACGGTATGTAATGACTGTGGACATATTGACAAGCGATATCTGAAGGAATGTCCCCACTGTCATTCCAAGAACGTGGATTATATGACACGTATCATTGGCTATCTGAAGCGTGTCAGCAACTTCTCACAGCCGCGTCAGGAAGAGGCAGCACGCCGCTTCTATGCACATGCGAAGAGCGAGGTATAATAGTATCGTCAAATGCTAAAATACGTCAACACTGGCATCGTATTCCAAGAGATACCCGATGAAGTGACACTGGCAATTAATATCTCTAATTGCCCGTGTCGCTGTCCGGGCTGTCATAGCCATTATCTTTGGGAAGACATCGGGCTGCCCTTGGATACGGATGCCATTGATGACTTCGTGAGGAAATATGGTACAGACATCACCTGTATCGCCTTTATGGGGGGAGACGGTGATCCAAAAGGAGTCAACCAACTGGCTCTCTATATCCATGAGACCTATCCTGAGTTCAAGGTGGCATGGTACAGTGGTCGTATCCGTATCACCTCGGCTATCTGTAAGACTGATTTTGACTATATCAAGATAGGACCGTATATCAAACATCTTGGACCGTTAAAACAACCCACGACTAACCAACGGCTATATCGCCAGACGGAGAACGGAGAGTGGGAGGATATCACCAGTCGCTTTTGGAAGAAATAAACAATCATGAAAATTTGTATCTTTTGTTCCGCTAACAAAGACATAGACCCTGACTTCTTCACACTCACAGAAGAGTTGGGACGTTGGGCAGCAAAGCATCATCACTCTATCATATTTGGTGGGGTCAACCAAGGATTGATGGAGTGTGTGGCAAAAGGAGCTCATGAGGCTGGCGGACAAACCATCGGTATTATTCCCAGAGTTGTGGAACAGTCAGGACGTATCAGTGACTTTGTGGACGTGGAGATACTCTGTGATAACCTTAACGACCGCAAGCAACTGATGGAGGATAAAGCGGATGTTTTTATAGCTTTACCAGGAGGTATCGGCACACTGGATGAGATTTTCACCGTGGTAGCCTCAGCAACTATCGGATATCATGACAAAAAAGTGATTCTCTACAATATGAAAGGATGTTGGGATTCACTGATTGCCCTCTTGGGTGATCTGCAAGCCCATGGTTTCACAAGGAAAAAATGGGAAGACCGGATACAAATTGCTCATTCTCTAGAGGAAATTGATCAAATACTGAACCAATAAAACCTGTTTTACACAAACCTACCATAAATATACAACTATGAGAAAATTACTATTGATAGCAAACCTTCTGATCTTAACCCCTACTCTGTTGGAGATAAAGGCAGATGACTATGAGACCCTGCACGAAAAGAAGATACAGAATCCGATGCTATGGGCGGACGTACCTGACCCCGATGTCATACGAGTGGGGGACACCTTTTATATGGTGTCTACCACGATGCACCTGATGCCAGGGGCACCCATCATGGCTTCAAAAGACCTGAAGAACTGGGAAACTATCGGCTATATCTTCGACAAACTGACGGACTCACCAAAGTACGACCTGCAACAGGGTACTGCCTACGGACGTGGTCAGTGGGCAACTTCCCTGAAGTACCATAAGGGGAAGTTCTATGCCCTGTTGGCTCCCAATGAGCAAGGGGCGATGGGTGACACTTATATCTTCTCTGCTGAAAAAGCAGAAGGTCCCTGGACCATCGTGTCTCGTATGCGTCACTTCCATGACTGCTCCTTGTTCTTCGATGACGACGGGCGCGTGTATGTCATCTATGGCACAGGAGAGTTGATGGAACTGAAACCCGACCTCTCCGACGTGATAGAAGGGACACACATGCATATCTTCCAAAAGGAAGCCGATGAGACGGGACTCCTGGAGGGCAGTCGTGTCATCAAACATAACGGCAAGTACTACCTGCTGATGATTTCACATGTCTATGCCCCTGGCAAGCATCGCCGAGAGGTATGCTACCGTGCAGACGACATCCACGGGCCCTATGAGAAACAGGTCATTTTAGAGAGTGAGTTCGGCGGCTTCTCCTATGAGGCACAGGGTACGATCGTCGACACCCAGGATGGTGACTGGTATGGTATCATCTTCCAAGACCGTGGTGGTGTAGGACGTGTGCTCACGGTGATGCCCTGTCGTTGGATCAACGGTTGGCCGATGCTGGGCGACGAGAACGGCAAGGTTCCTGACGAGGTACGTCCGCTGGTGAGTGGACAGCCTGCTACCGCCATCGTGAAGGGAGATGACTTCTCGTACTCCAAACTCGGCCTGCACTGGCAGTGGAACCACAACCCAATCGACGAGGCATGGAGCCTAACGGAGCGTCCCGGATTCCTCCGTCTGAAAACCAATCGTATAGTGAACACGCTATATCTCGCTCCCAACACACTGACACAGCGCATGGAAGGACCGCAGTGCAGCGGCGCTATCCTCATGGACCTCTCGAAGATGAAGGATGGCGACCGTGCTGGACTGGCTGCCTTCAACAGTGATACGGGTGCCTTGATGATTAAGAAAAAAGGTAAGAAACTGATGCTGGAGATGGTGGAGATGAAAGTGGAACTCTCCGATCGCGACAAGGAGGTGACGAACTTCGAGGAGAAGGTCATCGAGAGCGTGGAACTAAAACAGGATAAAATATGGCTGCGCCTCGATGGCGATTTCCGTCCGGGTAAAGATGACAGACGCTTCGGAGGTACTGATATGGCTAAGTTCTACTACAGCCTCGACGGAAAGCTGTGGACGAAGATAGGCAACGACTACCACATGGGCTTCGACTGGCGTCGTTTCTTCATGGGACAGAAGTTCGGTATCTTCTGCTATGCCACGAAGAAAAAAGGGGGCTATGTAGACATTGATAAGTTCTGCTATAAAAATAGTATCCCTTAGAAATGAAAAGACCTCTGCAAATTAATTTTTGCAGAGGTCTTGCTTTTGAACCTAGTACCCAGACCCGGGCTCGAACCGGGATGGGTTGCCCCACTGGTGTTTGAGACCAGCGCGTCTACCGATTCCGCCA
>JBGUNO010000012.1:0-60346 GCA_045117415.1 Prevotella sp. | reverse complement strand
TCTGAACGGCACCTTCGACAAGTTCCCCAAGCTGAGAATGATTCTCGGCCATTGTGGCGAATACTTCCCATTCATCATCGACAGGGTTGACAACCGTTTTGCATGGATCAAGGACGATGAGGTGAAGATGAAGCACACGGTAGCCTACTACTTCAAGAACAAGAATGTGGTGATGACCACCAGCGGCATTATGTCTAAAATCACCTTTGAGTGTACCAAACAGGCTTTCGGCATCGACAGCATCATCTTCGCCTCAGACTACCCCTACGAGTGTCTGGCAAACATGATGAAATTCGTGAAAACGCTGGATTTGACAGAAGAGGAAAAAGAAAAACTCTTCCACCTGAATGCCGAGAAGTACATTTTGAGTTAGTCGAGGTGATAAAACGATATGTAGTATTTTCATCATGTGCCACATGGCATTTGTTTTTTAAAAAAAGGGGCATCCGATAGTGGATGCCCCTTTGAATATGGATAGGATAGGGATTAGTCCTCCCAGTTCTCCTGAGTCTTACGAACATAGCTCTTGTAACGGAGCTGTGCCATCTTCTGTGCCTCAGCGAAGAGCTCCTCAGCCTCGTTAGGATAAGCTTTCTTCACTGACAGGTAACGAACCTCACCCAACAGGAAGTCGTGGAAGTTCTCCCAGTTAGGCTCCTTAGAGTCGAGAGAGAACGGATTCTTGCCTTCCTCAGC
The DNA here is from genome assembly GCA_045117415.1 of Prevotella sp. Taxonomy (GTDB): domain Bacteria; phylum Bacteroidota; class Bacteroidia; order Bacteroidales; family Bacteroidaceae; genus Prevotella. The sequence goes on along the minus strand of JBGUNO010000012.1, from coordinate 59,650 downwards.
AAGTGCTGGGTTGAAGCGCCACAGGTGCCAGTAGCCGCACTCCACAGCCTTCTTCTCCTCAGCCTGGCTCTTACCCATGCCGCCCTTAGCCTTCAGACCGTGGTTGATACATGGAGCGTAAGCGATGATGATAGAAGGTCCGTGCCAAGCTTCAGCCTCGCGGATAGCCTTCAGTGTCTGAGCGTGGTCAGCACCCATAGCGATCTGAGCGACATAGACATAACCGTAGGTGGTAGCGATCATACCGAGATCCTTCTTACGGATGCGCTTACCCTGAGCAGCGAACTGAGCGATAGCGCCGAGAGGTGTAGCCTTAGAAGCCTGACCACCGGTGTTAGAGTAAACCTCAGTATCGAGCACGAGGATGTTCACGTCCTCACCAGAAGCAATCACATGGTCGAGACCGCCGTAACCGATATCGTAAGAAGCACCGTCACCACCGATGATCCACTGACTGCGCTTCACCAGGTAGTGGTCGAGGGTCTGGAGTTCCTTGCAAATCTCACAACCCTTGGCAGCACAGGCAGCAATCTCTGCACGCAGCTTCGGAGCAATCTCCTTCGTCTTGTCAGCATCCTCCTTGTTGGCAATCCACTCTTCTGCGAGAGCCTTGTACTCTGGAGTAACATCGCATTTCTCACAAGCCTCTGCAAGCAGCTTAGCCACGCGCTCCTTCATCTTCTTGTTACCGAGAGCCATACCGAGACCGAACTCGCAGAAGTCCTCGAACAGGGAGTTGTTGAAGCATGGACCCTGTCCCTTCTCGTTCTTAGTATAAGGTGTAGAAGGAATAGAAGCAGAGTAGATAGAAGAGCAACCAGTAGCGTTGGCAATCATCTGACGGTCACCGAACAACTGGCTGATCAGTTTCACGTATGGAGTCTCACCGCAACCAGAGCAAGCGCCGGAGAACTCGAACAGAGGCTGTGCGAACTGTGAGTTCTTCACGTTGCTGCGGATGTCAACGAGATCCTGCTTAGACTTAACCTCCTTCACGAGATACTCCCAGTTCTTAGCCTCCTGCTTCATGTCAGCAGCGTCAGGATTGAAGGCTACCATGGTGAGAGCCTTACCTGTCTTAGGATTACCTGGGCAGATATCAGCACAGTTGCCACATCCGAGACAGTCAAGAACAGAGGTCTCGATGCGGAAGTGCATACCCTTCATAGCGGCAGGAGCCTTCATCTCGATCGTGTCGTCGGCGGCAGCGAAGCCCTTGATCTCGTTCTCGTCGAGGACGAACGGACGGATAGCTGCGTGAGGACAGATATAAGCACACTGGTTACACTGGATACAGTTCTCTTTGTTCCATACGGGAACGAAAGCCTCCACACCGCGCTTCTCGTAGGCGGCAGTGCCTACCTCCCAAGAACCGTCGATAGTGCCGTGCTTAGCGAAGTCAGAGACTTTCAGCAGGTCACCAGCCTGTGCGTTGATAGGACGAACGAGCTCCTTAACGAATGCGGGAGCGTCATCCTCCTTCTCAGCATCGTCTGGCAGGTTAGCCCACTCAGGTTTCACGGTCAACTTCACATACTCACCACCACGGTCGATAGCAGCGTAGTTCTTGTCAACCACATCCTGCCCCTTTGCTCCATAAGACTTCAAGGCAGCAGCCTTCATCTTCTCAACAGCGAGCTCTACAGGGATGACCTCTGTGATACGGAAGAAAGCAGACTGCAGGATGGTGTTGGTGCGGTTGCCCAGACCAATCTCCTGTGCGATCTTCGTAGCGTTGATAGTGTATACGGTAATATTGTTCTGTGCGAAATAACGCTTTACCTTGTTAGGCATGAACTTCTCCAGCTCGTCGGCGTCGAAGATGGTGTTCAGCAGGAACTGACCGTTCTTCTGCAGGCCACGGGTAACGTCGTACATATGGAGGTAAGCCTGGACGTGGCAAGCCACGAAGTTAGGTGTGGTCACCAGATAGGTAGAGCGGATAGGTGTGTCACCGAAACGCAGGTGAGAGCAGGTGAAACCTCCTGACTTCTTAGAGTCGTAAGAGAAGTAAGCCTGACAATACTTATTGGTGTTGTCACCGATGATCTTCACACTGTTCTTGTTAGCACCAACGGTACCGTCAGCACCCAGACCGAAGAACTTAGCCTGGAACATACCAGCACCACCGAGGGCAATCTCCTCAACCTCAGGCAGTGAGGTGAAGGTAACGTCGTCTACGATACCGATGGTGAAGTGATCCTTCGGAGTCGGCATAGCGAGGTTGTTGAACACAGAGATGATCTGTGCGGGAGTGGTGTCATGAGAACCCAGTCCGTAGCGGCCACCCACGATGAGAGGACGATCCTCCACATCATAGTAAGCATCCTTCACGTCGAGATACAGAGGCTCACCATTAGCACCGGGCTCCTTCGTGCGGTCGAGAACGGCGATGCGCTTCACTGACTTAGGAACAGCGGCGAGCAGGTGCTTCACAGAGAATGGACGATAGAGGTGTACACTGATCATACCAACCTTCTGACCGTTAGCGTTCAGATAGTCGATAGCCTCACGGGCAGCGTCGGTGGCAGAACCCATCAGGATAATGATGCGGTCAGCATCCTCGGCTCCATAGTATGAGAAGAGGTGATACTCACGACCCGTGATCTTGGACAACTCACCCAGATACTTCTCTACAACCTCAGGTACTGCATCGTAGTAGGGGTTGCAAGCCTCACGGTGTGTGAAGAAGGTCTCAGGGTTCTCAGCGGTACCACGGGTGATCGGACGCTCAGGTGACATAGCACGGTCGCGGAAACGCTTGATGTACTCTTCCTTTACGAGAGGACGAACATCCTCCTGGTCGAGCAACTCAATCTTGTGATACTCGTGAGAGGTGCGGAAACCATCGAAGAAGTTAACGAAAGGTACGCATGTCTCCAGAGATGCAAGGTGAGCAGCAGCGGTCATATCCATTACCTCCTGTACGGAACCCTCACAAAGCATGGCGAAACCAGTCTGGCGGCAAGCCATGACGTCCTGGTGGTCACCAAAGATACAGAGAGAGTGAGAAGCCAGCGTACGGGCAGAAACGTCGAATACGCAAGGAATCAACTCACCGGCAATCTTGTACATGTTAGGAATCATCAGCAACAGACCCTGAGAGGCAGTGAACGTCGTGGTGAGCGCACCAGCCTGCAATGATCCGTGTACAGCACCTGCTGCACCTGCCTCTGACTGCATTTCCTGAACACTGACGGTCTGACCCCACAGGTTCTTACGACCACGGGCAGCCCACTCGTCAACATGCTCCGCCATAGGAGATGACGGGGTGATGGGATAGATAGCAGCAACCTCAGAGAACATATAGCTCACGTGAGCCGCAGCCTCGTTACCATCACATGTGATAAACTTTTTTTCTTTTGCCATTTGTTTAGTCAATTAAAATTAATAATATTTGATATTCGTTATTTTGATATTCCGACATTTAATAAAGGAATCCCAACAACCATAAAGGTATCTGATTGTCTTTCCCAATCTCCGTGTTATAACGGGCATAAATGGTGTCAGGTGTGTACCTTATTTTAAAGTGGATATTCGCATCACAGATTCGGAACTTGATTTTCTCGTCTACAACATAGATAGAGTCACGAGTTCCTTGGTTGACCTTATGGTCTTTCCATAGAGAATTGACGAAGAATGTCTCCATAGCATTTTGCTTCTCCACGTGAATGGGGTAGATGGCATAGAGCAGGTTGGAGTTGTGAAGCATCACTTTAGCGGGCTTCTTGGGGAAGTCCTGTCCAACGGGATAAATCATGTTAAGCAGACGGGCATCCGTCAGGTATTTGATATAGTTCATGACGGTGGCACGACTGGTCTCGATGTCTTGTGCCAGTTTACTGATGTTAGGAGCTTTGGGACCTTCCTCTGCCAGTTCATAGAACAGCTTCTTGATTTTAGTCAGGTATTTCAGTTCTATCTGCTTGATGAGCAGGATATCCACCTCTGTCATCATGTTCATCGTCTTCAGCAGGTTCTCACTATAGTTACGCTGTTCCTGGAAGAAGGGGTAGAAGCCATGATGGATGTAATCCTGAAAATACTTGTTGGGTGATACTTTAGGAAGTATCTGCTTGACAATCTGCTCGTGGTTGTGCAGAATCTCATCAAGGGTGTAGGGCTTGAAGTCATTATCCGTCATCAGGTTAATGAACTCACGGAAAGAGAACCCACGCAAGTTATAGCTCTTTACAATACCGTTGAGTTCTGGATTTTCTTCTTTCAAGCGCATCACGCTGGATCCCGTGAATACAATCTTCAATCCAGGATGTTCGTCATAGCTACGACGCAACTCTTTCGACCAGTCCGGCTGTTTGAACACCTGGTCAATCAGCAGGACACGACCGCCATTGTGGTAGAACTCACCGGCAAAATCGGCAATGCCACGCCCCTGGAAATAAAAGTTGTTCATGTTGATGTAGAGACACTGCTTATCCTGAATGTCAAAATGCTCCTTGGCATACTGAAGCAGGAAAGTAGTCTTTCCAACACCTCTCGTTCCCTTGATACCAATCATGCGGTCACTCCAGTTTATCTCATCCATCAGGGTGCGACGAACTGGGGCATTGACATGCTCTACCAGATAACGATGCGTACGAAAGAAAGCCTCCATTTAATTAGATTTGTTTTAAAACAGATGCAAAGGTACGACTTTTCTGTCAAATTGCAAAGCAGAGATTGCAAAATCTTGTGAAAAAGCATTATTTTTGTTGTATCTAAATAAGAAAAGGAGCTTTTCCGCTCCTTTTTCCTTAGAATTTATAGGCGATAGTTCCCATAAACCATAATCCTTTTTGTGGAATCAATCCTGTGGACATACCGCTCTGTGAATATTTGTGATTGAAGAGGTTATGGACGTCGAAGGTCAGTTCCAGGTTATCAATAGTGTAGCGTGCTCCTAAATTGACAAGTATTCTGGCAGGGTAGTCATCCTGAATGGTAATATCATCCGCCATTATTGTCAGGCGCTCTCCGACTTCTTTCAGTTCCTGTTGAATCTCTGGAGTCGGATGTTCTTCATATTGCACGTATAGTTTAGCGTAATAGGTCATGAGTTGTATGTAAGTGGCATAGGCTACAGCCTCCAGATGGTATTCCTCTTGTTTGCTGTAGAAAGACAGATGGGTGTGCAACTCAAGGTTCTTCAAAGGAGTCTTCCATGATAGTGTCGAATTAGCCATGAATCTTGGGGTGTTCATGGGACGGTCGAAATTCTTTCCGTAGATTTGGTTTTTGAAGACATCCTGGAAGGTCGTGTTAAAGTGAACGGAGAACCGTTTCGCCTGATAGCTGCCAGAGAACTCCAGTCCGTAGGATTTCATCTCACCAGCGTTGTCATGATTCGAGAACATCAAGAAGATAAGGTTCTTGGCGCGGTTGTAGAAAGCATTGAGCTCGAAGTTAAATCCTTTGAACCATTCTACAGCATTGAAGGTGAACTGCAGGGAGTTTAGCGACTCTGGGCTAAGGTCGGAAGCGACACTGATGTCTTCAAAGAATTTCGATAGAACGAGGTTGGTCTTACGATATAAATAAGGAGCATCGATAAACGATTTCGAGTAACTGAGTTTCATGTTCCACTTGGGTTGCATATAGATGAAGGCGACACGTGGAGAAAACTCACGGATATGCGAGTCATCGTAACGTTGCTTATAGTCGAAGCGCAGTCCAGCGTTCAGGATGAAGTCCTTCCATTGGTGCTTGAGTTGTACAAAAGCGTTGAGGTTACTCTCGTGTCCTGTTCCATAATCTTGGATCTCTTTCATCTCAGGGAGCGTGTTGGAGTATTCATAGCCAAACGTGTACCGCACGTCGTACAGATTGAAATAACTGTATTCCGTACCGAAGGAGAAGTTACCCTTATGGTTTTTGTTACTGAGATAGTTCCAGTCTCCCTGCAGTTTGACCCCCAAGGTGTTCTCCTGACCATTGATATAACGGTAGATACCGCCTTTGTCCACTAACATCTTCTGAATGCTCTCATTGAAAGGGAGCAGTGATAAGACGGATGTAGTAGGATTCTCGGTAATGACCTGATAGTGTGTCAGGTCACTGTTGTCGTACGTCACAGTGCCTTTCAGCCATACTTTACCTAGTTGTTGGTTATAGCTGATATTCGCATGGTGTGAAAGGGTCGTGTAACTAGGACGAATACCATTGAAAGTCTTGTACTTTTCAATATTGTATGGTGAGTAAAAAAACATCATTGTCAGGGGTGCCTGAACCTGTGAGAACTGACTGTTGTAGAAAAAGTCCAAGTTCTTATATTTGAGAGACAGCCCCACGTCAAACGATGGTTTGTTACCGACACCACCAATCGTGATATCGCCGGACTCGAACCTCATACCAGTATCATTCTTGTCGATATAGCGTTTCTCACCCTTTGCTTTGTATAAACTTCCCCATAACAGGAAGTCCACATCGAAGTAGCGCTTACCGAGCATGGCATCAGCACGGAGTTGTCCGTAATTACCGATACCTGCCTTCACCTTCACTCCGTCGAGGTCTGCACCTTGCCATGTAATGATGTTGACAACGGCAGTCAGTGACACACCACCATAAAGTGAGGATGCTGGTCCGCGTAACACTTCTATCTGTTTGATCTTCTCCAAACTGATACTGTAGTCAGGAGCAGAGATGTTGGTACAATAGCTGTTCAGACGGTGCCCATTGACCATGATGAGGATTTTCTCCTGACTGTTGCTGTAGATACCACGCATGGAGATATTGATATCGTCGTTACAATCGATGATATGCATACCGGGGACATAGGCGGCAAGAACTTCCTGCAGGTTTGATCCTCCGCAATTGCGTATCATCTCCGCCGTGATCAGCGTGGTGGGCACAGGTACCTCATACAATGTCTCCGCCTGACTGGATGCCGTGGTGATGGTAGCCATTCGTCCTGACTTGATACGCTCCACCATATCAATAAAACGCTGGGGGTCATTGGCGCTTGTACTGAAATAAGGATTCTCTTCCAACAGGAGAATGGTCCTTTCCTCAGCCTCCTCATTCTGATCATTCCCCAGACTGCATAAGGCGAGTAGTCTGTAGGCACTCTGTAAGAGGTTGCTGGGGAATCTCTTCAGGTTTTCAGTCAGTATCTTCTCAGCCTCGTCTATTCTTCCGATATTGTAGTTCTCCTCTGCATGATCATAGATACTACGCAGTTGATCGTACTCACTCTGGGCAGAGGCATGATAGTGACATCCTATTAATATTAATATGGTGAAGATAATCTTTTTCATGATTTCTTAATTGGTATAGTAATATGGAATGTGGTACCCTGTCCTTCCTGCGTGTCGAAAGACAGTGTCCCTCCATGCTTGTTCTCGATGAGATCCTTTATAATCGCCATACCCAGTCCTGTTCCTTGTCCTGCTGGCTTGGTGGTGAAGAAGTTATCGTAAAGGTGTTGCTTCACTTCCTCTGTCATACCTTCTCCGTTATCCTCCACATCGATGAGCAATTTATCATTGGAAGCACTTACTTTGACAGTGATGGTTGGTTTATAGTCATCACCCAGTCGCTGGCTTTTCTTCCATACCGTATAACAGGCATTGTTCATCAGGTTCAGGATGGCGCGGCTCAGGTCTTGCGGAATAACCATGATACGGGGCATGTTCTCTTGGTATTCCTCATGGATACTGATGTTGAAGTTCTTATAGTTGGCACGCATGGCATGATAGGAGAGCCATACATACTCCCTGACGATATGTGTGATATCAGAGGGGATGAACTCATTCTCTTTACCTCTTGATACCATCAGGATACCTTGTATGATACTGATGGCACGCTCTCCGTGCTCCAAGATCTTCGCCATGTTCTCCTTAAGGTCGGCAACAATATCCTCCACATCCTCACGATCTTCCTCGGGAAGCCGATCCTTGTTGTCTTCCACGATCTCCATCAGGTCTTTCAGTAACTTGTCTGACATCTTACTGAAGTTGATGACAAAGTTCAGCGGGTTCTGAATCTCATGGGCGATACCAGCACTAAGCATACCTAAAGATGCCAATTTCTCCTGTTGCTTTAACTGCTGTTGTAAAGTGTCAATCTGTTTCTCCATAGCCATCCGTTATTTAAGAATTGGTAATATAATGGAAAATTCTGTATATTCGTTTTTCTGTGATGTCACGGTGATGTCACCTCCGTAGTTTTGTATGATCTCACGACTGAGATAGAGTCCCACACCAGATGCCTCACCTGTTGTCTTGGTTGTGAAGAAGGGGTCGAAGATCTTATGGATAATTTTTTCCTCGATACCTGTACCGTTGTCACGGATGAGTATCTTCACCTTATCATCCTTCTGTATGACGGTAAAGTCAATCTCAGGTGTCTCCATGGCTTGTTGGCGTTGTGATTTTTTTGCCACAGCGTATACGGCATTGCCCAGCAGACTCATGAATGTCTTGCTAAGCAGCTCTGGATTACCTGAAATATATATAGGTGTGTCTGGATAGTTAAAATCCGTCTTAATATGATATGTTGCGATGTCCTTTTCATAATATTTCTTCATCATCTCCATGTCTTGCTTGATTAACGAGATGATGTCCATCTTGATGACGCCTCCTGAACGGTCTTTCAGCATTTCCTCCATCGCCTTCAGAGTACGGGTGGTGTTGGCACCATGCTCACCGACCTTCTTCAGATTGCCTTTCAACATTCCGAGGATATCAACGGTGTCCTCATAATTCTCTGGGTTCATATGCACTTTCTCCTCTTCGATGTTGGCAGAGACATCCTCTACCAGACCTTCAGACAACTTCGAGAAATTGTTGATGTAGTTCAGCGGGTTGAGGATACGGTCGATAAGACCCTGTGTCAGTTTACCCACCGTCGCCATCTTCTCCTGTCGTACCAGCTCGCTCTGGGTCTCACCTAGTTCTGTCAGCGCCGTCTCCAGTCTCTTTGATTTCTCCTCAATCTCGTCTTTCTGCTTGACGACCTCAGCCGTACGTTCCTGGATGATAGTCTCCAGACGTATCTTCTCCTTTCCTAACTGACGGATACGCCATAGCACGGTGGCATAAATGAGCAAGGCAAACAATATTAAATAGAGGATCTGCATGTACCATCTGAGATAAATAGGTACCTCTATCTCGAAATTCATTTTGATGGTGTTCGAAATGTTGCCATAGATGTCACGTGCCTGTACCTCAAAGTCATATTTGCCATAAGGCTGGTTGTTATACTCCGTATATGCGTCATTGTCCCATCCGCTCCATCTGCCACCGTTGATACGGTATCGGTATTGGGTGTGCAGCAACAGGGAAGGATAGTCTACAGCGTATGTGATTCTTATCTGTCGCTCATCGCTATTGAAATGGAGGACACTGGGCATCTCACCGAATCCTCCCCACACAAGACTGTCGTCATTGATGACCACAGAGCGGAAGAAAACTTTCTGTTTGATGTCCCTTGTCGGGTCCTTCACGGAAGCATCTACCACATAAATACCATTGATGCCTCCCAGCCAGATCTTATTGCCGTCATGCAATAAAGCAAAGATGGCGTAATCCATCAGCGGATATACCAGTTTGCTCCATTTGTTGTCGTTGGAACCATTTTGAAGGGCGTAAAGGTCTTTTCCCTGACTGTTCGTCAACCAGAGGATACCGTTTGGGTCGGCATAGGAGAACAAAGGGTAGGGGAATGGCTCGGTCGTACTGGCAGTAATCACAGTAGGCTCATCATCATCTATCACGAGGGTCGCCATCTCCTCCTTACCTCCATCTTCCGTCACGATATTGAAAGAGCCCTTCTGATTATTCCAAATTCTTCCATAGAGGTTCTGAAGCCAGATGGCTCCTTTCTTGTCCTTGATGATTTTAGTGACTTTCTCTGCGTCTGAGACTTTAACGGGGGATTTTCCAGGAGTATAGAAATACACACCATCCATCTCACCACTATAGAATCCGTTCCCTTCTGGTAATACGGAAGTGGCGGCGGCGGTACTCAAAAAGGTGGTAGTGCCGTTGGGAGCAATTCTATAGACACCATTCGAGGTGGCTGCCAACAGGGACTCACCCTGCGTGGCAAGTTGCCAACAAGCATGTGACATCTTCGGAATCTGTTCGAAGGAATTCCCTTTCTGGTAGTATATACCACCTAGTGTTCCAGCATATATGTGACCATTGAGGGTGGCAAGGGAAAGAACAGAGTTTCGTAATCCGTTGTCTTGAGAGATAACCGTATAGGCAGAAGGAACGGACACTGAGAAAATACCGTTGTCCGTTGCACCCCATAGCATACCATGTCCGTTATAGGCTATACGACTCACGTTGTTGGAGCATAGCCCGTTATCCTCATGCAAATGAAATAGAATCTGCTCTTTATTGTTAAGGATGAACAATCCGTTACCATTCGTGGCGACTGCCGTCAAACCGTTGCCGATGACGACCTTCTGTGTGACGATGATTCCAGGAATAGGAACGGATAAGTCAGGTTGTGGTATTTGCGCTGTTGGCGATAGGTAGATGCTGTATTGCTTGGCAGTATAAATATTGCCGTTACTTACAGAGAAATAAATATCTCCTTTATGTTCCCAGATACGTTGTACCTCCCCCCTGAACGCATGCTGCTCGTCCTGTTCTTTCAGTACCAGTTCCCCTTTCTCATTTGCTTTTACATATCCGAAATAATTATAGCCACCAATCCATACTTTTCCTTTGGAGTCCTGATAGACAGATGTGATACGGGTGATGCCTTTTGTATAGATGATACGCCATTCGGCATTGTCGTAATAGAGTAGTCCCTCAAAATTGGCGACATAGACAATACCTTCCTTGTCAATGGCGATGTCAAAATTATATTTGTGTCCTCCAGATTCTTTTGCGTCGATATTCTGGAAGAACGGTGTTTCTTGTGCTGTCGCGCCAGTGAGTATGACAATGGACAGGAAGAGGGCCAGTAACAGTCGTCTCATGGTCTCACCTCCTTTCCGATAAAGGTCTCATAAGGGATGTTCCTGCCGATATAGTAGTTCCATTCCTCTCGTGTCAGGTCACGCTTCAGCTTCGCTTTCAGCTGCTGCTGCATTGCTAGTACGGAGATCAGAGCCCTGGATATGTTTCCTCCTTGGTCACCCGCCCATATGTAGTTCTTTTTCAAATCAAAAGTGAAATTGATGACCCATCCCTTAGTAGTAAACAATGTCATGGGTTCTAGCTTTGGCAAGTTGGTCAGCCACATGTTAATAGTACCGTCATAACTAGAGGATGTCAGGCGATGACCATTGACCTTGAGCTTGGAGATCCTTGAGCGGTGCCCCACCAGTTTGGAGATCTCTCCATTCCTATTTATGTAGTAGATGGTGCCGTCACTCATCCCATAGAAGGAAGTCTTCTGGTTCTTCGACTCAGCGAATGCCGTCACCTGTCCCTTAACGGGTATTCGTGATGTCTCCAACTTGTTGAAGCTCTTCACCATGTGCATCCTGCCTTGGCGGTCGAAGATGACAGGGTATCCCTGAAAACGGGAACAGGTCTCTATGACAAAGGGTAGTTGCTTTTCTGCCACGATGACCTCCTTCTCCGTGTCGAAGAGTGCCATGCCTTGCTCACCAAAGAGGATAATCTGATGATCGGCAACATCTATCGTCTTCAGTTTAGAGATGTTGACAATGATGTTCTTAACCTGTTTCCCCTTGATGACCAACAGCTCACCTGTACGGCTCATAGCATAGATGGCATTGGTGTTATGATTGATATAGACATCACGGAAGTCATATCTGGAATCACTGACGAGGGTGGTGGAGGATAACTTGTTTCCGGAAATGGTGTGTCGCATCACCTCACCATAGGTGCTGCAGGTCACGATATAGCCCTCTTTTGCGTCAGAGAAAGCGATATCCGTCACACTTCCCTTGTGCCTGTTCCATACTGTCTTGTTCTGACTGGTCATCGCCAGCGCTTGGTAGATGCTGGGGTGATAAATGTCTCCGTGATAACGGTTCGTATACTCACATACGACATTCGCCAACAGGTCGGCTAGCTCGTGGTTGCCGGCGTTATATTGGGTGATGGCGGTATTGGCAAGGGTTCGTGATAATGATATGTAACTCAACGTGTCGGCGATGCGTTTGGAGTGTTCCGCCTGTGCCCGCTCTTTCTCTGCGATAGCCTGTTGCTTTTTGGCTACCTGTGATGCCTCAAGGGCTTTTTGCTCAGCGATCAAGGCATTGCGACGCTCCTCCTCAGCTTTCGTGCGTTCCTTCTGAGCCGCTTCAGCCTGCTCTTCAGCTTCCTCACGTTGCTCGTCACTGATGATACGCTGTTGATTGGCGATCTCCTCCATTTGAGCATTGACACTCTGCATGACAACCGCCTGTTTCTCTTTCTTAGAGAGAATGGCAAGCTGTCGCTCCAGTTCTTTGACCTTCTGTTGCTCCTCGGAATAGTTCTCATGCATCTTCCAGGCAGTGACTCCTGCAAAGACAAGAGCACAGCCGGTAATGGCAGTAACTATTGTTGGGGTGATTTTTTTCATGCTTTACGCTTCAGTGCCATAATGGTGATATCGTCACTCTGTTCCGCATCTCCTGCAAAGGTCTTGACAGCCTCCAGCTGTTCGTCGATCATCTCTTTACAGGTCTTGCCGTTAAGGGATTTCAGCTTCTGAGCCATCCGCTCGTCTCCATATTCCTCGAAGGCATTATTGGTAGCCTCGTTGATGCCGTCAGTGTACATGATTAACGTATCTCCGACTTCCAGTTTGGTGGTCTCTCCTTGATACTCGACTCCCTCTATTGCTCCCACAATGGGGTTCTTGCTGATAGGCAGCATCTCTATCTCACCGTTGGCATGCAGGATATAGGGGGAGTTATGACCTCCGTTGCAGTATTCCAGCTCACCGGTGTCTATATGATAAATGCCATAGAATACTGTGACAAACATGCTGTCTACAGACTCCGCACTTAACAGCTCGTTTGACTTTGTCAGACATTTGCCTGGGGCGTAGTCCTGTAGCCCCACAGTGCGGATGAGGGTACGACTGACAGCCATGAAGATAGCGGCGGGGATACCTTTCCCGCTGACATCCGCCATCACCACGCCGATACGGTTTGCGTCGATGCGGAAGAAGTCGTAGAAATCGCCTCCCACATCCTTCGCAGGTGTCATCAGCGCTGCGAGGTCAATCTCCTTCTCATTCTCCGGGAATGGTGGGAAGATGCGGGGCAGGATCGCCTGTTGTATCTCGCGGGCAACGGCGAGGTCTGTCTTCAGCGACTCCAACTGGGAGTGCTCTGCCTGTGCCTTCTTGATATAGTCAATCTGTTCGATGGCTTTCTCGATTGTCACACTCAGGTCATCCAAGTCGATCGGCTTGGTGGCAAAATCGAAAGCACCGTTGTTCATGGCGGAGCGGATGTTGCCCATGTCACCATAGGCAGAGACCATGATACATTTCATGGCGGGGTTCTGCATCTCGTTGATCTTGGTGAGTAAGGTCAGTCCGTCCATCTCTGGCATGTTGATGTCGGAAAGAATGATATTGATGTCTTTCTCTCGCAACAAGACGGTAAGGGCTTCCAGACCGTTGTGCGCGAAAAAGAACTCATATTCGCCTTTGCGGATTTTCCTTCTGAAATATTGTGTCAAGAGGAGTTCGAGGTCCATCTCGTCGTCCACACTGAGAATCTTAACTGGTGTCATAGTTCGGTTTAATTTAATAATGTGGCAAAATTAAGGATATTTTTCGAAATACACAAATGTTTTGCTAATATTTTGGCTTTTCACTTGTTTTTGTGTACCTTTGTGACCAAATGGCGAGTTTATACATCTTTAACCCTGAGCACGATATTGCTTTGGCGAGCAATATCAGCAATTTCACAGCTCCGCATGCTGGCAGACAACTGCGTGCTGATCTGGGGTTCCTGCCTGCATTGTGGGCGGAAGAAGGTGATAAAGTACTCGTGGAGAACGTGGAATATGCCACCAAGAAATGGGAAAGACTTAGGAAACGGATGGTTTCCAGTGTGGGAGTAACTTTCTCCCAACGGGGGGATAGCCTGTTCCCAGTGTCGGAAAAACTCTTTTCCAGCGTGGGAATAACCAAGATTGTCCCATGGGGCTGGGATAAAGCCATCAAGCGGGAACTGGAGAGGAAGGGCGTGCCGTCCTCGTTATTACCATCGGATAGTCAGTTGGAACGGATTCGTACCTTGTCCCATCGACAGACAGCAGCGCGTCTGTTGCCTCTCCTTCAGACTGAAGGTACGGTAGGCAAGGCAGTACTGTGTGAGTCGGTGGATGCTGTGGAGCAGCAGTTGAGGCTTCATCCTCGTCTGGTGTTGAAAGCCCCGTGGAGCTCCAGTGGTCGTGGTATCCGTTTTATTGACAAAGAAATGAATGACCATCATTACGGCTGGCTTCGTAATCTGTTGAAGAGCCAGGGTGGGGTGATGGCAGAGCCATACTATGAGAAAGTAAAAGATTTTGGTATGGAGTTTGAGGCGACTGATGAGGGTATCTGTTATCTGGGATTGTCTCTTTTTCATACGGCAAATGGTGCATATACAGGAAATATCCTTGCGACAGAGGATGCGAAGAGAGAAATGATAAGTCGCTATATACCAATTTGTTTAATAGATGAGATAAAAGAAAAGATTTGCGACATGTTATTGCTTGAGGACTATCGAGGACCCTTTGGTGTTGACATGATGGTCGTCAAAGAAAACAGTCAACAGTCAACTGTCAACTGTCAACTAAAACTACATCCGTGTGTTGAGATTAATCTAAGACGTACGATGGGACATGTGGCACTCGCTTTATCACCCAAGGATGATGATGTCCGCAAGGTGATGCGCATTGATTATGAAGACAATACTTACAAACTACGAATACGAAAACTATGAGAAAAACTTTACTAGCATTACTGTCTTTTGTCGTTATGGCAACGCATGCACAGTATAAGTCGGAAGTATGGTCGCCGGACAATGGTGACGGTACCTTTACCAATCCAGTGATTAATGCCGACTACTCAGATCCGGATGTCTGTGTGGGAGCCAGTGGCGAGGACTTTTACCTGACGGCAAGTTCTTTTAACTGTGTCCCCGGACTGCCCATTCTGCATTCCAAGGACTTGGTGAACTGGGAGATTATCAATTACGCCATCGACGCCTTGCCGCCTCTGGAACGTTATAATGTGCCACAGCATGGGAATGGAGTGTGGGCACCGTCTATCCGTTATAATGAGCATAATCAGACCTATTATATATATTGGGGAGATCCCGACTTGGGTGTCTTTGTCGTTACAGCCAAAGACCCTGCTGGTAAATGGTCTGAGCCTGTCTGTGTTATTGAGGGCAAGGGTATGATAGATACCACCCCTCTCTGGGACGATGATGGTCGTTGCTATCTGGTCAATGGCTGGGCAAACTCCCGTTGTCATTTCAACTCCGTGCTGACCGTTCGTGAGATGTCCGCCGACGGTATGCGCCAGATAGGTCATCCTGTCATCGTGTTCGATGGCAATGGTACTCCCAACCGTACCGCAGAGGGACCGAAGTTCTATAAGCGTGATGGTTGGTATTGGATCATGTGTCCTGCTGGTGGTGTCCCTATTGGTCATCAGCTCGCCATGCGTTCCAAGTCACCCTATGGACCCTACGAGTGGAAAGTGGTGCTCGACCAGGGTAAGACGAATGTGAATGGTCCTCATCAAGGGGGCTGGGTTCATCTGAAGAGTGGTGAGGACTGGTTCCTGCATTTCCAAGACAAGGAGGCGTATGGTCGTGTGGTATGGCTGGAACCTGTGACATGGAAAGACAACTGGCCTGCGATGGGACAGCATATCAAGAACTACTGTGGTGAGCCTGTGCTGACCTGTCAAAAGCCTAATGTGGGGAAGACCTATCCTGTTCAGAACCCTGTGGAGAGCGATGAGTTCAATAGTATCACCCTTGGGAAACAATGGCAGTGGCATGCTAACTACCAACAGACTTTTGGGATGCCCACTCCCTATGGGGTGTTCCGTCTGTTCTGTCACCAACAGAGTGCTGACTTCAAGAATCTCTGGGAGACAGGTAACTTGTTGTTGCAGAAGATACCTGCCGACAACTTTACCGCTACCACGAAACTGCGTCTCTCTGCGAAGGACGAAGGACAGTATGGTGGTATCATCGTGATGGGTATGGACTATTCCTCCTTGGTGTTGCGTCGTGTCGGCAACCAGTTCGAGTTACAGCAGATTACCTGTAAGAATGCTGACAAAGGAAAGCCGGAGACCATCAAGACCCTTGACACTCTAAACCCAACGGCTGTCGATAAGGTCGACTACCAACCAGCCATCCATTGTGATATCTACCTTCGTCTGCAAGTCAGTTATATCGGTGGAAAGAACAGTGACGGCACCAACAGACACGAGGCGGCAGTCCGATTCTCTTGGTCAAAAGATGGTAAGAGATTCACAGAGGTGGGCGAAGCCTTCACGATGCGTCAAGGCAAGTGGATTGGTGCCAAGATCGGTCTGATGGCTGCCGAGCCTGCCGGAAAGAAAGTACGTGGATGGGTGGATGCCGACTGGTTCCGCATCACAAAATAACAGCTATCGCATATAAGGATTAAACTGCCGTTCTTCGGCAATAGTGGTCTGTGGACCGTGTCCGCAATAGACCTTGGTATCGGCGGGGAGTTTTGCCAGTTGTTGCAGACTCTCCGCCATGTCTTGCCAACTGCCTCCCTCGAAGTCAGTACGTCCGATACTCATACGGAAAAGGGTATCACCAGTGAAGACAACATGCTCGTCGGCACAATAGTAGACACATCCACCTGGCGTATGCCCCGCGGTATGTAGGATGTCGAGATGATGAGTGCCGAAATGGATTTGCTCACCTTCTGTAAAATAGTGACCTACGGGTGCCTCTTCCTCATTGAGGTCAAAACCAAACAGGTCTGACGCCTGCTGACCTAAGTGTGCGATGAGGAATTCGTCCTCGACACGTGCCTCTACCTTCAGTCCGAACTCGTGGAAGAGGGCGATATTCCCCCAGTTATGGTCGAGGTGTCCGTGTGTCGCCAACAGATGGACGGGCTTGAGGTTCTCTTCCTTGATATAACGACAGATGGCGTCACGCTCCTCTCGGTATTGCGCCCCACAGTCAATGATGACACACTCCTTCGTCTCGTCACTCACCACGTAGCAGTTCTCCTGCAACATGTTACACATGAATCGCTTGATATTCAGCATGGCAGATAGATGATGTTTTTCTCTTTGAACCATTCCTCGTCAAAGAACTGGCTGATGTCAGTGATCTCCACGATGTTGCGATAGGGACGTGTCTCCTCTTGCAAGTCACCGCCCTTCAGACAGATGATACCATTAGGCAGGGCATTATGCTGTTCCTTCGAGATGTTCTTACGTACAATTTTATGGAGGTCAGGCAGGGGCATCACGGCACGGCTTACCACAAAGTCGTATTTCCCTTTCTCCTCCTCACCACGCAGATGCTCTGGGTGACAGTTTCTCAGTCCGATGGCATTACAGACTTCCTGTGCCACTCGTATTTTCTTACCTGTACCGTCAATCAGTTTGAAGTCACAGTCAGGGAAGAGGATGGCGAGAGGGATACCAGGGAAACCGCCTCCCGTTCCAAAGTCGAGAATCTTAGAGCCGGCTCGGAAACGGATAATCTTAGCTATCGCCATCGAGTGCAGCACATGATGCTCATAGAGATTATCGATGTCTTTGCGTGAGATGACATTGATTCTCGCGTTCCAGTCACGGTAGAGCGCATCCAGCGCCTCTAGCTGCTTCCGCTGCTCCTCAGTCAACTCTGTAAAATATTTTAATATCGTCTCCATAACACTAAACTCTAAACGCTAACCTCTAAACGCTAACCGCTAACCTATTTCAGGATCTCTTTGACTTTCGAATAACTCATAGTCAGTTCTGTAGTCCCTTTGTCGTAAGGAGCGATCTCATAGGGATTATAGATAAAGGTGATGTCGTCGTCGCCTAGGATGAAGTTCTGGGGGGCATAGATATCCATCGTCAGGAGATAGTCTTTCTCATGCAACTCATCAAGGGAGTTGGTGCCTGTTTGTTTTTTCAACTCCTCCAACAACAGCTCCCGCAGCCGGTATGAATACCCCTGCACGAAGAGGTCGTCATAAGTGATCTGCTGTCCCGTCTTCTCGTCGAAGTTCATGACGAGTTGTTGGCGGATCCCATGAGCACCACCCTCATACATGTCGAGGTTGATGATATACACCAGACAGTCGTCCTTGCCACGACGGGTGTCTGTCTCAATGACATATCTATATTGGTACCACGCTCGTTTCGTCTCGTCGGCACGGTCCTCGCGATACAAAGGCAGCATGTTCTTCTGGTACTCCTTCGTGTAGAAATTGGCAAAGGAGTCGACAGCTTGTTGCATCGCCAGGCTGTCATACATAAACAGTCGTCGTTCAATGGCATTGTTGATGTTGTGGGCACGCTCGTCGTCCCCCTTCACGTATTTCACCTGCAGGCTCACCTGACATTGAGGGGCGTCGCTCTCGTTGGTGATACTCACTACCTTCTGTGTCTTCGCTTCCTCGATATCAATGCTGGAGCCTCCGAAGATACCTCCGCCGTTGCTACCTCCACAGCCAGCGAACAGGATGGCTGTCAGTCCGATGATCAAATAAAACTTCTTCATATTGGCTGCGAAGGTACGAAGAATTTTTCTGAATTACCAAAAAAATCAGTGAAAGATTGTGTATGTCACAGAGTTTTCGTAAATTTGCGACATATTTTTAATACTTATGATACAGAAGGTTTGTATATTCACTGGGGCTCGTCCTAATTTCGTGAAAGTGGCTCCGATTATCCGAGCTATAGAGAAGACAGAAGGTATCTGTTATCAGTTAATATATGCGGGCAGGGAGGATGACCCCACTTTGGAGGACTCGCTGTTTGACGACTTACAGATGCCGCGCCCGGACATCTTCCTAGGTGTGGACTGTGAGAACCTGAACGAACTGACTGGTAAGGTGATGTCTGCCTTTGAGCAATATCTGGAGACTCATGAGACGGATACGGTCATTGTCGTGGACGACCTTGCCTCAACGATGGCTGCCGCTATTGTGACGAAAAAGAGGGGACTCCGGTTAGCTCATCTGGTGGCAGGAACCCGCTCGTTTGATATTAACATGCCCAAGGAAATTAACCGTTTGGTGATCGACGGATTAAGTGACTTGTTGTTTACGGCAGGAATCAGCTCAAACAGTATTGTCACTCGTGAAGGCGCCGAGATGCATAAGATCTATATGGTGGGTAATATCCTGATGGACTCTTTGCGATATAATCACGATCGTTGGCAGCGTCCTGCCTGCCTGAAGGGTATCGAAGATGGCAAATACCTTGTGTTTACGATAAATCGTAAGGCTTTGCTTGCCGACAAGGAGAACCTGCAACGGATGTTGGCGGTCATCACAGAGGTGGCAGGTGACATTCCCGTCATCGCCCCCTTGCGTCCATCTGTCAGCGCTCAACTTTCAACGCTCACCTCTCAACTTTCAACGATCACCTCTCTCCCGTATCTTGAGTTCGGCTACCTGACTTCCCATGCGATGGGTATCATTACGGATTCAGGTAATGTGGCAGAAGAGGCAACCTTTAATCATGTTCCTTGTATCACCCTTAATAGTTATACGGAACATATCGAAACGGTAAAACAAGGCACTAATGTGTTAGTGGGGGAGGATGCTGACCAGTTACGTACTGCCCTGGGTAAGATGGTGGCTGGGGATTGGAAGACAGGCTCTCTTCCTGACCGTTGGGATGGTAGGACGGCAGAGCGTATCGTCCAGATTCTGATGGGATAGTCCATCCTTATTTTTAGGTATTTCGATGGAAAGATGTTGAATATATGCGGAATAATTCGTACTTTTGCACGAAATAACTGACAGACGATGAAATTATCGGAACTGAAAACGGGTGAGCATGGTGTCATTGTAAAGGTACAAGGACACGGTGGATTCCGTAAGCGTATCATAGAAATGGGGTTTATCAAAGGCAAGGATGTGGAGGTGTTGCTGAACGCCCCCTTGCAAGACCCTGTCATCTATAAGCTGATGGGCTATGAGATCAGTTTGCGCCGTCAGGAGGCGGAAATGATAGAGGTGGAGGTCCTGTCTCAAGCAGAAGACATAGAAGACCAGCCTTCCTCGTCTGCGGCAAAGGGTTCCTCTGAGGAAAAGCCGATAAAACTGAAGGATGTCATCAAGGTCGCCTTGGTGGGTAATCCGAACTGTGGCAAGACTTCCTTGTTTAATTTCGCCAGTGGTGCTCATGGTCATGTGGGTAATTATAGTGGTGTGACGGTGGATGCCTCGATGGCACATGCCTCTTTCGAGGGTTATGAGTTCGACCTGACAGACTTGCCGGGCACCTATTCCCTGTCGTGTTATAGTCCGGAGGAGTTATATGTCCGTGAACACTTGATGAAGCAGCATCCCGATGTCGTCATTAATGTCATTGACTCCTCGAATCTTGAGCGTAACCTTTACCTGACGACGCAGTTGGTGGACATGAACGTCCGTATGGTATGTGCCCTGAATATGTATGACGAGTTTGAGCGCAGGGGCGACTTCGTACATATCAAGACGCTCTCAACCCTGTTCGGTGTTCCCTTTGTTCCCACCTCGTTCAAGTCGGGCAGGGGAGTACAGGAACTGTTCCACGAGGTTATCAGTGTCTATGAGGACAAGAGCTTGCTGGCACGTCATATCCATATTCCTCATGGTCATGAGCTGGAGGCAGGTATCGCCCATATCCAGGAGCATCTGAAAGAGGATGAGGAGGTGCGCCCCTTGTATTCCACCCGTTATCTTGCCATTAAGTTGTTGGAGAACGACACCTCCGTGGAGCGTTATGTCAAGAAGCTGCCGAATGCTGACGAGATCATCGAGGCGAAGGTAATGGCGGCGGAACGTGTAAAGGAGGAGATCAAGGAGGACTCCGAGACGGCTATCATGGATGCGAAATATGGTTTCATACATGGTGCGTTGACGGAAGCGGAGTTCCGTAAAGGAACAAAGGAAGACACTTATCGCATGACGCATCTGATTGATGATATCCTGTCGAACAAATATTTCGGATTCCCCATTTTCTTCCTGATCCTCTTTGTGATGTTCCAGACCACCTTCTCATTGGGACAGTATCCGATGGATTGGATAGAGGCTGGTGTGGAATGGCTGGGTGACTTAGTGGGCAATACGATGCCAGAGGGTCCCTTACGCTCGATGCTGGTCGACGGTGTGATAGGCGGTGTGGGCTCTGTCATCGTCTTCCTTCCCCAGATATTGATATTGTATTTCTTCATCTCTTTGATGGAAGACTCCGGATATATGGCACGTGCCGCCTTTATCATGGATAAGCTGATGCATAAGATGGGACTGCACGGCAAGTCGTTCATCCCGTTGATCATGGGTTTCGGCTGTAATGTGCCTGCCGTGATGGCGACACGCACCATCGAGAGTCGTCGCTCCAGGATTATCACGATGATGATCCTGCCATTCATGTCTTGCTCGGCACGTCTGCCTATCTATATCATGATTATCGGCACCTTCTTCTCATACCAGTATCGTTCGTGGATCATGCTCTCCCTCTACATGATAGGCATCATCATTGCCGTCATCGTCAGTAAGATATTCTCCACGTTCGTCATCAAGGGCGAGGATACGCCCTTTGTGATGGAACTGCCTCCCTACCGCATGCCGACGGCGAAGGCGATAGGTCGTCATACGTGGGAGAAAGGCAAGGAATACCTGAAGAAGATGGGAGGTATCATCCTCGTGGCAAGTATCATCGTATGGGCACTGGGTTATTTCGGTACTTCAGGTGTGGCTCCGACCATGGATCAGTCGTATATCGGACTAATGGGGCAGACAATAGCACCCGTCTTCTCACCGCAAGGATTTACTTGGCAGTTAGATGTCTCGCTCATTGCCGGTGTGGGAGCCAAGGAGATAGTTGCCTCTACCATCGGTGTATTGGGTGGACTGGAAGAGGTGACTCCGCTGGTCGGCTATTGTTACCTGCTCTTTGTCCTGCTCTATTTCCCCTGCATCGCTACCATCGTCGCCATCAAGAACGAGACAGGCTCGTGGCGTTGGGCAACCTTCGCAGCCGTCTATACCACCATCGTCGCCTGGGTAGTCAGTGCTACCGTCTACCAGATAGGATTGTTATTCTGAGGTCTGCATAACCTTTATTTCACAATCACCTTTTTACCACCTATGATGTAGATGCCCTTGGCTGTCGGCATGCCGCTGAGCTTGCGACCCTGCAGGTCATACCAAACATCTTCCATCTTACCTTTTCCATCAGACATCATAACGATTCCCGTGGTCTGTCCAGCATTGTACAGGTGGCTGGCATAGTTGTAGTAGCCACCATTGTCGAAGGACATGATATCAGTCAGCAGGTCGTGGTTGGTGAAGATAATTTCTGCGGGCTGTGGTTCATTGACAGCGGGTCCTGTCCAACGCCAAATCTGGCGACCGACGGCTGTCGTGCCTACGAGTTCACAGAGGTCACCACCCTCATTGCTCTGCAGGTCGGTGGTGCCGTTAGCTGTGCGTACCTTGCAATAGATGGGTGTGTCCCAGCAGAAGCGTGGTAGCTCGAAATAGGCACAGTATCTGCCGTCTACCAATGTCACGCAGTCTGGTGCATCGGCAGGGCGTGTATAGTCTGGCTTTACAGGATTGGGCAGCGCCTCGGCACTGGCGTCGGGGAAGACGGTAAGCCGCAACTCGGTACAGCCGTAAGGGACAAGGTCGATATACTGAGTCTCATTGCTCACCATTTCCAGATGTCCCTGCTCAGGCATGGCGGGTGTATAGCGTCCGTCCTCAAGGTCCCAGGCAATCTGCTTGACGGGAAGTCGCAGTTTCACGCTCGCATAGTTGAGATCGAAAGGAATAGTTTCATCCTTTTCCTCAACTGTAGGATAAAAGACCTCGACAGGTTTGCCATCGCTGGCGTATGCATAGTTGAAAGCACCCGTGGGGGTGATGTTCCAACACTTGAAGTCAGGGTTCTCGGGTTTCTTTCCGTGCATATTAGCATACTCCTCGGTATCTTCTGTCATCTGCTGCGGAATGGCGTAAGAGAACAGCAACGGACCACGCAGGAAACAGACACCCTGCCCTGGTAGCTCCTTCTTCTCCACCGTCATCGGCAAGGTGAGCTTAACGACGTCGCCATGTTTCACTGGGGCTGAGAGACGTACAAAAGATCCTGCCAGCAGTGATTGGTTGACGGCTACGCCATTGATGCTCAATGCGGCATCCTTACACCATGTAGGAATACGCAGCGTCAGGGGGATGGAGGCTCCCTCGGCTCCGTCCACGGTGAATGTCAGCGTCTCGGAGAAGGGATAGCCCGTCTCGCACGTGATAGTCACGTCGCCCTGGTCCGTCTTATACGTCACCCTGCTGGGTCCGTAGAGAGCCGCCACAGCACCACCATCGCCATCCGTCAGCCACATACGTCCCATGAAGTTGGGCAGCATGCGGTTGACATTGCCCGAACAGCACTCCGTCTCGTGTGTCGGACGGTAAGCCATCCATGTGGAGCCGTGTTTGTAGATATTATGGTTCGACGTGCCGGTAGCGATAAACTGGTTGAGCGACGAGAAATATTGCAGCGACTTGAAGTCCTTGGTGATAGCCCCCAGTCCCGCATTATAGACAGCTGTCTCTATCTTGTCCGCCCATTCTACCTGTCCTGTCACCATCAGATAGTGGCTCAGCGTCCATGTGAAGTCCACGATGTCACATGTCTCATGGCTCACGTCCACATCGTTGCCCATCAGGAACTCCGCACTCGTCGGCACGCCATCGGGCAATAGTGACTCTCGCTCTACCTTCCTGACGGCTGTCATCGCCAGTTCCAGATAACGCTCCTTGCCGGTATAAGCATAGAGCAGCAGGGGCAGCTTCAGCATTTCACAAAAGGTGACGCTATGCATGTAGAACGGCTCTGTGCTCGTGATAGCAGTCTCATCGACAGCAAACTTGTCCTGCACAGCCCATGCATCTTCTGCCAGTTGTAGCAATGCGGCATTGCCCGTCTTGCCATAAGTCCAGAGGATGCCCTCTATCGACATGATGTTCCGTCCGCCCACAATGCCGCCTGCCAGTTGGTCGACGGTGAAGTTCAGGTAGTGGCGTTCCAATGCGGCAGGGATCCGCTCGTCGCCATCGTGCTCGTATTTCGCCTGCATCGCACGGAAGAATACCGACATAGGCCACGTAATGCCCACCAGCGTACGATTCCCCAGCATACCCTTCTCGTTAGGATGTTCCAACGTATATTCGATACCCTCCATAGCCTTGGCAACCATGGCATCGTCGCCCAGCTCATAACCCAGTCGCAGCAAGCCGTCGGTATAGTATGCCGTCTGTTCGTAGCGCCACCAGTTTTCGCCGTATGTCTCGTCGGAGCGCGAGATCTCGCCTGCCCACAAACACGTATTATATGGATACGACAGAGCCTCGGGGTGTCCCGTCAGTCCGTCGTGTTGTCGCTGCATCATGGTTTGCAGCCACCCCTGCGGATGTATGCCGACAATCTGCCCTACATGATATTTGCTGGCGGTCTGTCCCCACGATTCCTGCACTATTGTCAGCACGAGGAGCAGAGAAAATGATATGGTCAAAAACTTTTTCATCTTTGTGACCCTTGTAGATGATGCTTATTCAAATCCTACTCCTCATCAAAATTGAATCGGCGAGCACCAGAACCAGGATTACTTCCTCCTTCACCCTGAGACTCTACGTCTGAACTGTCCAGGAGGGCTGTACGATACTTTAATAACACCGTCTTCATCTCCGGTTTGTTATATATCTTTTTGTCCATAGTCATATATATGTTTATATAATAATCACCTTTGTTTAACAATCACCTTTTTACCTCCTACGATGTAGATGCCCTTTTGAGTCGGTTTGCCGCTGAGCTTGCGACCCTGTAGATCATACCATACATCTTCCATCTTACCTATTCCATCAGACATCATGAAAATACCCGTTTCGTCCCCAAGGTCACAATCGCTGTAGAACAGATCGGCAGGGAAGTCTGTCTCCTCACTGGTCTCCTCTCCATTCTCTGTCTGAATAAATTTCATCTTGAACGAGGTTCCAATAGGCTCCAAGGCAGAGAAATAGGCTTGGAAACGTGCGACGTATGGTTTAGAAGCGTATACCTTGGCAATGTGTCTATAGGTACCATTGCTCTGCATGATGTATGCCTTCTCTTCTACCAGTTCCTCGTTTTCAATTCTTCTGAAGTTGCTGCACCAGTAGCCCAGTTCTTGGCTGCCGTCAGCATTCATGACATATTGCGGTTCCAAGGGCACCTCCTTCACCAACACGTTCTTGCCGTTGAAGATGAGTGAACCCTTGCCGATTACGACGAGGTAAGGCTCTCCCGCTTTCAAGATGGGGAAGTCGTTGGTGAAGATGAACTCTTTCTTTTCCGTATCTATCTCATGGAGCTTATAAACCGTGATGTCATCTGCGTTTTCCAACTTGGTCAAGTCCATATCAAACGGCAGACTGATGGCATAAGCCCATTTTTTCCATGTGCCGTCGTCGTTTTTGTGAGCTTTGTACTCACGTCCGTTGAGGGTGAGGTCGTAGCAGATATTTTCCTCTTTCAGTCCGTTATTGCCTTCCAGCAGGAACTCATCGCGTTGGTGCAATATGTTCAGGAAATTGGTGTTGTCTACAGCGATATCCGGCATCAGCTTGGCGTTCGTATCGCTGAGTGTCGGGTCTGTATAGTAGCAGTTCTCTATCGTGCCGCCATTATTAACGCTCACAACGCAAGACTTCGATTTGCCGAGACCTGCTTCAACACTGTTGCCTAGATACACGCTATTGGTCACACTGCCGCTAAGGAGCATACCGACAACACCGCCGGCATACGACTGGTTGGCTGTCACAGAGGCTTGGCTGCTGCAGTTGGTGACAGAGGGGTTACCCGCAGTCATATAGGCTGCAATTCCACCAGCTGCATGATAATTGGAACAGACACTGACATCCTTCAGCAGATGGCAGTTGTCGATGGTTGCCGTCACATCAACTGTGTGGACAAGTGCTGCGGCACTGCGTCCCGTGAAGGTACTGTTGGCAATGGTGATGTTCTTCAGCGTGCTGCCTTCGGCAATGCGGATAAACATTGCCACATCGTCAGTGGGTTCAGTGCCGGACTTGTTAAGGTTTATTTCGCTGATGACATAACCATTACCATCGAAGTGACCATCGAAGAGTTTGACTGGTGTGAAGTAGTTCTCCATAAGCTTGGCATACAAGATGTTGGCACCCTGTTTGAAGTACTTACCCTTCATGCTCTCGTCACCGGCATTGAAGTATTTAGCCATGTTGTTCAGCTGGCGGGCACTCTTGATGAGGTAGGGTGACTCTGTCGTACCGTTGCCTTCAAATCCGTAGGTGAGGAATTTATCTATGTTGGTGCCATCCTCGAAACTGAGACGCACACTGCATACGGCATCACCTCCGTCACCATCATTCTTATGTGGAACATACAGGTAGGCAGTGAAGGCATCAACCTTTTTGTTTGGTAAATCTACCAGTTGTTCGTCGCTGTTAAGTGTGAGGTGGGCACCTGATTCCAGGTCATCATCGTCGAAAGTCAGCATATCGAGTGTGCCGACAATACTATAATGGTTCTCAGATGTGACCCCTGGCTCAGCTGTTTGGATGACGACGTTGGTGAACTCAGGGTCCAATATGTCTGCGTCGTTCTGCCACTTGACGAAGTAGGGCACTCCGGCTTTGAAATTGTCGTCGGTGACTTTCTTGAAAATAATCTCCAACTGACTGTCCGCCAGCTTTGCCTTCGACTGCTGATAGAAGGTGGCACCAGCCAAAGGACTGGCATCCAGTTCTTCTTTTGTCAATGAGAACGGCAGACAGAGCGGGTGCAGTTGTCCGTCCTTACGGAACGTGATGCCTTCGAGCTTTAACTTTTCAACCACAGCGTATCTGTTCTTGAGCAGTTTATCGAAATTATCTCCGTTGTTGGTGAGTTTGAGTTCGGTAAGACCGTAACGGTCTATCAAGTCGGAGAAGTTGTAGGTGACACCATCGGCACGCTCGTAGGACGTCGTTGCGATGAACCTGGTGTATGCCGGTGTGATGCCGTCAGTTCCGTAATAATTACGATCTATGGTGGTCGTAAGTTCTCCTGTCTTCGTACCGTCAGGCCATTCCACCTCAACCGTAGCCGATACATCTGCTAATGCACCTTGGACATCCCACGTCCACTTCTCCTTGGCATCGTAATGATAGCGGGCATAGAGATTGAGGTCGGAAGTAGGTACGAACTCACAACCACCGATATATTCAGGATTTGGGTCAAACTCCTTGTCCTTCATCTCAATGCCTGTAGGAGGTATAGGGGGATTGACCATCCACTGGATGAAGAGGAGTCCGTCGGGAGTGTCGTAGGACGGAACAGTAAACTCCTCACCCTTGACCACTCTGAACTCGTATGGTTCGTTGTATTCATTGCTCGTGGCATCCTTGGCTGTATAGAACGCTATGGTCCACGTCTCAGGTTCCACATCCTCAACCTTTCCGCAAGGACATTTGCGGTCGGTATTATTATAGTTGTGGGGCTCTTGAACTTCGTAGCCGCAATAGTTACAGCGTGCCTGATGGCTGATGTCGTCGATGATGGTGTAGCTCAGAGCTCCTGCATCATCATGGTTGCAGGGTTCGATCTTGGCATAGTTGCGCCAATGGCAGGCAGGTTCGCGCTCAGCTACCGTGAAGACGCGCTCGATATTGTCGGCTGAGTCGCCAGCCTTCACCTTTAGATTGACAGAACCCTTACCGATGGAGAGTCCGCTGTCCTTGTCGGAGGTACCTAGTCCGGCTCCTATCGCACTACCCTTCCTGGCATCGCGACCAACGCATTCGGAACCTGCCGTAGCTTCGACCGTACCGCCGTAGATGGTGACAGGTCCGCGATAATAGCTATAGGGAGCACCGCCTATACCTGCGGCTTCCTCACCGCCATAGGCTTTCACAGTACCGCCATAGATATCGACATCCAAAGTGTTCGATTCGTAGCTACAGCCTATGCCGGCTGCATTCTTGCCACCCCGGGCTGTTATTTCGCCACCATATACATATAAGTGCGAGTCTGAGGTATTCGGATATTCTGTAGTAGAACCGAAAGTGAAATCCGACTCACCCTTACCTCCACCTATAGCTGTGCAGTTGTCGGGACCGGTAGCTGTGATGATGCCTCCATGTATGCCTAACGACCCCATGGGAAGTCGCAAGGCAGCACCGATGGCAGCTGTGTTGGAATAAGACTGAGTAACGGTAAGTCTTCCGCTGCCCCCCGACTGACAAAAGATTTGCAGGTGGGCACCTAACTCCAGTTTCAAACCGCCCCTCAGAAACGCATGGGTATTGTCTCGCAGTATCAGGTAGGCATCACTTTTCACCTCAAACGTCTTTCGATCCAACACCGGTTGGTCTATTAAATACCATTTGTTCTGGTCCAGCACAGACCATTTTTCAAAATCGGACGTTTTGAGATGTTCCACCTCGGGACAGATACACTCAAACCGTTCGAGGGTACCTGTAGCTGCATCCCATGTGTGGGTAATATAACGTATGGCTTCACCAGCATAAATATCGTCGTTAAGGGAGAAGAATATCTGTTCGTAGTTGCCCTTCTCCCAACCGAACTTACTGCTGCCCTTGCCTTTGAAGTTGCAGTAGAATGTGCCCAAGTGGTATCCCTCGTAAGCCGGTGTACCGAAACTTTTGGCATTAAACACAACCTGTGCACTATCCAGTTTGTGGTAGTCCACGTCGTCGTAAGCTCCGGAGAAAGTACCGTCAGGAAGTTGCACACTCTTTGGAGCAGAGGCATCGATGATGACATCATCAAAAATGATAGTCTCTATATCGAATTTGTCAGGGTTGTAATCGTATCTGGACGGTTTGTCCCACTTCACTACGTACGGTACTCCGGCATCTATCTTGTGCTCTGCCTCCTGCAATTCCAGTCTCAGTATCTTGTCTACTATCTTGGTGTTCTTGACGGTGTATATCCTGGCACCTTCAAGCGGTGTACCTGTCAAATCACTCTTGCTGAACGGCAGACAGAGTGTGGTATATTGTCCTCCGCACTGGAACTTGCGCCAGGTGAGCATGACACTCTTCTTCTGACCATTGAAGGCAGCGAGGTCGGATGTATGAGCACCGTATGGTGTGAGGGGTATGGTTTTATCACTTATATAGACGTTATACTGTGAAAGCGCCTTCTCCTTGCGGTCTGTAGTGCGATAGTTGGTATTTCTGTCTGTATCGCCTGTGAAGACCATGAGGTTGCCACCAATCAACAGATTGCCCCTTTCATCTCCCTTGCGACCTGCTCCTATGGCAGGGGCATCGGTATTTCCACCCATAGCATGAACCGTACCGCCAGTAACGGTCAGCGTGCCGCCCTTGCCTTTGTCGCCACCACCGATACCGGCACCATAGTAGGTACCGCTATTCGCAGTCCCCACGATTATCCAAGCCAGGAAGTCGTAAGCAAGATTATATTTGGTGGCGTTGTTTTTCCACGACATAAATTCGGGGTCATGGTCCTTGAACCAGTCGATGGTTATGGCTCCTCCTACGGCAGTCACATATCCACCAGTCACCGTCAACGTACCGCCATTGCCCTTCCAACCACCACCGATACCGGCACCATACTGGCTGGAATAGGATGTCACATTACCGCCGGAGACGGTGACGTTGCCACCACTGCCCTTGTAGCCACCGCCGATACCTGCACCTTCCTCTGATGTTGCTATTACGGTACCGCCAGAGATGTTGATTTCACCTCCATTACCATCGGCACCGCCACCTATGCCGGCACCATCCATGCCCTTTGCCATGACTATGCCACCTGTGATATTGATTTTTCCCCAGTGCTGACTGCTGTTATAGCCGGAACCGATGGCTGCACCTTGAGATTCATAATCCTTGCCATCCAATCTTAGCTTCATGCATTCGGCTCTCACAAAACCGCCGGAGATGGTTATCTCATCGAAAGTATGCTTGCTACCACCACCGATAGCAGCACCTCCGTTGTTATAGGTTGATCTGGCAATCACCGTACCGCCATAAATCCTGATAGTGCCACCGGCACCACCATCGCTGCGACCTCCGCCGCCACCGCCGATACCTGCTCCACCTTCTTCACCCGAACCTTTTCCTTCGGCTGTCACTTCACCTCCGTAGATGGTGATAGGTCCACCCTGACCTCCGCACCAGCCTCCGCCGATGCCGGCACCACGCTGTTGAGTGACAGTACCCGCGGTAGCCTTCACGATGCCACCGTATATAGTGACCGAACCGCTTATGCCTCGGTTCTCGCCACCACCTATGGCGGCACCGAATTTACTACCCAAAACCGCTATCTCGCCACCATGTACAACCAAGGTACCCATACCTATAATGTTGCCGGCGGCGTCTTCGCAGTTCTTCGCGCATCCTATACCCGCAGCACCGCTATAGCTCTGAGTCACCAGCAGCTGACCCTGCTTATTGCCTGTAGACTGCGAATAGATGGTCAGTTTATGATTACCTTCGAGTTTCACACCACCAGTACAGCTCAGCTTGGCTCCGTCGCAGAGTACGAGGTTCACGTCATCGCCCAAGATATTGACGGTCTGACATGATTTTTCACCCGATACGTAGTACCATCCGTTGCCCAAACCTATCCAATCATTGCTTGGGTCGGGCAGAGCAGACATGTCCCTTGACTTCTTGGTAACATCCACAGTGTTAGTAGAACTGTTCCATGAACACTCGTTATACGATATAGTAACTGCTGCCATTGGCAGATACGACAACAGCAGCATGGCGGTGATTATCATTGCTTTTATTTTCATCCTACTTATCATTTTTATCTGTTTATTCTTTTATCAGAAGCGGTGCGCTAAATTGTTTAGCAGGCTTTCAGCCTGCAAAGTTACATTTTTTTTATGGAAAACCATCGGGATGTGTATTTTTTTACCTATATTTGCAAAAAGTTATTATATTATAAAAGATGAACAGAAAATTATTTCTAATGATGTTGCTCGCGTCTCTCCTAATGGGGGGCAGCGCGATGAATGTCAATGCACAGACCTATCCTCCAAAGCACACACCGGAACTGGAGTTTGCACTGCAGCTGAAGGTGACGTTGGGTGAAGTTTTCTCTATCGAGAACACACAGCACGGTCGTCGTACTGTCATCCCCATAACAGGCGGCACCTTTGAAGGTCCCGGACTGAAGGGCACCATTATCAACGGCGGTGCTGACTATCAGTTAGCCAATGACAAGGGACGCACAGAGCTGGAGGCGATCTACTGCATTAAGACCGACGACGGTGTTTACATCCACGTGCGCAACCGAGGCATTATTACGAACGGCAAGGATGCCAATGGCAAGTCCATTTTCTATTTCAAGGCGGCACCCCAGTTTGAAGCACCTGCCGACAGCAAATACGGATGGCTGAATAATGCCCTCTTTGTCTGCGAGCCGGAATGGACTCAAGAGTTCAAGGGTATTGTGTTGAATGTGTGGCGAGTAAAATGATGATTGAAATTATTTTTTTCGTAACTTTGATGTCTATGACATCGAACTTACTCCGTCTCGGCATAAAAAATAAATTATTTATTTTGTTATGCTCTCGACTTTTCGTAACTTTGCACTTGAAAATGGAAAGACGTGTTTCCATTGCCGTGTAATAATTAAGCAACTAAATAGAATGATGAAGAAACCATTTGCACTAGCGTTAGCCCTGCTGGTTACTTGTGTTACCTACGCTACGGGTATTGACCGTCAGCAGGCTGCTCAGCTCGCCCGCGATTTCATGGCGAAGAACTTTAGTGAGAAGAGTGTGGCACGAAGAGCTGCACAGAACATTACCCTCAGCACGGTGGAGACAGGTCAGTCGTTGGTCTATGCCTTCAACATAGAGGGTGGGGGTTATGTGGTGGTTGCTGGCGACGACTGCGCACCTACCATCCTGGGCTTCAGCGAGACGTCGACGATTGACCCTCAGGATATTCCCGACGGTATGAAGTATTTCTTTGAGCAGTATCAGCAGGAGATGCAGTTCATGATCCAGAACGGTCTGCGTGCCAGTACGACAGCCACTCTCGGCGCTGAGGTCAAACCGTTGATCGAAGCGAAGTGGGGACAGGGACCTCCATATAATTATATGTGTCCGAAATTCAGGAACAATAGAAAGAAAGCCCTTCGGACGAGCCTGGTAGGCTGTCCCGCTGTGGCGATGGCTCAGATCATGTATTTCCATAAATATCCTGCTACGATTACTGAGATTCCAGGGCCTTATTACAATAGAAAGATGAAGGTAACCACGCCCAGACCTTTGATTTTCGACAAGACGCTGGAGTGGGACAAGATACTGCCTACCTATGGCACGCGTCAGGATGTAACGGGAACGCAGGAACAGCAGGACGCCGTTGCCAAACTGATGCGACTGGTGGGACAGTCTATTACGACGACGTATTCACCGACTGGTTCCGGAGCTTTTGAAGGCGCTGCCTATTCGAGCTTCGTCAATTTCTTCAACTATGACGCCACCTCCATCAAGCTCATTCAGCGTGATCATTACTCATACGACGAATGGGTTAAGATTATCTATGACGAAGTGGCAAAAGAAAGACGACCCGTGTACTATTCTGGACAATCCAGCAGTGTCGGTCACGCCTTTGTGGTGGATGGATATAAAGAGGAAGATTTCTTCTACATCAACTGGGGATGGTATGGCAATGAGGACAATGCTTTCCGTCTGCAGTTGTGTGATGCCAAAAAGAAATATGAAGGTGGTGGCACCGGTGCCCAGGGGTATGCTGGTTCTCAGGGGGCTATCATTGGCATCAAGCCTGCGACCTCGCCGCAGCATATTGACCCAGTGCCTGAGGGCTTCTTCCATTGGATCATGCGTGAGACCTACGAGCGAGCATCTGTCGATGAGGATTTTGATTTGAAGAATGCCGTTAACCAGTGGTTTGTGAACACGGTGCATGTCACTCAGCCTTTTGGTTATGGTATTGTGGTCAGAAAAGAGGACGGGACGAAGGTGAAGGAGTTGCTGCCATTGAACGACCAAACGAAGAGTTTCTCCTTAGCCCCCGGTCGTCAGATTTGGTATAACAATCAGCCGTTAAAACTGGGTGCGGGTCTGGGAGACGGCACCTACACCATGGAGTTCATGTATCGCATCGGTGAAGAGGGTGCGTGGCATTCCTTCCTTCCTGTCACTAAGGTGATGTTCAAAATCAGCGGCAATACCCTTACTTTTGACTGCCGTCCCGACTGGTTGACAGCGAACATGGTGGCAACGAAATTGGATAATGATGAAAAGGACAGTTACGCTGTCGTTGTGAATCTGAAGAATACGAGTACCGACAAGACCTTCCAGCGCACGCTGAAATTGTCACGTGACAACTTAGCCAGGTCTGGAGAGAATATTCTTGTTGCCGTCCTGCTGGGGCCTGGCGAGGAAAAGACATACAACTTGCTTTATCAGCCTGATGACTATACGCCCAAAACACTTTATATGTGTACAGTGGAAGACGGTTCACCACTGTGTAAGGCACCAGTCGATGTGCCCGGATATTCAGGCGACTTTAAGTTTGAGGGCACCTTCAATGTGACCAACGACTTGAAGCAGTTGGCAGACAAATCGTATGTGCTGAAGACTGACGACACCTATGAGGTGGTCTATCAGTACAAGAATGCGGGAACCGGTTATTTCGGTGGTTATGTAGCACTCGTTGACTCCGTCAAAGACGTTACCGACGGCTTTTATGAGAAGAACGTGCTCAACGGTGAGATGGTTAGGCTGCAGCCTGATGAGACGGGGGAACTGAGGTTGGTTATCAATAACGACGATAACGCTGATATCGTGCATAAGATAGATTTCATTTCCTATGACGATAAAGATCAGCCATTCTCGATGGACAATACGCAGGAGTTCACCATCCGTCCTGTTTACGACCTGTCGTTCAAAGACTTCAAAGTGACACCCTCAGAAGCCGTAGAAGATGAGTATGCCGATTATATGATCAGTGGCAAGCAGGCTACGGTGAGCGGTAAGATAAGCAATCCCGAGGAGACTGCTTTCAGTGGACTGGTGATGATCAGACGCTACGTGATGGACTTCAGCGAGGAGATTGAGCAGGACGAGGATGGCAACTATTACATTGACTGCGACAAGATATACACGAAGGACGTGACGATCCCTGCCAAAGGCAGTATCGATTATTCGCAGTTGTTCGATATGGAGGGACTGGTCTCTAACAAGGACTACAGCGTCCTGGTGGACTTCGAGATCAGTGTCATCCCCGATAATACGGGCTACGAGATACCTTTGTATTTTTCCGATCCGTATCTGGTGAACGACGCCACACCGACAGGTATTTCCGTGATATCTGCTGTAAGAAGTAAGAAGGAAGATGTCTTGTATGACCTGCAGGGACGCCGCATGAACGGCAAATCGTCGAAGGGTATCTATATCATTAACGGTAAGAAAGTCATTCTGCGCTAACAGTTTCACCACCCATAGCCACATGAGATTCTTTACTCATGGTGATACGGCTCGCCTTTAATGATGGTACAGGCACGATAGACCTGTTCAGTGAAGGTGAGGCGTATCATCTGATGGGAGAAGGTCATCTTGGAGAGTGACACTTGTTCGTTGGCTCTTGTATAGACTGCGGGGGAGAAACCATAGGGTCCACCGATGACGAAGACGAGACGGCGGGCGGTGTTGCGTTTCTGTTCCAGCCAACGGGCGAACTCCACGCTACGGTATTCCTTGCCATGCTCATCCAGCAGGACGACAGTGTCAGAGGGTTGTAGCATTTTGAGGATCAGCTCACCCTCCGCCTGTTTCTGTTGTTCCTCGGAGATGTTCTTGGTGTTTTTGAGCTCAGGAATGGTCATGAGCTCGAAAGGCATATAGTGATTGATGCGATCCACATAGTCACTGATGCCTGCAATGAAATGCTTATTGACGGTTTTACCGACTTGTAGTAGGATAGTTTTCATACTCCTCAAGTCGTTTGGGATTCTTGGGAAACCAGCCTTTTAACACTCTCTTACGCTGGGCGAAGAGCTCTCCGATGCCCCATAGGGCAGAAGCGCCGAAGACTCCGATAATCGCGGAGATGATCGTGTCCTCAATAAACAATGCCGCTATGATACAGACGAGTCCGATGATCAGATATACTATCCAGGGACGAGTCCCCCAGTGGTATTCCGTCTTGATGACGATAGGATGCCATATCCCTATAGTCAAAAAGGTGCAGATAGCTATGATAATACCTGTGAAATACATATCTTTCTTTTATTTTTTACATGTAAACCCTTTGTCTCTACCTCGTAGAGTGGAAACCCTCTAAGTTCTCATAGCGGTGACGCATCATTCGCAGGTAGATATTCCGCATCCAGTAGGGATTGGCAAGGGTGAAAGCAAGTCCGATGACAATCATGACAGCATAGGCTACCGTGTCGTCGAAAAGTGCCTGAAGAAGGAGAACCAGGGCAACAGGTACGAAGAACACGACGAGTTCTATAATCAGTTGGAGCTTGTTCTCAAACTGGTTCTTACCCGTTATCTTGTCGTTCAGGGGCAGGGTGGTCTTGTTCCATATAGCCAATTGGAAAAGCAGACAGTATTCCGGTCCTGTGGTAATCAACAGGTAGGCGAGAACCATCAGTATCGAGAACTTCCCTGAGATGATAGGAGGGAGGAGCAGGACAAAGGGCAGCAGGACAATGGCGCAGTAGAAATAATACTTGGCGCGCAATAAGGTGAGGATATTCTCCTCGTGGACCATCAGGAGGTCGATATAGTTCCCTTCAGGTCCCATTACTTTCACCAAATTGACGGCTCCGAAGAAGACGAAACAGTACAGGCACCACATGTTAAGGGCAAAGCCTCCCGTATAGGTATTGGTATAGGCGATCATCAGGGAGAGGATGGTGATGATGACGACACCTTGCAGGAAACGGGTACGGATCGCTTTGTTACGCATGGTACTCTTAATCTCCAGTTTGAGGTATTCGCCGATCTGTCCGAAGCGGTTGAGGGCAGCAAACTCAGAGACATGCTTCATCTTGGTCTTCTCATGCTTGGATATTTCATCATAGACGAGGTGCATCTGCAGCTTACGGTTGATGAGGAACAAGATGATGAAAAGGACTGCAAAAAGGGCGAAAGCATACCATGAGAAGGCATACTCCCCGATGAAATCGAATATCTTATCGAAATATTTCTCGACAGAACTGTCAGACAACAAAAAGAAGGGTATGACGATAGAGCCATAGAAGACAACAGGCAAAGCCCACCAGAAGAGACTCTTGTTAACCAGTGTGCGTACCAGCAGGTACCACTGACTATTGGTCAGGATCATCAGATGGAGTAGCAGCAACATGGCAAGTCCTTGTAGGAGTGTCAGATTGCCACACACACAGATAAATGTGTATGGTAGAAACAAAGACATCCATGTCAGGTTGCTGACGTCGAAGAGCTGGGATACCAGGAAGCATTCGACAGCGGTATACTTGCTGACAGGCATCAACAGATAGGGCTTCACCAGCATGACGGGTGTCTGTTGCGTCATGAAACGTCCGAAGAAGTCTAAGAGCAGGATGAAGGGGAGGGTGATGAACAGCATCTGGTACTCATCCTCGTTGACCGCCGCCCATCCTAAAAAGGTACCGATGGCGATGAAATAGACCACGAAGAACGTAAATCCCAGATAGGCAAAGAACTTGCCATACTGGTTTGCCTCAAACATCACGTTACGTTTCTCGCTAAGTCTCTTGTTCTTGCGTAATAAGAAAAACAGTTGTATCTTATTCATTAACTATCAACTATGAACTATCAACTATACACTATCTCAGGTCTATGATCTCCGCATTGGGATAGGACTTGGGGTTAAAGCGGAAAATGTTGTCGGAGAGCTTTACCGTCCTGAAGTTAGACACCTTGATGGTGGTCCATTGCTTATTCTGAAGCATGCGGATCTCAATAGGGACATAGGTCTGCTTATTAATAGTGATGACCATCTCTCTCACCCCTTTATCTTTCCCTTTCAGTGTCACGACATAGTTGTCCCATCTTGTCGACATCGAGAAAGCATATCCCTGCTTATACATATATATAAAATTATAGGGATTGATAGCCTGCAGGTCGGCAGCAGTGGGATTGTTGACATTCACCTCGTCGTTCTGCTTGACATACGTCCACTGGGTCTTGCCGTCAAACCATACCGTCGCCTCATTGGTGTCCGCACGGAACCTGCGTCCCTTGATGGCTATGGTCCCATTCGTGTTACCATATTGCTTACTGCTGATGGTAAACGAAGCCTCTACACCGCCTTTGTTGGAAACGACACTGGCGGTCTTGTCGAGAACCTGTTTGGCGTTCTGTCCGTATATCGCTACTGCCAAGAGCAGCAATACGCATGTTATCCTGATTCTTATTTTCTCCATTGGCTTAAAAGATTATCCAGACTATTCTCATCCTGTATCAATACCTCGCGAGGCTTAGAGCCGTGAGCGGCACCTACCACGCCTGCCTTCTCCAACTGATCCATCAGACGACCGGCACGGTTGTAACCGATGGCGAACTTACGCTGGATGAGACTCGTCGAACCACTCTGGTTGATGACAATCAGACGGGCGGCGTCCTCAAACATCGGGTCAAGGTGCTGCATGTCCACATCGGCAGACTCGCCCATATCATCGTCGGGCATATCAGGCTCCGGCAGCTCGAAGGTCGTGGGATATCCTTGTTGCTGGGCAATAAACTGGTTGATGCGCTCCACCTCCGGGGTGTCCACAAAGGCACACTGGACACGCACGGGCTCACCACCATTGAGATAAAGCATGTCACCCTTACCAATCAACTGCTGGGCACCAGGACGGTCAAGAATCGTGCGAGAGTCAATCATGGCACCTACACGGAAAGCGATACGACTGGGGAAGTTCGCCTTGATGGTACCCGTGATGATATTCGTCGTAGGACGCTGGGTCGCAATAATCATGTGGATGCCGACGGCACGCGCCAGCTGAGCGATACGGGCAATGGGAAGCTCCACTTCCTTTCCTGCTGTCATGATCAAATCGCCGAACTCATCGATGACGACGACGATATAGGGCATGAAACGATGGCCGTTATTGGGATTCAACTGTCGGTCGATGAATTTCTTGTTGTACTCCTTGATATTACGAGCCTGGGCAATCTTCAACAGGTCGTAACGGGTATCCATCTCCTTACACAGAGAGTTCAGGGTGCGTACCACCTTCGTCACATCGGTGATGATGGGGTCAGCCTCCTCTTCCGGAACTTTCGCCAGGAAGTGCTTGTCGATAGTAGAATAGATGCTGAACTCCACCTTCTTCGGGTCGACGAGTACGATCTTCAGCTCCGCAGGGTGTTTCTTATATAATAAAGAGGTGATGATGGCGTTCAATCCCACAGACTTACCCTGTCCAGTGGCACCAGCCACCAATAAGTGGGGCGCTTTGGCAAGGTCGAACATGAAGACTTCGTTGGTAATCGTCTTACCGACCGCACAGGGAAGGTCCATGTTAGACTCCTGGAACTTCTTCGAGTTAAGGATTGATTCCATCGATACAATACTGGGCTTCGCATTGGGGACCTCAATACCTATCGTGCCTTTTCCCGGGATGGGGGCGATGATACGGATACCCAAGGCTGAAAGGCTCAGCGCTATGTCGTCCTCCAGGTTACGGATGCGGGAGATACGTACACCCGGTGCTGGCGTGATCTCATAAAGGGTGATGGTGGGACCTACTGTTGCCTTGATACTGCTGATCTCCACGCCGAAGTTACGCAGCACGTCCACGATACGGTTCTTGTTGGCGGTCTGCTCTGCCATATCGATATAGGGCTTACCATCGTTATCGTATTTCTTCAACAGGTCGAGGGTCGGGTAGTGGTAGTTCTCCAAGTCACGTTTCGGATCGTAAGGTGTAGAGATGTCACCATAGTCGCCTACAAGGTCCTTGCCGACAGCCGTCTCCTCCTTCTCGCCAGTCTCCACCGTCATCTTAACCCCAGAGTCGTCATCGTCAACAGGCATGATGTCGTCAGCCATCACGGTGTCTTTTTTCTCAAAGACAGGTACGTGCTGCGGTTCCTTCTCTTCGGGAGTGTCATTCTCTGAGTCGAACTCCACCACTTGTTCCTGAGGGTCATCGAAGACCGTGGGGTCCTCTACAGTCTCTATTTCTTGTTTGTTCTCCTCAGCGTCGCCCTTACCGATATGTATCTCCATCGGTATCTTCTTCAGATAGCGCAGGGGATTGAATATCTTGCGAATGATGAAAATAGTCTCAGCACTGAGATAGATGAGGAATGCGATGGCAGTGACACCCAACAGGAAAGTCAGTCCTGGGGCTCCTAGCAGTCCTTGGATGGTCTCGCAGATAGCCAACCCGTGGTCTCCACCGGGGTTGAAATGGGCATCAGAAAAGAGCGGTGTCACAAATTTAGCCATCGTGACAGACAGCCATATCATGACAAGGGCGATACCCAGGAACCATTTCAACAGGTTCACCTTATAGGCTCTCATCAAATTGACGGATACCAGCAGGAGGAAGATAGGAATCAGGAAGGCGGGTAATCCGAAGCAACGCTTGACGAAGAACCAAGCGCAGTATGCTCCCATGGATCCAC
The DNA here is from genome assembly GCA_045117415.1 of Prevotella sp. Taxonomy (GTDB): domain Bacteria; phylum Bacteroidota; class Bacteroidia; order Bacteroidales; family Bacteroidaceae; genus Prevotella. The sequence continues at coordinate 19,881 of JBGUNO010000012.1, read as the reverse complement.
ATGCGTTCTGGTATTCACCGTTTTGATTGAATACTTCTCCCTCTCGCGGTTCCTCTATCATACTCTGATCAGCGGCTCCTGTCGTCAGATAGGAGATGAATGCCCATATCATATAACACGCTACCAGCAACAACAAGAAACCAAGAAAGAAGTTCAGTCGCTCGTTGTGGAATATCTTGTCAATACCAATAGCCTCCTTGAAAGATGAGGCGGTGCTCGTTTTCTTTTTCTTTGCCATAATATTTTAAATAATGTGCAAAAGTAATTGAAAATTATTAGAAATCGCCATAAAATCGTCTTTTTTTTGTATTTTTGCGTTGTTTAACAACGCTAAGATACTCACGCTCGACAAAAAAGAAACTATTTTCTTTGTTTTGTTCTCGCTTAATCGTATCTTTGCAACTTGAAAACAAAAGTTTGATGAAAAAGATTCTATATAGCAGATATGACAAGTCGAAAATAGCAACCCTTCCAAGAGTACTTTTTGAGGGACGTATCATTGTCGTGATAACTGAGAAAGAGGCAGAGAAGGCTGTAGATTTCTTACTGACACAACCAATCCTTGGCATTGACACTGAGACACGCCCGTCTTTTAAGAAAGGAAAAATCAACCAAGTCGCTCTTCTCCAGGTTGCCACGCATGACATCTGCTTCTTGTTCCGCCTGAACCAGATTGGTTTATCCCCTTCTATCAAGAGATTCCTGGAGGATACCACGGTCCCCAAGATTGGATTGTCGCTTCATGACGACCTGATGATGTTGGCTAAGCGTGGGGATTTCGTACGTGGGAATTTCATTGACTTACAGGACAAAGTAAAGGAAATAGGGGTGGAGGATATGAGTCTCCAGAAACTTTTTGCTAATTTCTTCGGACAACGAATCAGCAAGCGTGACCAGCTCTCCAACTGGGAGGCGGATCTGTTGACGGATAAACAGAAGAACTATGCGGCGACAGACGCATGGACGTGTGTCTTGATCTATGAGGAGCTGCTGCGACTGGAACAGACGGGTGATTATGAATTGATAAAAGTAGAAATAGAAGATGTACAAAAAGATACAGTTACGGAAGGGGAAGGATGAGAGCCTGAGACGTTTTCATCCTTGGGTCTTTTCTGGTGCTATCCAACAGATAGAGGATGGAGTCTCGGAAGGTCAGTTGGTGCGTGTAGTCACTTATGAGGGCGATTTCATCGCTGTCGGACATTATCAGCAAGGTTCTATTGCCGTTCGTGTCCTGACGTTCTCTGATGTAGAGATCGATGATGAGTTCTGGACCTCCCGTCTGCAGTCGGCATTGCAGATGCGTCTTTCTATCGGTATCGCCGATAACCCTCAGAACAACACCTATCGTCTGGTACATGGGGAGGGAGACCATCTCCCTGGCTTGATTATTGATGTCTATGGTCAGACGGCTGTGATGCAAGCCCATTCCATCGGTATGCATCTGATGCGTAAGGAGATAGCAGAAGCGCTTGTGAGGGTGATGGATTCGCGCATCTCACATATATATTATAAGAGTGAGACGACATTACCTTTTATGACGGAAGATGACATGAACGGGTTCCTCTATGGCGGCAGCGACGATAATATCGCCTTGGAGAACGGGTTGAAGTTCCGTGTCGACTGGCTTAGAGGTCAGAAGACAGGCTTCTTTGTCGACCAAAGGGAGAATCGCTCCCTGTTGGAACATTATGCCAAGGGGAAGAGGGTCCTGAACATGTTCTGTTATACGGGTGGGTTCTCTTTCTATGCCATGCGTGGCGGGGCTGAGCTGGTGCATTCTGTGGACAGCTCGGCTAAAGCCATCGACCTTACGAAACAGAACGTGGAGCTTAACTTCCCCAATGATGCCCGTCATGAGGCGTTCTGTGAGGATGCCTTTAAGTTCCTGGAGAGCATTGGTCATCATAACTCTCCACTCTCTTACAACCTCATCATCCTTGATCCTCCGGCTTTTGCGAAGCATCGTGGTGCTCTGCATCATGCGTTGAAAGGATATACCCGACTGAATCAGAAGGCTTTTGAGAAGATCGAGAAGGGTGGCATTCTCTTTACGTTCTCTTGTTCACAGGTTGTCACGAAGGATCATTTCCGTAATGCGGTATTCACGGCTGCGGCACTCGCCAAGCGCAAGGTGCGTATTCTCCATCAGCTGCATCAGCCAGCAGACCATCCTATTAATATCTACCATCCGGAAGGAGAGTATTTGAAGGGATTAGTACTCTATGTTGAATAAAGTAAAAGATTATATTAAAAAATATAAACTACTTGATATTAATAAGTTATATCTTATTGCATTGAGTGGTGGCGCAGATAGTGTCGCTTTGCTGTTGCTGCTCGATGAAATGGGCTATAAAGTTCATGCCGTTCATTGTAACTTCCATCTTCGTGGAGAAGAGTCGGATCGGGATGAGCGGTTCTGTGAAAACCTCTGTCAACAGAAAAGCATCCCATTCCATCGTATTCATTTTGACACGCTGATGTATGCTGAGACACATCAGGTAAGTGTTGAAATGGCAGCCCGAGAGCTCAGATACCGCTATTTTGAACAGTTACGCCAGGACATCGGGGCAGCAGGTGTCTGTGTGGCACATCATCGGGATGACACGGTGGAAACCGTTTTGCTGAACCTGGTTCGTGGCACAGGCTTGAGGGGGCTGACGGGTATTCAGCCCCGGAATGGTCATATCCTCCGTCCCTTGTTATGTGTTTCAAGACAAGAGATAGAGGCGTATCTGAAAGCGAAGGGGCAAGAGTATGTGACGGATTCCACCAACATGGAGGCGGATGTACAGCGTAATGTGGTTCGCCTGAGAGTCCTGCCGTTGTTGAGGGAGCTGAATCCTGCCGTTGCGGAGAATATACAGCGTACGGCGGAGAATTTGGTGGAAGCGCAACAGGTGCTAGATGCTGTAGTAAAACAGTTTGTTGATGTTAAAACATTAGAACTTAACGAATTAAAGAAATATGGCTCAAGTGAATATATAATACATCAATGGGCAAAACAATACGGTTTTAACGGGACGCAAGTAAGACAGATGATGGGGGCTGAGACCGGTCGTGTCTTCTCTTCCCCGGAAGGTTATGACTTATTGGTGGACCGTGAGAGATTACTGGTTGAGCCGTCGTTGAAACCGTTCAAACCGTTACGGATTCCAGAGGAGGGGACTTATGTGCTGGGCGATCAGGCGAGGCTCTCGGTGAGAAAAAAAACGGTATGGGTGTCGAAAGACGCAGCCGTCGCCACGCTAGATGCCTCAAAGGTACATTTCCCCTTGACGGTCCGTCGGGTAGAAGAGGGTGACTGGATGATTCCGTATGGTATGGAGGGACGAAAACTGCTGAGCGACCTCATGACAGACCGTAAGATGACACTCTTTGAGAAACGTCGCCAACTGGTTGTTGTGGATGCCCATGATACCATTATATGGCTTGTTGGTATCCGCATCAATAATCAATGTATGGTAGATGCTACAACGACAGAAGTTGTAGAGATTTATTACAAATAAATCGGTTATTTCTTTGTGGCTTGAAAGAAAAACTCCAGAACTTTTTGCGTTTTGCTTTTTTATTTGTAACTTTGCGCATTCAATTAAAAAAGTAAGGAAAAAAGTAAAAAAATAAGATATATTTATGGGAAAGAGATTCGCCGAGCATGGCGGTATGAACTTGACGCAGGTAAACAATGACATCCTGCAGATGTGGAAGGAGAAAAATGTGTTCCTTCGCTCTATAGAGGAGCGTGAGGGTTGTCCTCAGTTTGTGTTCTTTGAGGGTCCTCCCTCGGCTAACGGTCATCCTGGCATTCATCATGTGCTGGCTCGTTCCATCAAGGATACCTTTAACCGTTACAAGACGATGCGAGGCTATCAGGTACACCGAAAGGCGGGCTGGGACACGCATGGACTGCCCGTAGAGCTGGGTGTGGAGAAGGAACTGGGTATCACCAAGGCTGATATCGACAACAAGGAGAGTGACAAGTATATCTCCACAGAAGACTATAACAAGAAATGCCGTGAGAATGTGATGATGTACACGCAGGAATGGCGTGACCTGACGGAGAAGATGGGTTACTTCGTCGATTTGGATCATCCGTATATCACCTACGATAACAAGTATATCGAGACCCTCTGGTGGCTGTTGAGACAGTTCTATCAGAAAGGACTGCTTTATAAAGGCTATACCATCCAGCCCTATTCTCCAGCCGCCGGCACGGGACTGTCATCACATGAGCTCAACCAGCCAGGCTGCTATCGTGACGTGAAGGATACTACCTGTACGGCAATGTTTAAAATTAAGTTCTCCGAGAACTCCGAGTTCTCTGAGTTAAAACAGTGGGGAACAGCCTATTTCCTCGCATGGACGACGACCCCATGGACGCTTGCCGCTAACTCGGCACTTTGCGTGGGACCGAAGATCGACTATGTGGCTGTGCAGACCTATAACCCTTATACTGCCGACAAGGTGACTCTGGTGCTTGCCGAGGCGCGTCTTAATGCCTATCTTCCTGCTGAGGGCGCCATCACCGATGGTGGTGAGCTGCCTGAATATAAGAAAGGTGAGAAAATGATTCCTTATCGCATCGTCGCTCGCTATAAGGGCACTGATCTCGTGGGAATGGAGTATGAGCAGCTGATGCCTGCCATCAAACCCATGGGTGACGCGTTTAAGGTGATCCCTGGTGACTATGTGACGACGGAGGATGGCGCAGGTATTGTGCATATCGCTCCTAACTTCGGTGCCGACGATGCCTTCGTGGCTAAGAAGGCAGGAATCTGTCCTATCGTGCTGATTGACAAGAAAGGCGCAGAGCGTCCTGTGGTAGACCTGCAGGGTAAGTATTTTGTCGTCGAGGACCTTGACCCGGACTTCGTGAGGAACTATGTCAATGTGGACGAGTGGAACAAGTTCGCGGGACGTTACGTGAAGAATGCTTATGACGAGACACTGACTGACAAGGACGAGACTCTGGATATCTCCATCTGTATGGATCTGAAAGCACAGAATAAGGTCTTTAAGATAGAGAAACACGTGCATAACTATCCTCACTGCTGGCGTACCGACAAGCCAGTGCTCTACTATCCGTTGGACTCGTGGTTTATCAAGAGCACGGAAAAGAAGGAGCGCATGAGTGAGTTGAATAAGACGATTAACTGGCAGCCTGAGTCAACAGGCACAGGTCGTTTTGGCAACTGGCTCGATAACCTGAATGACTGGAACTTGTCACGCAGCCGTTTCTGGGGAACCCCGCTTCCCATCTGGCGCTCTGAGGAGGGCGAGGAGATCTGTATCGGTTCCGTGGAGGAGCTCTATCAGGAGATAGAGAAGTCTGTCAAAGCTGGTGTGATGACCTCTAATCCTCTGAAGGAGAAGGGTTTCGTACCTGGTGACATGTCCCAGGAGAATTATGACAAGATAGACCTCCATCGTCCCTACGTCGACTATATCATGCTGGTGAGCGAGAGTGGCAAGCCGATGAAGCGTGAGAGCGACCTGATTGATGTGTGGTTTGACTCAGGCTCCATGCCATACGCTCAGATCCATTATCCGTTTGAGAATCGTGACGCTATCGACGAGAGGAAGGCTTTCCCTGCCGATTTCATCAATGAGGGTGTGGACCAGACTCGTGGATGGTTCTTTACCCTGCATGCCATCGCTACGATGATCTTCGACTCTGTCGCCTTTAAGAATGTGATCTCCTCAGGACTGGTGCTGGATGCGAAGGGTAATAAGATGTCCAAGCATGTGGGTAATGTGGTGAATCCGTTTGAGATGATAGAGAAATACGGTAGTGATGCCGTACGTCTGTATATGATGACCAACTCAGAGCCTTGGGATAACCTGAAGTTCGACCCCGAGGGTGTGGATGAGATACGCCGTAAGTTCTTCGGAACCTTATATAACACTTACAGCTTCTTCGCCTTGTATGCCAATGTGGACGGCTTTGTTCCTTCTCAGCAGACTGGGGCTCAGCATCAGCTTACGGAGAAGCCAGAGATCGACCGTTGGATCCTCTCCTCCCTGAACACGCTGATCAAGAAGGTGACGGCAGAACTGGAGAATTACGACCCGACCCGTGCCGGTCGACTGATAGATGCCTTTGTCAATGATGACTTGAGTAACTGGTACGTCCGTCTCAACCGTAAGCGTTTCTGGGGTAAGGAGATGAGTGATGACAAACGCTCAGCGTATGAGACCCTCTATACCTGTCTGATGACCATCTCGAAACTCCTGGCACCCTTTGCACCGTTCTATGCCGATCAGCTCTATGTGGACCTGGGTGGTGAGAAAGACAGTGTGCATCTTGATGCCTTCCCCGTTGCGGATGAGTCGATGATTGATGAGGATCTGGAGGCACGTATGGAGATGGCGCAGAAGATCACCTCAATGGTGCTTGCCCTGCGTCGTAAGGTGAATATCAAGGTGCGCCAGCCACTGCAGAGTATGATGATCCCTGCCACAGAGGAGCAGAGACGTCATATTGAGGCGGTGAAAGACCTGATCATGCATGAGGTGAATGTGAAGGAGCTGAAATTCGTGGAGGGTACTGGTATCCTGGTGAAGAAAGTGAAGTGTAACTTCCGTACCATGGGAAAGAAGTTCGGTAAGATGATGAAGAGTGTCGCCGCTGCCGTTGACGCCCTCTCTCAAGAGCAGATCGCCGAACTGGAGACGAATGGTCGCTTAGTTCTTGAGGGTCTGGATGGTCTGGAGAATCTAGAGATCCTGGCAGAGGATGTCGAGATCATCAGCGAGGACATCCCCGGATGGCTCGTGTCGAACGAGGGTAACCTGACGGTCGCCCTGGAGGTGGAGCTCACCGATGAGCTGAGACAGGAGGGTATGGCTCGTGAGATTATCAACCGCATACAGAATATCCGTAAGGACAGCGGTCTGGAGATCACGGACCGCATCCGTGTCACTCTGGCTCCTAACGAGGAGGTTCAGAAAGCGGTGTCTGCCTATGGTGACTATATCAAGACACAGGTATTGGCGGACGACATCATGATTGCTCCTAACGAGGGTGCTGAAGTGGACTTTGACGAGTTTAAATTGAATATCCAAATAACTAAATCTTAAATATTATGGCAGAGAAGACACGTTATTCTGATGAGGAGCTGGAAGAGTTCCGTCAGATCATTAACGAGAAACTGGCATTAGCCAAGCGTGACTATGACCAAATGATGAATGTCCTGATGAACAAGGACTCTAACGATGTGGATGACACGTCTCCCACTTACAAGGCATTGGAGGAGGGTAGCGTGACCCAGTCGAAAGAGGAGTTGATACAGATGGCATCACGTCAGCAGAAATTCATTCAGGGACTGAAGGCTGCTTTGGTACGTATAGAGAACAAGACCTATGGCATCGACCGTATCACTGGTAAGCTGATTCCCAAAGAGCGTCTGCGTGCCGTTCCCCATGCTACTCTGAGCGTGGAGTCGAAGATGGCAGGCAAGAAGTAAATGGAGAGTAAGAAGATCGCTAAACGCGGATGGATTGCTGTTGCAATAGTAATGGCAATCCTTGTTGTCGACCAGATTATCAAGATTTGGGTGAAGACCAATATGACCCTTCACGAGCAGATCGAGATATTCTCATGGTTTAAGATCGTGTTTATCGAGAATAACGGAATGGCGTATGGCATGGAGATAGGCTCTAAGCTCGTGCTCTCCGTCTTCCGTGTCATCGCCGTAGCCATCCTCGGCTGGTATATCGCGCAACAGGTCAGGAAGTCTGTACGCTTCGGGTATATTATCTGTCTGGCGATGGTGATGGCTGGTGCCGCAGGTAACATCTTCGACTCTATGTTCTACGGGTTGATCTTCAACGCTTCCTCAGATTACTATACCTCTTATTTCGTACCCTTCGGGACAGGTTATGCGCCCTTCCTGATGGGAAAGGTGGTGGACATGTTCTACTTCCCGTTGATTGTGACGACATGGCCTGAGTGGATGCCGATGGTGGGGGGCAACGAGTTTGTGTTCTTCAGTCCTATCTTTAATTTTGCGGACTCATCGATATCTGTTGGTGTCGTGCTGCTGTTGCTCTTCTACCGTAAGGAGATCAGCGAGATAGAGCTGTCTTTCAGGAAGGAGAAAACACATGAGGAATAGTCTGCCCATTGTCATACTCGTGCTTGTCATGATAGGCTGTAAGCCTACCGTCCCTTCGGAGTATATACAGCCCGGAGAACTGGAGGATATCCTCTATGACTATCATGTGGCAGAGGCAATGGCGAAAGAGGCGAGTAACAGAGTCGGCGATGAGAAATCTTACGATAAACACGCTTATTTCCATGCCGTCCTCAAGAAATATGACGTCACGGAGGCGGAGTTCGATTCCTCTCTGGTCTATTACTATTCTCATGCCGACCGCCTGAAGAGCATCTACCAGCGTGTGAAGGAGCGTCTGAATGACGAGGCGAAGGCACTGGGTGCCTCTGTTGGCGACCTTAATAAGTATTCGGTATACAGTACGGTGGGTGATACGGCTAATGTGTGGCAGAACGAGACAGACCTGCTCCTGCTGCCCTTGCCGGTGTCAAATCGTTATGATATCTATGTGAAGGCGGACACCTCTTATTATAAAGGTGACACTTTCATGTTCCAGTTTATGTCTGATTTCATCTTTCAGAGCGGTACTCGTGACGTGGTGGTTTGCCTGGTCGCCCAGTATGAGAACGACAGTACGACGCAGACCGTCAGTCACGTCAGTATGACAGGACTGACGCAGATCCGTATCCCCGAGAACCGTGAGGGGACGCTGAAAGAACTGCGAGGATTTATATTCATGAATAACAGTGAGCCTAAAGATGACTCTCGCAAGCTGTTGTTCATCAGTCAGATACAGTTGATTCGCTTCCATTCAAAAGAGAAAAAAGATGAGCCCAAACCCAATGACGAGAATCAGAAAGATAGCTTGTCCGGAGCTGCAGACCGACCAGGGAGCGCTACTGACTCAACAAGTCGTGGAGGTCAGCAACGGCAAGGTGGTAGACTATTATCCCCTGACAAAGGAGCTGCCGTTCACGGAGTGGACAAGCAGCCGCCTGAGGCTGCGCAGAGATGAGGAGGGAGCGTTAACCCTTTGGAATAATACAGAACAGATCATATAAAGACAATGAACCTGAAGATACGTTTGGCATTGATGAGCTTCATGCAGTTTGGTGTATGGGGTGCATACCTGACGTGTATGGGACTTCATCTCATGGATCTGGGGATGGGTCATCATATCGGTTCTTTCTTCGCCATGCAGGGCTTTGTGTCTCTCTTCATGCCGACGTTGATGGGTATTGTCGCCGACAGATGGATACCAGCCCAGCGGTTGTATGGCTTCTGTCATCTGATGGCAGGCATCTTTATGATCCTGACAGGACTTTACGGACAGCAAGAGGGTGCGCATGCTGCCTTCCCAGTGTTGTTCGGTTTGTATAGTATGAGTGTCTCCTTCTACATGCCATCACTCGCCTTGTCGTATTCCGTCTCTTATAACGCCTTGATGAGGGAGAGGATGGATCCGGTGGAGGCTTTCCCGCCCATCCGTGTGTTTGGGACCATCGGTTTCATCGCCACGATGTGGCTGGTCGACATCCTGGATTATGAGCACACCCACCACCAGTTTCTCGTCAGTGGCATGTTGAGCCTGTTATTGTTTCTCTATGCCTTCACACTGCCGTCGTGCCCTGTGAACAGGAATCGTGGGGAACAGTCTTATACGGAGATCTTCGGACTACAGGCGTTTGTCTTGTTTAAGAAGAGGTCTATGGCGGTCTTCTTGGTATTTGCCATGTTCATAGGTGTCTGCCTGCAGATCACCAACGGCTTCGCCACCCCGTTCATCGATCATTTCCAGCGTGTCCCGGAGTATGCGGACACCTTTGGGGTGAGATATCCTTTGATACTCTATTCCATCTCTCAGATCAGTGAGACATGCTGTATCCTGCTCATCCCGTTCTTTATGAGCCGCTTTGGTATCAAACGGGTCGTGCTGATAGCGATGATCGCCTGGTTCTTCCGTTTCGGACTGCTGGGAATGGGTAATCCGGGCAGCGGTGTATGGATGTTCGTGCTGTCGATGATCGTCTATGGTGTCGCTTTCGACTTCTTCAATATCAGTGGCTCCCTGTTTGTGAATCAGGCTACGAGTCCCGGTTTACGCTCCAGCGCACAGGGCTTGTTCATGTTGATGACAAATGGCGTTGGTGCGACATTAGGCTCGTTGGCGGCACAGGCTGTCGTCAATGCCCATACGGTGGAGGGTCAGGTGGAATGGTCCACCTGTTGGTATATCTTCGCCGGCTATGCCATCGTCGTCGGCTTGTTATTCTATTTATTGTTCCATCCCCAGCAGGAAAGAGCAAAGGAGGTGCGGGTATGAAGGAGGTGAGGTATTTCTATGTCCCTGATGCGGCGCATGTCAATGAGCTGCCTGCCGATGAGGCGTCCCACGCCGTACGGGTGCTCCGCCTTGCCGCTGGTGACGAGATGATGCTGATGGATGGGAAGGGACAGTTCTTCCGTGCTGTGGTGACGGTGGCATCCAACCATCATTGTATGTACGACATACAGGAGATTCTGCCACAGGTGCGTCCGTGGGAAGGACATATTCATCTGGCGATCGCGCCCACCAAACTGATGGACCGTATGGAATGGATGGTGGAGAAGGCGGTGGAGATAGGTGTCGATGAGATCACCTTCCTCGACTGTAAGTTCTCGGAGCGTAAGGTCGTGAAGACGGAGCGTATCGATAAGATTGTCGTCTCTGCGATGAAACAGAGTCGTAAGGCTTGGAAGACGGAGCTTCATCCCATCGTGTCGTTGAGGGATTTCATCACCGCTGACCGAGGCGGTGCCAGGTATATCGCCCATTGCTATGAGGAGGTGGAGCGCGCGTATCTCTTTGAGGAGCTTCGCCACTTGCCTGCCAGCGAGGCGGTGACGGTGCTGATAGGACCAGAGGGTGACTTCTCCATCGATGAGGTACAGGAGGCGGTGGCTCATGGCTTCCGCTCCATCCATCTGGGAGAGAGTCGCCTGCGCACAGAGACGGCAGGGTTGTCTGCCGTGATGATGGCGCAACTTAGTAAATCTATTATATATAAATAAGGTATGCAACAGATTAGTCTTCATCAGGTGTTACCACAGGTCTTTGCCCAGCGCGACGGTCTGACTTCCGATGTGTGGAACAAGGAGGTGTGTTTCGAGAAAGGAAACGTCTATCTTGTCGAGGCAGAGAGCGGAAAGGGGAAGAGCACGTTCTGTAGTTATCTGTTAGGTTATCGTCACGACTATACAGGTCAGATTTGTTATGACTCAGAGGATATCCGTGACTTCTCTGTGTCTCAATGGGTGGACATCCGTCAGCGCCAGGTCAGCATGCTCTTCCAGGAGATGCGCCTGTTTCCTGAGCTGACAGCATGGGAGAATGTGGAGATCAAGAATCACCTCACCTGCCATATAGACCGCCCGACGATTGAGCGGTGGTTCGACAAACTGGGTATCGCTGATAAGTGGGATGTCCAGACAGGCATACTGTCTCATGGACAACAACAGCGTGTCGCCTTTATCCGCAGTCTTGTGCAACCATCCGATTTCCTGGTGATCGACGAGCCTATCTCTCATCTGGATGACGTCAACGCACAGCTGATGGCGGAGATGGTGGCAGAGACGAGGGAGAAGACACAGTGTGGCGTGATAGCGACAAGTATCGGCAAACGGCTGCCGCTTACTTATGACCATATTTTGAAACTGTAAAAAACTATATATTATGAATAATCAGTATTGGCAACCAGAATTGGAGACGATGCCCCGTGAGGAACTGGAGGCATTGCAAGTGAAGAAACTTCGTAAATCAATTGAGATCAGCCTGAAGTCACCTTTCTATAAGAAACGCCTGGGTGACTTGGGTATCACCCCTGACAGTATCCAGACTGTAGCGGATATCCGTAAGCTCCCGTTTACCACGAAACAGGACCTGCGTGACAACTATCCCTTCGGACTGGTGGGCGGTGATATGAAGGATGCCATCCGTATCCATTCTACCAGTGGTACGACGGGTCATCCCACCGTAGTTACTTATTCCCGTCATGACATCGACTCATGGGCGAACATGATAGCCCGTGACATGTATATGGTGGGCTGTCGTGACACGGATGTGTTCCAGAACTCTTCCGGCTATGGTATGTTCACGGGTGGTCTGGGTTTCCAGTATGGTGCTGAGAAACTGGGTGCCACCACCGTTCCTGCCGCTGCAGGTAACTCCAAGCGTCAGATCATGTTCATCAGGGACTTTGGTACGACTTGTCTGCATGCCATCCCTTCCTATGCCATCCGTCTGGCAGAGGTGTTCCAGGACGAGGGTGTGGATCCCCGTTCCACCAATCTTCGTACGCTCTTCATCGGTGCGGAGCCTCATACGGAGGAGCAGCGTCAGCGTATCGAGCGCCTGCTGGGTGTCAAGGCATATAACTCGTTCGGTATGACGGAGATGAACGGTCCCGGTGTCGCCTTTGAGTGTATGGAACAGAACGGTATGCACCTCTGGGAGGACAATTACATCCTGGAGATTGTCGATCCTGACACGCTGGAGCCGGTGCCTGACGGAGAGATGGGTGAGATGGTTCTTACGACCCTTGACCGTACGATGATGCCTATCCTGCGTTACCGTACCCGTGACCTGACGCGTGTGATTCCCGGTGAGTGTCCTTGCGGACGTACGCATCGTCGCATCGACCGTATCAAGGGACGCACCGATGACATGTTCATCATCAAGGGTGTCAACGTGTTCCCGATGCAGGTGGAGAAGATCCTTGTGCAGTATCCTGGCTTGGGCAGCAATTATCTCATTACGCTTGATACGGAGGACGACAATGACATCATGACTGTAGAGGTGGAACTTGACGGTCTGACGACTGATGTATATCCAGAGTTGCAGAAGATGACGAAGGATATCCAGCGTGCCTTGAAGGATGAGATCCTGCTGACACCACGTGTCAAACTGGTGAAGAAGGGCTCTCTGCCTGTCAGTGAGGGTAAGGCTGTCAGAGTGAAGGATCTCCGTGAAGGTCGTGGATAATGAATGGTTAACGGTGAAGGAATGGTGCTAAGGATTTTCTTGAAAACACTGTTGACGGCTGTCTTGGTGTTGACAGCCTTCCCCTGTGGGGCACAGCAGAAGATGCGTGATGTCTTCCTGCGGATGCCCGACAGCCTGTTGCCCTATCTGACAGAGAATAACCGTCTGGACTTCATTGACTTCATGGATTCTGGCATGAAGGCTGTGGTCAATAATGGACTGGGCGGTAAGAGTGAGATGGTGTCGTTGTCTGACGAGGCACTGACCCTTCAGGTCAGTCCCGCTATGAGGATGGCGATGCGTCTTTTTCCTGTCAGCGAGGCAGTAGACAGTTGTCAACAGGTGGTTTGTGTGATTACCACCTATGGCACGGATGCGCCAGAGAGTAGGGTGGAGGTCTATTCGTTAGCGTGGAACCCTGTCGATGCGTCAAAACATCTCAGTATTCCCAGTGATCCTTATGTCGCTGAATTCATGGAGGCCCCGGGGGTGGGACTGGTCTTTCGACAGTCTGACGCCTTGGATCAGCTGGCTCATGAAGAACAGAAAAAGGAGAATTCTTGGTTAAGAAATATTGAATGGAAGCCGTAATCATCTAAAATATGTTAAATTGGTATTATATGTTATAACAACACTTGTTTTATAATAAATTGATTTATTATATTTGCAGTGTGTTTTTCATGGTATTAGATTATTAAGGTTAATGAAAGATTGATTGTCGTGAGACAATCATTCTTTTTTTTTATTCCTATTGAAAGTCCTTCTGTGAGTTTGGTGCCGCCTATCGCATCGTTTGGTGCCGGGTATCGGGTGGATAGGTGCCGCCTATCGCATCGTTTGGTGCCGCCTATCTCCTTAAACCATGGTAACAGTAGGAACAGTAGAAACAGTAGAAATGAAAAGTTATATACGTGCGCGCAGGAACGTGGAAAAATCGCATTTTGAAGCGTTCCTGCGCCCGCGCACGTGAAAAGTCTAGAAAAACACTGTTCCTTCTGTTCCTTCTGTTCCTTCTGTTCCATCTGTTCCTTCTGTTCCTAATCTGTGTTTAACAAACCTCACAAGGGAACAATCCCTTTGTAATCATGCAAAATTACGAAAAAAAATGGAGACCGATAATCAAATTTTTATCAAAAGTTATCGAATTTATCTCATCCCCATTGGAATTTAGTTAAAAACCATTAACCATGAAATATTTCCCCCGATTTCATAAAAAAAGTTAAAGAGATATAGGGTGTCCTGACTTTTGGGACACTCTATGCTTTTCTTTGCAAATGAATTGAATGTTGAACTAAAAATTCGAATGATGATGACAGCAAAGAAAATGAATCTGGATATGTTGATTGATCTCACGATGACCCGCCTCTTTCAATTGGCAGAATATGTGTGCTGCAAGTTCTCGTCAAAAACGGACGAGCCCACTGCCCCGATACCCCCAGCTTCCCCTTCGAAGGAAGTCCCTCCCATCCGCTTCTCTCACGAGGACAGGATGGTGGAAGGGGAGTTGTTTAAGTAAATGAGGAGTGAAAAATGGGTGAAGTGGCGCTAATATGAGATTTAAAAAAGCTCCCACCGAAGCGGGAGCATAGGTTTTACCCTTCGGCCATTATGACCTTATTGTGATAAGATGTAGGAAATCTTATTGAGTGCAAAAGTAGAGAATTCTTTTGTAATTTCAAAATAAATTCATATCTTTACGGCATATTTTAACATATTATTACTACTACTATGGAAAGAATACTAGGAATAGACACAGGAACAAATAGCCTTGGATGGGCAATAGTAGACAAAGAAGATGGCTTGACTCAATTAGTGGCTAAAGGTACTAACATTTTCTCCGAAGGTGTGAAGATAGAGAAAGGTATTGAATCTTCAAAAGCTGCAGAACGGACAGAGCATCGTTCTGTTCGTAAGCATTATTGGCGACGTAAGATAAGAAAGATACGTTTACTAACGATATTGAGTGAAAATCATTTATGCCCTCCTTTGGATAAATCAAGTTTACGGCAATGGAGATTAAAGAAGATTTATCCTGATAGTGAACTCTTTATGGAGTGGCAACGTACGGAAGACAAAGCAAATGTCAATCCATATAAATTTAGATATATTTGCCTAACACAAAAGTTGGATCTGACAGATATAACCCAACGTTATATTTTAGGTAGGGCTTTGTATCATTTGAATCAACGTCGTGGCTTTCTCAGCAATAGAAAGGAAACAACAAAAGAGTCGGAAGGAAGAGTAAAAGAAGGTATTAGCAGTTTGTCCGATGACATGAAATCAGCAGGCTGTGAATATTTAGGTGAATACTTTTATCAACTCTATCAACAAGGAAAGAAAATAAGGAATCACTATACGGCTCGTAAGGAACACTATTTGAAAGAGTTCCATGCTATCTGTGATAAGCAAGAACTAGATGCAGAATTAGTGAAGAAACTGGAAAAAGCTATTTTTGATCAACGCCCATTGAAGTCACAAAAGGGGCAAGTTGGTGTGTGTACTTTTGAAAAAGGTAAACCTCGTTGTCCATCATCCCATCCTTTGTATGAGGACTTTAGGATGTATGCATTCATAAACAATATTAAGGTGCAGATTCATACGCTATACGAGAATACGGAAAGAGGACTGTCAGAGGAAGAAAAGAAACAAGTGATATCTTTATTCAAACGTAAGTCAAAGCGTACTTTCCCGTTTGAGGATATAGCAAAGAAACTAGCTGGCAAAAACAACTATTGCTACTATAAAAGTGATGAGGATAAGCCATATCGATTTAATTATCAGATGGACACGCAAGTATCTGGTAGCCCAGTAAATGCTCAGTTGGAGGAAATTTTTGGAGAAGATTGGTTGATTAGCGTATGTGAGGTTTATACGCTTGCAAAGGATAAGACACGTTTTCAGATTGAAAACGATATTTGGCATGCTCTGTTCTTCTATGATGATGAAGACAAGCTAAAGGAGTTTGCCAAGAACCGACTACAATTGGATGACGAACAAGCAGAGAAGTTCAGTAAGATATCCATGCCTAACGACTACGCAGCATTGAGTCTAAAGGCTATCCGAAAGATTCTTCCTTTTATGCGTGATTATGGACTGATATATTCAGAAGCAGTATTCCTTGCAAATCTTGTGGAGATTTTACCTCAACATATTTGGGGTATCAAGGAAACACGTGAGGCTGCTATTGAGAATGTCATTGAGGTTATGCATTCATATGATAAAAACAATATTGATGGTGTCACTTTGGAACAATGCGTGAAAGGATTCTTAAAGGATAGATATAACATTAGTGATGGTGATTTGAAGAAACTATATCATCCTTCTATGATGGAACTGTATCCTTGTCAGCGTCCCAATGACGACGGCATCTATCAGTTGGGATCACCTCGTATCAGTAGCGTTAAGAATCCTATGGCAATGCATTCTTTATTCAGATTACGCAAGGTAATTAATCTGTTGCTAAAGGAAAGAATGATTACTCCTGAAACGAAAATACATATTGAGTTCTCTCGTGATTTGAATGATGCAAACAAAAGAAAAGCTCTTCAAGCACTGCAACGTCAAAATGAAAAAGACAGGGAAGAGTGTAGGAAGAAAATAGCTGAGCATATTAACAATCCTACGGATGATGATATTCTCAAATATCAGTTATGGGAAGAACAAAACCACAAGTGTCTCTATACAGGTGAAGAGATTCGTATTACCGACTTTCTGGGTGATAATCCCAAATACGATATTGAACATACCATTCCTCGTAGTGCAGGAGGTGATAGTACTAGGATGAATCTGACACTCTGCAGTAATCGATATAATCGTGATGTGAAGAAAACAAAACTGCCTTCTCAATTGCCAAACCATGAAGACATTCTTGATAGAATAAAAGGGTGGAAAGAGAAGTATGAAGATTTGGACAGGCAAATAAGAAAAATTAAAACCAAGGGTGTCACGCCTAAAGAAGAAAAAGACAAACAAATACAGCATAAGCATCGGTTGGTAGAGCAGAGCAAGTATTGGCATGAAAAGTACAAACGCTTTGTGATGACTGAAGTTCCAGAAGGTTTCTCTCGTCGTCAGGGAACAGACATCAGTGTGATATCTCGTTATGCCCGATTGTATCTAAAGTCTGTCTTTAAACACGTTTATATCGTAAAAGGTATTGTAACGTCTGAATTTAGAGAGTTATGGGGATTACAGGATGAGTATACCAAGAAAAAACGTGACAATCATGTGCATCATTGCATTGATGCTATCACAATAGCATGTATAGATAAAGCAGCTTATGATAAGTTGGCACAATACCATCATCAGCAAGATGAGTATAAGTATGATAAAGGTAGTAGACCTGATTTCGAAAAACCCTGGCCTTCGTTTGTCAATGATGTTAAGCATATTCAAGACGAATTGCTAATAGCGCATTATTCTAAGGACAATATGCCTAAGCAGGCAAAACGATATGTGCGAGATAGTAGGGGTAATAAGGTCTTGACACAGGGAGATACTGCTCGATCCTCGTTGCATAACGATACCTACTATGGAGCAATAGAGGTAGATGGAGATGTGAAGTATGTTGTGCGCAAGAGTCTTGACACATTAGAAGAAAAGGATGTTAAGAATATTGTTGATGCTGAGGTTCGCTCTAAGGTGGAGAATGCCATCTTATTACATGGTTCGTTGAAGAAGGCATTAGAAGAAACTATTTGGATGAATGAAGAAAAGCAAATACCGATTAAAAAGGTTCGCATTTTCACTGGCTCAGTAACTCGTCCAATCAATATTCGTCAACAACGTGATCAGTCAAAACATGAGTATAAACGACAATATCATGTACAGAACGATCGTAATTATATGATGGCGATTTATGTAGGGCAAGACAAGAAAGGAAAAGAGAAACGAGAGTTTGAATTGGTGAACAACATTACGGCTGCTAATTTCTATCGTAGGAGCAATGATCGTGTACCAACAGATAATCAGTTGGTGCCATTGTATAGCAAGAATGGTTACGAACTGCGATACAAACTGAAAATAGGTACGATGGTACTGTTATATGAGAATAGTCCAGAGGAGATATGGGAATTGGATAGAAAGAACTTGCAGAAGAGATTATATAAGGTAACAGGTATGTCATCGCTAGTAATACAGAAGTATATTTATGGAACAATAGTTTTAGTTCATCATCAAGATGCAAGACCAAGTACAGAAGTTAAACAAACAAATGGATTATTTAAAGCTTCTGATGATTTTAGGTCAGGCATTAAATTGTATCATACTCAGTTTAATGCTCTCGTTCAGGGTGTAGATTTTGAATTAAATGATTTAGGTGAGATAAGGAGGTTGATATGATAAAGCAAACATTAATGTTTACATCGCCAGTATCGTTGTCTTTGAAAGACCAGCAAATGGTTGTGACTTTCAAGGACAATCAAGATATCGTGACACGTCCGATAGAAGATATCGGCTTTGTGATTATTGAGAATCCGATGGTAAGTATTACTATACCTTTGCTCAACGAGTTGGCTGATAATAACGTGTCTGTTGTGTTCTGCGATAAGAAGCAGATGCCAAGGACTATGTTAATGACGCTTGAGGGCAATACTACTCAGCAAGAGAGTTACAAATATCAGATAGATGCTTCTGCTCCTACAAAGAAAAACATTTGGAAGCAATTGGTTGAGAGTAAAATCAAAAATCAAGCACTATTACTAAATAAGGTTGGGAAGAATGGTGACATATTGAAACAATACTATATGAATGTAAAGTCTGGAGATACAGATAACCGTGAGGGTGCTGCAGCTCGTGAGTATTGGAGCCGTATTTTTGATGAAGGGTTTAGAAGAGAACGTGAAGGACAGCCACCTAATAATCTGTTGAATTATGGATATACGATACTTCGAGCAGCAGTTGCACGAGCGTTGATTGGTTCAGGTTTATATCCAGCATTTGGAGTCTTTCATCGCAATCGCTATAATGCTTTTCCTCTGGCAGATGATGTGATGGAACCCTATCGCCCTTTTGTTGATGAACTAGTCTATCATCTTTATCATAATGAAGCTGTTACAGAATTGGACAATTCGTCGAAAGGTAAAATATTGAGAGTGCTTTTCTCTGATGTGAAGATGGGAAAGGTGATGCGCCCATTGGAGAATGCTTTGTCATTAACAACAGCATCTTTAGTTAAGATGTATAAGGGAGAAACGGATAAACTATCATTGCCAGTGATAACATGAGTGAGGTCAGATTAAATGCATATCATATTATGTGGCTGTTTGTCTTTTTTGATTTGCCAGTAGTGACAAAGAAAGAGCGTAAGACTGCGTCGCTATTTCGGAAAAACTTGATGAAAGACGGCTTCGTAATGTTGCAGTATTCTGTATATATTCGACATTGCGCGTCTTATGAGAGTCAGACAGTACATATCAAAAGAGTAAAATCCATAGTCCCTGAGACAGGAATGGTAAGTATATTGAGTGTAACGGATAAGCAATATGGTGATATTGTAAACTATTGGGGTAAGAAAAAAAAGAAAAATGTACCAACAGAACCCTTGCAACTAGAATTTTTTTAGTACTTTTGCAATCAGAATTTTACATCAAAAGCCACTTCTTAGGCGAAAAGAACTATATAAGTGCCTGCTATAGAAGGAAATAAGTAACCTATGTTGTGGTTTGATGTAGGAATAGACAGATAAACAACTACGGGCTTTGGTAGGGGCAACCCGAAGAAGGTTGTGGTTTGATGTAGGAATAGACAGATAAACAACTGGCAACAGTTGGTGAATGAGCATCAGGGGTTGTGGTTTGATGTAGG
>JBGUNO010000011.1:0-11739 GCA_045117415.1 Prevotella sp. | reverse complement strand
CAGAGAAGTTAAGCCCGCCTGCGCCGATGGTACTGCAATGCAATGCGGGAGAGTAGGAGGCCGCCACTTTTTTCAGATGAAGCCCTGTTATCGAATTGATAGCAGGGCTTTTTTGTTAATAATATATTTTACTGTTTGAATTTTAGGATTGTTACTGGGCGGATTTTTTCTCCCACATTATACTGGAAACTGAGAAATCCAGAGTTGTTGAATATTTTTATTCTCCCGTCTTCTATATAATAGTAGAATTTATTTTGGATATGAAGGAGTCCTGATTTAGAAGACATTAGATTTGCTTCCTCTCTATTAGGTAATCTCCATCCGGAGATGTTGTTGATAGACAAAGAGTTTAATTGGCTGTTGATCTCTAAGAGGACCTGTTCTTCAGATTTGTTCTGAGGATCAATACTGATATCTTCCTTATAGGTAAGGAGCACTTCTTCATACCCTTTCTCATTTGGAACGACATTCACCACATAACAATCTTTGTAGATGGTATTTATTGTTGGAGCGGTCGTGTTGATAATATCGTCGTCATTATTGTTACCATTATTCTCATTAGAGATATTACTTTCTCCAAAATTGAAAACAATATCTCTGTTTCCTGCCCAAGAACTACCAGTGATACTTCCAATGATATTGACGATATTATCTTCTTGATAGGTAGCATTGATACTAATCTGATAATTCTTCATGAGATCATTAGGACAAGAATAAGTGTAGTTTTTGACAGAATTATCTATTTTTGTCATGCTAATGGTAATGATTATTGAGTCAGTGTCAAGAAGTATCATGACAGGAGAGGGTAGTGTCCATTCCCCATTACCATGATCCGTGAGAGAATAGTTGTGAGTCCACTCTGTTCCTAGTTCTCCGTTAACCAAAATACTTTTATAGCTAGTAGACAATGAGATACTAACGGAAGAGATGTCCGTAGGTACTTGACTAATAGTCACATTAGTCAGTTGGATGACCTGCCTTTCGAGCTGGAGTGTTAGTTGGTAATCCTCCTTGGTCTCAAGGATGATGTTTTGGTGAGCTGTCATCAAGTCAGTGTGCTCCCTCCCTTCTCTCAAAATGATTTCAGAATTCTCCTCTATCGACTCTCCTGTTGGGAGGATATAATAATTTTCATCAGTTCCTCCAATGGCATAGATAGAGTAGGACCCAAGGGGAAGGCTGAAAGCGAGAGGAGTGCCTTCGTCAATCAGTTTCTCATGATTAACAAATTTCTTTGTTTCTGAGTTAAATACATAAACATTCACAGGGAAACTGACAGTCTCCTCAGCATTCACATTTCGAGTAATGATACTCACTGAACTCTCAGCGTCGATAGGGTCATCGCTGACAAGCTCCTTCTCGCAAGCTCCTAGAACCCACGGGGACATGCATAGAAATGCACGTGTTAATAATTTTTTAATAAGCATACTAATAGTTTTTTAGAACTACATTGTAATGAACGTTGATCCCGAATAGCTGAACAGTTAATTCGAAATCCTCTGCAAAGATAGTTCTTTTTCTCCTATTTGCCAAATATCTTTAATATTTTCTTTCTTTTATTTCCATTTTTGTCCTCTTGATATATGTTAAATAATTGGTAATCAATGTTATAATTTGTGGTATTGTTTGGTTGGTTGAATAAAATGCCGTACCTTTGCCCACGAAAATAATAGTGTGGCGATTGAATGTCTCGTGGTGAGACGGTCATACTTAAAAGAGAATTATATGATAAAGGTTGTTAGAAAAATGTTGATGACAGCAATTGTTTTGATGGTTAGTTCTGTTAATTCGTATGCTGGTTCAAATGGAAAAAATGGCTCTTTTGACTGGAATCCTGTAATCAATGCGATTATTCAGGTGGAAAGTGGAGGAAACTCCAGAGCAGTTAGCGGTCCCTCATGTGGTGCTATGCAGATTACACCTATTTGTGTGAAGGAGTGCAACCTCATTCTGGAGAAGAGAAAGAGTAAGAAGCGCTTTACCTTAAACGATCGTTTTGACGTTCAGAAGTCTAAGGAGATGTTTCTCCTGATACAGTCGTTTTTCAATCGCGCTAATGATGTTGAGCATGCCATCCGTTCGTGGAACGGAGGTCAGCATTATTCAAAACGTGCTACTCAGCGTTACTACGAGAAGGTGATGCGACACCTGAAGTAATTAGAAACTACTAAAAAGAGGCGCAATCCAAAGGGTTGCGCCTCTTTTTAGTTGCGGAGGCAGGATTCGAACGTGCGACCTCCAGGTTATGAGCCTGGCGAGCTACCAACTGCTCCACTCCGCGATCATTTCTCTTAAGCGGCTGCAAAGGTACGACTATTTTTTGAAAAGACCAAAAAAATTAGCAGTTTTTTTGCAAATTAGCTGTTTTTCCAGCAATTTCTGTGAAAAGATTTGGCTGTTTGGAAAGTATTTTCTAATTTTGCACACTGTATTAGTTATGTGCAATACGAAATCATTTGGGAGGATAGAAAGATGTCAATATCAAAGACCAGACAGAAATTGGTTGACGTGGCGCGCCAGTTGTTTGCCAAGAATGGAATGGAGAATACGACGATGAATGACATTGCCCTCGCTTCAGGCAAGGGACGCCGTACCCTCTATACCTATTTCAAATCGAAGGAAGATATCTATTATGCCGTCATCGAGGGTGAATTGGAACGTTTGTCCGATAAGCTTGATGAGGTTGCCGCTCGTAAGATTCGTCCTCAGGATAAGGTGGTGGAGTTGATATATACCCATCTGAATATGATTCGTGAGACGGTGGTGCGCAATGGTAATCTTCGTGCAGAGTTCTTCCGTAATATCTGGATGGTGGAGAAAGTCCGCAAGAGTTTTGACGCTGCAGAGATTGAGCTTTTCTGCAAAGTATTCCGTGAGGGAAAGGAAGACGGAGAATTTGATATAGATAATGTGGATTTGGTAGCGAACATCACCCATTATTGTATCAAGGGTCTTGAGGTGCCATACATCTATGGACGTATTGCCCATGGGCTCTCAGAGGAAGCTACTAAGCCACAGGTCGCCAAGTTTGTCTATGGTGCTTTAGGACATATTACGATTAAAAACAATTAATATAAATCAATAAAGAATTATGGGATTATTAGAAGGAAAGACAGCTCTGATTACAGGAGCTGCGCGCGGTATTGGAAAAGCTATCGCATTGAAGTTTGCCGAGGAAGGAGCCAATATCGCATTCACCGATTTGGAGGTGAATGAAGAGACAGAGAAGGAGATCGCTGCCAAGGGCGTAAAGGCCAAGAGTTATGCCTCTAACGCTGCAGACTTTGCTCAGACAGAGGAAGTGGTGAAGGCTGTGAAAGAGGAGTTCGGCAGTATTGATATTCTGGTGAATAACGCAGGTATTACGAAAGACGGCCTGATGCTCCGTATGACCGAGCAGCAGTGGGATGCCGTGATTGCGGTCAACCTGAAGTCAGCCTTTAACTTCATTCATGCCTGTGTTCCTGTTATGATGCGTCAGCGTGGTGGTAGTATCATCAATATGGCATCTGTGGTAGGTGTTCATGGTAATGCCGGACAGGCAAACTATGCAGCTTCAAAAGCAGGTCTGATAGCCCTTGCCAAGAGTATCGGCCAGGAAATGGGACCCAAAGGTATCCGTGCCAATGCCATTGCCCCTGGTTTTATTGATACCGCTATGACTCAGGCACTGCCTGACGATATCCGCAAGGAGTGGATTAATAAGATTCCTCTTCGTCGCGGTGGTCAGGTGGAGGATATCGCTAATGTTGCTACCTTCCTTGCCTCTGACATGTCAAGTTATGTCAGTGGTCAGGTTATCCAGGTGGATGGTGGTATGAATATGTAATCCATTAGAAATGATGCAAATGCAGAAGAGAACATGGGCTGCAAGGCTGATGCTATTGGTGTTCTTGCCAATATTGTTGTTCTCTTTCTTGCACACCCATCAGTATGCCGTCAGTGTGGAAGGTGGTTGCTATGAGTGTACCAACCACTTACCACACGGAGGGCATATTTCTTTACAAGCCATTCATTTTCACGACTGTGTACTCTGCCAGTTTGTCTCTCTGTCCTTTGTGGCAGCAACGACTTCGGTATTGGCAGTAGCAAGACAGGTAGTCACAGTCTTATTATACACTCAAACGCCGCAGTGTCTGTCAGCTGTCCTGCAAAAACATTCCCCCAGAGCCCCTCCAGTTATCTGATTCTTTCTATATAAATTATGTGAATAGAATCAAATAACACAAAAATGAAGACAATAAATATTATATTGCTGTCATTGGCTTTTTGGTATGCCCCAATGACAGCAGAGCCATTGGCTCAGAAGGTGACGTTACAAGGAAAGGTAACAGATGCCACAGACGGCATGCCCGTAGCAGGTGCCAGCATTTACTTCCCTTTATTAAAAGAAGGGACAGTGACTAATGCGGAAGGCTTCTATAGCCTGCGAAACCTGCCTGCCGTAAAGACAACTATCCAGGTGACTTACGTAGGTCATCTTACGATTATTGAGACCATCGATCTGCGTGTGTGTCATGAAAAAGATTTCGTGATGCATGAAAACAATGCCATGTTGAAAGAGGTGGTAGTAACAGGTCTGACGGGTAATGCTCGTGCCGACTATTCTCCTGCGCCAGTCTCTGTGGTTGCTCCACGTGTCCTCCAGGAGACCTCATCGACGAATATCATCGATGCGGTGGCGCATCAGCCAGGAGTCTCTCAGATTACGACAGGTAGCGGTATCTCCAAACCTGTCATTCGCGGTCTGGGTTATAATCGTATCGTTACCGTCAATGACGGAATCCGTCAGGAAGGACAGCAATGGGGTGACGAACATGGTATTGAGGTGGATGCCCAGACTGTGCACTCTGTCGAGATCCTGAAAGGTCCAGCCTCGCTGATGTATGGTTCCGATGCGATGGCTGGTGTGTTAGTGTTGCATGAGCAGCCTGTCATGCCTCAAGGACAGATGCGAGCAACGGTGGGTGGGGAATACCAGACCAACAACCGTCTATGGGACTATACCGTTGATTTTGCAGGTAATCAGCAGGGTGTCGTATGGAATTGGCGATGGAGTCAGAAAGGAGCCAGTGAGTATGAGAATAAATGTGATGGCAAGGTGTGGGGTTCGCAGTTCCGTGAGCAGGCACTAACAGGAATGTTAGGGTTGAACCGCAGTTGGGGTTATTCCCATCTGAAGTTCTCCACTTATCATATCACTCCAGGACTGGTCGAAGGAGAGCGTGATGAAGAGACGGGTAAATTACTGCCCTCCGAGGCTTACCAGAAGATTTATCACCATAAAGTCGTGCTCGACAACTCCTTCATTATTGGCGAAGGATCCTTGAAGTCCTTGATAGGCTATCAGCAGAATCGCCGTAAGGAGTTTGAGGAGGGTGATGAGTTAGGACTCGACTTCCGCCTGCATACTGTCAATTATGATGTCCATTATGTCTCCACCAAGGATTTGTGGCAATGGTCGGCAGGTGTCTCAGGTATGTGGCAGCACTCAGAGAATCTGGGTATGGAGTTCTTGATACCGTCCTATCGTCTGTTTGATATTGGAGTCTTTGCTTCTGTGACCCGTAATTTTGAGAAGTGGACATTGAGTGGAGGATTGCGTTTCGATCATCGTCATCTGCACTGCTATGCCCTGATGGAGGATGGTAAGGAGCGTTTTGAGGACTTCAGTCGCAATTTCAAAGGACTGACAGGTAGTCTTGGTGCCATCTATCGTATCGCCCCACAATGGAATATGCGTTTGAACCTCTCACATGGTTTTCGTGCGCCAAACCTCAGTGAGTTGGGATCAAATGGTGAGCATGAAGGGACATTCCGTTATGAGAAGGGCAGTCATAGCTTGGATTCAGAACACAGTTGGCAGTTTGATTTAGGACTCGACTACTCATCGAGAATCCTGTCAGCCCAAATCTCGTTATTTGCCAATCATATTAGCAACTACATCTTCCTGCAGCGACTGGATGCAAATAGCGATAATTATCAGTATATGGCAGGTGATGCCCGTTTATGGGGTGGGGAAGTTTCCGTTGACCTGCACCTTATCGAGCCCTTGCATTTCGAGAATACCTTCTCGTATGTGAATGCCGTGCAGTTGCATCAGCCGTCTGACAGTCGTTATCTGCCCTTTACACCGGCTCCTCGATGGACCGGTGACCTGCGCTATGACATCATACGTGATGGACGTGTGCTGAACAATACCTATGTGAGTCTGGGGCTGGAATGCTACCTGCGCCAGAGTCATGTGCATACAGCGAATGCGACAGAGACAGAGACGCCTTCCTATACCCTGGTGAGTCTTTCCATGGGAACAGATGTCAAATGGAAGGGCAGGCGCGTGGCTTCCGTTTTCCTGAATGCCACCAATCTCTTCGACCGCGTCTACCAGTCGCATCTCAGTCGTCTGAAATATGCGGAAGGTCCTGGAATTTGTAATATGGGTCGCAATATTGGCATCAAAGTATTGATACCAATCGTGCTATAACGCTATTTCAGCTTGAATTCCAGTGTCTTAGGGAGTTTCTGCCACTTACCATTCTTCGGTATCTTGACAGTGCTCCCTTTTTCTTGTTTGAAGATGTAGATAGAGTCATTCTTACGCGTCAGTGTCGCCTCCAGGTCTTCACTGCCGAAATCGTTGATCAGCGTCATGGAAGCCTTCTTCTCATTCTCTATCTCTGCCTCTACCATGACCCAGCAGAAGGAGTGACTTTTCCGCCCCAGATAACCAGGCAGTTCCCCGTACAGTTCCTGTCCGGCAATCCTGATATCCTTATCATAGAAGTTGATACGCAGGAATACCTCATATTCGTCATTATAGAGATAACCCATGAAAGGCTTTCCTCTCTCCTGTGCAAAGACGGGAGACAGCAGCATACCGATAAATATAGATAAAATGGTTCTTTTCATCTTCAAATCTTTGTGCGGGACAAAGGTACTAAATCTAAATCAATTAATTGTATAAATGACTAAAAATATATCGACAAACATTCTGCGATTTAAAAATTTTTAAGTACCTTTGTAGCCGTTATACATGTATAAGAATGGGAAAAGAAATGTTAAAGCCTGATTATATCTTTGAATCGAGCTGGGAGGTTTGTAATAAGGTTGGCGGTATTTATACCGTGCTTTCCACTCGGGCAAAGACGTTACAGGATGTGATGAAGGACCAGATCATTTTCATTGGTCCCGATTTTTGGCAGGAACAAGAGAGTCCATACTTCCAAGAGGATAAGTCGCTCTTTGCCGAGTGGCAATGGGAGGCGAAGGAAAATGGCCTTGAGGTGAGAGTCGGACGCTGGACAGTTCCTGGAGAGCCAATCGCAGTCTTAGTGGATTTCAAGCCTTTCTTTGAGAAGAAAAACGAGATTTACGCATGGTTATGGGAGCACTATCATGTGGATTCATTGCATGCTTATGGCGATTACGACGAAGCATCCATGTTCTCGTATGCTGCAGCGTTGGTCGTAGAGAACTTCTATAATCACTATCTACTGAACAAAAAAAAGCGTGTCATCTATCATGCTAACGAATGGATGTGCGGACTGGGAGCCTTGTATATTAATAATGTGCTGCCCCAGATCGGTACTGTCTTCACGACACATGCCACCAGCATTGGTCGTTCCATCGCAGGTAATCAGAAGCCCCTTTACGATTACCTCTTCGCTTATCATGGTGATCAGATGGCTGACGAGCTGAACATGCAGAGCAAGCACTCCATTGAGAAGCAGACAGCATGGCATGTCGACTGTTTTACGACGGTCAGTGACATCACGGCAAATGAGTGTAAGGAACTGCTCGACAAACCTGTCGATGTGGTGCTACCTAATGGTTTCGACAATAGTTTCGTTCCCAAGGCTGCCACCTTCACCAAGAAACGTAAGGCTGCCCGAAAGCGTCTGCTGGAGATCGCTAATGCCCTGTTGGGTGAGCGTCTTGACGATGACACACTGATTGTGTCTACCTCAGGTCGCTATGAGTTCCGTAACAAGGGTATCGATGTCTTTGTGGAGGCAATGAACCGTTTGTTGCGTGACAAGGACTTGAAGAAGAAGGTACTCGCCTTCATTGAGGTGCCTGGTTGGGTAGGGGAGCCCCGTAAGGACCTGCAGGAGCGTCTTGCCAGTGGGAAGTCGTTCGATACTCCCTTGGAGGTACCGCAGGTGACCCATTGGTTGCATAACATGAGCCATGATAATGTGCTGGGTATGATGAAATACTACGATATGCACAATCGTAAGGAAGACCAAGTGAAAGTGATCTTCCTGCCGTGTTATCTCGACAGCAAGGATGGTATCATGGATATGACCTATTATGATGTCGTGCTGGGTAATGACCTCTGTATCTATCCCTCCTATTATGAGCCTTGGGGCTATACCCCGCTGGAGGCTGTTGCCTTCAAGGTACCATGTATCACCACCGACCTTGCAGGCTTCGGTCTCTGGGCAAACAAAGAGTTTGGTCACTATGGTGAGATAGAGGATGGTGTGAAGGTGATTCATCGTACTGACTATAACTACTCTGAGG
This sequence comes from Prevotella sp., assembly GCA_045117415.1. Lineage (GTDB taxonomy): Bacteria > Bacteroidota > Bacteroidia > Bacteroidales > Bacteroidaceae > Prevotella. Next base: position 3,213 of record JBGUNO010000011.1, on the reverse strand, counting down.
TTGCCGATACCATCAAGGATACTGTCGCCAAGTTCTCTGGTATGACTAAGAAACAGGTTGACGAGTGTCGTAAGCATGCTGATGAGCTTTCTAAGAAAGCACTCTGGAGCGAGTTCATCAAGTACTATTATGAAGCGTACGATATTGCTCTCCGTAAGGCGGAGACCCGTATAGAGAATAAGTAAAAACGAACAAGAGAATATCAATACAATTATTAATTATGAAAATTAAAGCTGATTATGCAAATGCTCCACAGTGGAAGGAACTGACTGTCAAGTCAAGTCTTCCCGAGCAACTGAAGTGTTTGGACGAGATTGCCCACAATATGTGGTGGGTATGGAACTTCGAGGCACGTGACCTGTTCCGTGACCTTGACCCTGAGCTTTATCATGACGTGAAACACAATCCAGTCATGTTGCTGGAGCATCTGACTTTCGCGCGTAAAGAAGAAATTATTAAGGATAAGGCACTGATGAAGCGTGTCAAGGTGGTTTATGACCTGTTCCGCAAGTACATGGATGTGAAACCCGATTCAAAGCGTCCCTCTGTCGCTTATTTCTGTATGGAGTATGGTATTCACTCTGCCCTGAAGATCTACTCTGGTGGTCTTGGAATGCTTGCCGGTGACTATGTGAAGGAGGCTTCCGACTCTAATGTCGATATGTGTGCAGTTGGTTTCCTCTATCGTTTCGGATACTTCACACAGAGCCTTTCGATGGAAGGACAGCAGATTGCCAATTATGAGACACAGAACTTCGGTTCTCTGCCCATCGAGCGTCAGCTGGACAAGGACGGCAACCCCATGGTGATTGACGTTCCCTATACCAACTACCAGGTTCATGCATATGTATGGCGTGTGAATGTAGGTCGTGTGAAACTCTACCTGCTGGATACTGACAATGAGATGAACTCAGACTTCGACAAGCCCATCACACACAGTCTCTATGGTGGTGACTGGGAGAACCGTCTGAAGCAGGAGATCCTGCTGGGTATCGGTGGTATGCTGCTTTTGAAGAAACTCGGTATCAAGAAAGATATCTATCACTGTAACGAGGGTCATGCTGCTCTCTGCAACTTGCAGCGTCTGTGCGATTATATCGAGGATGGACTGACCTTCAACCAGGCTTTGGAGTTGGTACGTGCCTCTTCTCTCTATACTGTTCATACCCCGGTTCCTGCTGGTCATGACTATTTCGAGGAAGGCTTGTTTGGTAAGTACATGGGTGCTTATCCTGCCAAGCTCGGCATCTCTTGGGATGAGTTCATCGGCATGGGACGTACCAATCCTGATGACCATGGTGAGAAGTTCTGTATGTCAACCTTCGCCTGCAACACTTGTCAGGAGGTGAATGGTGTGTCCAAGCTGCACGGCTGGGTAAGTCAGCAGATGTTCGCTCCTATCTGGAACGGCTACTATCCTGAGGAGAATCACGTGGGCTATGTCACCAACGGTGTTCACTTCCCCACCTGGTGTGCTGCTGAGTGGCGTAGTGTCTATGCTAAGTACTTTGATCCGAGCCACATGAGCGACCAGTCGAACGAGGAGATCTGGCACGGTATCTACAACTGTCCCGATGAGGAGGTATGGGCTACACGCCAGGCGTTGAAGAAGAAACTGTTCGAATATATCGCTGTTCAATTTACAGAGACATGGCTGAAGAACCAAGGCGATCCCGCCCGTGTCGTGAAATTGGTGGAGCGCTTCAATCCTAATGCACTTGTTATTGGTTTCTGCCGTCGTTTCGCTACCTACAAGCGTGCCCATCTGCTGTTTACAGACCTTGAGCGCCTGAAAAGGATTGTTAACAATCCTGAGCGTCCAGTTATCTTCCTGTTCGCAGGTAAGGCTCACCCAGCTGATGGTGCTGGTCAGGGTTTGATCAAGAAGATCTTCGATATCTCACAGCTTGATGAGTTCCAGGGTAAGATTATCTTCCTCGAGGACTATGACTTCCTGTTGGCTCGTCGTCTCGTCTCTGGTGTGGATATCTGGATGAATACCCCTACACGTCCTCTTGAGGCTTCCGGTACCTCTGGTGAGAAGGCTGAGATGAATGGTGTTGTCAACCTCTCTGTAAAGGACGGTTGGTGGCTGGAGGGCTATCGTGAGGGTGCCGGATGGGCTCTTACAGAGAAGCGTACATACCAGAACCAGGGTTATCAGGATCAGCTTGATGCTGCTACCATCTATGGTCTGCTGGAGAACGAGATCGTACCTCTCTACTATGACAGGGATAAGAAGGGCATCTCGAAGGGTTGGATTAAGGTCATTAAGAACTCTATCGCCCAGATTGCTCCTCACTATACCATGAAGCGTCAGCTCGACGACTATTATAGCAAGTTCTATGAGAAAGAGGCTAAGCGTTTCAAGGAACTCTCCAAGAACGATAATCGCCTTGCCAAGGATATTGCCCAGTGGAAAGAGACTGTCGCCGAGCGTTGGGATGCGATCAATGTTGTCAGCTGTGAGTGGAACTTCCCTGCAACAGGTTGTGAGGCAGGACTAAAGTACTACATCAAGTACGTCATCAACGAGCAGGGTCTCGATGATGCCATTGGTCTGGAGAAAGTCAATATTTGCCTTGACAAGGACGGACGTGAGAAAGTCTTTAACGTGGAGCCGTTGAAGATGACAGGTCACGAGGGTAACAACTATACCTTCGAGGCAGAGTTGACTCCTCGACAGTTCGGACAGTACAAGTCAGCTATCCGCATGTATCCAAAGAACAAGAATCTTCCTCACCGTCAGGACTTCTGCTACGTGAAGTGGCTGGAATTGCCTAACATGTAATCCGATAGATTATTGATGATAAAAAAGGTGGGTCTGCAAATCGCAGACCCACCTTTTTGTGATAGGCTTACCTCTTCCTAGACTTTCTTTAGCATTCTTTAACAGAGATATTTGGGGGGTGTCCCGACTTTTGGTACATCCTCTCTTTAATTTTGCCATCGAAATTAATAACAACAAAAGAATTGCGATATGATCAGTTTATTATTTATGGTAGCTATTATAATAGCATGTGGTGATCTCTTTATGGGTTATGTCATTGCCCTCAGTAACGAACCTTCTCAAGAGGATAAGACTACGATGAAGTGAGAGAAGGTCATACTTTAGTCATTTAAAGGCTTTAATTAATTCGTTTGGAGGCTTAAATCACCTCGTTTGAAGCCTTTATTTATCGGCGTTTCAGCCATTTTGTATGATTGGAATGA
>JBGUNO010000010.1:0-5642 GCA_045117415.1 Prevotella sp. | reverse complement strand
CGTCAATGCCTTTGCTCTCTTTTAGGTGAGACACATTAGAGAACGCTGTCTGCTGTTTCTTGAATGTGCGCCCGCCGAGCGTAAGGGTGGTTTTGCCTTTTGTAATCGATGCCCGTCCGTCACCATAGCCTATGAGATGGCCTTTCTTGATACCCTTGACCGAGGAAGGATGCTGTTGGGGCCAATCATTGGAGAGTAGATTGCTTTGTGCGCCACTGTCGAATGCTAATACGACAGGCACGCCGCCCAATTGACAGTCGAAGGCCAACAAGTGGCCTTTCTTCACGCCTTTAACCGTTAGGCATCGGTTGCCCTCAGTCTGCAGCCATTGATGTGTTGTATCTGGTTCTAGTAGCATAATCTCGTTGCGCTTGAAATCAAACAACATGTCAAAATTCTTGTAGAAACTCTGCCCCAGAATACCATGCACAGCTACGCCGACTGTCTCCAAATTACTTAAGTCTGATGTCATGATGTCTGTATCTTCGAGCGTAATGCCGCCCATGTCCATCAACTTCACATGGTGTAGACCGCTCACAGAACCTGTGCCAACAGCACCGCGACCACCACTTCCCATCACTTGTCCATCGATGTTGTGGTCGAAATATTTGCTGTTTAGGATGACCCCAGGGGCTCCAGTGTCAAAGAACATATTGCACGGTTGACCATCAATGATGACGTTTACGATAGGTAACCCGTTGTGGCGATGTATTGGAACGCGCGTCACGCTCACTTCAGGTTGTGCTTTAGCTGTGGGAGTACCTTTTCTAAGCGAAATATCTGCATTCAGCAAGTCGGCTTCAACTACCAGATTGTCTGTGTTGAATAAAAATGTAGCCTCTGAAGTGCTGCTGTCGGGCCTTGTTATGGTATAACAGATCTTCAGCCCTGTGCTGTCTTGCAGGGTGCCAGTCTGTTCCCAACCCGTCATAAGTGGCATCTGGGTGATAATCTGTTTCAGTACTTTTGTGGCGATTGGCTGTTTGATGTTAGTGAAGCGGAAGTCTGGAGCCAATAATTCATCGATGCCGTCAGACGTATGGTTCTGTGCGGCAGTCAGGATGCGCTCTGCTATCCGCTTGCATGTGTCTATGTCTTGTGCCAGCCCCGTCAAAGAAACGAGTGCAAACAAGATAGTGAAGAATGTCCGTTTCATTTGTCTAATGGAGTTTAATTGATTTGTCATTTTGTCGTAATCTGATAAATGTCGTTTGTCTTGCCGTCTGGACTGGCTTTCATGGCAGCCCAGGAACCTCGCTTCAGCACAGTCACCTTTTTGATGTTCTCTGGTGAAAGGCTTTTAAAGGCATCCTTGGTAGCTGGCTCGCCGTCGATGAAATAGGTGATGGCATCAGGCAGACGGAGGGTGAATATTTCTATCACACCATTCTTGCCTTGCTCACCATACGAGCGGGCCACATCGCTGCTACGCTTATAGACATTGATACTCTTGATGTCTGCTGGCTTGATGTCGCCCACCTTGCCCATATAGAGTTCACCGTCGAGTATGATAAGCGGGTCAGACATGGTTTCCATCCGCATGGAGGGAGTTCTGCTTGCCGTGATTGTGTCGCTCGGCTGCCCAACAATAGTCCAACTGCCATTGTCCGGCACATTAAGGACGGTCTTGGTCTGCAGACTAATTACTTGGGTGCTGTCAAGGTTTTCCTTCAGTTCCCTCCAATTGTCTATGGTGAAGATGTTGTGGATGGTTACGCTCTCTTGTTGCTTCATCTCATAGAACTTGATTTGCCTGCCAACGAGTTGAGAGCCGTCGAAATTATCCACATGCCTGCCGTCAATAATGTAGAGGTTCAAGCTCTGCTGAGCGTCACCTTTGGTCGGACTTCCCTGCGCTGTGGCAGTCAGAATTGTCATCAGGCTGGTTATTGCTGCTATGAGTATTCTTTTCATGCTTGATATATTTTTGAGTTGAACTTTATATTTATAAAGGAATCACACTATACCCGCTGCCGCCATCCATAGCGCAGACAAGGCACGAACTGGACGTGCCGTCAACGAAGGTCTTGGTGACAATCGTTGCGTCGCCTGCTGGTTGAATGTGATAGGTTTCCACCTGTTCGCCCATAATGTTGGCTGCGGCCATAACCTCATCAAGTGAATGAATGTTGGCACGAACGACCTCTACAGGTCTCGCATCATTGGACTTGACTGTAGAATGCTTGGCCTGTTTACTCTTTGCAGGCTTCATTTGCTGCACATCCTCTTTTTCCCCTACACTGGCAGAAGAAATGTGGGGTGTTTCTGTTGCGGGCTTTAGCTCCTCAGGTTCTTCCGTTTCAATACGAATGTCTATTTGCTCTGACTGTGTCATTGCCATTTGTTCATCCAAAGGCTCAGTGTTGCCACTCGTATTATTATCAAAGAGTACAAACAGTAAGCCTATCGAGGCAGCCACGGCACTTATCCATCCTGCGATGGTTAAGAGTCTCTGCCGAGTAGGCTCTTCTTGAGTCCCCATTCCCGACCTGCGGTCGCCTACCCGTAGCCTTTCGGGAACATGCGTCCTTTGGCAGGGCCGAGAATCCATCATACGGTCGAACTCTGCCACTTTACTTTTCGACAACTCGAAGTTCTCGTCATTGGTGGATGTGGCCTGTAATAACAGCCGCACATCCTCATCTTCCGAAGTGAGCTTTTCGGTGGTCGTGGCATAGAATTCGCCCAACTCCCGTTCCTCTTCTATAGAGGTCTCGGCATTAAGATAGCGTTTCACCATCAACAGGCGGATTCGCTTGTCGTGTAACTTACTCATATCTCTGTCCTCCTTATTTTTAATATACTTACCAGTTCCTTCCTTGCGGCACATATCATGGTCTTGGCACTTGTAGCGGTCGTGCCACATGCAGTGGCAATCTCTTCCATAGACATTCCATCACTGCGCATCAGCAACATCTTGCGCTTCGTGGTTGGCAACTTCCGCATGGCTGTTTTTAGCAAGCGTTCTACATCATGCTGTATGGCGAGTTGGTCTGTCTGTGTGTCATCAATGGCATACAAGGTTTCATGTAAAAGTACCACCCTCGCTGAATGTTGTTTCAGAATGTCAATACAGATATTCTTCGCAATCATCGTCGCCAATGCTTCTGGATTGTGATATTCGCCAATCCTCGCTCGCATCTGCCACAGTCGGAGGTAGGTCTCCTGCACAGCATCCTCAGCATCATAGGCCATCTCCTGCCGGTCGAAAAACGACTGGCATAAAGTCAACAATCTGGGTCTTGTATCTTTGATTATATTTAGGAAATCCAGTGTCTCCATTTCGGGTATATCTGCAATAAAGACGAATGACAAAGGTAAAGGTAAACTAAAAAATGGCAGTCATCGGAATTTTAGATACCAACTGACTGCCTATACATTGAAACAAATATGTCTGAGATTATGCCTTGAACAGGTCTTCTGACGTGATGCTGTTGTGTATCTCGCTCCAATATCCAGCGTGGGCAATTCCTGATACAGTGACCATAGTAAGGCTAACAGATTTCCTGCATCCTGTTTCGGTGACGAAACGTTCCGCCTTATGGTGCAAGCTGTCTGCATCGTCTTTAGTCACAGTATATTCGTTGTGCGAGAATTTCATCTCACAGATGTTCACCAGGTTGTCTGCCCTGTCTATGAGCATGTCTATCTGTGCGCCTTTCCTTCCGTCGTCACTTGGTCCCACTCGCCATGCAAATACGTTGGTCACTACCCCGCTGATGCCAAGAGCCATTTTGATTTGGTGGATGTGCAGGAAACACAGACGCTCAAAAGCCAGACCGACCCAGGCTGACCGCAAACTCGACAGATAATTGTGACTCCAGAATTGCTCATCGTTTGCAGTGTTGTGCCTTACGAATTTCAGATAGAACAGCGTGTAGTTGTCAATCAAGCGAAACGTTGCCTGGTTCTTTAGCCCATACGTAGGAATTTTGCGGATAAAGCCACATTCCTCCAAGTCTTCCAGCATACGGCTCGTCCGTCCGTTTTCTTCCAGTGCGCATTGTTTCACCAACTCGTCGCGTGTCATTCCAGAGCCGTTTTCGCCAAGTTCCATTACGATTCTGACATATTTCTCTGGGTTACGGAACAACGAGTCGTAAAGCTCGTTGAATTCATAACGGAGTTTGCCATCTTCCGCAAAAATAAGTCTGTCAACATTCTGCGCTACGCTCTGCCCACGTGTCAGAAGTGACCAATAGAAGGGTACGCCACCGAATACCATGTAATATTCCAACAGGTCATAGTGCGAGGCCTGAATCTTCTTGACCCTCATATATTGTTCGCACTCATGGAGCGTGAAAGGCATGACAGGCAATCGGTATGTCACACGATTGTGCAATCCTCCGTGATTCTTCAGTACCTTGTTGATAATCCATGATGTTGCCGATCCACAGATGATTAGCAGTACATCCTTACGCGCCGAAGCAAAGTTGTTCCAGAAGTACTCAACGGCAGATACAAAATTGGAGCGCGGCGTGTCCATCCAAGGAATCTCGTCAATAAACACCACTTTCTTCCTTTCTTTACTTTGGCGGATGAGCTGGCGCAGTAAGGAAAACGCCTCCATCCAATCTTCGGGAATCTTCACCTTACCCATTCCGGCATCTGCCAGTGAATCACGGAAAGCGCGAAGCTGCACCCGCATATTGCCCTTTGCTACTCCCGAGTGCTCAAATGTAAAGGTGTAGTTGAAAGTCTCCCGCACCAGGAATGTCTTGCCCACCCTGCGGCGGCCATACACCACGGCAAATTCCGAATACTCCGACTCGTATGCCTCATGCAGTTCTCTCTGTTCTTTGTCTCTGCCTATAATCATAATCTATCTGATTTTGTGTGCAAAGGTACATAATAATTCTTTATAAAGCGTCGAAACTTGTAATTATTTTGCTATTTTCGACATTTTTGACGAGTCTTGTGGTTTGTAGCACCATTATTTGTATTATTCCGGCAACCCCTTATGAATAATACCATTTACACATTTAGAACGAACTATATAGCTATTCATTGCACACTTTACGTATTTTTGTGGTTTACAAAAGTTAAATACGTTAAATCTTCATCTCTTTCTAAATCGTCAGGACCTGCGTCATCACTTTTCTACCGTTTAACGTGCAATCCGTTGATACAAAACGACTTGCAAGTTCTCTGAATGTACGAGTCTGACCTCTGTGACGATTCCTGAGGGAGTTACAAGCAGCGGGCACGGATGGCCCACGGGCAAGCCGTGCCCGATGAGGGGAGCCAGAACTCCTCTGGCGACGGAGGGACACTGCTTGCTGCCCTTTCAGGGCGCTGCATAGCTGCGTATTCATATTCCGAAACTTGAGACCCTAATCTTAACCTTAGCGCTGACAACCAGCCTTAATCCTTAATCTTTAATCCTTAATCTTGCTTTAACCTTGACCTTAACCTTAACCCATCATCCCCCACCGGGGGTAGCGAAGGGAAAAGCGGATTGACTAAATGTCAATCGGCCCTGAGCGACCGAAGCAGACCTCCTCTGCGTAGGACGGACAAATAGGGGGCTCCCTTAACTATTGGCAATAATATAGGAGATGGCACAGAAGATGTTTTATAAGACAACGAATTTTACGAATTTAACGAATTCTTTCTTGTCCTATAGCCCTAACTTTGCATGG
>JBGUNO010000009.1:0-108779 GCA_045117415.1 Prevotella sp. | reverse complement strand
GGATCGTTTACAGGGTATGCTTCAACGGTAAGATACCATTCTTCTTTATACTCAGACTTGCGGAGTTTAACAGTTACCTTGGTATTTAAAAGTTTCTTCCTCATAATTCTACTTGTTTATAATGATTTGTATAAGTTGTCGATTTCCTTTTTGGGCGCATAGACATAGTTGCCAATTTGTCGGGTAGGGATGGAGTATTTTCTGATGTGCGCCCATACTGTACTGTCGTCTATCCTGAATTTCTTGGAGATTTCGCCGATGGTATAGCAATTCTCCGGCTCCATGTCGTAGAGACGTGGTAGCAAATGTTCATCCTTGATGGGCTCTTCACGCAAAGGAATCATCTTTTCCAACTGCTCGCGAGAAATACGGGTGAGTCTTTCACCTATATTTATATAAGGTAGTCGGCCTTTGCGTATCAAGCGATAGATGGTATCCCTGCTGATGGCATACATGGCGACGGCCTCCTTCACGCTGATAAATTCTCTTTCACCAGGAATAAGTTGAGCGATTTGATTCTGCTGCTCTTCTTTGGCTTTTGCAGCCTTACGATTCTTGTAGGCAATATCAGTACAATGCCTACAACAGTAGCGGGAGTCTAATGTCTTTGCGATAAAGGTGTTCCCACATACTTCACACTTGCGTTTGATCTGAAATTTTGCTTCTGGCATAATTCTTTAAAATTAAGTATGTATAAGTACTAATAAATATAAATAGGTAGCATCTCGTCGCAAATTAAGTCGCGTTACATGAATGTCGCAAAAATGGGATAAATAAGGGCATAATAAAGACATAGCAAACATGAGGGTATAGAAAACAAATAGCGTGTAACTCGTTGAGCTACACGCTATTTCATTGCGTTTTGTTATGTCTTTGCCTATCGGTGTCATTTAACCTCCTCGAAATCGGCATCCTGGATGTTGTCATCCTTGGGGGCTTGCTGCTGGCTATTAGCCTGCTGGTTGTAGAAGGGACCCTGTTGCTGGTCAGCACCAGGCTGAGGACCAGCCTGTGCACCCTGGTACATCTGCTGTGAAGCAGTCTGCCAAGCATTGTTAAGGGCTGCGATAGCAGTATCGATAGCAGCGATGTCACCAGCCTTGTGGGCATCCTTCAACTGCTGGAGGGCATTCTCGATAGCAGGTTTGTGCTCAGCAGGGATCTTGTCGCCAATCTCCTTCAACTGGTTCTCTGTCTGGAAGATCATAGAGTCAGCCTGGTTCAGCTTGTCGACACGCTCACGCTCCTTCTTATCATTCTCAGCGTTCTGCTCAGCCTCCGCCTTCATGCGATTGATCTCATCCTGAGACAGACCAGACGAAGCCTCGATGCGGATAGCCTGCTCCTTACCTGTAGCCTTATCCTTGGCAGAAACCTTGAGGATACCGTTAGCATCGATGTCGAAAGTCACCTCAATCTGAGGAATACCACGACGTGCAGGAGCAATACCTGTCAGGTTGAACTGTCCGATACTCTTGTTCTGTGCTGCCATCGGGCGCTCACCCTGCAGGACATGGATGGTCACCTCTGTCTGATTGTCAGCGGCAGTAGAGAATACCTCGCTCTTCTTGCAAGGAATGGTTGTGTTAGCCTCGATTAGTTTGGTCATCACACCACCCATCGTCTCGATACCCAGTGTCAACGGAGTAACGTCGAGCAGTACGATGTCACCTACACCACCCTCCTTGTTGAGGATAGCACCCTGGATAGAAGCACCGACGGCAACCACCTCGTCAGGGTTCACACCCTTAGAAGGCTCCTTACCGAAATAGTTCTTCACGAGTTCCTGCACGGCAGGGATACGGCTTGAACCACCTACGAGGATGACCTCATCGATGTCAGAAGTATTCAGCTTAGCATCAGCCATAGCTTTCTGACAAGGAGCCAGACAAGCCTGAATCAGACCATGTGCGAGCTGCTCGAACTTGGCGCGAGTAAGGGTCTTCACCAAGTGCTTGGGCACACCACCTACTGGCATGATATACGGCAGGTTAATCTCTGTAGAGGTAGAGCTTGACAACTCAATCTTAGCCTTCTCAGCAGCCTCCTTCAGACGCTGCATAGCCATCGGGTCGTCCTTCAGGTTGGCACCCTCGTCGTTCTTGAACTCCTGTACGAGCCAGTCGATGATCACCTGGTCGAAGTCATCACCACCCAGGTGCGTATCACCATTGGTAGAAAGTACCTCGAATACACCACCACCGAACTCCAAGATAGAGATATCGAACGTACCACCACCGAGGTCGAAGACGGCAATCTTCATATCCTTGTTGGCCTTGTCGACACCATAGGCCAGAGCGGCAGCCGTCGGCTCGTTGACGATACGACGCACATTCAGACCAGCGATCTGTCCGGCCTCCTTGGTAGCCTGACGCTGAGAGTCAGAGAAGTAGGCAGGAACAGTGATGACGGCATCCGTCACTTCCTGTCCGAGATAGTCCTCGGCAGTCTTCTTCATCTTCTGCAGCACCATGGCCGAGATCTCCTGCGGCGTGTACTTACGTCCGTCGATGTCCACACGAGGATAGCCACCCTCGTTGACTACAGTATAAGGTACGCGGGAGATTTCCTTCTCCGTCTGCTGCCAGTTCTCACCCATAAAACGCTTGATAGAGTAAACGGTCTTCTTCGGGTTGGTGATAGCCTGACGCTTGGCAGGGTCACCGATCTTACGCTCACCGTTCTCCACAAAGCCTACTACAGAAGGTGTAGTACGCTTACCTTCGCTGTTCGCGATCACCACAGGTTCGTTACCTTCGAATACGGCCACGCAACTGTTGGTTGTTCCTAAGTCAATTCCAATAATTTTTCCCATAATTGTATCTATTTTAATTGTTAATATGCATGATTTGTCATCGATTTTATAGCAAAGCATGTGCCAAAAACAAAAAAAATGAAGAAAAATGACGGTTTGTCACGTCATTTTGGCACAAGTATCAAAAATTATTTATATCTTTGCAGCATATTACGTAATAACAAGCTATAGATATATCTATGAAGAAGTTAATTGTTCTGGCGAGTCTGGCCTTTGCGACAAGCACCGCAATGGCTCAGAATGCCGACTCCTATATCGTCAAGACGAAGGGAGCAAAGAAGACAGATGTACATGTAGACAAGGAGAAGAAAGACAAAGAAGAGGAGCCAACAGGAGCCGACTTTGTCAGTCAGAACTTCCGCTATTACAGCCTTTGCGACTGGAAAGACGGTATGAAATTCATGGTGATTCCCGAGAAGTACGACCTGGTGGTCAACACATTCCATGACGCAGGTACCGGCAAGGAAGTGCCCAGTGGCAAGTTACGTCGTAAGATTATGATTTACAACAACCACTCTGTGGGTCAGAATGGTCGTGCCCGTATGAACTTCACTTGTCAGGAAGACAACAAGAAATACTATTTTGAGTTGCCTAATGGTGAGTTCGAGGACTACTGCTACAGCAAAACAGGTGTTCCCACCCTGGCATATTTAGGAGATGTGGACATTGCCCGTGAGAAGCTGATGGGTCATACCCTGGTCACCCGTACCACTGACTATCGTGTGGATGTTGACTACGACAGTGACAGCTATAATGATGTCAAGGTAGAGAAGGGCATGGAGGTCAAGGTGGTTGCCATTGGTGTTGGTACCCGTTCTTTCCCTGTGAAGATCATTGTTGCCGACAAGAAAGGCAATGAGTTCTACCAGAACGTAGCAATGAGCAAAACCAATAGTGGTATGCGTGACGATGAGTTTATCGTGGACAACCTGAAATTCACGTTCTATGGTTCTTTCGACTTAATGACAGGCGAGACCAAGGTATCCACCGACTATGCTCAGTATATGGGTAAGACCATCTACACAAAATATGCTACGGGCATGACAACCAAAGGTGGTGGCAAAGACAACCGCGTCGTGAAAGTGCCTAAGCTGATGGCATTCCGCATTGACGGAATGGCACCAGTCCGCAACAGCAACTATGTCACTTTGACACTCTCAGAGCTAGAAACTGGTCGTACCTACACGAAGGATGTCACCTTTACCAACGAGAATGTCGTGGGAGACATCGATGGACAGAAGGAAGACTACTTCGGCTATCTCTTCGGCTTCGGAGAAGGCAGACTGAGGAACACCAATGCCGCTACTCGCACTATGATTCGTGAGGGGCGTGTCGGAATGGGTATGACAGAGGAAGAGGTGGAGATGGCTGTCGGAGAGCCAGAGAGCAAGGCTGACATCAACGATGGTCGCTACGAGTGGACCTACAAGCGTACCAACAGCTGGCTAATCGTTCAGTTCAGCAAGAGTGGTAAGGTGATAGGTATCAGAACACCACGAAGAACAACAGCCGCCAAGGCAAAGAAATAATAAAAATAAAAGGCACTCAGTGGTGAGTGCCTTTTATTTTGAGAAATCTTGTGTTATGCTTTGTCAGCTATTGCCTGCATGATCTTGGCCTCCAGTTCCTCACAGAGTTCAGGATTATCCTTCAGCAACTGTTTCGTAGCGTCACGTCCCTGTGCAAGTTTTGAGCCGTCATAAGAGAACCATGAACCGCTCTTCTGAATAATGCCGTACTCTACACCAAGGTCGACAATCTCACCAATCTTCGAGATGCCTTCCCCAAAGGTAATCTCAAACTCCGCCTTGCGGAAAGGAGGAGCTACCTTGTTCTTCACCACTTTCACACGTACTTGGTTACCAATCACCTGGTCACCATCCTTTATACCCGTCACCTTACGGATGTCAAGACGTACAGAGGCATAGAACTTCAAAGCATTACCGCCCGTTGTCGTCTCTGGGTTACCGAACATCACCCCGATCTTCTCACGCAACTGGTTGATGAAGATACAGGTTGTATTCGTCTTGGCGATGGTTGCCGTCAGCTTACGCAGTGCCTGACTCATCAGACGGGCATGCAGTCCGACAGCAGAGTCACCCATATCCCCCTCTATCTCCTTCTTGGGAGTCAGGGCTGCGACAGAGTCAACCACCAGGATATCAATGGCACTCGAGCGGATCAACTGATCAGCAATCTCTAATGCCTGCTCACCGTTGTCGGGCTGAGAGATCCATAAGTTATCAATATCCACACCCAGTTTCTGGGCATAAAAGCGGTCAAAGGCATGCTCAGCATCGATGAAAGCAGCGATGCCACCAGCCTTCTGTGCCTCAGCCATAGCATGGATGGCAAGTGTCGTCTTACCAGAAGACTCTGGACCGTAAATCTCGATAATACGTCCTTTAGGATAGCCTCCCACACCAAGAGCAGCATTCAGTCCGATACTACCTGTAGGAATCACCTCCACATTCTCTATCTGCTCATCTCCCATTCGCATGATACTGCCCTTGCCGAAATCCTTCTCAATTTTCGACATGGCAGCTTGCAGGGCTTTCATCTTCTCCTGCTGAGGGCTCATGGCTGCGCCCTCGTCCATTTCTTTTTTTGCCATAGTTGTGCTAATATTTTAGTTATTTACTAGAGTTCTAAATCACCATCGTGTATCTCATGCCAAGGCAGTCCTTGCTTGTTGAGCTGCTCCATGAAGGGATCAGGGTCGAACTCCTCGACATTATAGACACCTGCTTTCTTCCATACGCCCTTACAGAACATCATGGCACCGATCATAGCAGGAACACCCGTCGTATAGCTGACGCCCTGCATACCCGTCTCCTCATAGGCGGCACGGTGGGAACAGTTGTTATAGACATAATAAGTATGTTCCTTACCATCCTTGCCAATACCACGGATACGGCAACCAATACTCGTCTCACCTTCGTAGTTCTCACCCAGATCCTGCGGATTAGGCAACACTGCTTTCAGGAACTGCAGGGGTACTATCTTCACTTTCGCCGTACCAGTGCCATCAGCGAGCGGAGCCTCATACTCTACCTCATCGATACGGCTCATGCCGATATTCTGAATCACTTCAAGGTGCTTCAGGTACTGCTGTCCAAAGGTCATCCAGAAACGGGCACGCTTGATGGTGGGATAGTTGATGACCAACGACTCAATCTCCTCATGGTGTAACAGATAGCTGTCGCGTGGTCCAATATTTGGATAGGTCAGATCCTTGTGAATCTCCAGCGGTTCTGTCTCTACCCACTTGCCATTCTCCCAATAGAGTCCCTTCTGGGTAATCTCACGGATATTGATTTCTGGATTGAAGTTGGTGGCAAAAGCCTTATGATGGTCACCCGCATTACAATCGACAATATCCAGATACTGGATTTCGTCGAAGTGATGCTTGGCAGCATAGGCAGTATAGATACTGGTCACACCAGGGTCAAAACCACAGCCAAGGATTGCCGTCAAACCAGCCTTCTCAAATTTCTCCCGATAAGCCCACTGCCATGAGTACTCAAAATGTGCCTCTTCTTTCGGTTCATAATTGGCAGTATCGAGATAGCTGCAACCACAAGCAAGACAAGCCTCCATGATGGTCAAGTCTTGATATGGCAAGGCAAGGTTAATCACTAGTTCCGGTTTATAGCTGTTGAACAGCGTCTTCAACTGCTCCACGTCATCCGCATCAACTTGTGCCGTCTGGATGGGCATGTCATAGCCCTTCTTGTGGATCGCCTCCACGATAGCGTCACATTTAGCCTTGCGACGAGAGGCTATCATGAAATCAGTAAACACGTCAGCGTTCTGTGCTATCTTAAACGCTGCCACAGTGGCGACACCACCAGCACCAATCATCAATACTTTTCCCATTGTTTTACTCTTTTTCGTTATTTCAGGTTTATTGTTTTATCTCCTCCGCCCTGATACCCAGTGCTGCCATCAGGGAGTAGCCCAGAATCTCCTGTCGGTAATTGCCACCCTCCATCGGTTGCATACTAAACACGGTGATATGTTTATTGTCATCCGCATGACGGAGTCCCACGCGTACCTTATTATATATATGGTCAGCATCGGGTATCACCATCACCCGTTTCACTTCCCCACTGTTACAGATAATCTGCATAGAATCGATAAACAAGTCCTCGGCAGTCACCATCTCCTCCACGGGAACACAACTGATGAGGAACTCGCCCAATGGACCATTGAACGCTTTGCCGTCTACATCCGCAAATGCGGAGGGCAGAAAATTATCCATCTGTTGCTTCTGATGAATAAGGATGACTTGAATGGAGGATGAAGGGCTGAGAGTTGAGGACTGAGGTTTCAAGCCTCCGTCCAGTGCCACACACTCCAGCCATTTTGCCATATCTGCCTGAGGAATGCGACGACCGATTATACGCTCGAAGTTCACAATCAGATTAAATGCGACTTTGTCGACATAATCAGCATCGACAAGAATCACATTTTCTCTCCACTCCGTCTTATTTAGCACGTTTCCATTCATAGGGTACAAAAGTACTAAAAAACAAATGAAATGACGAGAGTTTAGAATCAAAAAGTGTTAAACGGTAATTTCACCAGAACCATAACAACGATGATGTGCCTCATCGTACAATACACAGAACTGACCAGGTGCCACGCCATGGATGGGTGTGTCGGAAAAAATCTGGTAGATGCCATCCCCCATGGTCTCCACTTTCGCACGATGAAACTCTGGGGTATGACGAATCTTGAAACAGATATTAGAAGTGTCTATCGGAGCCGTCAACAAGTGCAGGTCATGAATTCTGAACACCTGCTTATATGCCGTCTGTGGATCATAGCCTTTACTGACATACAGGATATTTTGCTGTATATCCTTCTTCACCACGAACCACGGTCCACCACCAAAGCCCAGACCATGACGCTGTCCGATGGTGTGGAACCACAAACCTTTATGCTGTCCTATTCTCTTTGCTGACTCCAATTCCAGCACATCACCTGGTTTCTCCCCCAGGTAACGGCGGATATAGTCATTATAATTGATTTTCCCCAAGAAACAGATACCCTGTGAGTCTTTACGCCTGGCATTCACCAAGTGCTCACGCTCGGCTATCACGCGCACCTCCTCCTTCATCATATGTCCAATGGGGAACAATGCCTTCCGCAGTTGCCAGTCGTAAATCTGGGCAAGGAAGTCTGTCTGATCTTTCACAGGGTCAGGACTGGTCGTCAACCATTTCCGACCCTCCTCATCTATCTCTGTTTGGGCATAATGACCTGTGGCAATAAGATCATACTCGTGACCCCGTTTCTCATCGAAAGCTCCGAACTTAATTAAGCGATTGCACATCACGTCGGGATTGGGGGTAAGTCCTGCACGTACCTTCTCCATCGTATAAGCAGTCACCTGGTCCCAGTACTCCTGATGACAGTCGATAATCTCCAGTTTACAGCCATACTTATGACTGACAGCTGTCGCCATCTCCAAGTCCTCCTCCGAGGAGCAGTCCCACTCTTCTTCCTCCTCAGGACCTATCTTGATATAGAAGCAATCAGGATGCAAGCCCTGTCGCACCAGTTCATACAGCACGACAGAGCTATCTACTCCGCCAGAGAGCAATACGGCAATTCGTTGGTCATTCAGATTCATGCTGCAAAGATACGACAAAGTAGGAAAAAAACCAAAACATATCCTACTCTTTTCCGTCATTATTTTGTATCTTTGCAACCAAATCACAAGATACAAATAATATGAAAAGAATTTTATCAATCACCTTTGCCATGATGCTGACACTCAGCATACATGCCCAAGACATGAAAGGACGTATTTACTACAATGGTAACATGAGTGTTAGTCATCTGCTCAGTGAGAAAGAGAGCGACACACCTGAACTAAGGAAGGAACGGGAGTATGTGATGAATGAGATTTTCACCATGACTGTCACCATTGAGTTTGTCAACAGCCACGACATGAAGATGCGCATGAAGATTATGTATGACAAGGAACGTGCCAAAGAACTGGGTGTCAGCTGGGCTAACCGCAAGATGTGGCAGGCAGACCTGACGCTGAAGACGAAGTTCTACAACTATAAGTCGAGGTATACTGCCAATGACAATATCATTAAGATTGAGGATAACGGCTCTAAGATGATACTCAGTGATGATGGTGAGGTGCTGATGGTGGATGACAGCGACATGAAAGCTAACTTAAAACGAATCAAATAGTATGATAGAACTAAGTAACGGTCTGTTGACTATCAAAGTCGCAGAGAAAGGAGCCGAGCTCCAGAGTGTGAAAGACAACGAGGGACGTGAGTATATGTGGCAGGCGGGTCCGGAGTGGCCTCGTCATTCCCCCATCCTGTTCCCTCTGGTGTGTAGCGTCAATGAGAACACCTACCGTGTAGACGGCAAGGAGTATCACCTGCCCCGTCATGGCTTTGCCCGTGACAGTGAGTTCACTCTAATCAGCCAAACGGACGAAAAAGTGACCTTCGCCCTCCATGACAACGAAGAGACGCTGAAGGTGTATCCCTATCACTTCAACCTCGCCATCACTTATCGTTTACAAGATAATAAGGTTCATGTCATCTGGCACGTGGAGAACACCGACAATCGTGAAATCCATTTCCAGATTGGTGGACACCCTGCCTTCAACATGCCCAGTGGTAAACTGGAGGGTATGATCAAACTCGATAACGAAGAACCGATGGAGGCTCTAAAGAGCTATGCCGATGGCAGTCACGATATGATGGAGGTTCCTTTAGAGGCTGATATGGGTATCATGGAAATCTCGAACAATTTCTTCCGCAACGACAGCGTGAAGATACACAAGAGCCAGACCCGTCGCGCCATGCTGATGGACACCAATGGTGAGCCAGCAGTGACTGTCGACTACAAGTCACCGGCCTGTGCGTTCTGGAGTCCCTACGATAAGCAGGCACCCTTCGTCTGCATCGAACCATGGTATGGCATTGGTGACCCTCGTGGCTTCAATGGCGAGTTCAAGGACAAGCCATTGATGAACCATCTGTTGCCAGGTGCCTCATTCATGTCGAAATATACGATAACCATTAAATAAAAGAATATCGCGAAGCTCAAAAGGCCTCGCGATATTTATTTTCATCCTTATCTTCCAGCATCGAGAGATACGACTGGTAGCGACTCTGGGCGATATAATGATCTCCTACCGCTTTCAAAACGGCGCATCCTGGTTCATGAGTATGGGTACAATCAGAAAAACGACATTGTTTCGAGAACTCGAAGATCTCCTTGAAATAACTCGTCAACTCCTCCTTCTCCATATCAAACGTACCGAAGCCCTTAATACCCGGAGTGTCGATGAGCCAGGATGCCTCAGTTAACGTTGAGCGGTCAGCAGTTAGCGGAATCATCTCGGAAAAAGTGGTGGTATGCATGCCCATCTGATGAGCTTCACTGATATCTGCCACACGCTGGTTAGCATGAGGTACTAACCGATTGATGAGTGTCGACTTCCCTACCCCACTATTACCACTTAGTAACGTGATTTTACCTTCCAACAAGGGACGCAGCTCTTCCACTCCAACCCCATGTTCGGCTGAGATAGCGTGACACTCATACCCCACCGTCTCATAGAGGTCAACCATCATCTGCTGGTATCGCTGCTCATCCTCGTTCAACAAGTCTGTTTTATTAAACAACAGGATAACAGGTACCCGATATGCTTCTGCCGAGGCAAGAAAACGATCAATGAAAGTAGTGGAGGTCTCTGGTTTCACCACTGTGACCACAAGCAGAGCCTGGTCTACATTGGCGGCAAGGATATGACTCTGTTTTGACAGGTTGATACTCTTACGGATAATATAATTGCGACGATCCTCTATCTCGGTAATCCAGACACCCTCCTGAGCTCCCCCTGTTGAAGGAGAGGAAATGGTCACCCTATCACCTACCGCAACAGGATTAGTAGAGCGTATCCCCTTGATACGGAAATTACCCTTAATCTTACAATCGACAGTTGATCCATCGTCCGTCAAGACGGTGTACCAACTGCCCGTATTCTTAATGACAAGTCCTTTCAACTGTCAACGATCAATTGTCAACTGTCAACTAGACAGTCATGATTTCCTTGTTCTTCGCCTCCATCAAGTCGTCGAGCTTCTTGATATATTTGTCGTGCAACTTCTGAAGGTCGATCTCAGCGTCCTTCTCATTATCCTCTGAGAGACCATCCTTGATAGCCTTCTTCAACTTGTCCTTGATATCGGCACGGACATTACGCACCTCAACCTTGGCCTTCTCGGCAATTTTGTTACACTGTTTCACCAAGTCGCGACGACGCTCCTCGGTAGGCTGTGGAATACCTAGACGGATAATCTCACCATTATTCTCTGGTGTGATACCCACATCTGAATCCATAATTGCCTTCTCTATGTCACGAATCTGTTTCCTGTCCCATGGCTTGATGGCGATGGTACGGGCATCGGGCGTTGAGATGTTGGCAACTTGGTTCAGGGGTACTTTAGAACCGTAGGACTCCACACGGACGCCATCGAGGATGGCTACATTGGCACGTCCTGCACGGACACGGTTCAGTTCTTCCTCCAAGAACATGGCAGCCATCTCCATGCGCTCCTCTGCCGAGGCTAATGTCTGTTTTACGTCTATCATAATCTCATGTGTTAATTATTCTTCCGACAAAGATAGTATATTTCAAAGAAAAAACCAAATAAATTTGAGATTATTTATAATGCGACTGCTCTTCCTGGCTTTCTCCTGATGACGATTTGATAGGTTCCATGTGGAGGGATACGTGCGTATCAGGACCAAAGCGCTCTTTTAACTTTCTCTCAATGGTTGTAGCACGTTCGTGGACAGTATTCAACGACAACTCTCCATCCATTCGCACATGTACTTCAATAGCGATACGGTTACCTATTCGACGGGTGCACAGATGATGGGGCTGTCGCACATCATCAAACGACTGAACTATCTGCAGTATCTCCTGTTCTGTTTCTGCCGACAGAGAACGCTCTGTCAATTCATTGATACTTGCCTTTAGTAACTCGTATGCCACTTTGATTAACATAAGTCCCACAACGATAGAGGCAATCGGGTCTAACACTGTCCACCGTTGCCCTAGCCAGATAGCTAAACCAATACCCAAGGCGGCACCTACTGACGAAAGGGCATCACTACGGTGATGCCAGGCATTGGCAATCATCACTTGGGAGTCAAGTTCCTTAGCCCTCCATACCGTATACTGATAAAGCAGCTCTTTAATGACAATGGAAAACAATGCCGCCCAAAATGCAATCCATCCTGGTGCCTCAAGATGACTACCACCCCACCATGACAGCAGTTTCAATGTACCAGACACCACAATACCCGTAGCCGCTGCTATCAATGCCAGACCTATCAAAAACGAGGCGATGGTCTCAAATTTACCGTGTCCGTAATCATGGGAACTATCCTGAGGTTTGGCACTAATACTAACAAACACCAGTACCAGGATGTCAGTCACAAAGTCTGATAAAGAGTGAACGGCATCAGCGATCATTGCCGAGCTATTGCCTAATATACCTGCGATAAACTTAAAGGTCAGCAATGCCGCATTACCTGCACTGCCCACCAATGTTACTTTATATATTTCTTTCTCTCTGTTCATACATATACGTTATTCTTCGATATTGCAAAATTACGAAAATATATTATACCTTATATATAAATAGGGGACATTTTTGTGGAATACCATAATCGTGGTATGCAGAATGCCCCATTTGTGCTATTTCGGGTATGTGAATTTCGTCGTACCTTTGCAGTGTGATTTAAAAAACAAAGTAATAACAATAAAAAATAAAGATTATGAGCAACAAAAAACTACATTTCGAGACTTTGCAACTGCATGTAGGACAAGAACAGCCCGACCCCGCTACTGATGCCCGTGCCGTGCCCATCTACCAAACCACTTCCTATGTGTTCCGTAACTCACAACATGCAGCCGACCGCTTCGGACTACGTGACGCTGGTAACATTTACGGTCGCCTGACCAACTCCACACAGGGTGTTTTCGAGCACCGTGTGGCTGCCCTTGAGGGTGGTGTCGCAGGACTTGCCGTCGCCAGTGGTGCCGCAGCCGTGACCTATGCCCTGCAGAATATCGCACAGGCTGGCGACCATATCGTAGCAGCCGACAACCTCTATGGCGGTTCCTTCAACCTCATTACACATACCCTATCCACACAGGGTATCTCGAACACGATTGTGAAGGTAAACAATCTCGCCGCCTTGGAGGCTGCGATCCAACCGAACACAAAGGCTGTGTATGCGGAGACCTTCGGAAATCCCAATTCCGACGTAACAGATATTGAGGCAGTGGCAGCAGTTGCCCACAAGCACAATATCCCCTTGATTATCGACAACACGTTTGGCACGCCTTATCTCATCCGTCCTATCGAGCACGGTGCTGACATCGTGGTGCACTCTGCCACTAAGTTTATCGGCGGACATGGTTCTTCTTTAGGTGGTGTCATCGTAGACGGAGGGACCTTCGATTGGAAGGCAAACGCCGACAAGTTCCCCACACTGGCAAAACCAGACCCATCCTATCATGGAGCAGTATTCGCTGACGTAGCAGGAGCCGCAGCCTTTGTAACCCGCATCCGTGCCGTCATTCTGCGTGATACTGGTGCTACCATTTCACCATTCAATGCATTTATCCTTTTACAAGGTTTAGAGACACTGAGTCTACGTGTAGAACGCCATGTGGAGAATGCATTGAAAGTAGTGGAATTCCTGAAGAACCATCCGAAGGTAGCTAAGGTCAACCACCCGTCATTGCCCAACCATGAGGATCATACCCTCTATCAAAAATACTTCCCCAAAGGTGCTGGCAGCATTTTCACCTTCGAGATCAAGGGTGGTGAGAAAGAGGCTTGGAAATTTATTGACTCTTTAGAGATTTTCTCTCTGCTTGCCAACGTGGCTGACGTAAAGAGTCTAGTCATCCATCCTTATACTACTACCCATTCACAGATGTCTCCCGAAGAGTTGGAGCAGCAACATATCACCCCTGCCACCGTCCGTCTTAGTATCGGCACCGAACATATAGAAGACATTATCAATGATCTTTCACAGGCATTAGAAAAGATTTAACATTATAAAAAGAGAAAAATATGGCAAACATCGCAAAACAACTGACCGAGTTAATCGGAAGTACACCATTGCTCGAACTGAGCAACTATTCTACAGCAAAAGGTCTACAGACCCCTATTATTGCCAAAGTGGAATTCTTTAACCCCGGAGGCAGTGTCAAAGACCGTATCGCCCTCGCCATGATAGAGGACGCTGAGCAGAAAGGTCTCCTAAAACCAGGGGCCACCATCATCGAGCCCACCAGTGGCAATACAGGCGTCGGACTTGCCCTTGTATCAGCTGTCAAAGGCTACAAGCTCATCTTGACAATGCCGGAGACGATGAGCATTGAGCGTCGTAATCTTGTGAAAGCATATGGTGCGGAGGTTAGGCTTACCAGTGGTAAGGACGGTATGGCTGGTGCCATCCGAGCTGCCGAGGAGTTGCGTGACAGCATCCCGGGTTCCATCATCCTACAACAGTTTGAGAACCCTGCCAACCCTGCTAAGCATTATGCCACCACAGGTCCTGAGATATGGAAAGACACTGACGGAAAGATTGACATTTTCGTAGCAGGTGTAGGTACAGGCGGTACCATCTCCGGTATTGGAAAATATCTGAAAGAGAAGAACCCCGACATCAAGATTATCGCCGTGGAACCCTCTTCCTCACCCGTCTTGAACGGTGGACAAAGTGGTCCGCATAAAATACAAGGTATCGGAGCCGGTTTCGTACCCAAGACATACAATGCCAGCGTCATCGACGAGGTATTGGATATCGACAATGACGATGCCATCCGCACAGGACGTGAACTCGCTCAGCAAGATGGTCTGCTCGTAGGCATCTCCTCTGGTGCTGCTGCCTATGGTGCCACCCTCGTCGCCAAACGACCAGAGAATGCAGGAAAGACGATTGTAGCGCTATTGCCAGACACTGGTGAACGTTATCTCTCAACCGTGCTCTATGCCTTTGACGAATATCCACTATAAATCCTCTTTTTCCCTATCTATAATCAGCCGCGGAACCCCCTTTCGCGGCTGATTTTGTAAATAACAGACAAAAAATTTGGGAAAACGAAGGAAAAAACCTATCTTTGTAGGCAAATAGCATAAATCTATTGCCTATAACTATGAGCCACGACAAACGATGTAACATACCTAGCCGACTGATAACGCTTGTCATGATACTCCTGCTGCCTATGACGATGCATGCCCAGGGAATTCATTTTGACAACATTTTTGATTCTGACCATGTCCTAAGCTATTTTGTAGCAGGATTCCTAATTGGCATTTTCCTACTATTATTTTACAACCGCCTTTACGTCTATCGTGAGCAGGAAATCAACAAGCTACAACACAGCCAGAACATGCGTCTTTCCACTATTATGCGGACAGGAAGGATGCAGATGTGGATATATGATACCATGACACGTCACTATCGGTTTATGTCTGAAGATGGGACAGTCATCAAAGAATACAATCTTCTCGATTTTGCGAAACTCTACAACCGTGATGACTATGATAATATGCATTCTTCCATCTTTGATATCTGTGAGAACAAACGATTCACCTCTACTGTCAACCTCCGAAGCCAAAAGGATGACGAAGGAAACTGCAAATACTACGAAATCCACCTCTCAATTGTGGAGAAAGATTCCAAAGGACAAATCAAACAGATTCTAGGTGTACAGCGTGACATTACTGAAGAACAAGAGAAGAAGAAAAACACCAACAAACTGATGATTCGTTATTCTACTGTGTTCAACTCATCATTAGTAGATATGTATTACTACGACAAGGACGGACTCTTGA
This sequence comes from Prevotella sp., assembly GCA_045117415.1. GTDB lineage: Bacteria > Bacteroidota > Bacteroidia > Bacteroidales > Bacteroidaceae > Prevotella. The sequence goes on along the minus strand of JBGUNO010000009.1, from coordinate 93,047 downwards.
CAGACCTTAACGACACAGCCTGCACATCATTAAATATTCCTGACAAAGAAGCACTTATCAATGAGAAGCATTACTTCAAAGAGAATGCTCTCCTTAATAATATTGATTTCAAAAAGGCAGATCACATTCACATGTCAACTATCATTGACATAGAAGAATATGACAAGACACGCTTCTGGGCTACCAAGTCGAGGAAAGAAGGTAAAGTATATTATGAAGCATCGGTCAATACTGTCTTGGATGATAAAGGAGAGTTAAAGGGTGTTTATGTTGCTGGTCGTAACATCAGCGAGATGGTCAACTCCTTCCATAAGCAACAAGAAGGAGCAAAAGAGTTGAAAAAGGCCATCCAACATATCCAAGAGTATATTGACAACATCAACTATGCCCTGCGGATCAGTGGAGTACGACTCGTGGACTATCACCCCGACACCTACACCTTTAAAATATCCAATACCATCGACAAGACACAGATGAAACTTTCGCAGTTACGCTGTATCCGTCTTGCCATGCCTCAATACCGGCGCACTGTATCCAGTATATTAAATCGCATGGACCATTTCACGCCCCACGCAATAGAGCAAACCATCGAGACGGAAATCAGGGACGAGAAGAAGCGACAAATAGCATTAATGTTTAACTTGGTACCCATCCATAATAAGAACACTAAAGTAGAGCATTATTTTGGATTGTGTCGTAACATGACAGATATACTCGAAACGGAACGATTACTTGCCATTGAGACCCAAAAGGCACAAGAGGCAGAAATGTTAAAGGAATCATTCCTTGCCAACATGAGCTATGAGATTCGTACACCACTAAATTCTGTACTAGGTTTTGCCTCGCTCTTTGAGATGGAGCATGATGAGGCTGACGAGACGGTCTTTGTGGAAGAGATTAAACGTAATACTAGTTTTCTACTTCGCCTCATCAACGACATTCTCTATCTGTCACGTATTGATGCGGACATGGTGGAGTTCAAGCATGACGACTTCGACTTCGCAGCGTATTTTGACTCCTATTGTCAGATGGGATGGACCAGTCTGAATCCTAAGGTAAAAACCTCTGTAGAAAATCCTTATGAGCATCTGGTTATCAACGGCGATATGGAGCATCTGGGAAAGGCTATCCAAATGCTTTGTACGATTTCTACCTATTACACCCATCAGGGAATTGTCCGTGCCAAATATGAATACCGCCGCGGTGAACTAGTGATTATCATTGAAGATTCAGGTGACGGCATCGACTCCGAGATGCTAACCAAAGTCTTCGAGCGTTTTGTTCATGACAAAGACAAGCGACTTTGTGGAACAGGTCTTGACCTGCCTATCGTCGAAGCTCTTGTCAAGAAGATGGGCGGTTCTGTAGAAATATCCTCAGAATTAGGTAAAGGTACTACGACATGGGTATTCCTGCCCTGTCAAGCCAAAGTGATAGAGAAGAATAGAAATATCGACTATAACATGGAACCTGTCATCGCATGAATACACTATTGAACAGCACCAGCCTCAACCTGCAAGGGATGTTCCACCCTCAGGCTCTCCAGATGGTTCCCGTTATTATGGTGACTATTGTGATTCTCACCTTTCTTATCGTCATCATTTATAACCGCATCATCTTACAACGTATCCGCCGTGCCACCCGTCTGTCCAAGCAGACAAATAACCTCATGGAACAAGCATTGAAGAGTTGTGAGACCAATGTGATTATGTATGATCCAGCCAAGGATTATACTTTCAAGCTATATGGACACATGATTCCAGACAGAGGCATCACGTCTGATGAGTGGAAGGCACATGTCCATCCCGACGACCTGCCTGACGCACTTCACAATATCCGTCAGGTCATTAGCGGAAAAGAGAAAGAGAAAGAGTTCAACTACCGTTGGAACTTCAATTTCGAAGAAGGAGAGCCAAGATGGGGATACCTCCATAACTACAGCATCGGAGAATATGTCAGTGGTATCTCACGTCCCAATGTAGTTATCAGCACACTGGTTGATGAGACAGAGCTCATGCTCCAACAGGAGAAAGAGGAGGAACTCACAGAAAAATACAAACTCATCTTTGAGAATTCTATCATTGGATTGTCATTCTATAGTGCCGACGGATGGCTAATCGACGCTAACAAGAAAATGCGTGAGCTCTGTCATTTCGACAGCGAGGACTATGACTCTTATTTCTCCAACACCAATCTTTTCGATGCTACACCCTTCCATGAGAATGTCGACAGGAACCACGTGGAGGAATTCTGGGTATGTTCGAAAAGTGATTATAACGATTTGCATATCTATCTAGAGATACGTCTGCATCCTATCCACGACGAAAACGGGAAACTCACGTTTATTGCCATTGCCATCCGTGATATCTCAGAAGAGCGCGAGTTATATCTGCAGTCAAAGCTCAACGATGACCAGATCAAGAAAGCCAACGAGGATATTCAGCGTTATGAGATGGAGCTGCAATACATGATGGAAGCTATCGACATGCGGGCTTGGCGTATCGACTATCAAGACAAGAAGATACAATTCATGAAAGGACTGAGCGAGATTGTAAAGGAGCTGACCTTTGACGAGTATATCACGTATTTCATTGATGATGACCGGCTTGACGTAGCCAAGAGACTGGCAGAGCCAGAGCTGTATTTCACGACTCCCGTATCTGTACTCCGCAAAATGCATCCTTTATTCCACTCTACAAAAGAAGTACAATGGAATCAGATTAATAGTCTGCCTATCTTTAATGACGAAGGGAAACTAGTTGGTGCTTTTGGTCTGATACGTAATATGACACGATTCTATCAGGCACAGGAGTTACTGAAGCAAGAGACACAACGTGCTATCGAGTCTGGACGTATGAAGAGTGTTTTCCTGGCGAACATGACCCATGAGATCCGTACTCCCCTCAATGCCATCGTAGGATTCTCTGATCTCCTACAAATGATGACGACAACCGAAGAGAAAAAAGAACTCATTCATGTCATCCATAACAATTGTGACATGTTACTTCGTCTCATTAACGATATCATGGCTATCTCCTCCATAGATGCCAATGGATTGATTATGAAACCCGAAGACGTTGATTTTTCCAAGGCATTCAATGACATCTGCCAGTCTCTGGAACAGCGTGTGGAGAATCCGAATGTACAGTTTATCAAGGACAACCCTTATCAAACGTTGCATACACGACTAGATGTAGGAAGGATCACACAGGTCATTACGAATTTCGTGACCAATGCCGTTAAATACACCCAGAACGGACATATCAAAGTAGGCTATCGTATACAAGACAATGGAATATATATGTATTGCGAGGATACTGGAGCGGGTATTCCCAAGGAAAAATGCCATCAAGTATTTGAACGCTTCGTAAAACTGAATGACTATGTTCAGGGAACTGGTCTTGGACTGTCTATCTGCAAGACTATTGCAGAGCGTTGTAACGGAAAGATCGGAGTGGATAGCGAAGTAGGACAAGGTTCCACTTTCTGGATCTGGATCCCATGTGTCATCAACAATCAGGAGAAAATTAACAACTAAATAATATAAATATATGAGAAAGAAAATCACTCTTAGCATTTTACTCTGCCTGGTAACGACCATGACATGGGCAGAGCAAGTCGTCATTGAGACGAGAAATGTCTCACTAGTGCTCGAAATCATAAAAGGGGCTCAGCCTCAATATGTGTATTTTGGAGCCAAGCTCAATGCCCATGAACTACAAAACATACAGAAACCAGAAATGTTCGGGCGTATGGATGCCTATCCCGCCTATGGACTGAACACACCTGCCGAGGCAGCCCTTGCCATGCGACATTCGGATGGCAATCTCTCTACTGCTTTAGAGGTGGAGGGTGTACAACGTGCTGGGAATATCACGACTATCCAACTCAAAGACCCTGTTTATCCTATCTTTGTCAACTTGAAATATAGAACTTTTCCCGAGGAAGATATGATAGAGGCATGGACAGAAATCACCAATAATGAAAAACAGGCTGTTATCTTGACAACTTTTGCCTCCGCTATGCTACCTATTCGTCGTGGTAACGTATGGATCAGTCATTTCTACGGTTCCTGGGCGAACGAGACGCAACTGGTAGAGGAGCCGATCACACCAGGTCAGAAAGTGATTGTCAACAAAGACGGTACCCGCAACTCCCATACCGACCACGCCGAGGTGATGTTCTCGCTCGATGGTAAAGGACAAGAGAACTGCGGACAAGTGATTGGAGCCGCTCTCTGCTATTCCGGCAACTACCGTCTGAAAGTGACGACAGACGACACGGAATACCATTATTTCTTTGCTGGTATCAATGAAGACAACTCAGAGTATCATCTGAAGAAAGGAGAGACATTCGTTACTCCGAAACTCGCCTTGACATTCTCACAGCAAGGACTCTCAGGTGTTTCCCGCAATTTCCATAAATGGGGACGCAAGTATATGCTGGCTCATGGTGACAAAGAGCGTAAAATTTTGTTGAATTCCTGGGAGGGCGTGTATTTCGACATCAACCAAAAAGGCATGGACCAGATGATGGCAGATATTGCCTCCATGGGTGGTGAGCTCTTCGTGATGGACGATGGCTGGTTTGGCGACAAATATCCTCGTAAGACGGATAATTCTTCACTAGGCGACTGGGTCGTAGACAAGAGCAAATTGCCGGAGGGTATCGAAGGACTCCTTCGTGATGCCAAGAAACACGGTATCAAATTCGGTATATGGATAGAACCTGAGATGGCTAATACCACCAGTGAGCTCTACGAGGCACATCCCGACTGGATTGTCAAGGCTCCCAAGCGTGATGCCATATTAGGACGAGGTGGCACACAGGTCGTGCTCGACCTCTCCAACCCTAAGGTACAGGACTTCGTGTTCAGCATTGTCGACAACCTGCTGACAAAATACCCAGAGATAGATTATATCAAATGGGATGCCAATATGCCGATTCTCAATCATGGCTCTCAGTATCTGACCATGAACGACCAAAGCCACCTGTATATCGAATACCATCGTGGTTTCGAGAAAGCCTGTCAGCGCATCCGTGCAAAGTTCCCTGATGTCACCATTCAGGCATGTGCTTCTGGTGGTGGTCGTGCCAACTGGGGTGTTCTCCCTTATTTTGATGAGTTCTGGGTCAGTGATAACACCGATGCCCTCCAACGTATCTATATGCAGTGGGGAACCTCTTATTTCTTCCCTGCTATCGCCATGGCAAGTCATATCTCTGCCACTCCCAACCACACCGTATTCCGTACGACAGCTTTGAAATATCGTATCGATGTTGCTATGAGCGGACGACTGGGAATGGAGATTCAGCCCAAGAACATGACGGACGATGAGAAAGAACTGTGCCGCAAGGCGATTGCAGAATACAAGCAGATTCGTCCTATCGTTCAGTTTGGTAACATCTATCGCCTTGTGTCTCCCTACGACAAGAAGGGACTTGCCTCATTGATGTACGTCACTGATCAGCAGGACAAGGCTGTATTCTATTGGTGGAAAACAGAATCTTTCCAAAATGAACACCTGCCTCGTGTGAAGATGGCAGGACTGGATCCCAATCGTATGTACAAAGTACATGAATTGAACCGCATCGACCTCAAGCCGATGAGTGTAGAGGGCAAGTCGTTCAGTGGTGCCTATCTGATGAATCACGGTTTGGATATGCCATATCGTAACGAGCCGGAATGGTCGAAGAAGAACGACTGGTCGAGTCGTGTCCTACTGTTAGAGGCAGAGTAACTCGGATTACTGGTATCCCGAAATATCGAAATAATGAATTTCGGAAAAAGCGATAGCCTGTTAGCATCTATTCGCGAAGGACGTGAGATGACACAGGGTGAGAAACTCAGGTTGATTATCAGCCTGAGTATTCCTAGTATATTAGCTCAGATTTCCGCCACAATCATGTTCTTCATTGACGCTTCGATGGTGGGACATTTAGGAGCCAAGGCATCTGCTGCCATCGGACTGGTAGAGACGACGGGATGGCTGATGGGTGGACTCGGTTCTGCTGCCAATATGGGATTCTCCGTACAGGTTGCTCATGCTATTGGTGCCAACGACTTCAAACGTGCCCGTCGTATCTTGCGACAGTCATTGGTTTGCTGTCTTATCTACAGTCTGACCATCTCTACCATCGGCATCCTGATCAGCGGTTCTCTCCCCTATTGGCTGGGAGGCACTGAAGAGATTGCCCATGATGCCTCCGTCTATTTTGCCATTATCGGTTTCTGTGGTATCTTTTTCCAGATGACAGGACTGGGGAGTTCAATGTTGAAATGCTCTGGCAATATGAGGATTCCCTCGGCACTGAATATCTTGTCATGTGTACTGGATGTTGTCTTCAATTATTGTCTTATCTATCTACTGAACATGGGAGTCATGGGTGCCGCCATTGGGACTGGACTCGCAGAACTGATCACGGCAGGACTCATGCTTTATTTCCTGCTCTGCCGTTCTGATATATTACGTCTGAAAGGACGCCCCCATCGTTCCTTCCGTCCTCAAGCAGATGTCGTCAACAATGCTGTCAAGATAGGAGCTCCGATGGCATTACAGCACGTGTTGATGGGCGGAGCTCAGATTGTAAGTACCATCATCGTGGCACCATTAGGAACTATTGCCATTGCCGCCCACTCTCTTGCTATCACTGTAGAGAGTCTGTGTTATATGCCAGGCTATGGCATCTCTGATGCCGCCACCACTTTGGTAGGACAGAGTTTCGGAGCCGGCAAACGTCTGCTCACCAAATCATTTGCCTATATGTCGGCAGGACTGGGGATGTGTGTGATGACATTCATGGGAGTACTCATGTTTATCTTCGCCTCTGAATTAATGAGTATCCTCACACCCGTTGGTGATATCATTGACCTGGGAGCATACTGTCTGCGCATCGAAGCTTTTGCTGAACCGATGTTCGCCGCTTCTATCGTATGCTATGGCGTCTTCGTTGGTGCTGGAGACACCATGAAGCCAGCCATTATGAACCTCACCAGTATGTGGGCAGTGCGTCTGTTACTGGCAGCAATACTGGCACCTGTCTACGGACTCTCTGGCGTATGGATTGCCATGGCTGTAGAACTTACTATCCGAGGGTCCATCTTCCTCATCCGACTTCTTTCTTGCAACTGGCTGAAGAAGATAAAAGAATAGAACTCCAAGTATATAAACAAAAAAACAGCCAGGAGATCACTCTTCCGGCATGCTTACTTTCCTTTTCCTATTAATAACTAAAAACTTGCTTTCTCTAAAAACTAATACCCTACTACTAACCTAAAACTACTAACTAACCAAAAAATCTATTATGTTATCCTTCATCTTTTCTTTACCTTAAGTGTTCCTCTGAATCACGATGCAAAGGTAAGCAGATTTCATTGACCTGCAATGAAATCTTTTCATTTTGAAGAAAAAAAAGACTTATTCTTGACTTATATCAACAAGTTTGTGTGCGAACACAGAATGCTTCTTCCACCATATTTGTCAATGTCACAAATTCCTGCACTGTCAGTTGTTCAGGACGTTTTGTCATGATAGAATCGGAAAAAAAGACATGTAAATCTCTTTCCTCTTTACAATTAAGCAACTGCCGCAAAGAGACACGCAACATCTTACGGCGCTGGTTAAACACCGTCTTCACCACTCGTTTAAACAAGTCCTCGTTGCAATCCAAATGTTTAACCTGATTACGGGTCATGCGTATAACAGCACTCTGTACCTTGGGAGGAGGGTTAAAGACAGAAGGCTCAACCGTAAAGAGATATTCCACGTCATACCATGCCTGGATTAATACTGAAAGGATGCCATACGCCTTTGTACCAGGCATCGATGCGATACGCAACGCCACTTCTCGTTGTATCATCCCAGTACAACAAGGAATCAGGTCGCGATTATCCAGCATCTTAAAGAATATCTGCGATGAGATATCGTAGGGATAATTACCTGTCAGCACGAACTGTTGTCCGTCGAACACCTTACGCAAGTCCATCCGCAGGAAGTCACCCTCAATGATGGGACTCTCTCCTCTCTCTTCACTCCTCACTCCTCTAAAAAGGGTAGCCTTCAGATAAGCCACACTCTCCCTGTCTATCTCCACAACCTTGAAAGAGCGTGGTTTGTCCACCAGATACTGAGTCATTACGCCCATACCAGGACCCACTTCCAATACAGGAATGTCACCATACGGTTCGTCCACTGTATCAGCAATACGCTTGGCGATGGAGAGGTCAGTCAGGAAATGCTGACCCAGATTTTTCTTTGGTCGTACTTGTTTTATCATGGGTAAAGACTATTCCGTGGGTAGGAAGCATGCTTTTGCCTTTTCCTGAACTTCTATCACACGATCACACCAAGCATCAAACTCTGGTTCCTCAACCTGAGATTCAGGATGACTCAACACATAGGCAACACAACGGCGAACACCCTCATCAAAACGGGTAACAGCTTGGAAGCCAGGTACGGCACGTTTCAGTTTAGCACAGTCGAAAATGACAGTAACAGCCTTGTCACCCAGCAGATTACCTGTCAGGTCATATTCCTTAGGAGCCACGGAGGCAAGGAAGTCCGAGGCGACATAATAGGGATGGAAAGTGACTCCCAGGGCACGGGCGACACACTGGTAGACCTGATTCCAGGTCAGTGACTCATCACTCATAATTTGGAAAGCCTCACCTATCGCTTTCGGATTTCCCAAGAGTCCGATAAAACCACGAGCGAAGTCTTCATTCCACGTCAGGGTCCATAAAGAACTACCGTCACCCTGCACGATTACCTGTTTCCCTTCCATCATCCGCTTCAATACCTGCCAACTGCCTTTCGGTCCATGGACACTAACTGGCACACCTCGCTCACAATATGTATGACTGGGGCGGACAATGGTCACAGGGAACCCGTTATCACGATACTCACGCAGCAACAGTTCCTCACAGGCAATTTTATTACGAGAATACTCCCAATAAGGATTGGAGAGTGTAGTACCCTCAGTGATGACATGACTAGCTGCTGGTTTGTTATAGGCAGACGCTGAACTGATATATACATACTGCCGGGTACGGTCTCGGAAGAGACGGATATCACGCTCTACCTGAGCAGGAGTAAATCCAATAAACTCGCAGACAGCATCAAACTGCTCACTGCCAAGTTGTTGCAACACCGCACGCTCATCGTCAATATCCGCGATAACCTGTTTTACATTTGACGGCACCTCGTCCTTGCGATGACCACGATTCAATATCCACAACTCGTGACGGCTCTCCGCTAACTGTCTGGTGATGGCACTGCTGATAGTACCCGTTCCACCGATAAGCAAAATCTTCATAATCGAATGCCTGTAACTTAATTAAATTATTTCCTGCTTGCAAATATAATGAAAATCCGGTGAAAAATCAAGATAATCTCACTTTTTTAAGCCCATATTCGAAAATTTACTGTATCTTTGCACTCTACGATGAAGATTAGTAATATCATCCTGAAGATTCTCATGCCACTCCTCCTGGGTGGAGCCATCCTCTATTGGATGTATCGAGGAGAAGACTGGCAACAGATTCTTTATGTAATGACGGACGAGATGGACTGGACGTGGATGCTGCTATCGTTTCCTTTTGGCATCCTTGCCCAGATGTTCCGTGGATGGCGATGGAAGCAGACATTAGAACCTGTTGACGAGCATCCGCGCACTTCCGTGAGTATACACTCTATCTTCCTTTCGTATGCCGCATCCCTGATGATCCCACGTGTAGGAGAGTTCACCCGTTGTGGCGTATTGAAGCGTTTCGACAATATATCCTTCCCCAAGGCATTAGGTACCGTCGTCACAGAACGAGCCATCGACTCCTTATTGGTAATGGGTATTACGACGGTGGTATTATTGTTGGAGATGAGCACCTTCGGCATGTTCTTCCGCAAGACAGGCACCAATCTGCATACCATCTTGCATGGTTTCTCATGGGCAGGTTATTTCGTGGCTGCAATATCGGCAATAGCGATCCTCATCTTGTTACATTTCCTATTGCACAAGCTCTCTATATATAATAAGGTGAAAACAACCTTCAGAGGTATCTGGCAGGGAGTCATCTCTTTGAAGGACGTACGCAACATTCCACTGTTCGTCGCCTTCACCATAGGTATCTGGCTGAGTTATTTCCTGCATTACTACCTCACCTTTTTCTGTTTCGACTTCACATCGCAGCTAGGACTGGGGTGCGCACTGGTAACCTTTATCGTCGGGTCCATCGCTGTCGTCGTACCCACCCCGAATGGAGCGGGACCCTGGCATTTTGCTGTCAAAACGATGTTGATTCTATATGGTGTCGCTGACGAGCACGCTCTCTATTTCGTCCTCATCGTCCATACTGTCCAGACCATGCTGGTCGTCCTGTTGGGCATCTATGCGTGGGGGGCACTCTCGTTTACCAAAATAAGAACAAACCCTTAAATAATGATACAATGAACGAAATTCAAAACCTAAACCCTAAGTGCATCTGGAAGAATTTCCACGCACTCACACAAGTTCCACGTCCCAGTGGACATCTCGAGAAGATCCAACAGTTCCTGCTCGACTTCGGGAAAAAAGTCGATGTGGAGGTGTTCAAAGACCCCGCTGGCAATATCGTATTCCGCAAGCCGGCTTCAGCAGGGATGGAAAACCGAAAAGGTGTCATCTTACAGGCACATATGGATATGGTGCCAGAGCGTGACACAGAGTCGAGTCATAACTTCGAGACAGACCCCATCCGTACATGGATCGACGACGGATGGGTGAAGGCAAAGGGCACCACACTGGGTGCTGACAACGGACTGGGTGTTGCTGCCATCATGGCTATCATGGAGGATAAGACCCTGAAGCACGGACCTATCGAAGCCCTCATCACCCGTGACGAGGAAACAGGTATGTATGGTGCCAACGACCTGCCCGCAGGTGAGTTACAAGGTGACATCCTCATGAACCTTGACTCTGAGCACTGGGGAAAGTTCGTCATCGGCTCCGCTGGCGGTATCGACATCACTGCCACGATGGGGTATCAAGAGACAGACACCGACCCGGAGGATGCCGCCGTCCGTGTCACCTTGAAAGGTCTGCGCAGTGGACATAGCGGTCTGGAGATCAACGAGGGGCGTGCCAATGCCAACAAACTCATGGTGCGCTTCGTCCGTGAGGCTATCGAACAGACAGAGGCACGTCTCGCTTCATGGCATGGTGGAAAGGTGCGTAATGTCATCCCTTACAAGGCTGAAGTGGTACTGACTCTCCCCAAGGAGAACATCGATGCCCTGAAAGAACTGGCAGACAGCTGGCTTGACGATTTCAACAGACAATACAAAGGTATAGAGACCGGTATTAAGTTCAGTGTCGAGGAAATAGCGACACCAGCTCAGGAAGTGCCCGTGGAGATCCAGGACAACCTCATCAATGCCATCTACGCCTGTCATGACGGCGTGGTACGAATGATACCCTCGTACCCTGATGTGGTAGAGACCTCCAGCAACCTTGCCATCATCGATATCGAAGGTGGTCAAGCTGTCATCAAAATTCTTGCACGAAGCAGTCGCGAGGACATGAAAGACTATATCGTAAAGATGCTGGAGAGTTGTTTCAATATGGCAGGCATGAAGGTGGAGACCGCTGGATCCTATGGCGGATGGGATCCTAATCCCGACTCCCCCATCCTGCACCTGCTCTTGAAAGAGTACAAACAGTTGTTTGGTAAGGATGGTATCATTCAGGTCGATCATGCTGGTCTTGAGTGTTCCGTTATCCTTGGCAAGTACCCACACCTGGATGTAGTCAGTTTCGGTCCCACGATGAAGTCACCTCATACCACCAGTGAACGTGCCCTTATTGAGACCGTCGACCCCTTCTGGCAACTGCTAAAGAAGACCCTAGAGGATATTCCAGTAAAATAAATTTCTTAAAATCCGTAGATTTGAACGAATCTACGGATTTTTTACCTTCGGTTTTATAACGAAAAGAGTCACGTTTGAAAAAACTCAAGATTCTCTTGGTTTTTTGCGCACTTATTCGTACCTTTGCAACCGAATAACCAAAATAGTAACAAACAAAATGGACGATTACCCGGCGAATCATTACAATTCGTAAGGCATGAGGACAGCAGGCAAGACCGCTAATCCTCTTGCCGCTAAGACCGTTTTTACAAAAAGGATTAGCATTATGAAGACTTTCTGGAACATGACAGGTGGGCTCAGCCAACTCGAAAAGTGGCAGCCAAATTGTTGGATACAAGTAACATGTCCAACAGATGAGGATATCCAGATGCTGGAAGAGCAGTATCAGATACCCGACTATTTCCTCTCTGACATCAGCGATACCGACGAGCGTGCCCGTTATGAGTACGACGATGGATGGATGCTCATCATCCTGCGTATCCCCTATGTCAAGGAGGTACGTTCCCGCACTCCCTATACCACCGTTCCCCTAGGTATCATCCACAAGCGTGATGTCACCATCACGGTATGCTACTACGAGACGAACATGATGATTGACTTCGTGTCGTACCAGCAGAAGCGTGGAGAGGGTTTTACGGACTATGTCGACATGATCTTCCGCCTCTTCCTCTCCAGTGCGGTCTGGTATCTGAAACGACTGAAACAGATATCTATGCTCATTGAGAAGGCAAAACGTAATCTCGACAAAGAGGTGAACAATGAGAGTCTGATCGGACTGTCACGTCTGCAAGACTCGCTCACCTACTTCAATACCTCTATCCGAGGCAATGAGACCCTGCTCTCTAAATTGAAGTTCAAATTGCAGATTGACGAGCTCGACGCCGACTTGATTGAAGATGTGAATATCGAGATGACACAGGCTCGGGAGACAACCAATATCTACTCGAACATCCTTGAGTCAACAATGGACACCTACCAGAGTATCATCAACAACAACATGAACACCATCATGCGTACGCTGACCTCTGTGACGATTATCCTGATGCTGCCCACTTTGATATCTAGTTTCTTCGGCATGAACCTCATCAATGGTATGGAAAGCAATCCCGTAGGATTCATCATTGCTATCGTCCTGTCGCTTGCTATTTCCATTGCTTCATGGTTTTTCTTCCGTCATAAACGACTGATTTAGCCCTATTTTGGAAAATAATTGGCAAAAAATTAGGTACTTTCATGTTTTTTTACTAAGTTTGTACCTTGATATGTGTGTACTAACCATTTTCATTAACTAAAAAAGAATAGACGATGGACTCTCAAGAACAAGCTCTCAAACAAGAGCAGAACGTGGAACAGAACGTAGTGGAAACAAAGGCAACTGCCCCAGTAGAAGAAGTGACAGCTCCTGCAGAAGAAGTGACAGCTCCTGCAGAAGAACCTGAGCGCAAGCAGTACCAGACCAAGAAAGAGGTACTGGAACGTGCCCGTGAGATCGCACAAGGGGAAGAAGCGCCACAGAAAGAGGAGGTAGACTACCTGAAGACTGCCTTCTATAAGCTGCATATCGCAGAGCGAGAGGCCCGTTTGAAAGAATATATCGATGGCGGCGGTGACCCAGAGACTTACCAGATACTGCCTGATGTGGACGAGGAGGCTTTCAAGGCTGAGATGAGTATTATCAAGGAAAAACGCCAGAAACTGTTCAAGGAGCAAGAACAGGAGAAACAAGAGAACCTCCAGAAGAAGCTCGACATCATCGAGAAAATCAAGGGAATGGTGACCTCTCCCGAGGAAGCCAATAAGTCATACAAGGAATTCAAGGCATTACAGGAAGAATGGAAAGAGATCAAGAATGTCCCTGCCGAGAAAGCCAACGAGCTCTGGCGTAATTATCAGCTCTATGTCGAGCAGTTCTACGACCTGTTGAAACTCAACAGTGAGGCTCGTGAATATGACTTCAAGAAGAATCTTGAGTTAAAGACGAAACTCTGCGAGTCCGCCGAGAAACTTGCCAACGAGCCAGAGGTGATCAGTGCTTTCCATCAGTTACAGAAACTCCACCAGGAGTTCCGTGAGATTGGTCCTGTGGCAAAGGAGTTGCGTGAGGAGATATGGAACCGATTCAAAGCAGCATCAACAGTCATCAACAAACGTCACCAACAGCATTTCGAGGAGCTGCGTGCCAAAGAAGAGGACAACCTCGCCCGTAAGACAGCCCTCTGTGAGAAGGTTGAAGCGATTGCTGCCGAAGAGAACAAGGGCAGTGCTGACTGGGAGCGTCATACCAAGGAGATTATCGCCATTCAGGCTGAGTGGAAAACCATCGGTTTTGCGCCTCAGAAGATGAATGTCAAGATCTTCGAGCGTTTCCGTGCCGCCTGTGACGACTTCTTCGGACGGAAGGCAGAATACTTCAAGGGACTCAAGGAGAACTTCAAGGAAAATGCGGAGAAGAAGCGTGCCCTCATCGAGAAGGCAAAAGCTTTGCAAGACTCTACCGACTGGAAGTCGACAAGTGATAAACTCATCAATCTGCAGCGCGAGTGGAAGACCATCGGCATGGTTCCTAAGAAACTGGGTGACCAACTGTGGGAGGAGTTCCTGGGAGCTTGCAACAAGTTCTTCGAGGCTCGTAACGCTGCCGGCGTGAGTGGTCGTAGTGAGGAATACAAGAACCTAGAGAAGAAGCGTGGCATCATCGAACAGCTGAAAACTATTACCCAAGAGGCTGACGAAGGCTTGCAGGAGAAGGTACAGCAACTCGTGGAACAATACCAGTCTATTGGTCACGTACCCTTCAAAGAGAAGGATAAGCTCTATGAGGAATATCACGCTATTGTCGACAAGCTCTATAAAGAACTGAATATCAGTGTGGCTAAGCGTCGCCTTAATAAATTCAAGGACAACCTCAAGCAAGTGGCTGACCGTGGTGCTGATGCCCTTGACAACGAGCGAGCTCGCCTGATGCGCCAATACGAACAGTTGAAGGCTGAGGTTCAAACCTACGAGAACAACCTCGGCTTCCTTAACGCTGCCTCAAAGAAAGGTAACTCCCTCATTGACGAGATGAATCGTAAAGTGCAGAAACTGAAAGACGAAGTACAACTCGTACGTGAGAAGATCAAGGCAATTGACGCTAAGAATAAAGAATAAATAATAAAGGCTTCCACCGTTGGAAGCCTTTATTATTCTGTTGGGGTACTCGGACTCGAACCAAGAATGACAGGACCAGAATCTGTAGTGTTACCATTACACCATACCCCAATCTTTTTTGATTGCGGGTGCAAAGGTACTGCTTTTTTCGGAATGCGCAAAAAAATTGGCTACTTTTTTTGCTTCTGACGTGAAATTTGTTTCTTTTTCCCTGGTTTTGGAGCTGGAGCAAAAGGATTTTTCGTAATGGTTGCACGTAAAATACGAATGTCCGTTAAGGGACGGTCGTTCTTATCCGTAACCACCTGCTGGATGCGTTCGACGATATCCAGGCCCTCAACAACCTCCCCAAAGACAGTATATTGACCATCCAAATGAGGGGTACCACCTACTCTCTTATATACCTCAGCCATCTCTGGCGTTATCTTAACGGTACCCTGTGTCAACGTATCAAGACGCTCCTGCACCTTGGCAAGACGGGCATCGTCCCATTGTTTTCCCCATACGATATAGAACTGGCAAGCACCAGAACGGCGTTCGGGATTGACCTTATCTCCCTCACGAGCGGCAGCCACTGCACCACGCCTATGGAAAAGCTGTGGCAGGCGGAACTCCGCCTCTATGGTATAGTCGAGCTCACCAGTACCCAGCAGCGCACCCGGTTTCGCATGCTTGCTATTCAAGTCGCCGCTCTGCACCATGAAATCCTTGATAACACGATGGAACAGCACCGAGTCATAGAGTTGCATGCCTACCACCTTCAGAAAATTATCACGATGTAAGGGTGTCTCATTATACAAGGCGATACGAATATTCCCCTCTGTTGTTTCCAACAAGATCTCGGCACGTTCCTGTGCTAAGGCAGGAGAATACATTAATAACACGAGGGATATCAGACATCCCCGAAATGTTGTCATAGTAGTTTTTCTCATCATCTTCGTTGTTTTCGTCTGCAAAGATAAAGAAAAATTTTGTTTTCCTTTGGTTTTTCGTCCGATTTACACTACCTTTGCAACTCAATAACACATTATAAATAATCAATGGAAGCATCAACACAGCTGGTTGACACCATCATAAAAGGAATACAAGAAAAGAAAGGATCGCAGATTGTCACCGTTGACCTGAAAGGTATCGAGGGGGCTATCTGCCACTATTTTATTATATGTCAGGGGAACTCCCCCTCCCAGGTAGAAGCGATCACAGAGTCGATAGGAGAGTTTGCCCGCAAGAACCTTCAAGAGAGGCCGACGGCAGTTGCCGGACTGGAGAACGCACAGTGGGTTGCGATGGACTATACAGACGTGATGGTACATATTTTCCTCCCTGATGTACGAGCATACTACGATTTAGAGCATTTATGGGAAGACGCGTCACTGACCAATATTCCCGACTTAGATTAATGAAAATAGAGATTGAATGAATAAGCAGTCAAATAACGAGCCTAAGATGAATATGCCCAAGTTCAATATGAACTGGATATACATGGTGGCTATCATTGCCATCGTCGTACTTTATTTCACCAATGGCAACGAGAATTCAAGTGTGCAGACCACCACATCGTATAGTAATTTCAAGACATGGGTCATGAAAGGCTATGCCTCGAAGATCGTGGTCAACAAGAACACGAATACCCTGCAGATGTATGTCAAGCCAGAGCATATCCGTGATGTGTTCCACCAAGGAGTAAAGGCGACAGGCAAAGAGCCTACGGTATCTGTGGAGTTTGGCTCCGTAGACCAAGTGGAGCAGTTCATCAACCAGGCACGCGACTTGAAGAAATTCAGTGGTGAGCTGTCGTATAACAACCAGCGGGAGAGTGAGTTCTTCAACTCCTTAGTCATGAACGTGCTG
Source organism: Prevotella sp. (assembly GCA_045117415.1). Lineage (GTDB taxonomy): Bacteria > Bacteroidota > Bacteroidia > Bacteroidales > Bacteroidaceae > Prevotella. The sequence continues at coordinate 76,146 of JBGUNO010000009.1, read as the reverse complement.
TTCTTCGTAGGTATCATCTTCGTCTGGATGTTCATCATGCGCCGCATGGGAGGCGGTAGCATGGGAGGTCGTAGTGGTATCTTCAACGTCGGCAAGTCAAAGGCACAGATGTATGAGAATGGCGGTTCCTTAGGAATCACCTTCAAGGACGTTGCTGGTCAGGCTGGTGCCAAACAGGAGATGCAGGAAATCGTGGACTTCCTGAAGAACCCCCAGAAATACACAGACCTAGGAGGTAAGATTCCCAAGGGAGCCTTGCTGGTTGGTCCTCCGGGAACAGGTAAGACCTTGCTCGCTAAGGCTGTTGCCGGCGAAGCAGGAGTTCCCTTCTTCTCGATGAGTGGTTCCGACTTCGTGGAGATGTTCGTGGGTGTGGGAGCCAGTCGTGTCCGTGACCTGTTCCAACAGGCGAAGTCGAAAGCACCCTGCATCATCTTCATTGATGAGATTGATGCAGTAGGTCGTGCCCGTTCTAAGAATCCCGCCATGGGAGGAAATGACGAACGTGAGAACACCCTGAATGCCCTATTGACGGAGATGGACGGTTTTGGTACCAACAGCGGTATCATCACTCTTGCCGCCACTAACCGTGCCGATATGCTGGACTCCGCACTGATGCGTGCTGGTCGTTTCGACCGTCAGATACATGTTGACATGCCTGACCTCAGCGAGCGTAAAGAGATTTTCCAGGTACACCTGAAGCCCCTGAAACTTGATGAGAATCTGGATATCGACTTCCTAGCTCGTCAGACCCCAGGTTTCTCTGGTGCAGATATCGCCAACGTATGTAACGAGGCGGCACTGATAGCGGCTCGCCATAACCGTTCCTGTGTGGGCAAGCAAGACTTCCTCGATGCTGTAGACCGTATCATAGGAGGTCTGGAAAAGAAGACGAAGGTGATGACAGAGGCAGAGAAACGCTCTATAGCTATTCATGAGGCTGGTCATGCCACCATCTCCTGGTTCACGGAGTTTGCCAACCCCCTCGTGAAAGTCAGCATCGTACCTCGCGGGCAGGCACTGGGTGCTGCCTGGTATTTGCCAGAGGAGCGCGTACTGCAGACAAAAGAAGCTATGCTCGACGAGATGTGCTCCCTCTTAGGTGGTCGTGCTGCAGAGGAGCTGTTTGTAGGACAGATCTCCACAGGCGCCATGAACGATTTAGAGCGTACCACCAAGCAGGCATACGGTATGATTGCCTATGCAGGTATGAGCGACAAGTTACCTAATATCTGCTATTACAATAACAATGAATACTCGTTCCAGAAGCCCTATTCAGAGACGACGGCGAAGGTGATGGATGACGAGGTGCTGAAGATGGTCAACGAACAGTATGAGCGTGCCAAGCAAATCCTGACAGAACACAAAGATGGTCATGCCCGTCTTGCTCAGTTGTTAATCGAACGTGAGGTCATCTTCGCCGATGATGTCGAAGAAATTTTCGGCAAGCGTCCTTGGACCAGTCGTGCCGAGGAATTGTTAGAGGCTCAGCGGCGTGCTGAAGCAGAGCGTATGGCTGAGGAAAGAGCCAAGGAACTGGGATTAATCCCAGAGAAGCCTGAGGACTCAGAAAACTCAGAAAACTCAGATAATCAAGAATAAGCTTATGAATAACTTCATCGTGAGAACCATTACAGGCATCATCTTTGTGGCAGCCGTCGTGGCGAGTTTTCTTCGCCCAGAGGCGATGGTACTGTTGTTCGCCCTTGTCACAGGACTTACCGTCTGGGAGTTTACCGGACTCGTCAACGAGCGTCCTGGAGTGACCGTTAACCGTTTCATCTGCACAGTGGCGGGTGTCTATTTCTTCTTCGCCATGACCTACTATTGTAGTGACATCTATGGCGGAGCAGCGAAATCAGTGGTGTTCATCCCCTATCTCGTGACGGTGATCTATCTACTGGTGGCAGAGCTGTACATGAAACAGGAAGACCCTATCAACAACTGGGCATACACCATGCTCTCACAGATGTATATCGCACTCCCCTTCTCGTTACTAAACGTGCTGGCGTTTACAGCGTCACCAGAAGGACTGGTCTTATTCAACCCCATCCTGCCCCTGTCTGTATTCATCTTCCTATGGATGAACGACACAGGAGCCTACTGCATTGGTTCTCTACTGGGCAGACATAAGCTCTTCCCCCGTATCTCCCCGGGGAAATCATGGGAAGGCAGTATCGGTGGGGCAGTCGTGGTCCTCGCTGTCGCTTACCTCCTGTATGTCTTCGACAGCGGACAGCTCTCATACCTTGCTGACGCAGGATTCAGAAGTAGTGGCATGCTCACCATAGAGCAATGGCTAGGACTGGGTTTAGTCGTTGTGATTTTCGGTACATGGGGCGACTTGGTGGAGAGCCTTTTCAAACGTACCCTCGGTATCAAGGACTCTGGCAGTATCTTGCCTGGACATGGTGGTATGCTCGACCGTTTTGACTCTGCCCTGCTAGCTATCCCTGCCGCCGTCATATACCTATACACGATTTCCTTATTTTAAACATATATGAAAAAGTTATTAACTATCATCTTGATGGTATGTGCCATGAGTGTACATGCCCAAGACCCTGTCAAGAAATGGGGGCAGTTACAAGTGAAGGGGTCACAACTGTGTGATCAGAATGGAAGACCCGTTATCCTTCGAGGTGTCAGCTTCGGATGGCATAATATCTGGCCTCGTTTCTATAACAAGAAGGCTGTCAAGACTCTGAAAGAAGACTGGAATGCCAGTGTTATCCGTGCTGCCATGGGTATCATGATTGAGGATAATTACTTGGAGAATCCCACCTTTGCTAAACAATGTATGACCAATGTCATCGAGGCTGCCATCAAGAATAACGTGTATGTCATCATCGACTGGCATAGCCACCACATGCAGACAGCTGAGGCGAAGAATTTCTTTGGTGAGATGGCACAAAAATATGGCAAATATCCCCATATCATCTATGAGATATACAACGAGCCTGTTGAGGACACCTGGGCAGACCTGAAAAAATACGCTACAGAGGTCATCGGTGAGATCCGCAAGTACGACCCTGACAATATCGTACTGGTAGGCTGTCCCCACTGGGATCAGGATATCCACCTTGTGGCAGAGAGTCCATTGACAGGTTTTAATAACATCATGTACACCGTTCATTTCTATGCTGCCACCCATGGCGATTATCTGCGTGACCGTATGGAGGACGCTGTCAAGAAAGGCATCCCCGTATTCATTTCTGAGAGTGGTGCCACGGAAGCATCTGGCGATGGTAAGATTGACCCTGAGAGCGAAGAAAAATGGATAAAACTGTGTGAGCGTTTAGGAGTGAGTTGGGTCTGCTGGTCTATCAGCGACAAGAACGAGAGTTGCTCGATGCTCCTGCCCCGTGCTACCGCCACCGGTCCCTGGTCTGAGGACGTCATCAAGGTGTACGGCAAGCTCGTCAAGGATTTACTGAGGAAATACAATAAGTAAAAAAATGAAGAAATTTCTGATAATTGTCATCGTCATCGTTGCAGTGGTAGTGATGGCAAAAACTGTCCCAGACAAGAAAGCGCATAAGAAAGCGATGATGGAAGCTGTGAAAGAGTATGTCGATGAGGAAGCTACTGAACGGATGGGGGACAATGTACTTACAGACTTGGGCAAAGGTATTGTCAATAAGACCATTGAGGTGGCTCTGAACTCGAAACTGGAAGTGGACAACTACCTCATCTGCAACACCACGCATGTGAAAAGGGGTGATGAGACACAGATCCTGTCTTTGGGTATCCTCGGTCATGTGTTTACCTTCGACAAGCAGATGCTGCGAGAAGCCTTAGAAGCCTCTGCCAAGGAAAAGGTTAAGAAAAAGAGTGAGCGAAAAGCTGCCAAAGAAGCTGCCAAAGAAGCTCGCAAGATGGAGAAACAGTTAAAAAAGGAAGAGCGCAAACGTGAAAAAGAGGCTCGTAAGGAAGAGAAACGGAAAAAAAAGGAAGCGCGTCAGAAACAGAAAAATATCGACAAGGGGATTAAGAAACTCCAGAAGAGACTCACTGACTGAAAAAAGACAAAGAGGAAGCATTGCTTCCTCTTTGTCTTTCCCATTCACTCTTTCACGTCTACCTGTTCTCGCCATGGAGCGAAGAACTGTTCGATGGCGGCATAAGCTGCCAGCGCTTCTGGTTTGATATCATGTCCAGACCATACAACATTGATATGCGTACCAGAAGCATATTCCTGATAAATGCGATAGGCGGCTCCACCTTCCAGTTGCTCGTCATGCTGATAACCATCAAGTTGATAGACTTTCAAATCAACAAGCAGTTGCTGCATTTGTTCAACATCCTGTTCTTTGACATCGAACGTTTTATTGACAGCATCCCTATAGTGGCAGTTGTTATACAAACTGACGACCACCTGAGGACGTTTACCTATATCAGCTATCAACTCACAGTAACTCTTACCCAGACCAGCATGACGGTCACAGGCGTAACTGCAATAGATTAACTTTCCCTTAGGAGCCTCTTTTTCTTGTGCAGAGCTACTCATACACATCATCAGTAAACCATATATAAGGATTGTTATTCGGTAAATGCTCATGCCTTCTCCTTTTTAGATTGAGATAATAATGGGACAACCATTTTCATCTTCTAAAAGTTCCACTTCACAGCAAGTGTCGGATTCCAGAAGAATGTCTTGGTGCTCTCCGGGTCACTGTTATACACAAAATTATTAGAGAACTCCCATTCTGTACCTACACTGAAATGCTCCGTAAAGTTATACCACAGCTGTGGTTCAGAAAGGATAACCAGACAACCGTGATTATTTGCTTTCTCACCACGCCAGAAGTCAATGAAGCCTGAGAAACGGAGCTTGTTATTAAAGAAATTCAAGCCCCAGACACCTGTTAACTGCGCACTGGCATAAGAACGCGTATTTTCGTAGCTTTTGAAATATTGCTTATAGAGCAACTGTACGGACCACGTCTTCGAGAAATCGGCTGTATGACCGTTATAGGCGGCACCCAATAAAGCTGCCTGCTGAAAACTACCATTACGGCTTAGTCCACCATTATACTCGACATGGGCTGCGAAAGGCGATTGCTTGCCCAAGTTGAACTCACGAGATATCTCCGCATAGGCACTCTCGGTGAAATGGCGACTCAGATCGACATCCACGAAATAGAACCAGGAGCCCCATTTATCTGCCTTAAACTGCTCAAGAGTGATGGTTACTTTCTGACGTCCCGACTCTTCACCGGTGTAGATATTACGTCCGAAATCATAATGAAGCTGAATGTTCTGTGCTCCTACCGTCATACATAATGCGAGAAGCAATAATACTAATAACTTTTTTTTCATAATACTTAATTTTTATTGTTAATTATAATCTACAACAATGGTGCTAGATATTTCAAGAAGAAGAAAGCAGCAAGGATATACATCGTCGCTGTCAATTCACGATAACGGCCCGTACACATCTTCACGATGACATACGAGAACATACCAAAGATAATACCCTCTGAGATACTTGCTGTAAAAAGTATCATCAGTATGGTGGCAAAGCAAGGCATCGATTCTGAGAAATCAATAAAGTCGATATATATAATCTGACGAAGCATCATCACACCCACCAGGAACAGCGCACTGGTGGTAGCGGCAGACGGAATCATCAGGAAAATGGGAGAGAAGAATAATGACAGGAAGAACAAGGCTGCCACAGTGAATGCTGTCAGTCCCGTACGTCCACCTGCTGCAATTCCTGTCGTACTCTCCAAATAAGTTGTTACAATAGAGGTACCACAAAGGGCACCTACAGTAGTACCCACGGCATCAGCCATCAATGACCTATTCAAATTCTGTACCTTTCCCGTTTTCTTATCCACCATACCTGCAGCCGTAGAAGTTCCTATCAGGGTACCAATAGTGTCAAACAAATCCATAAACAACAGGGTTGCTATTACAATATAATAGTCGATATCCAATGCGAGGAAACGAGAGAAATCCAGCTTAAAGGCAACAGGATCCAAAGAAGCAGGAAGACTCAATATCGTAAAATCCTCAGGGATCTGTGTAACGCCGAAGGGAATACCTACGACTGTCATGATAAGAATGGTATAGAACAAGGCTCCACGAACATTCATCACCAACAAGATAGCACCTAGCAAAATACCGCAGGCAGCAAGTATGGAAGTCGCTGTCCAAGGTCCCAGACCTGTAATGGTTGACTCACTGATAATAATAATATTACCATTCTTCAGTCCAATAAAAGCAACAAACAAACCGATACCCACAGAGATGGAATAACGGAGATTCAGAGGTATCGAGGAAACGATAGCCTCACGAACTTTAAATATAGTGAGGAGAATAAAGAATATACCCTCTATAAATACAGCAGCCAAAGCCTCTTGCCATGTAAAACCCATCACCAAAACCAGTGTATAGGCAAAGAAGGCATTCAATCCCATACCTGAAGCAAGCGCGAAAGGCATCTTGGCATAGAAAGCCATTACGAGCGTGGCCACTACGGCAGCAATCACAGTCGCGGAGAACACTGCTCCTTTGTCCATACCCGCTTCACTGAGAATAATAGGGTTGACAGCAAGGATGTACGACATAGTAAGGAAGGTTGTTAATCCCGCCATCATTTCTACTTTGATGGAATATTTCTGAGCATCAAAACCCAACCAAGATAAAAATGTGTTCATAATATATTCATTTTTTTTGAGTAATAAGTTTACACATCAACTGAGCAGCCACATCAGGCGCATGACTATCGCCCAAGCGACGGTACACTTCCTCGTATCCATCTAACATATCCTGACGCTCAGCACCTCCTGGAAGTATCGCTTCCAAGTGTTCGCGGATATTCTCCACACTAAATGTATCTGCCACCAACTCTGGCACGACCTCCCGGTCAGCAATCAGATTCACCAGCGAGATATACTTCACTTTCAAAAGATGCTTCTTTAAGAAAGCAATTATCTTAGGAATCGGCGTCTCATAGCACACCACCTGCGGGACACGGAACATCGCTGTCTCCAAAGTTGCCGTACCACTGGTCACCAAAGCCGCTGTCGCTTCCGACAATAAGGGGTAGGTCTTGTTGACAACAAGACGGACAGCACTGTCTTGCAGGAACTGCTCATAATAAGAGGGAGGGATACTCGGTGCCCCTGCCAAGACAATATCATATGTTGTTGATAAATGATAAGTGGCATCTATCATGGCAGGAAGATTATCCTTGATTTCCTGCTTTCTGGAACCTGCCAATAAAGCGATAACAGGTTTCTCCTCTACTCTCTCCATTTTTTCTCTCTCTAAGAACTCCCGAACTTCCTGCGCTGTCGGATTCCCAACATAATGAATGGGATAATGATGTTTTTTCTCAAAGAAATCAACCTCGAAAGGCAGGATTGAGAAAAGCTCATCCACATCCCGCTTGATATTCTTAATACGATATTCTTTCCAAGCCCATATCTTAGGAGAGATGTAGTAATAAACGGGAATACTTGTATGTTCCTTGACATACTTCGCTATCTTCAAGTTGAAGCCAGGATAATCGACCAAGATTACCACATCAGGTTGCCATTGCAGGATATCCTGCTGGCACATTTTCATATGACGAAGAATAGTAGGAAGGTGCAGCAATACGGGAATAAAACCCATATAGGCAAGTTCCTTGTAATGTTTAACACGAGTACCCCCTACTGCCGCCATCAGGTCTCCACCAAAAAAACGGAACTGCGCATCAGCGTCTTGTTTCTTCAGTGATTGCATCAGATGTGACGCATGCAGATCACCACTCGCTTCCCCTACTATCAGATAATACCTCATAAATCCCAGCTTCTCATCTGTTCTATCATCTCATAGGATGTCACATCAACCCTAGTCGGTGTAATCGCCACATAACCATGTGTCAATGCCCAGTTGTCCGTATCCTCTGCCTCTGGCTCATCATTGGTATACTTTCCCACCATCCACCAATAGTCATAACCACGGGGGTGATGGCATTTCACGGTCTCACTACCCCAGGTACCAGGTGCCATACGACAAATCTTGACACCCTCAAAATGGTCGACTACAGGGAAGTTTACATTCAAGCAGACTCCCTTTGGCAGTCCGTTATCCAACACTTTTCTTACAATTTTTCGAATATAAGGACGCAAAGGCTCAAAATCAGCAAAGTAATCATGAGTGCAAAGGGAGAAAGCCACAGAGGGGATATATTTCATGCAACCCTCTAAAGTAACACCCATCGTACCACTGTAATGGGCATTAACAGAAGCATTGTCTCCATGGTTAATGCCACCAATCACCATCTGAGGTCGTCTGCCATGACACAGTTCATCCAAGGCTAGTTTGACGCTATCCACAGGAGTTCCATTACACGACCATATCTCTAATCCCTCTTCCTGAACCCATGGTGTTAGCGTCAAAGGATCATTTGCCGTAAAGGCACATGCTGACCCACTCCTGCCAGCATCAGGGGCACACACTAGGATATCCGCCATATCGCGTATCATATCCACCAGACAATTGATACCCTTCGCCTGATAGCCGTCATCATTAGAAATTAGTATAAAAGGATTCTTATTTTCCATGAAAAAATTATTATTTGCCTGCAAATTTACTAAAAAAGGTTGAGATTTGACAGATTCTCATATAAAATTCGTAACTTTGCATCCTATTATACACATTAAGGTGTAAGATTGAATATGGGAAAGATAATAGCTTTAGCAAACCAAAAAGGCGGTGTCGGCAAAACAACGACAACAATCAATTTGGCCGCCTCTCTTGCCACTCTGGAGAAGACCGTCCTTGTGGTTGACGCAGATCCACAGGCAAATGCCTCCAGTGGTTTGGGTGTGAACATCCAAGAAGTGGAATGCTCATTATATGAATGTATCATTGACAAGGCTGACGTTCGCGATGCCATTTACACAACAGATATTGAAGGACTCGACATCATTCCGAGCCATATCGATTTAGTAGGTGCTGAGATAGAGATGCTGAACTTGAAGAACAGGGAAAATGTGATAGGACAACTTCTAGCTCCTATCCGTGACGACTATGACTATATCCTCATCGACTGTTCTCCTTCTCTTGGACTCATCACAGTGAATGCTCTCACTGCAGCGAACTCCGTCATCATCCCCGTCCAGTGTGAATACTTCGCATTGGAAGGAATCAGTAAACTACTCAATACCATCCGTATCATTAAGAGCAAGTTGAATCCTAAATTGGAGATCGAGGGCTTCCTGCTGACCATGTACGACTCCCGCCTGCGCCTTGCCAACCAGATTTATGATGAGGTGAAGCGTCATTTCCAGGAACTGGTCTTCAAGACGGTTATCCAACGTAATGTCAAATTATCAGAGAGTCCCAGCCATGGATTGCCCGTTATCCTGTACGATGCAGACTCTACGGGCTCAAAGAACCACCTTGCATTGGCAAAGGAGATTATCAACAAAAACAGCTAAGAAAATGGCGGTAAGAAAGAAATACGACAGGAGTGTACTAGGACGCGGACTCGATGATATTGGTGGAGGTCGTGGACTGGATGCCTTGATTGATACTGGCAGTGAGGTTAGGACACAAGGAAGCTCTAACCTTAATGAGATAGTAATCTCACAAATAGAGCCTAATCCTAACCAACCCCGTAGAGAATTTGACCAAGAAGCACTGCAAGAACTGGCAAATAGCATACGCGAGGTTGGTATCATACAACCTATCACCCTCCGTCAAATGGAGAACGGCAAATACCAGATTATTGCTGGAGAACGCCGTTGGCGTGCCTCACAACTAGCTGGTCTTACATCGATTCCTGCCTACATCCGTACTGTTGAGGACGAAGGCGTGATGGAGATGGCTCTTGTGGAGAATATCCAGCGTGAAGACTTGAATGCTATTGAGGTGGCACTTGCCTACCAACATCTCACAGAGACAACGGGGATGACGCAAGACAAGATTTCCAAACGTGTGGGAAAGAGTCGAGCAGCTGTAACCAACTTCCTCCGTCTCTTAAAGCTCCCTGCTCAGGTACAAATGGCACTCAAGAACCACGAGATAGACATGGGACATGCTCGTGCCCTACTTGCCATCGACAGTCCTTCTACCCAGATTAAACTGTTCAAAGAGATACAGAAACAACAGTATTCTGTCCGCAAGGTGGAGGAGATGGTTCAAGCTTTGAAGAACGGAGAGAATATCAAGACAGTAACAGGAAAAATGACGGGAAGGGCACAACTTCCTGAAGAGTTTAGTTTACTAAAAGACCGTCTCGCCCAATTTTTCCAGACCAAGGTACAGATGACATGCTCTCCTAAGGGAAAGGGGAAAATCAGTATCTCCTTCGATAACGAGGAAGAATTAGAGCGTATCATGAATATCCTCGACAGTGTTAATAACAAATAAGGAACAAAACTTTGAAACACCATCATGCCATATATCTGCTTCGTTCACTATTCATCTTCTTGATGATGGTGACGGGGATGTGTGCCGTGGCGCAGACAGATAGTAAGGTGACACCCGTTGACAGCATCGATATGATGATGGCACGCATTGATTCTCTCACCCGTGCCGATTCTGTGATGACCATCGATGAAGGACCTGTGTCTTCTGTATTGATAGACTCTACACGTATCGCCAAGCCTAAGCGTGACTGGAACACTTGGCGACCAGACCCTAAACGTGCTTTATGGCTGGCACTGGTATTACCTGGAGCTGGTCAGATTTACAATCGCAAATATTGGAAACTCCCCATCATCTACGGAGGGTTCATTGGGTGTATCTATGCGCTCACTTGGAATAACATGATGTACAAAGATTACTCACAAGCCTATCTCGACCTTATGGACAACGACCCTGGTACAGCAAGTTATAACAAGTTCCTGCATTTAGGTGTGGAAATCAACAGTACTAATGAAGAGCGTTATAAGGAGATTTTCAAGAATCGTAAAGACAAATACCGTCGTTGGCGTGATATGAGTATCTTTGTGATGATAGGTGTCTATGCGCTCTCCGTGATTGATGCCTATGTGGATGCAGAACTATCTGCCTTTGATATCTCAAAGGACCTGAGTCTGAAGGTTGAACCTACCGTTATTCCCAACCATGGTGGTGGTAACCCATTACAAGCCCAGTCGTTGGGAGTCAACTGCAAGTTAAATTTTTAAACCAAATAAGGAATGATAAGCAAGAAAGTTCTTATGCTGCTCGCCATACTTTTTGGCATGTCAATCACCGTACAGGCACAAATTGAGACTGAGCCAGAGGATGAAGTGGATGAAGAAGACGAGATTGTCGTCATAGACCAAAGCGGTAACGAAGAGATCATAGAATTTCCTGAGGCGATGACCTACGACCTCGACAGCCTGTTGAATGAGTATATGGCAAAGACCTATCTCACTTCTGGAGACTGTAACATGAGGAATGAGAATCCTTACTATCCCGAGGAAGTCTTCATTGAGCGTCTGTCACGCATGCCAACAGTGATGGAGATGGCTCATAATAATGTGGTGCAACAATTTATTGACCGTTATGCCAGCCGCCTGCGTGGCACCATCGCTTATTGTCTCGGAGCAGGCAATTTTTATATGCCTATCTTCGAGGAGGCTTTGGAGGCATACCAGATACCACTGGAATTGAAATACCTGCCTGTCATCGAGTCAGCATTGAACCCGAAGGCTGTATCCCGTGTGGGAGCCACAGGACTATGGCAATTCATGCCTGCCACTGGCAGACAATATAACCTTCAGATGAATTCGCTAGTAGATGAGCGCCGCGACCCTATCAAGGCATCCTATGCCGCAGCTCATTTATTGAGCGACCTTTATAAAGTATTTGGTGACTGGAACCTGGTGATTGCCGCCTACAACTGTGGACCTGGTAATGTCAGTAAGGCCATCCAGCGTTCTGGCGGTTCTAAGGACTATTGGCATATTTACCCTTATCTGCCCAGAGAGACACGTGGTTATGTGCCAGCTTTCATTGCTGCCAACTACATGATGACGTACTACTCGTTGCACAACATCTGTCCGATGAACAGTCGTCTTCCCGCCCAGACGGATACAGTCATGGTCACCAAAAAGATACACTTGGAACAGATTGCCAAGGTTCTGAATATCGATATTGAGATGTTGCGTGCTCTCAATCCTATGTATCGTCATGACATCATCCCTGGTAACACAGAACCTTATGCACTCCGCCTGCCCCTATCCGATGTCAACAGATACATTGAGAACGAGGACGCTATCTGTAATTACAGAGCTAGTGAGTTGCTGACAAATCGCACCATTGTGGAAGTCAATGACTATACCCCCACATACTATCATAAGAGCAAACGTTCTTACAAGAAAGGACGTAAAGGACGCATAGGACGTCATTCCAAGGCTCGTCGTGGTGGTAAGAAAGCAACAGCCAAGAAAGGACGTGCCACAAAGAGCAAGTCCAAAGGTCGTAAATCATCCAAGAGAAGACGCAGATAATATTTCACTATAGTCCCTATAGTTCCTATAGTCACTATATTATATAATAAGGTATATGGACGAAGAGCAGAAATTACGCGAAGATGTTGACGAAAAACTGATTAATGGTGCTTTTCAGCACTTATTGGATAGTTATCTTGCCTCACGACATCGTAAGAAAGTCGATATCATTACCAAGGCATTCAATTTTGCCCGTCAGGCACACAAAGGAGTACGTCGTCTGTCTGGTGAGCCTTATATCCTGCACCCCATTGCCGTTGCCCAAATTGCTTGCGAGGAGGTAGGACTGGGATCGACCAGTATCTGTGCTGCCTTACTCCATGATGTGGTTGAGGATACGGACTATACCACAGAAGACATCGAAAACATCTTTGGCTCTAAGATTGCTCAGATTGTCGACGGACTGACAAAAATCAGTGGTGGTATCTTTGGAGAACAGGCATCAGCACAGGCGGAGAACTTCAAGAAGCTGCTGTTGACGATGAGTGACGACATCCGTGTCATCCTCATCAAAATTTGCGACCGTCTGCATAACATGCGTACCTTAGAGTCGCAACCAGCCAACAAACAGTACAAGATTGCTGGAGAAACTTTATATATCTATGCCCCACTCTCCAACCGCTTAGGACTCTATAAGATCAAGTCGGAACTGGAGAACCTGAGTTTCCAATATGAGCATCCTGACGAGTATAACAGCATCAAGAGAAAGCTTGCCTCCACAGAAGCATCACGTCGGGAGCTCTTCGATCAGTTTACGGCTCCCATAGAAGAGGCACTTAAACGGATGAATATCAAATACGAGATCAAAGAGCGTGTGAAGACCCCCTACTCCATCTGGAGCAAAATGCAGAACAAGCACGTCACTTTTGATGAGATCTATGACATCCTTGCCGTCCGTATCATCTTCACCCCGGACAAACGGGAAGAGGAAGTCAACGAATGCTTCAATATCTATGTAGCCATCTCAAAAATTTACAAGTCACATCCTGACCGTCTGCGCGACTGGCTGAGTCATCCAAAGGCTAACGGTTATCAAGCGCTACACGTTACCCTGATGTCCAAACAAGGACGCTGGATAGAGGTACAGATTCGCTCTGACCGCATGGACGAGATTGCCGAGCAAGGTTTTGCCGCCCATTGGAAATACAAGGACGGTATGGAGAAGGAGTTTACGGAGGATGAGTCAGAGTTGAATGAGTGGTTGCGCACGATTAAGGAGATCCTCGATGACCCACAGCCTGATGCCATGGATTTCCTTGATGCTATCAAACTCAATCTTTTTGCCTCTGAGATTTTCGTCTTCACACCAAAAGGAGAGATCAAGACCATGCCTACCGGATGTACGGCACTCGACTTCGCATTCAGCATCCACACCTTCCTCGGCTCCCATTGTATTGGTGCCAAAGTCAATCACAAGCTCGTACCACTAAGTCATAAACTGAATAGTGGTGACCAGGTAGAAATCCTGACTTCCAAGGCACAACACGTACAAGCCTCGTGGATCAATTTCGTTTCCACAGCGAAGGCGAGAGCAAAAATACAGGCTATCCTGCGTCGCAATGGTCGTGAGATACAGAAACGCGGTGAGGATATCCTCATTGACTTCCTCAAAAAGAATGAAATAGAGAACACCCCAACTGTTGCAGATAAACTGGTCGTCTTCCATGAAGAGCGCAACCGCGAGTCTTTCTTCCAAGCTTTGGGTGAAAAAACCATTTTGCTGGGCGAAAAGGATATCGATGAGTTACAAGGCAAGAATACCGATGAGAACAAGAAAGGATGGCGACGGCTGGTACCTTTTTTGGGAAAGAAGACCAAGAAAGAAGACACCACACAAGAGTTCTTTGTTGTTCCAGAGAAATTCAATCGCAAGAAACCCATCTTCATCAACGACGACAATATCGGACAGTATAAGTTCCGTCATTGCTGCCACCCCATTCCTGGGGATGATATCCTTGGCTTTATCGACAACAAGCACCGTATAGAGATCCATAAGCGCGACTGTCCCGTTGCCAACAAACTCAAGACCAGTTACGGAAACCGCATCCTTGACGCAAAATGGGACATGCACAAACGTCTCTTCTTCGATGCCGCCATTCATATCGAAGGTATCGATCGTATGGGAATGGTGATGGATATCTCAAGTGTTATCTCCACCCAAATGAACGTCAACATCCATAAGTTTACTATCACAAGTGAGGAGGGAGTGTTTAGCGGAGATATCGAGATTCGTGTCCATGATCGTGAAGACGTGAAGACCATTATCGACCAGCTCAAGACCATAGAGGATTTACAGGAAGTGACACAAATCATGTAATTATATGAAAAAACTACTAACACTAACCTACGCCTTGCTGACGATAATCGGTGCACAGGCAGCAAACGCTTACGACAATCCTGACACCCTCGTGGTAGCCCGCGACGGTACAGGTCAATTTCGCAACATCGCAGAAGCCATTGAGGTATGCCGTGCCTTCATGGAATATCATAAAGTCATCTTCGTGAAGAAAGGTACCTACAAAGAGAAACTCATTATTCCACAATGGCTTACTCATATCGAGATCTGCGGAGAAGACCGTGACAACACCATCATCACATGGGATGATCATGCCAACATCATCTATCCTCCCACGGGTAAGCCCATGGGAACCTTCCGTACCTATACCTTGAGGATTGACGGCAGCCATATCACCCTTAAGAATATCACTGTCGAGAACAATGCGGCACGACTGGGACAGGCAGTGGCACTGTTTACTGTAGGCGACAAGCTCACCTTCCTGAACTGTCGTTTCCTGGGTCATCAGGACACGGTCTATACAGGTAATGCCCATTCACGTCAATATTTTAAAGACTGCTATATTGAAGGTACCACTGACTTCATTTTCGGACCCTCCACGGTATGGTTTGAGCATTGTGACATCTTCTGCAAGGCAAACTCCTACATCACAGCCGCCTCTACCCCACAGGACATACCCTACGGCTATATCTTTAACAACTGCAAGATAACAACTGCAGAGAATGTCAGCAAGGTATACTTAGGCCGTCCTTGGCGTGACTATGGCTATACGCTCTTCATGAACTGTGAGCTGCCTCGCCAGATTCTTCCAGAGGGCTGGCACCACTGGCAGAAAGAACGTGAGAAGACTGCCCGTTATATGGAGTATAACAACCATGGTGAAGGAGCATCAACCCGTCAGCGTGTCAGTTGGAGCCGCCAACTCTCCAAGAAGGAGGCACAGGACATCACCATTCAACAGGTTTTCAACACTCAAGACCAGTGGGTTCCCTTATATCAATAAGATCCTATCAATAACCTATAACATAAAAACTTTAAAACAAGAAAAGCGTATGAAAAAACTGTTTATTTTGCTAATTGTGGCTTTTGCTATGGCTATGAATGCCGATGCGCAAAGTTGGTTAAATCGACTGAAAGACAAGGCGAAGTCTAAGATTGAAAACAGAATCGACGGCACCGTTGATAATGCGATGGACAAAGGAATGGATAAAGCCCAGGATGAGGCAACAGATGCCGTAAAGGGCAAGAAGGACAAGAAAAGCAAGGATAATGACGAGACAACTGATGTGGCTGACGAGAACCCACAGACCGCCACGTCCTCTGATTTCAAGCGCGGCTCTGTTATCATGTTCCAGGACGACGTTACTGCCGAACAAGTCGGCGAATTCCCTTCCAAGTGGGATCTTTTCCAAGGCACGGTAGAAACCAAGACGCTGGGTGGCGTGAAAGCCATCAATCTGACGGACAATGCCCAAGTACAGCCGCTCATCAAGGAGCAGGGAGCCTATCTGCCGGAGGAGTTCACCATCGAGTATGACTTCTACTACTGGCCCACGGATAATGTTCCAGGCAATGATGGCATAGGACTGAATGACTTGAAGCTGATTCTTGCCGTTACTAAGGACCGTTCTGACTTCCCTGGTGAAGGATTTGACGAGGGTGACCTGACGGCATTTGTCCTGAGACACGCTGTCTGTAACGGAACAGAACAGAGTTATTTGTTCAATGGAAATAAGGAAGGTAGTTTTGACTACTCGTTCAAGAAGGGTTGGAACCATGTAGCACTATCGTTTAACAAACGAGCCCTGAAGGTCTACTTCAATGACAAGCGTGTGGTGAATCTGCCGCGTGTCAACCAACCCACATGGATGTGTATCCAAGTACCCTTTGAATATATTAACCTCACCTTCATCCGCAATGTCGTGATTGCCAAGGGTGCCGTTGCGCTCTACGACCGTGATGCACAGGATGTGTCTGCTGTAGAGAAAGCCATTCAGGAGACAGGTAAGTTTGTAACTAACAACATCCTGTTCGACACTGGTAAGGCAACACTGAAGCAGGAGTCAATGGTGGAGATCATGAAAGTCGCCGACTATATGAAGAAGAATCCAAGTGCTCGCTTCGAAGTTCAAGGTCATACCGACAACCAAGGCTCTGACAAGATCAATGATCCGTTGTCACAACAACGTGCCGAGGCTATCGTCAAGGCCCTTGAAGGCTTAGGTGTTGACGGCTTCAATTTGAAGGCGGTAGGTAAAGGCTCACACGAACCTGTCGCCGACAACAAGACCGAAGCCGGTCGAGCCCAAAACCGTCGCGTCGTATTTATCAAGCGATAAGCGTATGACAAAGAATTCCTTATACAGCATGCTCTTGATGTGCATGCTGTCTTTGCCTATAGAGGCACAGAGGGAGATGCGCTGGGAGAATGTCACTGCCTTGTATTTCGCTGCAACGAATGGCACTGACAGGGATAATGCCCTGCAGCAGTATCTGCTCTTTGACGATGCTGTGCTGAATAACAATCGGGAGTTGGTTAGCCAGTATGAGACATTTGTTCGGGAGTTTGGGCAGATGAGTGTTAATCAGGCTGTGCCCGAAGGACTCAAGGAAATAGACGAGGGTATTGCCAGAATCAAGCAAGTCATCAAGGAGCATCCTGAGTTGGCTGATGCGCTGAAGGAGCAAGTCAAGGAACTGGAGGCACAGCGAAGGGAATTTGCAGGGTATGCGAACGATGAGGTGAAGGAATATACATACGACCCTGCGACTATCCTGAAGAAGTTGACTCAACTTGCCATCAACAAGAAAGCCTACTCTGCCCACAAGGATATTGGCAACGGGCTCTTCGCAGTGACAGAAGCCCCTTGCTATGGTTCTGTGCAAGAGAAAGACATTACACCTGTTTTTCAGAAAGGCTACGAATATACTTGGGGCGCTATCGACACCAGTGGTCGTCAGGTGATACCAGCGAAGTACAAGGGCTCTATGGAGAGTTACGCTGATTATGATTTTATCGTTCTGAAAACAAAGGATAATAAAGGGAAAGTCTGTGCGGGAGCCTGCGGCTATGATGGCAGAGTGCGTGTTCCATTCATCTATGATGAGCCATTTCAAAGAGGTGTCTTGGTCTGGACAGAAGAACCACCCAAGTTTCATTTCTATGTATTCAAGAAGGATGGAAAGTATGGATTTATAGGTTTTGACGGAGAGGTACTCCAGCCTTGCGTCTATGTAAGAGCGGAGGTTGGTGCTGGAGGCTGGGTGGTGACCCAAGACTACAAGAACTATGGACTTGTGGACGATGTGAATGGCCGTCTGGTTGTTCCACTGAAGTACAAGGGTATCTTTGGTGAAGATGGTAATGTTTACTTGCTGCGCCACGATGGCAAGGTGGAAGTCTGCGATGGCAACTTGAAACTTATCCGCATAGAGGATGCGAAGAATGATTGAAAAGATAATAACATAAAATGAATAAGACTATGAAAAAGGTTTTTGTTTCTGTTTTGATGCTGATGACAGCTGTTGGTGCCAAGGCACAAATGACAGCGGAAGCGATAATGGCTCTAATGCCTGAAATGCCAACGCTTGCTGAAATGATTCAATATCAAAAGGATATCATGGATCCTGATAAAGATGATCCTGAAAACCTGTATGTGCCATTCTATGAAGCCCTTGATGCTGCAAAGGAGAAAGCCCACGAGGGTGCGCAAAAGGCACTCGGAGGTTCAATCGCCCACAAGGCACTGGAGTCGAGAGTTGGCAAATACAAGGCGAGAGATTTCCAGAATATGAGCGATGCGCAACGTGAGAAGGCTGGTAAGGAGATGGCAAATGATAAGCTGAAAGGTATGGGACTCAGCGATGCTGACATTGCCAGAATGCAAAGCGGCAATCTATCGGAAGCCGAGGAACAGGCACTTGCCAACAAGATTATGAAGAATATGACAGGTGGCATGAATGTCAAGGATGTGCAGTTCATGCAGGGTATGACAGACAAAGAGCGTGCGCAGTTTATGCAGCAGTCAGGTCTTGCAGAGTCAGGCAAAGCAAAGATAAAGGAGAACCAGGCTAAGCAGAAGAAAGATGCCCGTATGGTGAAAGAAGGTCAGGATTTGGCACGTTATGATCGTCAGGCAACAGAAATCATAAATAAGATTTACAAGCAGATAGAAGATGCAGCAACCGCTGGTCGTGAACTTTACGACAGCAAGTATCGAAGAAGACTTGATGCCATCCATGAACGTTCACTTCCTTGGATTGCCAAACAGGAAAGTGGTACTGACAAAGAAGTGAAAGAGGCGGGGGCTAAACTTAGTGCCTTAGGAATGGAAGCCTTTGGGATAGAATGTGAGTTCTATGAGAAGTTCCTTCCTACTTGGCGCGCTGCCGTTGTAAGGGGTATGGAAATTTGTCATTCCGAACTTCTTCCACTCATGCAGGAGAAGAAGATTGTTACTGATAAACTCTACGAACAGACCAAGAGCGCAGAATATGCTGAGGGTGCTGTCTTCCCCATCATGGCTGCAATGGATTACCTCGATATTCCTGATTATCTCGACAAATACGATTCGTATCTTTTCCCAGAGGGTGGTGGTCCCAAACATGCCCCCGACGATGCCCGCCAAGCCCGCGACACGGACGGCAATCCGTATGACAGCGTGGAGGAGTAGATCATAACCAAACGTTACAACGGCACTTCAAGGGAGAAAGTGCCGTTGTAACGAGGCGTTTGGACGGCACTTACGCGGAGAAAGTGGCATCCTAACTATCTTGCAGCTATAGGTGAAAATATGTGCACCTATAGCTGCAAATATGTTCAGCTACAGGATCAGATATGTGCAGCCGTAGCAGAAAACCTACTTCCGATAATAAACGTATGTCCGTCCCATCTTGTCTCTCTGCAAGATGGGGCTTTCACCTCCGCATAAGTCATCCAGACACTGGCGTGCTGAATGGTAGCGAAGACCGCTGAGTGCCTGAAACTGTCTGGCGGTAATCATGCCGTTGCCACGTTCAAGGACATTGTTGACGATGCGCCGCATCAGTTCTTTGTCGTACATCTGGCTGTTGCCACACGCGTCGCTCACCTTATGGAAGCCCCTCACACGCTCAGTAACGGCAAGGAGGAAATCCTTATTAGGCGTGAAGTTGATGGTGTCGAAATAGACATCTTTCGCCGTCGATTTCGATCATAAGGTATTGTACCCTTTCGAATTCAAGACAGTGAAAAGCCATGCCTATTACGAAGTATCAAAAGACGGCAAGAACTTTGGCATGATAGATGTCGAGACAGCCAAAATCGTCGTTCCACTAAAGTATAAAGGATTGTGGGATTATGGAGGCGATTACCTGGAGATGTGGCGTTTTGACATAAAAATCGACCAGTATGACAAGAACACGTATCAACTCGTCAACACAATACCAGCACCAGAAAACTAATAATTGTTATTGCAGATAATCCATCTGTTTTTTCAATGCTTGCAGTTGCTCACGAACGTCAATCAGTTTTGTGAGCACCTGTGCTCTTTTATCAGCACCGTCACGGTTGGCATTGATAATACGTTTGGCGGCAGCAAGCTTGAAGCCACGCACCTTCACGAGGTTATGAATCAGCTTGATCTGATCAATATCTTTCTGCTGGTATTGACGAATCTTCGCGGGACCAGATGTCTTGGGTTTCAGATAAGGAAACTCTGTCTCCCAATAGCGCAGTGTACTCTCGTTAACGCCAAACATCTCAGCCACCTCCTTGATGGAGTAGTACAGTTTTAAATTCTTGTTCAGATTCAATGCCATAATCGTCTTTCTTTTGTATTCTGTGGCAAAGATACAAAAAAAACGATTAAACGAAAACAAAAGGACTGTTTTTCTTTTGCTGAGTGAAGAATTTTATCCAACAAGTACCATTTATTGGAAAACAGTGAATTTCTTGACAAAACTTTTGTATAACTCAATTAAAAGTAGTATATTTGCAGAATAAAAGAAAACCTAAGGCATAACTATGATGATGAAAGTAAGTAAAATTGTTCTCATCTGTTGTCGTTTAGTCAATGAATAATCTTTATGAAAAAATTATCCTTAGCTCTTGTATTCATTTTTTGCAGTATCACTGGCACCTTTGCACAAAGTGGTACACAACTGGAAGCAGAGAATGCGAACTATGTCGACTGCACACTTATTTCTGACAGTAAGTATTCTGGAGGCAAAGCTCTTGAGTTAACAAAAGGAACTGCAAAGATTACCTTTACTTATCCTGCTTCGGAAAAGGGGAAGTACACTATTTATATTGGCTACGACGGACTCTATGGCGAGAAGTTGGCTAACCTTTCCGTTAATAGTAGCACCAGTACCTTCCAAGTCAAAAACGAACAGGGCGAAGCGTCTGTAGGAACCTACTTCATGAGCCAAGGTAACAATACCATTGTCATCAGCCCCTCTTGGACATGGTTTCGCATCGACTACATCCGTATCGAGAAAAGTAACAGTTCAATACAGTTCAATATCTCTTCATCGCCTGTGGATCCTCAGGCTGCAGAAAGTGCCAAGAAGCTATACTCTTTCCTCTATAATAACTTCGGGAAAAAGACCATCTCTGGCATCATGACTGGTGACATGGCATCCGCCAATGGGAACGTGACTCAGCACGATGATGTCAAAGCTGTCTACCAGGCATCTGGCAAATATCCTGCCCTTGTCGGCTTTGACTTCATGAATACCACAGGAAAGGATGAGGCAACATCATGGAGCATATCATATACCAATGATATCATCGCACTGGCAAAAGACACCTGGCAGCGTGGAGGTATTCCTGCCTTCACCTGGCACTGGCGTGACCCCAGTCGTAACACGGATGCATTCTATACCACTGACTGTAACATGAAGATTTCCAGTGCCCTAAAGGCTGACGGTAGTTGGAACACTTCCTCTATTCTTTATCAGAACATCATCAAGGATATTGATGCGATTGCCGACCATTTCCTGACACTGCAGAATGCAGGTATTGCCTGTATCTTCCGTCCTTTACATGAGGCTAGCGGAGGATGGTTCTGGTGGGGACGTGAAGGAGCTGTAAACTTCAAGAAGCTCTACCATCTTGTCTTCAACGAGATGGTAAATGTGAAGGGAGTACATAATGTCATCTGGGTATGGAACGCTGATCAAGCCAATCAGGAATGGAGCCCTGGAGAAGCGTATTATGATGTTATCTCTGCGGATATCTATAACAAAGACTATGACTACTCCAGCAACTATGTCATTTTCGACAATCTCAAGGCACTTACTAATGGCAAGAAAATCCTTGCCTTATCCGAGAACGGACCTATCCCCGACATCGACAAGGAATTTGATGAGGAGGCAGTATGGTCGTGGTGGATGCCCTGGTATCAGACATGGAATGGTAAGTTTGTCGACAAGACTAGCAAGGAAGAATGGACAAAATGTATGAATGATGAACGTGTTGTTACCCTTGAGGACTTGTCGGCTGGATGGGATTCCTATACCGCCATCAAGACCACCAAGCTCAGTAATCACTTCTATCAGGCTGTCTACAATCTCACAGGGCCCCGTCTCTCTAGTATACCGTCTAAGGGATTGTACATTCAGGGAGGAAAAATAATCATCTCTAAACATACAAAATGGATCTAAGAAAATTGATGATGTTGGTGGTCTGGATGAGCATCACCACATTGAATGCACAAAACGTCAGAGAGACCATTCGACTGGACGAAGGCTGGAAGTTTGCTTTCGGCAATGCTTCCAATCCTGCCAAGGACTTCGGATGTGGAACAGAGTATTTTAACTATCTGACAAAAGCCAACTCCCTTCACAACGAAGGACCCTACGCCATGAAGTTTGATGACTCGCAATGGGAAGAGGTACGAGTACCTCATGACTGGGTGACTACCCTGCCCTATGCGCCAGAAGCCAGTCATTCACATGGTTATAAGACCGTCGGATATAAATATCCGGAGACTAGTATAGGCTGGTATCGTAAGATGCTCCCCATTGCCAAAGACGACCTCGGCAAGCGGATTCTCATTCAGTTTGACGGTATCTTCCGCAATGCCCGTGTCTGGTTTAATGGTTTTTATCTGGGTACAGAGCCTAGCGGATATGCCACGCAAGTGTATGACGTAACAGAATATGTCAACTATGGAGGAGACAACCTCATTTGTGTTCGTGCCGATGCCACCTTGGAAGAAGGCTGGTTCTATGAGGGAGCAGGCATCTATCGTGATGCGTGGCTCATCAAGACAGGTGCCGTCAGTGTGGCACCCTTTGGTACCTTTGTATATACCGATATCGACAAAAACTTTTTCAAGACCTCAGTCACTGTAGAGACAGAAGTGCACAACAGCAGTCTTGAGACACAGACATGTATTGTCGCAACGAAACTAGTCGATGCTGAAGGAAAGGATGTAGACTTTGCTGCCAGAGAGATATTAGAACTCAAAGGCAAGCAGACACTTAAGTGCAAGCAACTGATGACTGTCTTCGAGCCTCGCCTATGGTGTCCTGAGGATCCTTATCTATATAAGGTTGTCACCAGGGTTTTGGTCAATAACAAGGTGGTTGATGAGTATATCACCCCAACAGGAATCCGTAAAGTAGAGTTTGATGCTGACAAAGGATTCATCCTCAATGGGAAGCCCCTGAAACTGAAAGGTGTGAACATGCACCAAGACCATGCGGGCGTTGGTTCTGCTATTCCTGAAACACTGATGGAATGGCGCATTCAGCAGTTGAAGGCGTTTGGTTGTAATGCCTATCGTGCCTCCCACAACCCCATGACACCTGCCCAGTTGGATGTCTGTGACCGCGAGGGCATCCTCGTTATCGATGAGAATCGTCTGACAGGTATCAACACAGAACATCTGCGCCTGCTGGAGAACATGATCAAACGCGATCGCAACCACCCGTCTGTCATTCTCTGGAGCGATGGCAACGAGGAATGGGGCCTCGAGAATACCATTCAAGGTACACGTATTGCTGCTGCCATGCGAGAATATACCCATCTATTAGACCCTACTCGTCATTCCACTATCGCCAATGCAGGAGGAACAGAAATGATTAAAGGATTGGATGTGGTAGGCTTCAACTATATCGTACAGAATGATGTCGAGAACCGCAAGAAGGCGAATCCCACATGGAAGATTGTAGGCACGGAGGAGACGACAGGTTGTGGAACAAGAGGCATCTATTTTGATAGTCCTGACCAACCAGGCAGGATGACGGCTATCAACAGAGGTACAGCACCTGGAGTAGAGAATGTCATTGAACGCGGATGGCAGTTCTATGCCAACCACGACTGGGCTGCAGGACTCTTCTATTGGACAGGCTTCGACTATCGTGGAGAGCCTAATCCTTTGAAATATCCTGCTACCGACTCCGAATTCGGCATCCTTGACTACTGTGGTTTCTGGAAAGATGAAGCATGGTACCTGAAGTCTTGGTGGACGGATGAGCCTACCCTGCATATCTTCCCCCACTGGAACCTGCAAGGTCATGAAGGGGAAGAGATAGAATTATGGGCATATAGCAACTGCGACGAGGTAGAACTGACAGTCAATGGCAAAAAACTGGGTCGACAGACGATGCCTCGTAACGGACATTTGAAATGGAAGGCGACCTATCATCCAGGCAAGGTCGTGGCTGTAGGCTATAAGAATGGTAAGCAAATACTTACTGAGACCATTGAGACGACGAAGTCTGCCGATAAAATCATCATCAAGAGCAATCGTCCGACCATCACTGCAGACGGAAGGGATGTGGCTGTCGTCACCATTGAGATTCAGGATACCAAAGGACGCATCGTTCCTGATGCCTGTCCGATACTGACACTCCGTTTGGAGGGTAACGGACGTATCATTGGTGTAGGCAATGGTGATCCATCCTATCTGGGTGCCGATCATCCCAAGGACAAAGACTGTAAGGAGTTCCGTATTCCTGCTTTCAATGGTCTTGCACAAGTACTGATACAAAGTAATCGTGATGCAGGGAATATCCAATTAAAGTGTATTTCTGATGGACTGAAAGAGGGAACGACGATGATTCAATCCGTTCAATAGCCCCTAAAAGAAAGCGATACGCAGATAAAAGTCGGGGAAATACTTTGTATTTCTCTGGCTTTTTTGTATCTTTGCACTCAAATTTGTAAATAGTAAATTGTCAAATAGAAAATAAATATGATGACAGCTAACGAGATTCGCGAATCGTTCAAGAAGTTTTTCGAGCAGAAACAGCATGCTATCGTGCCTTCTGCACCTATGGTAATCAAAGACGACCCTACCCTGATGTTTACCAATGCAGGTATGAATCAGTGGAAAGATATTATATTGGGAACCCGTGACCCAGAACCACGCCGTCGTGCCGATACACAGAAATGTCTGCGTGTCAGCGGTAAGCATAACGACTTGGAAGAAGTAGGTCACGACACCTATCACCACACCATGTTCGAGATGTTAGGCAACTGGTCGTTTGGCGACTACTTCAAGGAGGGTGCCATCGATATGGCATGGGAGTATCTGGTAGATGTGCTGAAACTGAATCCAGAGGATCTCTATGTTACCGTCTTTGAAGGTTCACCCGAAGAGAACATCCCTCGTGACGACGAGGCTGCACAATACTGGGCGAAGCATGTACCTGCTGACCATATCATCAACGGTAACAAGCACGATAACTTCTGGGAGATGGGCGACACAGGTCCCTGCGGTCCTTGTTCTGAGATCCACGTAGACTCTCGTACACCAGAACAAAAGGCTGCCTCAGGCAAGACTGGTCGTGAACTCGTCAACCAGGATGACCCACAAGTCATCGAGATATGGAACCTCGTGTTCATGCAGTTCAACCGCAAGGCTGACGGCTCTTTAGAGAAACTCTCCATGAACGTCATCGATACAGGTATGGGCTTCGAGCGCTTGGTTCGTATGATGCAGGGCAAGCACTCTAACTACGATACCGATGTGTTCCAGCCTATCATCAAGGCAGAGCAGGATATCACAGGTATCCGCTATATTTCAGAGGACTCTGAGAACTCCGAGATCTCTGAGAACTCCGAGGCAACCAACGTCGCCATGCGCGTCTGTGCTGACCACCTTCGTGCCGTTGCTTTCTCGATTGCTGATGGACAGTTGCCTTCGAATGCAAAGGCCGGCTACGTGATTCGTCGTATCTTGCGTCGTGCTGTGCGTTATGCTTATACTTTCCTTGGACAGAAAGACGGTTTCCTCTATAAACTCGTTCCTACCCTCGTTTATGAGATGGGCGATGCCTTCCCTGAGTTGAAGGCTCAGCAGCAACTCATTACCAAGGTTATCAAGGAAGAGGAGGATTCTTTCCTGCGTACGCTTGACAAAGGTATCTCTTTGCTCGACAAAGCAATGGAAGAACTCAAGGCACAGAGCAAGAATCAATTGGATGGCGTTCAGGCTTTCCGCCTCTTCGATACTTATGGTTTCCCGCTTGACTTGACGGAATTGATCTGTCGTGAGAACGGTTTCACCGTTGATGAGGAACAGTTCAATGTGGAGATGCAGAAACAGAAGGAACGTGCCCGCAATGCCGCTGCTGTCGAGAATAGCGACTGGACAGAGCTGATGCCAGGTGAGCAACAGTTCGTCGGCTACGACTATACCGAATATAACTGTCATATCCTGCGCTATCGCAAGGTGACACAGAAGAAAAATGAGTTCTATGAACTCGTACTTGATGCCACACCTTTCTATGGTGAGATGGGTGGACAGGTTGGTGACGCTGGTGTCCTTGTCAACGAGAATGAGACCATTGAGATTATTGATACCAAGCGTGAGAATAACCAGAGCGTACATATCGTCAAACAACTTCCCAAAGACCCGACGGCTGAGTTTATGGCATGCGTGGACACTGACAAGCGTAATGCCTCTGCTGCCAACCATACCGCTACTCACCTGTTAGACTATGCTTTGAAGCAGGTTTTGGGTGACCATGTAGAACAGAAGGGTTCTTTTGTCTCTCCTGACACATTGCGTTTCGACTTCTCCCACTTCGAGAAAGTCAGCGACGAACAGTTGCGTGAGGTGGAGCGGATGGTGAATGATATGATTCGTCAGGACATTCATATCGACGAGCATCGCGATGTTCCTTTCGAAGAAGCCAAGAAACTCGGAGCCATCGCTCTCTTCGGTGAGAAGTATGGTGACAAGGTACGTGTGGTCCGCTTCGGACCCTCTTGCGAGTTCTGTGGTGGTATTCACGCCACAAGCACAGGTCGTATCGGTTTCTTCAAGATTCTCTCTGAGAGCAGTGTGGCTGCCGGCATCCGTCGTATCGAGGCCACCACAGGTAAGGACTGTGAGGAGCGTCTCTACCAGATGGAAGACATCCTGAAGAACATCAAGTCGTTCTTCAATAACGCGAAGGATCTGCAGGGCGTTATCCAGAAATATATTGAGGAGCACGACTCTATGAAGAAGGAGATTGAAGGTTTCCAGGCACAAGCCGTTGAACGTGCTGCCCAACGACTGGTTGAGAAGGCTCGTGAGGTGAATGGCGTAAAGGTCATCACAACTGTCGTGCCTATGGCTCCTGCTGCTGCCAAGGACCTTGCCTTTAAGATTCGCGCCAGCATCGAAGGCTCACTGCTTTGTGTCATCGGCTCTCACGACAATAACAAGCCTCAGCTCTCTATCATGATGAGCGATGATATGGTCAGCGACCATGGTCTGAATGCAGGTCAGATGGTTCGTGAGGCTGCCAAACTCATCCAAGGCGGTGGTGGCGGACAGCCTCATTTCGCCCAAGCTGGCGGAAAGAGTGTTGACGGACTCAGTGCTGCTGTCGATAAGGTCATCGAGCTTGCTAACCTCTAAACACTAAACTTTAAACTCTAAACTATAAATTATGTTAGACAAAGAACGCGGGTTGTATATCGCCCATTGCGCCAACGGAGCGCTTTCGATTACGGGTAAGATGGCTAATCGCCACGGATTGATAGCAGGTGCCACTGGTACTGGTAAGACTGTCACGCTGCAAGTGATGGCAGAGACCTTCTGTCAGGCAGGCGTACCCTGTTTCATGGCCGATATGAAAGGGGACCTCTCTGGTATCTCCCAAGTGGGTAAGATGAGTGGTTTCATCGAGAAACGACTTCCTGAGTTCGGTATCGAGAATCCCGAGTTCCAGTCATGCCCTGTTCGTTTCTTTGATGTCTTCGGTGAACAGGGTCACCCCATGCGTGCCACCATCTCACAGATGGGACCGCAGTTGCTGTCACGCCTCATGGGACTGAATGAGACGCAGGACGGTGTCCTGAATATCGTGTTCCGCATTGCCGACGAGCGCGGACTATTGCTCATCGACGTGAAGGACCTGCGTTCGATGCTCGACTGGGTATCGAAGAACGCCAAGGATTACACGACGAAATATGGTAATATCTCCTCCGCCACCATTGGAGCCATCCAGCGTGCACTCCTGCAGTTGGAGAGCCAGGGTGCTGACAAGTTCTTTGGTGAGCCCTCTTTTGATATCTACGACCTCATGCAGTGTGAGGGCGGCAAGGGTGTGATGAACGTGCTCGCTGCAGACAAGCTGATGCTGCAGCCCAAGCTCTACTCTACCTATCTGTTGTGGCTACTCTCTGAGCTCTACACCACCCTACCCGAAGTGGGAGACCTCGCTCTGCCGAAACTCGTGTTCTTCTTCGACGAGGCACACATGTTGTTTACCGATACCTCTAAGGCGTTGCTCGACAAGATTGAGCAGGTCATCCGACTCATCCGCTCGAAGGGTGTAGGTATCTATTTCATCACCCAGAGCCCTAGCGATATCCCTGAGAACATCCTCGGACAGCTAGGTAATCGTGTACAACATGCTCTGCGTGCCTATACTCCAAAAGACCAGAAGGCAGTGAAGACGGCTGCGGATACCTTCCGTGCCAACCCTGCATTTAAGACCGACGAGGCGATTATGAACCTGGAGACGGGTGAGGCACTGGTGTCCTTCCTTGACGAGAAGGGTGCCCCGTCTATCGTAGAGCGTGCCAAAGTACTCTTCCCACTCTCCCAGATAGGAGCAGTGACAGAAGGACAGCGCCTCGATATCATTAAACAGAGTCGTATCTATGGTAAGTATGATACTCCCGTAGATCGTGAGAGTGCCTTCGAGGTATTGTTAAAAGAGGCAGAGGAGAGAGCCCTTGCAGAAGCCTCAGAGAACTCCGAGATCTCAGAGACCTCCGAAAAGCCAACAAAGGAAGAAAAAAAGAAGCCTGGTATGATGAGTAAGGTGCTTAAGGCCATCATTACCGCCATCACCTCTACCCTTGCCGCCATCCTGGGTACCTATGTCAGTGACAAGGTGACGGGTAAGAAGACCAAGTCAAGGACTTCCGCCACAGGTCGTGTGGTAAAGAATGCCACCAGTGCTGCTACTCGTTCCGCCACGAGGGAGCTCACCCGTGACATCCTTGGCAACTTAATCAAATAAACATTTTTCAATAATACTATGACAACATTATCTATTTGTATTGTCGTCGCTTTCGTGATCGGCTATGCCTGCATTGCCCTCGAGAGCCTGACAAGAGTCAACAAGGCAGCGATTGCCCTGCTGATGTGCGTGGTCTGCTGGACCTTGTTGATGATGAACCCGACATCCTTCTACCCTGCCATTGCAGGCGAAGAGGTCATTCATCACATTGCGGAAGTCATCGAGCACCATCTTGGCGATGCCGCAGGCACCTTGTTCTTCCTGATGGGAGCTATGACCATTGTTGAGATTGTCGACTCCAATGGTGGTTTCAACTTTGTACGTGATGCCCTGAAGACACGCTCGAAACGGAAACTGATGTGGCGTGTCGCTTTCATGACATTCTTCCTTTCGGCAATCCTCGACAACCTCACTACGTCCATCGTTATGATTATGGTGTTACGTAAACTCGTACAGTCACGAGGGGAGCGACTGCTCTATGCCGCCCTTATCATTATCTCCGCCAACTCCGGAGGTGCTTTCTCACCTATTGGCGATGTGACAACCATCATGCTATGGATCAAGGGAGTCATCACCACCCAGGGTGTCATCACCGAGATTTTCATCCCATCATTGGTATCGATGATCATTCCTGCTCTTATCATCAGTCTACACCTGAAAGGGAAGTTCGATAAAGAGCAGAACCTGCCGAAGTCAACGGCAAGTCAGTTCACGAAGATCCAGCGTGACATCATCTTCTGGCTGGGTGTCGGCGGTCTCATCTTCGTTCCTATCTTCAAGACCATCACCCACCTGCCTCCTTTTATGGGTATCCTGCTGGTACTGGGTATCCTATGGACCACCACAGAGATCTTCCACTATAATACCGATGAGGACGATACGATGGCAAAACGCGTGAGTGACATCATGTCGAAGATCGACCTCTCCACCATCATGTTCTTCCTGGGTATCCTGATGGCTGTCGCTGTCCTCCAGGAGATCGGTGTACTAACCGCTATGGGTGAAGGACTCAATGAGGCATTCTCGGGCAACTACTACCTCATCAACGGTATCATTGGCGTACTCTCATCCATTGTCGATAATGTGCCACTGGTTGCTGGATGCATGGGTATGTATCCTGTTGCCGCAGAAGGGGCGATGGCTGTCGACGGTATCTTCTGGCAGCTGCTTGCCTACTGTGCCGGTGTGGGAGGTTCCATGCTCATCATCGGCTCTGCCGCTGGTGTCGTCGTCATGGGTCTGGAGAAAATCACCTTCGGCTGGTATCTGAAGAATATCACATGGATCGCCTTCGTAGGTTACCTCTGTGGTATCCTCGTCTACTGGCTAGAGCGCATGCTGTTCTTCTAGGAAGTTAGAAAGAGATTTTAGCGTTCGCTACTCATCTTTTTGCCGCCCGCTATGATTATTCGTAGCGGGCGCTATGATTATTTTTGGCGGCCGCTAAAAATACGAAAGGAACTACCTTTCTCCCTGTTTCCCTGCCACTTTACCCCTGTAACAAAGGCTGTTAACCCCTATTCCAGATATCCCGTTCCATCTCCTTCTAACTCCTTAACAAAGAAAAGTCAGGACGATTATCCCCATCAAACAAGACAGAATGTCATTTAAAACCGCCATTTTGTCGGTTTCCCTCTGCTCGGCACACTGTTTGTCCGCTAGTCGGCAGAAACAATTAAAAGAATAGGAGGACCAAATTATGACATTTGACAAATTCACTATCAAGGCGCAGGAAGCAGTGCAAGAGGCTGTGAATACCGCGCAGCGTAATGGTCAACAGACCATAGAGCCGACACACTTGCTGGCGGGTGTGATGGCGAAAGCGAAGGATGTCGTGAACTTTCTGTTTCAGAAACTCGGCGTCAACGGTCAGCAGATAGAGATGCTCGTTGGACAGGAGCTGCAACACCTGCCCCGTGTGCAGGGTGGCGAGCCTTACCTGTCGAGTGATGCTAATAAGGTATTGCTGAAAGCACAGGACTATGCACAGAAGATGGGTGACGAGTTCGTGAGCGTAGAGCCTATCTTACTCGCTTTGCTGACGGATGGTGCCACCGCAGGACGCATCCTGAAGGATGCCGGTATCACGGAGAAAGACCTCCGTGCCGCCATCAATGAGTTACGACAAGGACAGAAAGTGCAGTCGCAGTCGGCTGACGACAACTACCAGTCGTTGGAGAAATACGCCAAGAACCTCGTGGACCTTGCCCGTCAGGGTAAGCTGGACCCTGTCATCGGACGAGATGACGAGATCCGCCGCGTGCTGCAGATCCTCTCCCGTCGTACGAAGAACAATCCTATATTAATAGGTGAGCCTGGTACGGGTAAGACTGCTATCGTCGAGGGACTCGCCCAGCGTATCGTTCGTGGTGACGTACCAGAGAACCTGAAAGACAAGCAACTCTTCTCCCTCGACATGGGAGCCTTGGTGGCTGGTGCGAAATACAAAGGTGAGTTTGAGGAGCGTCTGAAGTCCGTCATCAACGAGGTGACGAAGAGCGAGGGACGTATCATCCTCTTCATCGATGAGATCCACACACTGGTAGGAGCCGGTGGCGGGGAGGGTGCGATGGATGCCGCCAATATCCTGAAACCGGCACTGGCTCGTGGTGAGCTGCGCTCCATTGGTGCCACCACCCTCAACGAGTACCAGAAATACTTCGAGAAAGACAAAGCGTTGGAGCGTCGTTTCCAGACGGTCATGGTGGATGAGCCGGACGAGTTGAGTGCCATCTCTATCCTGCGTGGACTGAAGGAGCGTTACGAGAACCACCATAAGGTACGTATCCAGGATGATGCTTGTATCGCCGCCGTCCAGCTCTCCGAGCGTTATATCTCCGAGCGTTTCCTTCCTGACAAGGCGATCGACCTGATGGATGAGGCTGCCGCCAAGCTACGTATGGAGCGTGACAGTGTGCCAGAGGAACTGGATGAGATTACCCGTAAGCTTGCCCAGTTGGAAATTGAGCGTGAGGCGATCAAACGTGAAGGCGACGAGCCTAAGATCGCCCAACTCGATAAGGACATCGCAGAACTGCGCGAGCAAGAACAGCAGTACCGTGCCAAGTGGGAAGGCGAACGTCAGTTGGTCAATAAGATTCAGCAGGACAAGCAGGAGATGGAGAACCTGAAATATGAGGCTGAGCGTGCCGAACGTGAGGGTGACTACGGCAAGGTGGCAGAGATCCGCTACTCGAAACTGAAAGCACTGGAGGATGACATCAAAGCCATTCAGCAGCAACTTTCCTCTGCCCAGGACGGTAATGCCATGGTGCGCGAGGAAGTCACTGCCGATGACATCGCAGAGGTCGTCAGCCGTTGGACAGGTATCCCTGTTACCCGTATGATGCAGAGTGAGCGTGAGAAACTGTTGCATCTGGAGGAAGAGCTGCACAGACGTGTCATCGGACAAGACGAGGCTATCGTTGCCGTCAGTGATGCCGTACGTCGCAGCCGCGCCGGTCTGCAAGACCCGAAGCGTCCTATCGCCTCGTTTATCTTCCTTGGCACCACAGGTGTCGGTAAGACAGAACTTGCCAAGGCACTTGCCGAATATCTCTTCAATGATGAGACGATGATGACCCGTATCGATATGAGCGAGTATCAGGAGAAACATACCGTCAGCCGGTTGATTGGTGCACCTCCAGGCTACGTAGGCTATGACGAGGGAGGTCAGCTGACCGAGGCTGTACGCCGTAAGCCCTACTCCGTCGTCCTCTTCGATGAGATAGAGAAGGCACATCCTGATGTCTTCAACATCCTGTTGCAAGTACTGGATGACGGACGTCTGACAGATAACAAAGGAAGGACTGCAAACTTCAAGAACACGATTATCATCATGACCTCGAACGCCACGCGTGAGCAACTGAAGATGACGATGCGCCCGGAGTTCCTCAACCGTATCGACGAGATTATCACCTTCCAACAACTGACACAGGAGCAGATAGCCGATGTGGTACGCTTGCAGATGAAGAAGGTGACAGACATGCTGGAGCCGCAAGGAATCCTGTTGCAGATGACGGATGCTGCCGTCAAGTTCCTTGCCAAAGAGGGTTACGACCCCGACTTCGGTGCCCGTCCCGTCAAGCGAGCCATCCAGCATCTGGTGCTCAACGACCTGTCGCGTAAGATTCTTGCCGATGAGGTAGACCGTTCAAGACCGATTATCATCGATGAGTTCGGGGACGGATTGGTATTTAGGAACTAACAAACGAAAAAGTGATAAAGCGTCAGTGCTTTATCACTTTTTTTATTTCTCCTTGCGCGTTCCTTATTATATATATCGGACCAAGGTCATAGAGCATCTTCGGCTGTCCCCATACCTTCTTTTCAAATATACCAGTGGAGCCTCCCATGAAGTCAAACGAGGCTAGTCCGTTTGTGACACTCATATTGGTCAGTGGCTTCGACATGAATAGCGTGGCATCCACATTTTCATGTAACAACGTTGAAGCAGGAACACTCTCGTTTGTCAAAGCATTATTCCCATTGTAGGGATAAGCCCAGTACGATTCATAAGAAGAACTGGTCTTATTATTAGCAGGAAAAATCATATACCTCTTTTGATAGGGTGTATTAGGCAAACCATTTTTCCATACATCCTCATCATAGTCTATATGGAAGATGACAACGCCACTACCAGGCAAAGACTGGTCCCATCCTATCTGCTGACGGTTCTCCACAATATAGTACTCGTTGGCATAACCGTCATTGCGTATCAGATAAGCCTGCGACTGCTCTTCAAGACTACCGAGGTCATTAATAGCGGAAGGCTCTGACAGCTCCGTTATGTCGAGCCAACCCATCAACATACGCTCATGAGCGGAATAACCCGCAGGACAATAGCCGCCACCATTGTAGTTACCATAGTCCATCAAGTCCCAAGACCCGACATATTTGGTGGTGCCATAATAGAAATCCGGGAGTCCAAAGCAGTGACTGTACTCGTGACAGATGGTACCGAAGGGGGCGTAAGAGACACCTATCTCCTCTATCGCACAGTAACTATCAACCAGATAGTCCTTGCCACCATCGTTGACCTTCACTGGGTCACAATATACGTCTGGCTGGCGATCTTTCAGATGCTCGCTGAGCCACCACTGGTGTGGCCAGATACTGTTTCTCCCTCCACCGTCGTTCATTCCCTTTCCTGCATAGACGATGAGTAACTGGTTTACATAGCCGTCACCATTCCAGTCATACAGGCTCCAGTCGATGTCACGTGCCTTGAGCACTTCCATGATGTCCTGTACCAAATACTGGGAGTTCTCGTCATCATCCTCAGCATCCCCATAGCTCTTGTCCCAACTACGATACTTCTCACAATTATCGCTGAGCTGTACATACTGCATATCAAACGTCAAATTGAGCTGGGAATAACTTTGGGCGAAGAAATAGTCATGTACAGAACCCTTATAAGGTGTCTCCGTAAGATTCTCCGTATTGAAAATCTTATCCCACACTGCCATCGTTGTCGTCTCGTCATCCTTGAACGACCTGTCGGCGAAGGCAACCAATACAACCAACTGACGACGGTCACCGATATAGGGATTCACTTCACTGGTCCGTCTCGCAGAACGAAGAAGGGCAGTCTTCTGCACACCATTGATTGGACGGCAACTCCGAATACGGATGCCATCGTCAGCCGTTGCCGTCAAGATGAAGAGCAACAAACCTATCGATAACTGAAACCTTCTATTTCGTATTTCTATAAATCTTTTTATAAGACTTACCATCCGACTCCTTCATAATATACATTTGACCCTGTACAGGTGTTTTCACCTTATATCCTGAAAGGTTATACATCTGCGAATCCGCTTTCTCCTGGTATCGCATGGGGACTTTGATTTCCGTCACGCCTCCCATGAAATCAAAGGAGATTAGACCTTCGTCCGTCATCTGGATATTGGTGACAGGCTTCGACAACTGGGTCTTTTCATCGTAACCAGGATAGAACATCGTAGCAGGGGGTGTCGACGTATCCGTCAGCTCTTTATTCTGTACTACATCCTCCACGATATAAGGATAGGGAGAGTTACTGAGATAACGACTGTTCATCCTAGGATTGTTTACATAAGGGCTCAAGCCATTGGCAGAGATATATGCATCCCATGCGTCAAAGTCCATGTTATCGGCATGAACCAACTCGAAACGAGGTTTTCCCGGGTTGTCGTTAACACTATTTCCTCTCCATACAGAACCGTCGTAGTTTACATGGTAGATGACCAGTCCCTTACCTGGAGCACCTGCATCCCAGCCTTTCTGTTGACGATTCTCCAACAACAACCACTCCGAATCGGAATGTTTGACACGATAGACTTCACCACCCTCCGACGTTGGTTTCAGGTTGGTAATGGAAGCTGCATTGTCCAGTTCCGTAAACTCTATCCAGCCTAATAAGTATTTCTCCAACGCAGTAAAGTTGGGTGGACACCATCCGTAGTTGGTGAAATTGCCACCATCCATCAAGTCCCACTCATCACAGACAGAAGATGACCAGCCATTATGAGCAGGATAGATATCCGGCAGTCCCAGGCTGTGCGAGTACTCATGACAGATAGTACCGACACCACACGGTCTGGTCGCACTCACATTAAAACTTTCCGCACTGATGGTATAGTTGCTGATTTTCTTACCGTCATGAGTCGTAATCGCAGAGAACGAGGAAGTGTTGGGCCAGATATGTCCATAGGAAGACGTACTGCTAATATTTCCTGATATTCCAGCATTAACATAGACGACCTGGTTCACATAACCATTACCGTTCCAGTCATACTGGGAGAAATCTATTTCGGGATGGTCTGCGACAAACTTTTCAGTTGCCTCATGCATGGCATCTTGACCATAGTACCTGGTTTTATCGTCCGGACTGTCATAAGGACATGCCTTACTACTCACCTGATAGGGACCATAGACATCAAACTGGAGGTTGAACAGCCCGTTGGACTGCATCCGGAAATAATCGGTCACACAGCCCGGACCATTTCCGTCGTTATAATCTGTCTCGTTAAAAACTTTTTCATAATACGCTTTCGTATGATCATCTTTGAACTCCGTATCGGAGAAATAGAACAGGATGACCAACTGGCGGTATATCTTGTCCTTGTCCCACGACGTACTGGGTGCCGGTAAACGACGGGAGGAACGACGGGGATTGTCCGTATCCACGGAGAGTCCGGGAGTACAGTCACCTTTGACAATCTTCAACTCCTCTCCCTGTGCCATTGAGCGCAAGGGCAGGAGTATCAGTAACAGTCCGTATAATAGAATTTTCTTCATATATATATCATTTTGCATTCGGGCACCAGGGCTTCAACTGCTTAAAGAAGTCATTGCCCTTGTCGTCAACAAGAATGAAAGCGGGGAAGTCCTCAACATCAATCTTCCAAATAGCCTCCATACCCAGTTCGGGATATTCCACACACTCGATACTCTTGATACTGCTCTGGGAGAGGACGGCAGCCACACCACCGATGGAACCCAGATAGAAACCGCCATGCTTCTTACAAGCCTCGGTGACGACATCGCTACGGTTGCCCTTGGCAATCATCACGAGGGAGGCACCGTTGTCTTGGAACTCATCCACATAAGGGTCCATGCGGTTTGCCGTCGTCGGACCCATCGAGCCGCAGGGATAACCCTCTGGCGTCTTGGCAGGTCCTGCATAGAGCACAGGATATTTCTTGAAGTAGTCGGGCATCCCCTCACCGGCATCGAGACGGGCCTTCAGTTTGGCATGGGCGATGTCACGGGCCACGATGATAGTACCCTTCAGGTTCACACGGGTAGAGACGGGATACTTCGACAGTTCCTTACGAACAGCATCGATACCCTCGTTGAGGTCGATGGTGATGGTGTTGGCACCCTCACCAGCCTTGGCATACTCGGCAGGAATCAGTTCTGCGGGATTCGCATCCATCTTCTCCAGCCAGATACCGTCACGGTTGATCTTCGCCTTGATGTTTCTGTCGGCAGAGCAAGATACACCCATACCAATAGGACAAGAGGCACCATGACGGGGCAGACGGATCACACGGATATCGTGAGCCAGCCACTTTCCACCAAACTGAGCACCCAGTCCGATCTTCTGGGCCTCAACAATCAGTTTCTCCTCCAAGTCGATATCACGGAAGGCACGACCTGTCTCATCACCTGTCGTCGGCAGGTTGTCATAATATTTGATAGAGGCAAGCTTCACTGTCAGTAGGTTCTTCTCCGCAGAGGTTCCGCCAATCACAAAAGCGATGTGGTAAGGCGGACATGCTGCCGTACCCAGTGACTTCATCTTCTCGACGAGGAACGGGATGAGTGTGCCCTCGTTCTGGATGGTAGCCTTCGTCATCGGATAGAAATAGGTCTTGTTGGCACTGCCGCCACCCTTTGCCACCATTACAAACTTGTACTCAGCACCCTCTGTCGCCTCGATATCAATCTGGGCAGGCAGGTTGCAACGGGTGTTCACCTCGTCATACATGTTCAGCGGTGCATTCTGTGAATAGCGCAGGTTATCCTGAGTAAAGGTATTGAACACGCCCAGGCTCAGAGCCTCCTCATCCTCAAAACCCGTCCATATCTGCTGACCCTTCTCACCGTGGATGATGGCCGTACCCGTATCCTGACAGAAAGGCAGGATGCCACGTGCAGCCACCTCGGCATTGCGCAGGAACTGCAGGGCGACATACTTGTCGTTCTCCGAAGCCTCGGGGTCGCTCAGTATCTTTGCCACCTGAAGGTTATGCTCACGGCGCAACATGAACTCCACATCGTGGAAAGCCTGCTGTGCCAGCAGCGTCAGTGCCTCCTTCGACACCTTCACAATCTGCTTGCCTTCAAACTCTGCGGTACTGACACCCTCCTTGGTCAATAGCCGGTACTCGGTTTTGTCCTCGCCCATCTGGAACATCGGGGCATACTTGAAATCAACTACTTTTGCCATAGTAACTCTATTTGTTTAATTATTGGTTAGAATCCAAACACTTCCTCTGTTGTCAGGCGCTTCACGGGACCAATCTTCTCCAGGGACTTCATGT
The DNA here is from genome assembly GCA_045117415.1 of Prevotella sp. Lineage (GTDB taxonomy): Bacteria > Bacteroidota > Bacteroidia > Bacteroidales > Bacteroidaceae > Prevotella. The sequence continues at coordinate 37,912 of JBGUNO010000009.1, read as the reverse complement.
CCAGGTTCTTCTCGTCGCCCAGTATGATGTAGCGGTGTGCCTTGTTGGCAATGGTCTTCTTGGAGAAGTTCACGATGTCCTGCAGCGTGACACCCGACAGTTTGTTATAGATGAGCTCATTCTCACTACGGTCCAGTCCCAGGCGCTGTGCCGACAGCCATGCGCTGAAGATACCCAGCTTCGTGGTGCGCTGGCTGGCCAGCTGCTTCGTGACGGCATCCTTCGCAATCTTGAAGGCATTCTCACTGGCAGGCATCTCGTCGATAATCTCGTTGAAGTGCGTGATGCAGTCCATCATCTTGTCGTTCTGCGTGATGATATGAGCCATGAACGACTCCTTGCGGTCCTTCCACGAAGGCTGGAAGTAGTAGGCATAGGCATTATAGGCCAGTCCGCGTGCCTCGCGCATCTCCTGGAACACGATACCGTTCATGCCACCGCCGAAGTACTCGTTAAAGATCTCCTGCACGGCAGACTCCTCTACATTCCAGCTGCGGCCCTCATTGCTGTACAGGCGCATATAGATGTTCTTGGCATCATAAGGAGCTATCAGCACCTCGTTCTCCGTAGCCAGCAGCTCCAGGTAAGGCTTGTTCTGCGGCACGGCAGCCAGTTGCTTGGCAGTACGGTGCGACTTCGCCACGATGCCTGCCACGGTCTTGATGTCCTGCGGACCGTAGTACACCACCTTGTGCTGGTAGTTGCCCAGTCCCTTCAGCAGGTCCGTCAGCACCTTCGGGTTGGTCTCCTTCAGCTGCTGCTCGCTCATCACGTCGCGGTATCTGTTACGCGCACCTACGGTACCATACTGATACAGGTAAGTGAAGTACTGGCGCTGCTCCTTCTTGGCATCGCTGCGGTCCTTCAGCGTCACACCCACCAGTTTGTCGTAGGCCTCCTGATCCACCTTGCTGTTCTGCAGCAGGTCTTCCAGTAAAGCCAGTGCTGCGGGCATGTTCTCGCTCAGTCCCGACAGGCTCACGGTGATGTTCTCCGGACCCACATTGATGTTCCAGTCGCAGGCCAGTTCATAGAACTTCTGCGTGACCTGTGCTGCCGTCATCTTATTCGTTCCCAACACCTCTAAATAGTCCGATGCAATGTCATAGCGGTTATCAGCACTCTGTCCGAAGTCGTAGTAGAACATCAGGTTGAACAGTCCGTTCTCCATGTTCTTCACATAGTACAGCGGCAGGTCCTTCTTCACCTCCGAGACGGTCATGTCTTTCTGGAAGTCCACGAACTTAGGCTGTATGGGTTCCACCTCCGTTTCCTGGACGTCCTTGACGAAGCGGCTCATCTGGTCGCGGTTGGTGGGTATCGGGGTGATGGCAGGCTTGTCAATCTTCTTCTGCAGCGAGTCGATGCCCTGGCGCTTGAACACCGTCACATAGGCATCGGTGAAGAAGCGGTTGGCAAAGTCCACAATCTCCTTCTTCGTAATCTTCGAGATACGCGCTATCTTGCCTACCTCCTGCTTCCAGTCCACCTCGTTGATATAGGCATCCACGAACATATCGGCACGTCCCTGGTTGCTCTCCAGCAACTGGTAGTAGCTGCGCTTCTTGTTGTTGATGATGCTAGGCAGTAGGTTGTCGGGGAAGTCACCCTTCTTCAGCTTGCTAATCTCGCCCATCATCAGGCTGCGCACCTCCTCCAGGCTCTGCCCCTCCTTGGGTTGACCAATCAGGAAGAATGCTCCGTGGTCACGCAACAGCGCCGAACCGCCTCCGGCACGCTGCACCTTCATGGTCTGGTTCAGGTCCAGGTCGAAGAGTCCTGCCCGTCCGTTGCTCAGCACGTCCTCCATGAGCTCCAGGGTGTCTGCCTGCAACTCATTGGCTTTCTCCGCGCGCCATCCCATCCACACCTGCTCAGCCTCCTGGCCGATAATACTGGTGTCCCTGGGCTGTGTCAGCGGAGTCAATGGGGGGAATACGGGCTGCCGGACATCGTCACCGGGTTTCCAGCCGCCAAAGTACCTGTCGATGATGGCGATGGTCTTCTCCGGATCCAGGTCGCCTGCCATACAGATAGCCACATTATTGGGTCTATACCACTTGTTGAAGTAGTTCTTGATGTTCGTAATCGAGGGATTCTTCAGGTGCTCCTGGGTACCGATGGTGGTCTGTGTGCCGTACGGATGGTTGGGCCACAGCGACTTCATCATGGCGGCAATCAGCTTGCGCGTGTCTTTGCTCAGTCCGATGTTGTACTCCTCGTATACGGCCTCCAGCTCGGTATGGAAGCCACGTATCACCATGTGCTGGAAGCGGTCGCCCTGGATCTTCGCCCAGTTCTCCACCTCGTTCGACGGGATGTCCTCGGTATAGCACGTCACGTCGTACGACGTATAGGCATTGGTACCCTGTGCACCGATGGAAGCCATCAGCTTGTCATACTCATTGGGAATGAAATACTGTGCAGCCACCTGCGACACGGAGTCTATCCCGTGGTAGGCCTGCTTGCGTGCCTCGGGGTCCGTCAGCTTGCGGTAGGCCTCGTAGCGCTGCTCTATCTCGTCCAGCAGCGGAGCCTCCGCGGTGGGATTGTTCGTGCCGAACTGCTTGGTGCCCTTGAACATCAGGTGCTCCAGGTAGTGTGCCAGTCCCGTGGTCTCGGCAGGGTCGTTCTTCGAACCCGTGCGTACGGCGATATAGGTCTGGATACGCGGTTTCTCCTTGTTAACGCTGAGAAACACCTTCAGTCCGTTGTCCAGGGTATAGATGCGCGTCTGCATCAAGTCACCCTCCACGGTTTCATACTTGTACTCTTGCGCCTGTGCGTTCATCCCGAGCGCAATGAGACATCCAGTCAAAAAGAGTTTAATCTTCATAATCTATTTCATGATCAAGTTTTGATATAAAGTCGTCAAAGACATCCTGCTCTACGTCGCCCATGGCAAACTCCTTCTCCGCATCCTTGCGTATTTCGGCTATCCATGCGCGGCGGGCCTTGACATAGTCCTCACGGATGCGCTGGATGGCAGCGTCGTTGAGTTCCTCCAGACCATAGTAATCCATGATCAGACTGTACGTCCACGTCCACTGATACTCGCGGTAGTGGTCGTTGATGCTGTAGAACCGCTGCAGCACGTCACGGATGCTCTCCAGGGCTCCGCTCTTGATGTCGTCTATCAGCCGTTGTTCCTCGCTGGCTGGCAGCAGCAGTCCCGACAGGTCTATCCACTCGCCCTGTCCGATCTCCGACGTCGGCTTGTCCAGGAAACCCTCCTTGATGGCACGCTTCACCACGGCACCCATATAGATGCGCAGGGCGATGTCGTAGTACTTGATGCCCTTCTTCAACGACGAAGCGTTGATGATGTACTCCTGGAAGTTGTACGATGACACGTTCTTGCCACCGGCCTTCTGCAGGTTCTCCAGGATTTTCTTGCCCTGTACAATCTCGCCCACGGTGAACGGCGACAACCAGTCGAAGTTGATGACGCTCTTGCGGCACGAGGCAGCACGCTTGTCGCGCTTGGGCCACTTCTTGATGTCGCGATACAGTCCCACGGTGGTGATGTTACGTCCGGGCACGATATACATGGTCTCCCCGTATGCCATCAGGTAGGCAAAGGGCAGGCAGCGCATGTCGGGGTGGTTCATCAGCTTGCCAAAGCACACCGAGAAAGCGCCGATCTTGGCAGGCATCAGCACATAGGCTCCACTTGCCGTCTTCGTGCCACGCTCCAGGGTACCATAGTGCATGGGACCCATCTTGTAGGCATGGTTCGAGAAGTTCGTGTTCGACCCCGCATTGTAGAACGAGAACTCTCCGCCAATGAGCAGCGAGCTCTTGTGGTGCGATGCCGAGAACGGTCCGCAGAAGGCTGCACACGCCTCACCATTCGCCATGAACGAGTTGGCGAAGAACACACTCGCCTCTGCCGTGAAACCGTTGGTAATCTGGCACGCCTCACCCACGAAACAGTCCTGCATCTTCACCGAGTTGGTGATGCTGCAGCCGTTCGAGATGATGGAGTTCTCGCAGATCACTCCCGTACCGATATATACCGAGGCGTCCTTCGATGACAGGATGGTACAATCACTTAAGCGAGCCGCCCCATTCACCTCACAGTCGTCTTTGATGACGGTATTGGTAATCTCCTTGGTATTGATGATCTTCACCCCGTTGCCGATGGTGCCACGCTCTGGCAAGGTGAAACGGATCTCTTCATTAATCAGTCTGGTGATATTATCCTTGAACACCTTGTCATTGAAGTGCTTCACCATCAAGGCAGCCAATTGTGAGTTGAGGTCGTGGAAGAGAATGACGTTACCATCTCCCATCTCGTTGAGCACAGAGACAACATGTCCCTCTCCATAGGTGGCACCCTCCGTTGTCTCCAGCGTACAGATATTGGAGATATAACAATCGTCACCAATGGTATAGTTGTTGATGAAGTTGCCGATTTTCTCTATCAGACAGTCGTTACCCACTGTCACGTTACGCAGGGTGGCGTCATTAATACCCGCATGCTTGGTGAAACCCTTGGTCACCTCCACCTGTTTGTCGAAGGAACCCAGACGGATATCGCCATAGAATATTACACGATGGAACCCATAAGGCTTAAACGTATCCGCCACCATTACTCGATCCCAGTTCTCTGCCCAGCAGCTATTACGCTCGAGCACATCAATTTCCTCTTGTGTCAGTTGTCTATAATCTCTCATAAGTATAATTGGTTTGATTTATTCTCGATATGACGATATAACATTATTACGATATCACGACTCTTCTATTACTTGGTAAAGGAAGTCATTATACGGATATTTCTGGACGTGGAGTTCCCGTACTTTCTGATAGAGCACCTCACGCAGTTCATCGATATTCTCCTTATTCTTGGCGGAGATGAAGAGAGGGGCGGCAGCAAATTCCTCACTATTCACTCTTAACTCTTCACTTTTCGCCATCCATGTCTTCTTCAACTCGTCAAGGGAGATATTCTCCTTGGTAGGTGCCGTGAGGTCATCCTCGTCCTGTGGGGTCCACGTATAGGCGTCTATCTTGTTGAATACCAGCATCGAGGGTTTGTCGGCACAGCCGAGGTCAGCAAGGGTTTTCTCCACCACCTTGATCTGTTCCTCGAAGTCGGGATGTGAGATATCTACCACATGTACCAGCAGGTCTGCCTCCCTCACCTCATCAAGAGTCGACTTAAACGACTCCACCAAGTCGGAGGGCAGTTTGCGGATAAACCCAACTGTATCAGCAAGGAGGAAGGGCAGGTTGTCGATGACCATCTTACGTACGGTGGTGTCAAGGGTTGCGAAGAGCTTGTTCTCCGCAAACACATCACTTTTAGCAAGCAGGTTCATCATCGTCGACTTACCCACATTGGTATATCCCACGAGGGCAACACGAATCAAGCGACCACGGTTCTTACGCTGCGTCGTCTTCTGCTTGTCAATCTCCAAGAGGCGTTCTTTCAGCAGGGTGATACGATGGAGGATGATACGACGGTCCATCTCCAACTGGGTCTCACCAGGTCCACGAAGACCTACCGAGCCCTTTCCACCACCAGAGCCAGAGCCACCACCTTGACGTTCCAGGTGGGTCCACAGTCGTTGCAGACGGGGAAGCATATAACGATACTGTGCCAACTCGACTTGTGTCTTTGCCTCGGCTGTCTGGGCGCGCATGGCAAAGATATCGAGGATCAACGAGGTTCGGTCGAGAATCTTGACTTTCAACTCAGCCTCGATATTACGGATCTGCTTAGCACTTAGTTCGTCATCAAAGATGACCATACCTACCGGTTGAGGAGTTTCCCCCTGCCCCTCCAAAGGAAGGGGCGAGCCAGCATCAAGCCACTCTTCGTAAGCATCTTCGCATTCTTTGATATATTGTTTGATCTCTTCGAGCTTTCCCTTACCCACATAGGTCACCTGACTAGGACCCTGTACCTTCTGCGTGAAACGCTTGACTGTCACAGCACCAGCGGTATCGGCAAGGAACTCCAACTCATCGAGGTATTCCTTGGTCTTCGCCTCGTCCTGCTCCTGGGTGATCAGTCCCACCAGCACAGCCGTCTCGGCTTTGACCTCAGATATTACGAATTCTTTCATATCGTACTATATATTAGGTGCAAAGTTACGAAAAATTCGATTAAATAAAAACAAAAGGAATAAAATTCTTTTGTTGAGTGAGAGAATTTCTGGTATTTTTTATTATCTTTGCCGCCACAATCAGACACAACTTAATTTATAAACTTATGAGAGTAATTATTGAAGCTGACTATCAGAAAATGTCGCAATGGGCTGCTGAACACGTGATTGAGCGTATTAACGCTTTCCAGCCCACCAAGGAGAAACCATTTGTTTTAGGTCTTCCCACCGGCTCTTCACCTGAGGGCATGTATGCCTGTCTGGTAAAGGCTAACAAAGAGGGTCGTGTGTCCTTCAAGAACGTGCTGACGTTCAACATGGACGAGTATGTCAACCTGCCTGAGGACCACCCAGAGAGTTACCACTCTTTCATGGCGCGCAACTTGTTCGACCACATCGACTGCCCTAAGGAGAACATCCATATCCTCAATGGTAATGCCAAGGACCTCGCTGCTGAGTGTGCTCATTATGAGGAGATGATCAAGGAGGCTGGCGGTATCGACCTCTTCATTGGTGGTATCGGTCCTGACGGACATATCGCCTTCAACGAGCCGTATTCAAGTCTGACCAGCCGTACCCGTGTGAAGACACTGACCACAGACACCATCATCGCCAACTCCCGTTTCTTCGACAATGACGTGAACAAGGTGCCCAAACTCGCCCTGACCGTTGGTGTAGGTACAGTAATGGATGCCAAGGAGGTGATGATCCTCGTCAACGGACACCATAAGGCACGTGCCTTGAAGGCTGCCATAGAGGGTGCCGTCACCCATGAGTGGACCATCTCTGCGCTCCAGATGCACCAGCATGGCATCATCGTCGCTGACGAGCCTGCTACAGATGAGTTGAAGGTGGCTACCTATAAGTACTTCAAGGATATCGAGAAGGATAACTTGCTGTAAAAGCGGTCATTGTCCATCAGACGACACTTGAATAAAAAAGTCCTGCGAAGCACTTCAAATCGGCTTCGCAGGACTTTTTATTTAATTACAACTTTCTTTCCATTCACAATATAGATGCCCTTGGCAGGCTTCTCGACGCGACGACCATGGAGGTCGTAGTAGCCATCAGCAGTTGGCTGTTGACTATTGGAGACAGTTTCAATGCCAGTAGTGTTGTCGTCGAGGATGGTACCAAATTCCTTCCAACCTGCTGTCTGCTGGTATTTCTCTTTAGCACCCTTGGGCACGTGGAGCGTCCATGTCTTGATGTCCTGACTCTTATTCAAATTACTAGCCTCCGTCTCTGTCTGGGGATTCTCCCATACCACATACATGTGGAGGTTCTTGGAATTGGTGGAAAAGGCATCTTCGGCTATCATGGCAACACTTTTGGGGAGTACAATACGGACGAGTTCGTCACATCCGTTAAAGGCGTTCTCATCAATTTTCTTGAGACCCTCTGGCAGTTCGATGGACTCCATGGAAACGCAGAACTGGAATGCCATTTTCTCAATGGTCTCCAGTTTCGAGTCCTGTGCAAACTTGACAGTCTTCAGACGCACGCATGAATAGAATGCAGGCTGAATAGTCTTGATGTTTGCACCAATAGCAATCGATGTCAGATTTTCAGATTCGTAGAAGGCGTCCTTGCCGATTTCCACCACCTGGTAAGTCTTGTCCCCAATAGTGATGGTTGCGGGAATGGTGACCTCGCCCTTGTAACTGGCGTAATGGATATTTTTGAAAGTGACGGAAGCTTCCTTCTTCTCCTCGTCCAGCACATAGTAGATGCCATCTTTTTCCACCTTTCCCTCATCCAGATTGTCGTTGATGTGGTTGTTGGCATAGGTTTTGGTGCCATTGGTAACCGTCAGGTCAACATAGCGCTGGCACTTTTCCATGAAATAGAATGTCTGCCAATTCTGCTCGCCTTTTACACGGCATACGGGGTACAGCTGATACTTTCCGTCGGTGAGTGTCTTGTCGAAAGTGAAGTTTTTGTATTTGTCCCATACAATACCTGATCCATTCACACACTGGCTTGTCTCTCCGTCCTGAGTCATGACAAAGTATTGCACATCGTTCGTGGCTGTGTTTTTGGCTGCTACTGCCACCTCTATCAGCTCCGTACCAATGGTGTTGACCACATGGAGTGCACAGGTCAGCTCGTCACCTTCTTTCCATGCGAAGTCCTTGTTCGACTGCCCTGTAATGCCGTTCTTCCCACCCTTGTCGGGCTGAATACCGTAGAGTATGCTGATAGCCCTTGAATAGGGCATATTCTGACCAATCAGGTAGTAGTTATCCTGTTGCCCATCCCATCCATAGTTGATATGGAAGTAGCCTCGCTCATCGTAGCCGTCACACACGTAGGTATGAGCACCATTATCTCCACCACTCATCAGGATGGGGCGCCCCTCGTCAAGTTCCTTCTGCATCACGGTGCTGAATTCTTCTGTAGAACAGCAATCTCTTTTCAGATACAGGACGTTCTTGTCGTAACCGAAGTGTTTCCAGAGCGAATAGGGCATATTCTCGCTGGCTGCGCCACTTGCCTCTGTCGTATATACCATATGAGAAGCAATGCCCAGGTCCCGCATCAGTAGCGCCACGGCATTGCCTTGCTCCTCAGTGTAGCTACCTTCCGTATATTTGTCGAGCATCAGGTTCCACTGGTACGTTGACTGGCTGAAATCTGCCGACAGTGTCGTACCATTCCACTCGTAGGATTCTGATCCTGTGCCTTTAGCCGGATGCTTATGCTTGTACATGATCTGGGCTGTGGCTGTCACCACACATCCCGTCACACAGCGTTTACCATTGACTTCTGGACATAAATTATTATAAGGCGCAAACTGTCCCCATGCTGACATACAAAGCGGCTCTACCTTTTTCCCATCCGTGGTGCTTTCATTAATGTGCTCAGCATGGTTATTAGTAGGCAGACTTTTCAGATGACGGATTCCCTCGGTATAGCCGTCCATCCATGCCTTGGCGTTAGCCGGCAGGACGTCGTAGTCGAAATGACCCTTGTTGGAGTATCCCAATATCTGCCGCTCGGTACGTTCGTCGGCTGACACAATGACGTAGCCGCCATTATTCTCTACATTAAACACATAGTAGCCATGCTGATTGGCAAAGTCAGCAGTCCGTGCAGCCCGTCTCGATGCCGATACCGTCTCAAACGTCTTTCCCTGCATAAACCGCTGAGCTGTCAACAGGGCCTGTTGTTCTGTAATGTCCTGTGCTGCGGCGCTCATGCCAAACAGCCATGCTGCAACCACGAATACGGTAACCGTCCATGATAAAAGACACCTCTTCAACATCTCTGTTATCTTTGATATTTCTTGTATTTACAGATCGCCAGGTCACGCATATACCTTAATGATTATAATATACTCTACCTTTATAGATTACCAGACCGCGCGTATTCTTGTCGACACGCTGACCCTTCAGGTTGAAGACGGGAGCATCGACACTGTACATCGTGGCGGGAGTAGCCTCACGACGACCATCAACACCGACCATCTCGATACCAGAGGTTTCGAGAATCTTCTTCAGACCTGCCAGACAATCTATCTTGCCACTACCTGCCTGAATGATGTTGCCAGAGGGCATATTCGAGGGGTTGGTGGTGTAGATGTCGTTGGCACAAGTTGCCTGCATCACCTCCTTAATCCGGTTGACCGTCAGTGTGGGATCGGCCTGCATCCACAATGCCACTATACCAGTAGTTACAGGTGCCGACATCGACGTGCCTTGGTCTATATGATACCAGTTCGCCCGCCCAAACTTGTCCACTTTGGGAAATAGAACTGGCATGTTGCCGTTTTCTTCATCAGGAACACCAGGCTGATTAGCGTAGAAGTACGCAGGGCAATAATTATTCGTTGCAGAGACGATTCCCATTCCCGGAGCAAGCAACGTGGGGCGTGGTTTGCCATTGTCATCGAGACCATAGGACGAGAAATCGGCAATCTCATCCAATTTCTGATATTCACCAGTTACGGGTGACGGGCGGTAGCTATAGGTATTATTTTTCCAGTTCGTCCAACTGTTACGGGTGATGTAGGCACCGACACTGATGACCGCATCATCGCAAATCGAGGTGTTCAGGGCAAAGTCGCCGTTACCCAATGTATAGCCTGCAGCGGGGAAGTCGTAACCGGTGGTATTGGGTGCGTTGAAGCAGGGTTCTGCATTGCCATTACCATTACATATCATCTTGATGACCTGACCGTCACTGCTTCCTTTGGCAAATATGGCCAGACGATAGTTGGGATGGTTGACGAGAACGTTATTCATTTGGCAGTTAAGACCATAGACCACAGCCTTGCCACCGCTCAACGTCGGGTACTCGTCTTTGAATAGTCGGACCTTTTCAGTGCCCTCTTTGTAAGACGCATAGGTATCCAACTCCTGAAAAGTTCCGTCTGTCAAGCTCACTAAGGCGATGCCTGGCGTGAAGTCCTTATAGTCGGAAGCATAGAGCAAGTAGTTCGAATTATAGACCACCTTCGGATTGGTCTCGGTGGGAAGTGTGGAAGCCCCCAGAACAGTCCTCAGCTGATAACCTTGGGTGTCGGTATCGGAGATGTACAGTGGTTTGATGATCGACTGCCATTTGGCGGCCGAATTACCTGAACTGACTATTACTGCACGACCAGGCTTGTTGCCATTGTTTGTATACGTGGCAATTCCCTTGGAGACTGCATCACTACCGTCATGCAGTCCTATGATGTTTCCAAGACTGATATTGATAACTGCAGGTTTATTCACCTCGTCAGCATAGGCGAAGATACGACCGATACAGTCAACGATATTGGCATTCGACAGGTTTGTGCCAAGACCGGCAAGGACCAGATCTGTCTCAGGAGCCATGCCCTGCATTCCGTTGCCCAAGATTGTTCCGCCAGCGGTAGCAGAGGTGTGGGTACCGTGCGTACTGTTGGTATTGTCGGACTTCAGAGCAGCGATATCCGTACTGCTGGTGTATTCAAAAAGCTTCTCCTGGGTAGCGTCATAGACGATGGCCTTCTTGACACGTGTCGTACCGTCGGCATTGCGGAAAGCGGCATGGTTGAAGTCGATACCAGTATCGATGATACCCAGCACGATACCGTTTCCCGTATATGCCTTGGGAAGTCCCTGTTTGGCAGCGGCTTCGGTCGTATTCACAAGATCCACCCCCGTAGCTTTGCGGACCTCGTCATTCATCACCTGATTAATCTCGTCTGCCTTCACATAGGTGAACTCCTCAATCTGCTCCAGTGCCTTCAACTGTTCGGCAGGAATCGTCATAGCTACCATGTCACCCACTACGAAGCGCACCTCGATGCCCATCTGCTCCAGCTGCTCGGTTGGGCACTCGGCACCCTCCTTCAGGGTAGCAATGGCAGATACACTCTTCAACGTACCGTCGGCATTGAAGCTAACGGAGAACATCTCCTTTACGCCTTGGATATTCAAGGGGGCTAGTCCCTGGGCACGACGTGAAACTGTCCGTTCAAGCAGATTTGTCAAACGTTTGTCAATCTTCTGTGCAAAAGCTCCTGTTACCATCAACAACAGAGCCAACACCAACAAAAAAGTACCTCTTTTCATAATCTCTAAATTGCTAAGTCTATACTCAAAACTATAATTGCTAACTCACCTTAAATGATTTTCAATGTTAATCTTTAACGCTCAACACTCAGTTCCAACCTTCAAGTGCTAATTATGCATATTTGATGCTGCAAAAATAAGGAAAAAAATCCGAACCGCCAGTGTTTATTAATAAATATCCTTTACCATCCCTCATTTCTTGATATATGTTTACGTCTCTGAATAAAAATAAATCCATTTATTTTGTTCTGCGCTCGACTTTTTGTAACTTTGCAAGCAAAAGAAAACAATGTGATTCCAAGATGAGAACTAAAGTATTATTGTTATTGCTGCTCTGTCCGCTGCTGATGATGGCGGAGAGCAGGAAAGTGATTTCACCAGACGGTCGGTTGGCCGTTGATGTGAAGGTGGAAAACGGAAAGGCGACGTATACCGTCCAGTATGACGGTGCCGAGATGCTGCAGTCGTCACGACTGGGGTTAGAGACGAATATCGGTGACTTCACGGAGAAACTGACCTTCGTGGGAGCCACAGAGGGTGTGATGGAGCGTTCCTATGACCTCTCACGCTCGAAGGTATCACATGTCGACTTCAAGGCCAACCGCCTCGATGTCACGTTGGCGAATGCGAAAGGACAGCGGCTGGTGGTGACCTTCCTCGTATCAAACAACGACATCGCTTTCCAGTACACGCTGTTGAAACAGGATGGCAGTGAGACCAGGAGTGTGATCGTCAAGGAAGAAGAGACCTCTTTCCGTCTGCCGGAAGGGACGACGGCATTCATCTCTCCGCAAAGTGACCCCATGATCGGCTTTGCCCGTACAAAACCCAGTTATGAGGAATGGTACAGTGCCGATGCTCCTATGACAGAGAAGTCACAGTACGGTCACGGCTATGTGTTCCCTGCCCTCTTCCGTTTAGGCGACAAAGGATGGGTACTGATTAGTGAGACTGGTGTGACCTCCGGCTATGTAGGCTGTCACCTGAGCGACTATTCCGCAGAGAAAGGCTATACCATCGCCTATCCTATGGAAGGGGAGAATAACGGACTGGGTTCAAAATATGCTGGTATCTCCCTGCCGGGCAGTACCCCTTGGCGTACCATCACGGTAGGTAAAGACCTCAAACCCATCGTCGAGACCACCATCCCCTTCGACCCGTTAACCCCCTTATACCAACCCTCTCAGGACTATAAGCCGGGACGCTACACCTGGAGTTGGCTTATCTGGCAGGATCAGAGTTGTAATTACGACGACCAGGTAACCTTCATCGACCTGGCGGCTGCCATGGGTTATGAGTACTGTCTGGTGGATGCCTGGTGGGACACGAATATCGGACGTGACAGAATTGCAGAGTTGTCGAGGTATGCCCAGTCGAAGGGTGTGAGTCTCTTGTTGTGGTATAACTCCAACGGTTATGAGAACGATGCCCCCCAGGGTCCCTTCAACTGCATGAGTACCAGTATAGCCCGTGAACGGGAGATGGCGTGGATGAAAAGCATTGGTGTGAAGGGTATCAAGGTCGACTTCTTCGGAGGCGACAAGCAGCAGACCATGCAGCTCTATGAGGACATCCTCAGTGATGCCAACCGCTACGGTCTGCAATGTATCTTCCACGGATGTACGTTGCCGAGAGGCTGGGAGAAGATGTATCCTAACTATGTTGCCAGCGAGGCCATCCTCGCCTCTGAGAACGTGTTCTTCAACGAGACAGCAGCCACGCGCCAGCCCTTCGACCTCACCCTGCATCCTTTCTGTCGTAATACGGTAGGTTCGATGGACTGGGGAGGTACCATCATGAACCGTTATATGAGTAAGGACAACAAGAGTCGTCATACCCGTAAGACGACGGATATGTTTGAGATTGCCAGTGCCGTCACCATCCAGACCTCCGTGCAGTGTATCGCCATCCAGCCCAATAACCTGCAGGAACTGCCACAGGTAGAGCTCGACCTGTTGAAGGCACTGCCCACCACGTGGGACGAGACCCGTTATATCGACGGCTATCCCGGTAAGTTCGTCGTCCTGGCACGCCGTCATGGAGACCAGTGGTATATCGCTGGTCTGAATGCGGAGAAAGAGGCAAAGAAACTGACCCTTCAATTGCCGATGCTGGCAGGACTGACTGTCAACTACTACACAGACAATGCAGAGGGGTATGCGGAACTTAAGACACTAAAAGTTGATAAGAGAGGACAGGCTAAAGTGGTGATACAGCCGAACGGCGGTATCCTCCTGAAATGAAAGAAAAAAGGACAGCTTCACGCTGTCCTTTTCCTTTTCATTATTCACTATTGCTTTATCTTAAAGGAATTCTCTATACTACTTAACTCGGCGGAGAATGACTTGTCGACTTTCAATCGCTGCTCGATGGTGGAACAGCTGTGGATGACTGTCGAGTGATCACGACCGCCTATCAGTTGTCCGATACGGGAGGCTGGCATCTTAGTATACTTCTGAGCGAGATACATCGAGACCTGACGGACGATGACATAGTCACGTTTGCGGGACTTGCTGAAGACATTCTGCTGTGATACACTATAATGGTCACAGACACGCTCCAAGATATCATCCACTGTCAGCGGCTTGTTGTCCACCTTCACGGCGCGCTTGATGACACGCTCAGCCAGACGCATATCGATACTGCTGTTATAAACGATGGAGTATGCCATCAGTGAGTTGACCACACCCTCTAAGTCTCGAACGGAGCCATTGGCGGTCTCAGCAATAAACTGGATGACATCCTCTGGGATCCTCAAACCATCACGCTTGCACTTGGCGTGGAGAATATCCACACACAACTGTACGTTAGGCTTCTCCAACTCAGCTATCAGTCCACAGGCAAAGCGCGTCAACAGGCGGTCCTTCATACCCTGCAAATCCACAGGAGGACGGTCGCTGGCAAGGATAATCTGTTTGCCATTACGGAACAGATGGTTGAAGATATGGAAGAAGGTGTCCAGCGTTTTCGGTGCTGTCGCCCATTCCTGGATATCATCTACTATCAGAACATCAATGGTCTGATAGAAATGGATGAAGTCATTGACAGTATTCTTACGGGTAGCATCAGCAAACTGTACCTGGAAGAGACGTGCTGAGACATACAGCACACGCTTCTGCGGATACATCTCCTTACACTTCACACCAATGGCGTTGATGAGATGCGTCTTACCACAACCAGAAGGACCAAACACGAAGAAGGGGTTAAAAGTTGACTTTCCAGGATGCTCCGCAATGGTGAGACCTACCGTACGAGGCAGTTTATTGCTATCACCCTCGATGAAGGTCTGGAAAGTCTTATGGATATCCAATTGGGGATTCAAGTCCTGTGGGACAGCGGCATCCAGTGTCGTAGGTGCCTTGTTACCACGAGTAGTCTCCTGAGGACGCTCGATATTGACAGGCTCACTACCCTCTTCATCAACAGTCAGCTTATGGGCCTTATCCACCACAATACGATAATTGAGCTGGACGTTCTTGCCGAAGCAACGGCATAATACCTTACTTAATAAAGTCACATAATATTGCTCCAAATACTCATACACGTAGCGACTGGGCACCTGTATGAGAAGAGTCTGCTTTTCCTCATCGTATTTCTCGAATACGATGGACGCAAACCATGTTTTATATTGCTGCTCCGTGACGTTCTCCTTAATCAGATGAAGGCAGTCGCCCCAAAGCGCCTTTGGAGTTTTTTCCATGCGGCGTTATACTTATTTATTAATAAAACTAACCTTGTTAAAGAATATAGTTTTCGTTTTCGAATGCAAAGTTCGTACTTTTTTTTGATATATGCAAATCCACCAAATTACACGAATTATAGACAACATCACGTAACTTGCTTAATTATGGGGAGTTAGAATTCCTTATGATGAATTTATCAATTCTTCATCTTGTAAAATTGCAAAACCCTGTCTATCAACGATTTAACAAAAAACGCACACAGGGTATCCAGTGTGCGATTCTTTATTTGTTTCAGCTCCGAAAGCGATTAATATCAGGGAGTTCCATACTTTGTTGAAAAAACTCCACACTCCTCATAACTATTTAGACAAAATAAAAATTAAACAGAAAATTACTTGTCTTTCTTACCGAAAACCGAGAAGTGTACATAGCGTTTCGGATGAGCCTTGAGGTCTCTTACCAGAGAGTCCGCATCTGCCACCGTAGTAGTCAGATTCTTATAGAGAGTAGCGTCACGCATTAGCAAGCCCAGCGTCCCCTCATTGCTGTTGAGTTTACGGGTCATCTCCTCCACATTGGCAAGAGTTTGGTTCACCTTAGCAGTCATGGCTTCCACGTCTATCGTACTCAGATTAGCTGTCAGGCGCTGGGTATTACCCAACACACTGTCCGCCTTGACCATCATTGACGGAACGTCATGCCCCAACCGGGCAGACAACATCCTCAAATCAGCACTCGTTCTGTTCAGGTTAGCGGTCATTCCCTCCACGTTATGCAGCGTCTGCTGGAGTGCAGGATCCGCAAGCAGGATATTCAGGCTCGTCAAGATGGAGTCCAGTTTAGGCATCATCGCCTCAACGGTAGGAATCATGGCAGCAACTTTCGCCATCATCCCCAGTTCCACATTACCAGGAATAGTATCGCCTACTGCCACGAACTCCTGAGGATGCTGCGCCAGCACCAGGTTAATTTTGATATTACCCAACAGGTCGCTGGAGATCTCTGCATGAGAACCGACAGGCAGACGCATTTCCTTATTCAGCTCCACTACGGCAATAATCCGATCAGGTTGCTGATAGTCATAATTAATACCCTTTACCACTCCCACCTTAAAACCATTGGCATAGACGGGTGACGAGGCAGACAGTCCGCTGACGTCATCAAAGGCAACATAATAGGAATTGGAATTAGAAAAGATGCTCAATCCCTTCAGGAAATTCAAGCCAAAATACAACACGACAAGTGCCAGGATGGCTACACAAGCTATCTGTACTTCTTTCGTAAAGAACTTCATATCTATCTTTTTTTATTTTTCTTTGCTCTGTATTCACGGATGGCAGCACGGATATCCATCTTCTGTTCTCCCTTGAAGGCGATGACAAAAGCCTCCGGGAAATTCTTCACCAGACTCTCACGCACTTGTACAATCTCGTCATAGTCTGTTGACTCACCTACAGTATATTTGTAGAAACCACCTTCCTCGTAGCATTTCGCTGCCGGTTGCCCATTCAACTGTTTCTTGGAAATCTTCTTGGGAGAAGCACTGGCAAGAATCTGTACTTTAAAGATGAGAGGGATTTCCTGCGACCTGACATCCTCTTTCGGTACCTCTACGGGCTCAGAAGTGACAGTGGGTTCTTTCTGGACCACCGCAGGGGCTGCTGTCTTGGCGGGCTCCTCTTGTTCCTCACTGGGGGGTACTATAGTAGGGATATTCACCTGTTGTGTCTGCTCTGCTTGATATGGTACGGTAATCTTCCCGTCATACTTGCGCTTATAGTCCAGGAATGCCTTATAGATACCATAGCCTAGGCGGTCGATGCCGTCCCCGCTATTCAAATACCGTTCCTCTTCAGGGGTAGTGATAAAACCCAACTCTATCAGACAACTAGGCATCGAGGTCTCGCGGAGCACCAGGAATCCTGCCTGCTTGACACCCTTGTTCTGACGACTGGCAGATGCACAAGCATGTTTCTGCACATATTTTGCCAGTTCCACACTCTGTGCCATGTTCTTATCCTGTATGAACTCGAACATGATATAGCTCTCACTTGAATTGGGATCGAACCCCTCGTAGCGTTGTTTATAGTCCTTCTCGATCAAGATGACAGAGTTCTCACGTTTTGCTACTTCCAGGTTAGTCCCTGCACGGTGCATTCCCAACGTGTAGGTCTCCAGTCCTCTAACCGTCTTCCCTTTGGGTACGGCATTGGTATGAATAGAGATAAATAGGTCTGCCTTGTTCCTGTTGGCAATGTCTGCACGAGTATGAAGTGGAATAAACACATCTTTCTTACGGGTATAAATCACTTTCACATCGGGACAGTTGTCCTCTACATAACGACCAAAAGCCAATGCTACGTTCAGGTTAATATTCTTTTCCTTGGAGAAAGCACCCAGTGCACCAGCATCATGACCGCCATGACCAGCGTCGATGACCAGTGTAAATTTCTTATTCGCAGCGATAGCCACCACTGCGAGGAAGAGTATCATCCAAAAGAGAGAAAATATCCTTTTCTTCATATATCTATATATAATAAGGTGCAAAATTACGTATTTTCCACGTAAAAGCCCTTACTTATCCTTTAGTTTTATCATTTATTAAATGTAATTCCACGCCAGCCCCCTGACAATCTGCGCCCATCGGGGGATTGACCTTCGTCAGCCAGAGATCAATACTCAAGATTTTCGGATCAGAATCAAAGAGTGCCTTTGCTATCCTGCCAGCGACCCGTTCCAACAGGGCGGAAGGCTGCTCCATCTCTTTCTTGACCAAGGCAAAGACCTCCGCATAGTTGAGGGTATCACGAACCTCATCCGTCCACATTGCCTGTGAGATGTCATAGCCCATACGGAGTGAGACGAGGAAATCACCGCCTACCTTACGCTCCTGAGGCATGACTCCATGGAAGGCATGAAAGCGGAGGTCCTTCAAAAAGATATATCCCGACTTTATCCGCATTTCGTTTAGTCTTGCGTTTCCTCCAGGTCGTCAGCATTGCCTGGGAGGTATTTTTTCAAGGCGCGCTCCACACCAACCTTCCAGGTATTAATACTCTCGTCCTTCAACGACAGAGAGGCAACCAGACGGATGACATGCTCCAAGGGCATCCGATAGCGAAGCACACCAGAAATGAGCTTGGCATAGTTCCAGTACTCCGGGTTGAACTTCTCGGAAAGACCTTCCACCGTCGTCTTGTAGCCACGTTTGTTCTCAAACTGGAAGTCGTAACGTTTCGTACCATCAGGGTTGACCTGTTTAATGATCTTACCTCTGGTGACGGTCTTGGGGAGCACAATACCCTCCTCGTCATCCTGCAATCCTGTGAAAATCTCATAGGGATAACCATTGAGCAACCCGACGAAAGCCACCCATTTCTCCTTGTTATTCTGGAAACGTACCACGTCACACTCTAAAACCTGAGGACGCACCTCCACCACTTCAGGGCGTTGGTCTTGTAATAATTCCTTTTTGCTATTTCCTTCCATATATTTGTTGTTTTGTCGACAAAGGTACGATTAAACGAGCACAAAAACAAAGAATTTATTCTTTTTTTTTGTCGAGTGTGAGTACTTTCGGCATTTTTAATGCCAAAGGTACGAAAAGTTTTCTTTTCGGACAACTTTTTCAGAGAAAACCACTCGAAAGTTTTCCTTTTTGGGAAAGATTATGTATTTTTGCAGCATGAAGAATCTGACAACTCGGCGAACAATTCGCCAATATAGCAACCAAGAAGTGAGCCAAGAGCTCCTCAACCGTCTCATGACAGACGCCAGTCGTACACAGACCATGGGTAACCTGCAACTGTATAGTGTGGTGGTGACCCGCTCGGAAGAGATGAAACAAAAACTGGCACCTGCACATTTCAACCAGCCCATGGTGACACAAGCTCCTGTGGTACTCACCATCTGCGCTGACTTCAACCGTACCTCAACATGGGCACGCTGTCGGAAGGCAGAGCCAGGCTACGATAATTTCCTATCGTTCATCAATGCCGCTACTGATGCCCTGCTTTTCACACAAACACTCTGTAACCTCATGGACGAGGAAGGACTGGGTTACTGCTATCTTGGCACTACCGTCTATATGCCTCAACAGATTATTGATATCCTTGAACTGCCGAAGCTCGTGATGCCTGTGGCAACCCTTACTGTAGGCTGGCCAGCCGAGAAGCCTCCCCTCTCCGACCGTCTGCCGTTGGAGAGTTTTATACATGATGAGACCTACCACAACTATACCGCTGAGGCAATCGACACCTATTATATATATAAAGAGCAACTGGACGAGAACCGTCGTTTCTGTGAAATCAACCAGAAAGAGACGCTCGCCCAGATATTCACGGACATCCGCTATACGAAGAAAGACAACGAGGCAATGTCTACAGGACTATTGGAAGCTCTCAAGCACCAAGGGTTCTTTGACGATTGAGAGGTAAGATTGGAGAGCTTAGTGGAACGTCTCGCCGTCAATCTCTTTGAACAAACGTTTAAACCGTTCTATCTCGTATTGGCAGCCCTTATACACTGACTCATACTCCTTCGGCACCGTAGTGCCTGAGTATTTCTGCTCGTACTTCTCCGTCTCTTCATTGCGGATGCTCACCAGCACCTTGAACAACTTACCGTTCTGGAAATAGCAACGCAACTCACCACCTTTGAAGTGGTCCATGTCTGCATTGCGGATATAGGCAAACTCGATGTTGCCCTTCTGGTCGTAGAGATACTCCTCGTAGAACTCACGGGCAGCATAGTTATACTTCCACGTCACGAAGTGCAGACTTCTGAACAGCATCGGCTCGTCGGCACCCCCCTCCATGTTATCTTCCTCGTAGAAATACAACCGTATCCGTTCCTTATGATATCCCGTACCAGGCAGGTTCTGCTTGACATTCACCTCGTAGTACATTGGACAGGGCATCGACCATTCGCCCTCCTTCTCATATTCAGCATACCGTGCCACCATCTCCTGTGCCTCCGTATAATGTTTACGAATAGCACTGACTGCATCCTGTGCCCATAATACTGGGACACAAGATGCAGTCATGAGTATAAAGAATAAAATACGTTTCATCTTCGATTAATCGTCTACGACGATGGGCTTGTACTTGGGAACAAGTGCCTTCATGATACACCAACCAATCAGGTAGGCGACAGCGCAAATGCAGAATACCACCATATAGGCGGCAGGTTTACCATCGAAACCGAAGAACGAGAAAGCGGCACCCTGATCGGCAGCCCAATCAAAGAACTTACCACTACCAAGGTTGATACTCATAGACCCCAGACCACCAGCCATTGTTCCTAAACCGACGATGGTACCAATAGTTGATTTGGGGAACATGTCTCCAATAGTGGAGAACAGGTTGGCTGACCATGCCTGATGACCAGCGCCCAGCAGACCAATCAGGATAGCAGGCCACCATGCGCTATAGGCTCCCATAGGTTGTGCGAAAAGACCCAGTACAGGGAAACAGGCGAAGATAAACATGGCACGCATACGACCCAGATAAGGGTTCATACCCTTCTTGTCGACGAAATAGGTTGGCAGATATCCACCACCAATAGAGAGAATCGTCACAATAGCGTAAAGGGTAAAGATCAGTGCGATACCCATAGCGGAATCAGAGGTGTAACCATACTGGTCTGAGAAGTAAGCAGGAGCCCAGAACAGGAAGAACCACCACACACCATCCGTCATAAACTTACCGACGAGGAACGACCATGTCTGCTTGTAGGTAAAACACTTGATGAACGGGATTGTCTTCTCTTCCTTCACGGCATTGCGATTCTGAGCCTCAGCAATATCATTATCCTGCTCGATATAATTGAGTTCTGCTTGGTTGACACGCTTGTTATGTGCGGGTTTCTCATAGAGCCACATCCACAGTCCCATCCAGATGAAACCGAGGGCACCGATGATGATAAACGCCATCTCCCATCCCCAGGCACGTGCCAACAGGGGAATCGTAGCGGGAGCAGCAAGCGCACCAACAGATGCTCCACTGTTAAAGATTGAAGTGGAGAACGCACGGTCCTTCTTGGGGAAATACTCAGCAGTAGCCTTGATGGCAGCAGGGAAGTTACCAGCCTCACCCACGGCAAGGATCAGACGACAGGAGAGGAACAGCCATACTGAGATGGTCGCGATAGCGACAGCAGCATCAGAACCTGCCTGTACGGCACGTAGTGCGTCGATAGAGTCATAGCCCTCGACGGTCATAGCCACCCAGCCGCAACCAGCATGCAGTACAGCACCTAATGACCATACGAAGATGGCGATAAGGTAACCTTTCTTAGTGCCCATCCAGTCGATGAACTTTCCGGCGAAGAGGTTGGCGATAGCATAGAACAGGGAGAACAGACCGGTTATCGTACCATAGTCACCGTCAGTCCAGTGGAACTCAGGGGCAATGAAATCCTTCCAAGTTAGAGATAAGACCTGACGGTCCATGTAGTTAATTGTCGTTGCCAAGAAAAGCAACGCACAGATGACCCAACGGAAGTTGGACATTTTTGTTGTTTGAATAGGAGCCATAGTTATTATGTTTTTTCGTTATTACGTTATTACGGTATCCCAGTATTCTAAATTATCGGATATCAATCACCGGGATATTATCTTTGTCATTATAATAGAGGTTCTCACCTGCCATACCCCAGATAAAAGTATAGTAATAGGTACCTGCAGCGGCATGCATGCTCCACTCCGGTGACATGATAGCCTGTTCGTTATGCAACCATACTACACGGCTCTCCTGAGGTTCTCCCATGATATGAGCAATGGTCTGCTCTTGGGGCAGGTTGAAATAGTAATATGCCTCGATACGGCGACCATGGGTATGAGGTGGCATCGTGTTCCAGGCGGCACCTGGATTAAGCTGTGTCAGACCAAGCTGTAACTGACAAGGACCCTCCTCCAGGACATCATTGACAATCAACTTATAGACCGTGCGGTTGTTACACTCCTCCAAAGAGCCCACAGGTCCCCATACGGCAGCCTTCAACGAACCCTTACGACCATCGAGGGTCACCCACTGTGTCTTGTAGTGCTGGTGAGCGGTGGCAGAATTTAGATAGAACTTAGCAGGTTTGGCAGCATCCTTCGAACGGAACAACACCTCCTTGTTCACATCCTTGTCTTTGCCTATATGTCCTCGACCGATATAAAGTGCTTCTTTGGGAGAAAGGGCATACTCTTTCCCGTCGACAATCACCCAACCGTCACCCTCACCGCAGTTCACGATACCGATTTCACGGTTATAGAGGAAATACTTCTCCTTAATGGTAGGGTCTACGTCAAGACCTAACTCCAGAAAGTTCTCTAGTTTCAGGTCTTTCGTCACAGGCATCGCACCACCGAAGATAAAACGGTCGTAGTGCGAATACGTCAGGTTAATCTCATCAGCTACCATCACCTTTTCCATGACGAAGCGCTCACGCAAGGTCTTCGTATCGTAGTGCTTCACGTCTTCCGGATGACAGGCTGTCTGGAAGTTCACTTTCTGTTGGCCATATACAGCCGTCATCAATCCCATAAGCATTAATGTCAAAAAAGTCTTTTTCATCTTTCTATTATTTGTTATTCTTTTCTTCTTTCATAATACGCTGGCGGTTCCAGATCACCATACCTACGGTGATAATGGTCAGGATACCGGCACCCACCCACTGAAGATTGTTGACACACTTGTAGATGACCCATCCAAAGAGGGAGGAAGCGAAGTCGAGGGCACCAGCCTGGAATCCCTCCGGAATCTTAGCGGCAGGATCCTGTGTCTGGGCATAGACAGTCTGAGCTGCCTGTGTGAAGGCTGGAGCCATGTCTGTGACAAACCAAAGACCGATACCTATCGTGATGATACCAATAATCAGGGTCTTCACCACATTACCTTTTGTATAGGGCAGTACCATCACAAAAACATAGAACATACCGGCAAGCGAGGCAAGGGGCAGGAACTCATTACCTGGCAATGCCACTGCCATCAACAGTGCAAGGGGTATCAGGATCAGGGAAGCGACGAGTGTCGTAGGATGTCCGATGACCAATGCCGGTGACATACCGATATACACTTTCTTACCAGCCCATTTCTTCTGCACCACCTCCTGTGTCTTCTCAGCGATAGGTTTCAGACCGTCGATGAAGAGTTTTGTGATACGGGGAATCAGCTCCATCACAGCTCCCATCGTCACACCCAGGAAAAGGACTTTCTTGATATCCAACTGTGCCACGGCACCGATCAGTGCACCCACGATAACACCCAGCACAATAGGCTCACCAAGAACACCAAACTTTTTCTTCAGTCCCTCTGCGTCAATATCGAGTTTCGAGAAACCGGGGATGCGGTCCAGTAACCAGTTGATACCGATGGCAAAAGCGGTAAAGCTCTGACAGAATGGCTGTGGGATAGAGATACCGTCCATATCCTCATAGTATCCCTGGAACTTATCTGCGGTCAAATCAGCCATCACCAGTGTGATGATATAGCAGACGATAGCGGCAAAATAGCCCCACGCCAGGCTCTGGTCCATCACGAAATAAGCGACGGCACCAATGAAGGCGAAATGCCAGTAGTTCCACAGGTCGATATTCACCGTGCGGGTACATCCTGTAATCAACAACAGGAAATTGACCCCCAGACAAATAGGGATAATCAAGGCACCCACCGCCGTGTTATAGGCGACAGCGGCAGCGGCAGGCCATCCCATATCGAAGACCCCAAGCTGCAGGTCATAGAGTTTGGAAATCTCACTCAGCGGTGAGCCGAAATTCGTTGTCAGCAGGGCGGTCACGATACCCAGACCCACAAAACCGACTCCCACATAGAGTCCTGACTTCAACGACTTGCCGAACTTCATGCCGATACACAGTCCGATGATAGTAAAAAGGATAGGCATCATCACACTGGCACCAAGACTAATAATGTAACTAAAGACTTGTTCCATCAATCAATTTATTTGTTTTTAAGCGTAGTTTGTGTGCAAAGATAAGAAATATTATTGAGAAAGAAGCATCTAGTACGGAGATTTTTTCCGTAAACGTTTGTATCAGTCCTGATAATACACTTTCTTTACACGACCGCTGACACTCGTCATCACTTCATAAGGAATGGTGTCGAGAACATCGGAGAGTACAGTAATGGGCAGATGCTCACCGAAGATCTCCACCATATCTCCCTCATGACAGTCAATATCTGTCACGTCAATCATGGCGACATCCATACATATATTACCAACATAAGGAGCTTTCTGTCCATTTACCAAACAATAGCACTTACCACGTCCCAAGTGGCGGTTGAGTCCATCGGCATAACCAATAGGTATAGCGGCAATGACAGCATCACGGGTCAGGACACCCTTTCGACTATACCCTACCGTCTCCTCCTTAGGTACATGACGCAACTGGAGGATGGTTGTCTTCAAAGTGCTGACGGTATGCAACATGCGGTTGTCACGGGGGTCCACACCATAAAGTCCGAGTCCCAAGCGACACATATCCATCTGTCGCTCGGGGAAATGCTCAATAGCCGCAGAGTTGTCCATGTGACGGAGTATCTTATGCGAGAAAGCTGCCTGCAGTTTCTTGCTTGCCACATCGAATTTCTCAAACTGCATGGCAGAGAAGTTATCAAAGTCATCACTGTCGGAACCCACGAAATGGGAGAATACCGAACGAGGGATGATGGCATTCTGACGTTTCAGTCGTGCGATGACCTCATCCATGTCATTCTCCGGATCGAAGCCCAGACGATGCATTCCCGTATCCAGTTTGATATGGACGGGCCAGTCCGTGATACCCTCTTTCTCTGCCGCACGAATCAGTGCGTCCATCAGTCGGAAGGAATAGACCTCCGGTTCCAATTCATAGTCGAACATCGTTTTGAAAGCAGTCATCTCCGGATTCATAATCATGATATTCTGGGTGATGCCATGCCGACGGAGCGTCACGCCCTCATCAGCGACAGCCACGGCAAGATAGTCGACCCGATGGTCCTGCAACGTCTTCGCCACCTCTACAGCACCTGCACCATAGGCATCTGCTTTCACCATGCAGACCAGTTTGGTCTCTGGTTTCAGGAATGAGCGGTAGAAATTAAGGTTGTCCACCACCGCATTGAGGTTGACCTCCAAGATAGTCTCATGTACTTTCTGCTCCAAAAGCTCCGTCAAGTGGTCGAAACCGAAAACACGGGCACCTTTCAGGAGAATCACCTCATCATGCAGGCTATGGAACAGGTCACTCCCCACAAACTGGTCGACATCAGGGAAGAACGCCTTATCCGCGACACTGATGACTTCAGCATGGCGTTGGATAGCGGTACCAATACCTATCAAACGGTCAACACCACGTTTCTGACAGAGGTCGCTGACTTCCCGATAAAGCTCCGACTTGTCCATACCCATCTGTTGGATATCACTGAGAATCAATGTACGGTGACGTCCCTGATATTCTGGACGGCGATTCATGAAGTCGAGGGCGATGTCCAACGAGTTGATATCAGAGTTATACGAGTCGTTAATCAACGTGCAGCCATGCTGTCCTTCCTTCACCTCCAAGCGCATGGCGACAGGTTCCAACTGTGCCATACGGGCATCAAGGTCCTCTGGTTTCACCCCTAAATAAAGAGCGGTGGCAGCACAGGCAAAGGAACATTCTATAGAAGCCTCGTCAATAAATGGAAGACGATACTCTCCACGTGTTCCCTTATACTCAAAAGATATTCTAGAAATACTAGAATTGCTAGTTATACTAGAAATGTATAATGGTGCCGACTGGTTCTCACGACTCCATCCTATCTTCTCGCCCTTATAGCCGGAGCGACGGATGCAACGACTGATGATGTCATTGTCACTATCATAGGCAATGACTTTCGCCCCATGGAAAAGTTGCAGCTTCTCCATGCATTTCTCCTCCATCGAACGGAAATTCTTCTGATGGGCACTTCCCAGGGATGTCAGCACGCCAATGGTAGGCTGGATGATATCATGCAGCGACTGCATCTCACCCGGCTCACTGATACCTGCCTCAAAGACACCCACCTCTGTCTGCTCGTTCAACAGCCATACCGACAAGGGCACACCAATCTGTGAGTTATAGCTGCGTGGAGAGCGGGTCACCACCATCTGTGGCGATAGTATTTGGTAAAGCCATTCCTTCACCATCGTCTTACCATTCGAGCCGGTAATACCCACCACAGGAATGTCAAACTCATCACGATGACGCTCCGCCAATCGTTGCAATGCCTCCAATGGAGAGGGCACCACGAGGAAGTTAGCATCCGAGAAATCATGGGGACAGGTTGCTTGATTCTCATCAGAACCATGAACCTGTCCCCATGATTTCTCCACTACGAAGTTTCTCACTCCACGGCGATAGAGGTCATCGATATAACGGTGCCCGTCATTACGCTGGGAACGAAGGGCAAAAAACAAGGTCTCCTCAGGAAAACACAAGGAACGGCTGTCCGTCAACAGCCACCCTATTTGGGCATCGGTATGACCGATACGGCGCGCTCCAATGAGCGTTGTGATCTTTTCTATGGTGTAAATCATAGTACAAAATTACTATATTTTTTCCGTAGGTCTTCTACTTTTAACATAGTTTTATCCATAAATGTCTTATATTCCTCCGAATCAGGATGGAAAGGTCTATGCGCTAACGCTTGTTTAATAGGATGCCATTCGTCAAGGAATTGTTTTGTTGCCACACTGAAATAAGTCTCCGAAAGTCGTTCCCAGATATAATCCACTGCCTGTTCTGAGGGATGTAGCATATCTGCGGCATAGAAGCGGTAGTCACGTAACTCATCATTCACGATCTCGTAGGCAGGAAAATAGAAGAGGTGAGAGGTAAGAGGTGAGAGGTGAGAGATTGCCAACAACAACGTCGCCTTTGACAACTGGCTCTCATGATAGCCGTATTTACGATAACGGATAGGGCTGACGGTCAAGACGACCTGCACGTCTGGACGACGCTCCCTCAGGATGTTAATGGCTTTCCGCAGGTAGTCCGTACACGCCTCCACCGTCAGTATCTCTTCCTGGAACAAGACAGCAGGGCGTTTCTCACAGTTATCCACGATCTCACCCGTCTCTTTCAGACGATAGACATGATTGGTACCCAGTGTCAGGAAGACGATACGGGGACACCCCTGGTACCGCTCGATGGTATGGAGGATCGAGACGGGATTGTACATCACACCAAAAGGATTGACTGTAGCCTGGAACTTCTCGTCCTTGAAACGCTGTCCGATGCTGTCGGCAAAACAGGAACCCACAAACAGTATTTCCTCACAAGGCTCTATCTGAAACGCTGGCTTGGGAATATCAACAACTGTCCTGAACTCCATACGCTACACTAACTACGGCTGATCTGCAGTCCTTTCTTACTCAATGTCATATCCACAAAACGGGCATTGGGGTTCTGCTCACTCTGTTGGATGATTTTTTTGACACGTGCCGCAGCCTCTGGGTCTTTGGCGACCATATACAGATAACCGCCGCCACCAGCCCCTGGAAGTTTATAACCCAGACAGAGGTCGTCAATCAGGTCGGTGATACGACGCACCGCATCAGGATTCGTACCACTGTCTATCAACTGGTTCTGCTGCCACGTCTTACGTACCAGCAGTCCCATCTCCGCAAAGTCATTCCGTTGTATTGCCTCATACATATCCAAGGCATGAGCTTTCATCGCCCTTAGCATCAGGAGCTGCTCATGCTGGTTGAGGAACATCCGACGGACAATCTCCGCCAGGATTTTCTTCGCCGTACGGGTGACTCCCGTATAATAGAGTAGATGACACGACTGGTACTCGGGTTGAGTGAACACATCATCAGGTAACCAACGCACCACGGGGTTCTGCTCAAAGCCACGGGTGGTCTCTAAGAGCTTGACGCCGCCCAGTACCCCACCGAACTGATCCTGCCAACCACCGCCAGTGGTCAACAGCTGCTCCAGCACGAGGGTACGCCGTCCTATCTCGTTCTTATCCCATGCTAACGAACAGAAGTCGCTGACAGCTCCTAATACGGTGGCTGCGAGGATACTACTCGTTCCGAGTCCGCTGCCTGCCGGTACTGCCGACAATAACGTCAGTTCTATACCGCCGCCGAAGGCTTCCAGTTGTGCTTTCAATGACGGGAAGACCTCCGCGGAGAATCGGGGCAGGAAGCCTGCCAGGGCGAGTGCTGCCTTCGGAATACTGAAAGGAGAACCCACATGCATGAAATCCTCTAACTGCTCATAGGTCTCTACGACCTCCGAGGCACCAAGGTCAATACTACGCAATACGATACGGTATTCCTTACTCGGTCTTACGTAGGCTTGCAAGGGGGGCTGTCCATTGAGTTCGATGGCGATATTCACGACACTGCCACCTTCCATCAGACAGTATGGAGGGGTATCTGTCCATCCTCCAGCCAGGTCGATACGCACAGGAGAACGCCCCCATACGATCTGGTCTTGGTATACCGACATCCGCGGCTGTTGTTTCTGTGCCACCACATCGGCAGTCAGTCCCTCCCGTAACAACGAGAAGGCATCAGCACTTTCCTGACGGAACATAGCATCGTGGATACGGGTCATCAAAGGGGCATCGTCAGACAGTACCGGAGGCAGGTCTATCTGCATCTTTTCAAACTCACGGGCGGCATCGTCCAAGTCGAGCTGATAGAACACGCTATGCTGCCAGTTACGAGCCATCGCACGCCAGTTCTCCTGACGGAACATGTTCCGCTGAGCAAACAAACGCCGCAGGTTGGCACGTTCCGCCACCTCATTACTATTCACGGCATCATCGATATGGTAACGGCGTATCTCATAGTCGCCCTCCCCTACCGGTACCACGTCAATACACTCTCCCGGTTCCAAGCTGATCTCCCAGTCGTTCTCGGGA
The DNA here is from genome assembly GCA_045117415.1 of Prevotella sp. Lineage (GTDB taxonomy): Bacteria > Bacteroidota > Bacteroidia > Bacteroidales > Bacteroidaceae > Prevotella. Next base: position 8,681 of record JBGUNO010000009.1, on the reverse strand, counting down.
ACACCCGTCACTACATGGTCGTGAGTCAGTTTCCAGCGAGGTCCGATGAAACTGTTCTCTATCCAGATATTCTGATTCTCAGGTGTAAACTGATAATGGGTGACGGCATTCTGTGTGAAGATAGACGGATGGGGTTTCCTGTCATGATGCATGATCTCCCGCTGGTCATTGACGATATTCTGTATCGCCAGTGTTGAGGAGATCATCTCCCTGGAAGTGCCGAAATGATAGAACTCACCACCTGGCAATGGTACGATAGCCACCGACAGCGCACCAAGTTCCGGATCATCGATGACGGGCTGAGTACCCAAGGCACAACCGAACTCAGCATAGAGGTCGTAAGCTTTAAGAGGGAACTCTGAGCTCTCGGAGTTCTCGGAGTACTCCGAGTTCTCCGAGCGTTTCTTTAAAAGCGCAAGGGCACGGTCACTCAAGAGCCAGATACCGATATCCGTCAAATAGAAATGATCCTTTGATAATTCCGACAGTCGTTCCATACTAGGTTTCTGAAGCATCATTTTCAGGACGTTAGGGGAACGTCGGTCACTGACGAACACCCCATGGTCCTTGGCTATCGAGGCGTCGAGCCAGAGTCCATAGCATACCACATCCGCATCAGGAATGGCTCCGATACGCTCTGCGGCACGGATATACACATCCCCGCTGACAATCATGGTACGCAACCGCTCCGGTGCCGCTTCCATCATCCGCTCGTAAAGCGGCAACTGCAAGTCTAATAAGGTTTGCGAGAGTCGCTGTCCTCGTTCCCAGCGGAACACTGGTATCGGAGCGAGGATCTTACCACTGACGGCATAGGACGGCAGTCGCTTGCTCTGTCCACCGGCATGCAGGATGATGCTACGCTCATCGCCCAGCCAGTCGGCAGCTTGCTGGAGGAGCCATGTCGTCCCCCCACCTGATCCTAAACGGTGTCCTATCGGGTCACAGGTACAGAAATACTCTTCCCTGCTCAGTCCTGTCAGTTCATGAAAGCAGTCCACCACATTGGGCGGAACGGATAGTAGTTTCTTCATCGTAGTTTGTATTTGATACCTTTACACTTTTTTCCGGGTACGGTAGGCTTGTACTGCCAGTCCGACCAGCAACAACAACAGGATGGCTAATGAGACATAGGCGATTGTCTCTGTCGTAGTGATGCTCTTCGGGAAGAAACTAAGTACGATCTCATGCTTACCCGGTTTCACCTGCAAGGCACGTAACACATAGTCGACACGACCGAGTTCCTGTTCCACACCATCCACCGTTGCCGTCCACCCCGGATAGTATATCTCTGAGAAGACGATGACACCACCTTTTCCTGACTCCACCTCATAAGCTACCTGGTTAGGCTCATAGCTCTTGATACGCACCACACTCAACGTGTCCTGTTGCGTACTCTCACCGAGCTGTTCCCTGAACTTCTTATCGGCGACCGCCTCATGACGGAGGTTCAGGTTAGAAAGCATGTCCAATTCCTGATTGGCATTATCCACATAAATCACCTTGTCTACCAGCCATGCGTTACCATAGCTATATGGATTCTCAACAGGGACAGTCTGTCCCCCCTGCAATGGCAGGATGAAGTACTTCGTGTTCAACATGTTCAGCACAGGATAGACGGAGTCACCCTTCACCTGTGTCATATCACCCTGTGCCTTAGCGATGGCACTGTATGTCTGCTCCATCTCCTTCGAGATATAGGCATCAATGAGTTCCTGATAACGGCGCAACTTAGCGGCATGGTAACCACCAATACTCTTCACATAGAAACTCGTCTCGTTCTCGTTGAACGTGTTCGAGGCAAGGTTCAGCACACGGAAGTCGAGGGTCTTGTCCTGTAGGATATGGTCAATGGCGGTCGACTTCTGGATGGGTTCCTCACGGACCGTCTTCGATACGAACATCTCGTCGTTCAGATAACGCTTGTTAATCTGCCACATGTCGAAGAGACAGAGAACGGTGAGGAGACCTGCGAGCCATTCAGCACGTAACTTCCTATACTTATACAAGAACAGGCAGCTCGTTCCGATCATGATAATCCAAAAAGAGCGCCAGCAGTCGGCAGTAAACACGGCGACACGCATCTCCACCAGGTTCTGCACCAACGGAGCCAACTGGTCGGCAGGGATCTGTCGCATCGCCTGCATCTCACTGATACTGATATAGTCGGGGAAGAACACCTTCGGCATCAGGGCGAAGAGCAGGGAAAGACCACCTGTCAGTCCAAAGGCGACAAAGACATATTTGAGTTGCTTCGTCATAACCTCCGGCTCCTCCACGATTTTCTTTAGGGCGAGCATCGCCAACAGAGGTATGGTGAACTCCGCAATGACGAGGATAGAGGCGACAGTGCGGAACTTCGCATACATCGGGATATAATCGAGGAAGAAATCCGTAAACGGCATGAAATTACGTCCCCATGACAACAGGATGGAAAGGATGGTCACTGCCAATAATGCCCATTTCAACGGACCTTTGACGATAAACAGTCCCAGTATGAAGAGCATCAGCACAAAGGCACCCACATAGACGGGACCCGCCGTCATCGGCTGGTTACCCCAATACTGTCCTATCTGCTCGTAAATACCCATATAGTCACTGTTAGCATGCGCCATCGCCGTCTTGTTGAGGACCAACGGCACAGAGGCACCACCCTTCGTATTAGGCACCAACAGCGTCCATGTCTCATCAATGCCGTAGCTCCACTGCGTGATATAGTCACGATCCAGTCCACTGGAGGTCTGGTTGGAGGCATTCGCCTTCGTCAGCTCACTCTTGCCACGCATCGACTCCTTGCTATACTCCCAGGTATGGTAGAGGTTCGACATATTGATAGAGATACCTATCGCCGCACCGGCAAGACAGACACCCGTCGCCTTCAGTAGATGAGCCCACTTCTCCTTACTACTCAACTCCTGACTCCTGACTCCTTCTATAATAAAGGCTATCACCATCGCCAGGATGACAAACAGATAATAATAGGTCATCTGCACATGGTTGGCGAGCACCTCCAACGCACAGAACAACGCCGTGACAATCAGTCCCCATGCGTATCTCCCCCGATAGGCAAGTACCACACCCGCTATCATCGGCGGCAGATAGGCAAGGGCGATCACCTTCCAGATATGTCCTGCAGCGATAATGATGAAGAAATAGCTGCTGAACGCCCATACCACAGCACCCAAGGTGGCGAGGTACCAACGGAAGTCGAAGGCACGCAACAGGATATAGAAGCCTAACAGATAGGCAAACACATACCATACGTTCTCCGGCAGCCAGAGATGATAGGCTTTCTCCACCTTTGCCAGCGTGTCGGTACTCTTATACGACGGAGAGGTCTGGTAAGTCGGCATACCACTGAATACCGCATTGGTCCAACGGGTACGCTCGCCTGTCCGCTGATAGTATTCCGATGCTTCCTGCCCCGCCCCGCGTCCGGCGGATGAGTCATGACGATACAGGATACGTCCCTCGATGTCGGCAGGGAAGAAATAGGCAAATGATATAACGGCAAATAACACTACTGCCAAGATGTCTGGCAGCCACTGTTTTAAGTTTTTCTTCATCTTTTCAGTATTTTGCGCACAAAGGTAACAAATATTTTTCAATTTTCAATTTTCAATTATCAATTTTATTCGTACCTTTGCACCATAAACAGTAAAAGAAATATGAAGATAGGTATTATTGTAGCGATGGACAAAGAGCTGTGTCAACTACAACAGCTCTTCAGTCAAGACAACGTAAGAGTGGAGAAATGTGGTATCGGCAAGGTCAATGCTGCCCTTGGTGCCCAACGCATGATCAATGAGTTCCACCCCGATGTGATCATCTCCAGCGGCTGTGCCGGTGGTAATGGCGACGACATCAACATACAAGATGTCATCGTCGGCTCAGAAGTCACCTATCATGATGTCTACTGCGGTACCGCCATCGATAACACCACTGTCTACGGACAAGTACAGGGACTCCCCGTCCGCTATACTCCCGACCCCTATTTATTGGAAAAAGCCATCAACCTCCAGACATCATCCATCAACCTCCACCAAGGCCTCATTGTCACCGGCGACTGGTTCGTGGATACCAAGGAGAAGATGCAGAGCATCATCGACATCTTCCCGGAGGCTAAGGCGGTGGATATGGAGTCATGTGCCATAGCCCAGACGTGTTATATTAACAAGGTACCATTTATCTCCTTCCGTGTCATCAGCGACATCCCGTTGCGTGACACCGATGCCTCGCAGTATCATGATTTCTGGAACACCATTGCCGACAACTCCTTCCAGATCACCAAGACATTCGTTACCTCTCTCTAACGATCTATCGTACTATACGTTAATTGATCGGTAAAAAAGAGAAAGACACTACTCTTCTCCGTAGGGAACGAGTGGGGTTAGTTTGCCTATCATGCGGCAGTGGGTATCGGCACTCAGGTTGTCGTAGGACTTACCCTGACTCTCAGGTAAGGCTTCAGCAACAGCCTGACGGGCGGTGACCCACTGGGAGAAAGAGGACTTTAGTGTTTTCACACGGTCTTTCACAAGGCTGTCACTCGGGATGCGGTCTTTATCACCAATTTCATTGAGTACATCCAAATCTTCTGGGACTGAGTTTTCTGCTATCCATTGTTCCCATTGACTGGCAGTCACTGTCCTACCCTGCTGTTGATATACCTTGTTTCCGATGACAATACCTCGTTCCAGGTCCATTTCGGCAAGCCGGTTCTGTAACATAGCGATGTAGTGACCAGCTAACTCCATCGGTTTCATACTATACCACTCCTGCCTGTATGACACGTCAGACCAGAAGTTGAAACGAGCCTCGTGGAGATCATGCCAAGCAGCATATTCCCTCTCCATGAGCGGTTTCAGATTTGAAGGTACTTCCTGGAACCATTTCATGTAAGCCACAATGGTCTGATAGTAGTCTATGGTAGCATTGACATAACACTGGAAATTCATTTCACTCTGACTCTGCGAAGAGAACTTATCCAACACTTTCTCAACTTCATTCAAGGCAGAGTCTGACGGAACGGAAGGCACTGCCTTGTGGAAAGCATCTATAGCAGTATTGACAGCCATCACCCACTGCAATTTATCGTTAGCATTGCCATTCTCGTCAACCACATTATACATCCTCATCAGGCGGTTTGCCAGGCGTAATGCCTCTGCATCAAGAGGGCTCACCGCCGTACTGTCATAATTGAAGAGCCTTTCCTGAACAGCGTGAACCTCCGCAAGTCCCAGCAAATCTTCAGCAGAAAAAGGACTTTGCAATACCTTATTCTCGATATAGGCAATACTATCCTCGCCCGTGATCCCTTCCGGGACTGCCACTGTGTCACGAGGATCAACGGAACTCGATGTAGACCGATTGCCGCATGCAATAAGCATCATAGCGACAATAATAAATGATATCGTTTTTTTCATACTATTGAGGAAGTTTATACGGTTCTTTCCATATGATGTTCTTGATCTTTCCAACTGCAAAATTACACTTTTATGAGGAAATAACCAAATAAAAAAAACTAAAGACTTCTCTATTACTTGTTCAACGAATTGAATTGGTTACATGGTTACAGTTGTAACCGTAACCATCTTTCTGTGGCATCTGTGGCTCTTAATGGCGGGAAGGATGCTTCACATAGGGATGAAGTGTCAGCCTAATTAGGGTGAAGTGTCTACCTAACAGGGAGAAAGGGGCATCCTAACAACCGTTCGGCTATAGCCAAACAACTGAACGGCTCCAGCCAAACGACTGAACGGCTATAGCCGAAATAGATCGCTGTTTCACGAGAAAAAGGGAGAAGGGGGAGATGTTTTTTTTGATTCTTGATAAAGTTGCTGACGTTGATGTCAGCCGTGACAATACTTACTCTTCATCCCAGTCGTCGTCGCTGAAGCGTAACTGACGGGATCGTATCACAACGTCTCCGATGTCTTTGTCGGAAGAACCACCACCTACTGCGTTGCCCTTGACACTACCGGCAAGCAATTGCATGGGACATATCTCTACCACCTTCGATATGGGCTGATTATATGCTCTCTTTCTCATAATTCTCATTTTTTTAGAATTGAACGGAGTTATGGAAGTTTACTTCATTTAACTTACTTCTTAACGCTTAATTGACAATCACTACTTTACCGTTGTAGATATACATTCCAGGCTTATTTGGCTTGCTGCTGAGCTTACGTCCCTGCAAGTCGTACCAACCTGTGGCGGTAACGAAAATGTCATTATTGACCATTCTCTTTTCACTTACCGAAGTGGTTTCATCATCTTCAAAGTTCATCTTGAACTCACGCTCACCGGCTGGGGCATCGGTAAGATTTACGTGAAGGTAGGCACGGAAGGCGTTCATCGTCCTGTCTACACTAGACCAGTAGAGCTGGTTGGCAGCGCCGAGGTAGTAGTTGCTATTATCTCCGCCAGAAAGTGTCTTAGGGGAGTAGATACCCTTGAAGCTTACCTTGCCGTCTTCGCTCGTAACATCGTGCTGCTCATTGGCTATGGTGACATTGCTGAATACAGGGTCAGTAATGTCACTGCCGCTTTCCCACTTCACAAGGTATGGCTTGCCAGTTTCGATGGTCATAGCGTTCTTAAAGTAGAGATAGATTGTGTTGTTCTCAGCGTCATAGCCGGTCTTCTTGTCGGTGTCGTACGTGTTCTCGGTGTCGAGTTCCATGATAGTGGCATTCTCAAACGGAGTACCCGTCAGGCTTGCTAACGAGAAAGGTAAACACATCGTATTCCAGTCACCGTCTTTATATAATGTGCGACCACGGAGGGTGACGGCTTTATCCGTGGCGCCGTCCCAGTGTGCAATAAGGCTGCTGTTGTCTGCATTGTCAGCCAGACTGATGAGGTGACAGATAGCACACTCGCCATAGTCGCCGAAGCGGTGATCTTCCTGACCCGCATAGCAATAATTGCAGCCGGTAACAGCATGCTTATCACCATCGACGATGGAAACTGTGGCTCCTCCGTGGGCGCACTGGTTGATTCTGACATACTTATAGTTGCGGCAGTCGATGACACGGTTTGCCTTTACGGAGCGATACAAATCGGTGGTGACAAAAACGCCCAAATTGTCGGCGAAGGTCAGCGAGCCGTGGTTGTCGCTGTCTGAACCCGCACCAATGGCACGCTGGTCTCCTCCAGACTCAGCGATGACGATGCCGCCCGTGATGGTGACGTTGCCACCCTTGCCACTTTCACTGCCGCCGATGCCTGCGCCTTTGTCGGTTCCATAGGCACGCACCTCACCACCGCTGATATTGACAGTACCACCGTCGGCATCCTCGCCGCCGCCGATGCCCGCGCCGTCTTCACCGCCGTGGGCTTCCACGTAACCGCCCGTCACAGTGAGCGTTCCACCATGGCGTTCACCGCCGGTGATGTATTCACAACCGCTGCCGATGCCTGCAGCCCACTTGCCACCCTCGGCATAGACATAGCCGCCGCTGATGGTGACATTGGAGCCGTTGGTATTCCAGCCGCCGCCGATGCCGGCGCCACGCTCGTCACCATAGGCATAGACCTTGCCTCCGGTCACGGTGAGTGTTCCTGTATAGGTAATCCTGTTATCATCATTTTTACCTGCACCGATACCCGGTCCATTGTATTTATCACACTTTGCTTTCACCGTGCCGCCGTGAATAGTTACGTCTGCGCCATTGGTTCCTTGACCGCCACCGATGCCGGCTGCGCCATAGCTGCCGGTAGCTTCTACATAACCGCCATAAATGGTGATGGTGCCGCTGTTGTGGGCATAACTTCCGCTGCCGATGCCTGCTGCGCCCGATGAATTGCCATGACCCGTGGCATAGACGCTACCGCCATAGATGTTCACGATGCCGCAATCGTTGTTCCATCCTCCACCGATACCGGCTCCGCCACCTCCACCATCACTTCCATGCTCAGAGTCTCCCTCTGCGTGAACGGTACCGCCATAGATGGTGATGGCGCCGCCCGGATCAGTATAGCTGTTATTCCCGATGCCGGGACTGGCATCACCGCCATGAACATTGATATCACCTCCGTGAATGACAATCGTGCCATTTGCAGCGTTAGCGTCAGCTCCGAGTCCGGCATAATATCGATGGATAGAAAATGATGGACTATACATATTGGTCATTTTGCCGGTATCGTTGGCCTGACCATAGATATGAAGGACACTCGGACTGTTTGCGATGAAGAACCACGCTTTGAGCGATGCTCCGTCGCAGAGGATGAGGTGGTATTCGCCGTCACCGTTCATGTAGAGCATATCGTCGTAAACTACATCGCTGCCCTTGACTACATACCAGCCCGGGTCTAGATATTCATCGTCATCGCTGCCCGTCAGCGTGGTGTATTGGTTGGACTCAAGCGTGTGGAAAGTGGCTTCGACGCGCTTGGCCGTCTCGTTCCAGCTGCGCTCCACATAATAGGTGCCGCCTTCGGGGATGGCGTTGTTCAGCTGCGCCTCACCGGCGACGAGTCTCATGCCCGTGACGCTCTGCTTGTCAGCGGTGAAGAAGCCGGCAGGGTGAATGTCGTGATAGGTCGAATAGCCGCTGGTGAACGTGCCCAACGTCTCCATGCCTACGTATACGTGGCTTCCTTCTAGGTCGCCGGTGATGTTAATGACCGTGCCGCTCTTCAGGTAGAGGTTCGACCTCATGCCGTTAGCTCTCCAG
>JBGUNO010000008.1:0-75086 GCA_045117415.1 Prevotella sp. | reverse complement strand
TTTTGCGCTTCAGGATGGGCTTGAACCAACGACCCCCTGATTAACAGTCAGGTGCTCTAACCAACTGAGCTACTGAAGCAGGTTTTGCTTGTTTGCGGGTGCAAAGGTAATACGTTTTTCTGAAATGCGCAAACTTTTTGAGGAAAAATTTCACGGGAAAGGTGTTTTTTTGTAACTTTGCAAGCAAAACAGAATATTTGATAGTTCATGAAACTCAGAATTGCATCGCTAATCCTGTTGTCATGCCTGACAATGCAAGTTGCTGCACAGGATGTAAAGAACCATAATCTGGAGGTAGCAAAGAATCTTGAAATTTTCAATGCCATCTACAAGAATCTCGATTTGATGTATGTGGATACCCTGGATGCCAATACAGTGATAGGAACGGGTATTAACGCCATGTTGCGCTCACTGGATCCCTATACAGAATATTATCCCGAGGAGAAGCAGAAAGACCTAAAGCTGTTGATGACAGGTAAGTATGCAGGTATTGGCGCTCTGGTACGCTACCATCAGAAGCTGAAACGTGTTGTGATTGAAGAGCCTTACGCTGGGATGCCCGCCGCAGAGATAGGACTGAGAAAGGGAGATATCATCTTGCAGATTGACGATACACTGATGACAGACAAAACAGTATCGTATGTCAGTGAGCACTTGCGTGGTGACGCTGGTACAACATTTGTCCTGAAGATTCAACGTCCGTCAACAGGTAAGAAGATGACTTTCAAGATCACACGTCGCAGTATCAAAATGCCTGAGATAACCTATTACGGCATGCGTCCGAATGGTGTTGGATATATCAACTTGAACACGTTCACGGGTGAGCCGTCGAAACCGATGCGCCGTGCATTCCTGGATTTGAAGAAACGTGGTGCCACAAAACTAATACTCGACCTGCGTGGGAATGGTGGTGGCTCTTTGGCAGAATGCGTGGATATCGCCAACATGTGGATTCCCCAAGGGGTAACACTGGTAGAGACGAAAGGAAAGATCCGTCGTGCCAATTCAGAGTACAAGACGCGTCTGGAGCCTATTGACACCTTGATGCCACTCATCATTCTCGTCAATAACGAGACAGCATCTGCCAGTGAGATTGTCAGTGGTTCAGTACAAGATCTGGACAGAGGAATAGTTATAGGTACGCGCACGTATGGAAAAGGATTGGTACAGATTCCCAATATAGAAGTACCTTATAACGGAAATCTTAAACTGACCACCTCGAAATATTACATCCCCAGCGGTCGCTGTATTCAAGCTATCAACTACAAACACACGGGTGGAGGCTATAAGGAGCATGTTCCTGATTCCCTGACACGAGTATTTTATACCAAAAAGGGACGTGAAGTAAGAGATGGGGGCGGTATCATGCCTGACATAGAGGTGAAGCCTGATACCATGGCAAATATCACCTTGTATCTGGACCGTATTGACTCAACGGAGACCGTACTCGACTATGTGGTCGACTATATTGCCAAGCATCCGACGATAGCACCTGCCAAGGACTTCCATCTGACAGACGCGGACTATGCCGACTTCAAGCAGCGTGTAGTCAAAGCAGGATTCACCTACGACCAGGTCAGCAAGAAGCAATACGAGGAACTGGTGAAAGTTGCCAAATTCGAAGGCTATTATGACGATGCCCGTGCGGAGTTTGAGGCTTTAAAAGCCAAACTTGACCATCACGACATTGCCCGTGACCTCGATCTGCATCGAGAAGAAATTCAGCACATGATAGAACAGGACATCATCTCTGCCTACTACTATCAGGAAGGACAAATGGAAGCAGCGCTACAATACGATAAAACGCTGAAAGAAGCAGAGCGGATTCTGAACACGCCAGGAGAGTATGAACGAGTGCTCTCCACCAAAAAATAATAAATACAAATTTATTTTGTTTTTTGCTCACTTATTCGTACCTTTAAGACATGTCTCGAAGGTACTTTCGTTCGAAAAATAATAATAAATGCAAATTTATTTTGTTTTTTGCTCACTTATTCGTACCTTTGCAACCGTTCAGCGGAATGAGGGGCTTGAAAAAGCCTCTCATTCTTGTTTTAATTACCAAATAAGGTGTATGATTAACAAAGACGTAGTAAAAGCAACAGTTGAGGAATGGCTCTCTGGAAATGACTATTTCCTAGTGGACGTAGAGATGACGCCCGACGGTCGTATTGTGATTGAAATAGACCATGCCGATGGTGTATGGATTGAGGATTGTGCGGCACTGAGCCGTTTCATGCAAGAGAAACTGGGTGAGGAACTGGGCGATTATGAATTGGAGGTTGGTTCGGCAGGTATCGGTCAGCCTTTCAAGGTAGTACAGCAGTACCGTAACCACATCGGCAAGGAGGTGGAAATTCTCCCTATTGACGGGAAAAAACAACAGGGTGTTCTCAAAGAAGTCGCAGACGACGGATTATCGTTCGTGGTTACAATGAAGGAGAAACAAAAGCAGGAAGGAAAGAAGCGTCCTGTGATCGTGGATGTCAACAAGACCTTCAGGATAGAGGATATCAAGTACACCAAGTACCTATTATCTTTTAAATAGAATAAGTATAAATAAAATAAAATAGTAATGGCTACAAAGAAAGAAGCTAAAGGTCCCTCTATGATAGAGACCTTTCAGGAGTTTAAAGAGACCAAGAACATTGACCGTACAACGCTGGTAAGTGTACTTGAGGAGAGTTTCCGTAATGTGATTGCCAAGTTATTTGGTTCTGATGAGAATTTTGATGTGATTGTGAACCCTGATAAGGGTGACTTTGAGATTCATCGCAATCGTATCGTAGTTGCCGATGGTGATGTACAGGACGAGAACAAGGAGATTTCCTTAACAGAGGCACAGAAGATAGAGCCTGACTATGAGATAGGTGAAGAGGTTTCTGAGGAGGTTAACTTTCAGAAATTCGGTCGCCGTGCCATATTGAACTTGCGTCAGACCCTTGCCTCTAAGATTCTGGAACTGGAGCACGACTCCCTGTACAACAAGTATAAGGATAAAGTCGGACAGGTTGTCAGCGGTGAGGTTTATCAGATGTGGAAACGTGAGGTGTTACTGATCGATGATGAGGGGAATGAGTTGCATCTGCCGAAAATGGAGCAGATTCCCAGCGACAACTACCACAAGGGTGAGACCGTCCGTGCCATCGTTAAAGAAGTGCAGAATGAGAACAACAATCCGCGTATCATCCTCTCCCGTACCAGTCCACAATTCCTGGAGCGTCTGTTAGAAGCCGAGGTTCCAGAGATCAACGATGGTCTGATCACCATCCGCCGTGTTGCCCGTATGCCAGGAGAACGTGCCAAGATTGCCGTTGAGAGCTATGATGACCGTATCGACCCCGTAGGAGCTTGTGTCGGTGTAAAAGGAAGCCGTGTACATGGTATCGTTCGTGAACTTGGAAACGAGAATATCGATGTTATTAATTTCTCAAATAATACCCAGCTCTTTATCCAGCGCGCCCTGAGTCCTGCTAAGGTCAACAGAATCGTGTTGAACCCAGAGGAGCACAAGGCAGAGGTTTATCTGAATCCGGAGGAGGTAAGTCTTGCTATTGGTAAGGGCGGACTGAACATTAAACTTGCCTCTATGTTGACAGAGTTTACGATTGATGTATTCCGTGACGTGAATGAAGCTGAGGAGGATGAGGATATCTACCTCGACGAGTTTGCTGATGAGATTGATCAGTGGATCATCGACTCTATTAAAGCGATTGGTCTGGATACTGCCAAGGCTGTATTGAATGCTCCTCGTGAGATGCTGGTAGAGAAGGCAGACTTAGAGGAGGAGACCGTTGACCATCTGTTGGAAGTACTCCGTGCAGAGTTCGAGTAAAAGTTTAAAATTTTAAGTTTAGAGTTAATGGGAGTAAGATTAAATAAAGTATTATCCGAACTGAATATAGGACTTCAAACGGCAGTTGATTTCCTTAAGAACAAGAAAGAACTTGGTGAGGTCAAGGACGAGATGACACCAAATACGAAAATCTCGGACGAGCAATATCAGGCATTGGTTGGTGAGTTCAAAGGCGATAAAGCTGTCAAGACACAGGCTGACATGATATTCACCAAGAAAGTCAAGGAGAAAAAGACGGAGAAGGTCGAGAAAGTGGTAGAGAAAAAAATCACTGTGACTGAGGAACTGTTGGAGCATCGCCCACAGTTTAAGCCTGTAGGTAAGATTGACCTTGACAATGTAGGGAAACCTGCTGTCAAGAAAAAAGAAGCCTCTGTGGCTGCTGCCGAAAGTCCAGAGGAAGAAAAGCCTCAGGTGGAAATGCCGATGGAGGAAGTGGAAGAAGAACCTATTGTAGAGACTCCTTCTGTGTTGGAGCCTGAGGAGCCTACCAACATCGAAGAGGCAGAGAACGATGATTCCGCCACTTCTGGTGTGAAAGTGATTGGTAAGATAGACCTCTCATCCATTAACCAGAGTACTCGTCCTAAGAAAAAGTCAAAGGAGGAGCGCCGCAAGGAACGCGAAGAGAAAGCTGCCCAGCAGCATGCTGTCAGTGGAGAACGCAAGAAGCGTGAACGCATCCGTACTGGTAAGGTTGATATTGAGGCTGCTGCTAGTCAGGCTAACCAACAACAAGGAAAGAAGAATAAAAACAAAGGTGGTAACCAGAACTTCCAGGACAACCAACAGGGCGGTGGCAAGAAGAACAAGAAGAACCGTCCTGTCAAGTCTTTGGAGGTGGATGACGAGGCAGTAGCACGTCAGGTCAAGGAGACACTGGCCCGACTGACCTCTAAGAACCAGAATAAGAAAGGTGCCAAGTATCGTCGTGAGAAGCGTGATGCCGTTCAGGAGCGTATGAGCGAGGAGATGGCAGCAGAGGCAGCACAGAGCAAGGTGTTGAAACTGACAGAGTTCGTAACTGTCAGTGAGCTCGCCACGATGATGAATGTGGGTGTCAACCAAGTTATTGGTACCTGTATGAGCATCGGTATCATGGTAAGTATCAACCAACGTCTGGATGCCGAGACCATTAACATCGTTGCCGAGGAATTTGGCTTCACCACTGAGTACGTGAGTGCTGAGGTACAGAACGCCATCACGGAGGAGGCAGATGATGAGAACGATCTGCTAACTCGTGCCCCCATCGTAACGGTGATGGGTCATGTCGACCATGGTAAGACCTCTTTGCTCGACCATATCCGCAACACCAACGTGATTGCCGGTGAGGCTGGTGGTATTACTCAGCACATCGGTGCTTATAACGTCAAGTTGAAGGACGGTCGTCAGATTACCTTCCTTGACACCCCAGGTCACGAGGCGTTTACTGCTATGCGTGCCCGTGGTGCTCAGGTGACCGATATCGCTATTATCATCATTGCCGCTGATGACTCTGTGATGCCTACTACCAAGGAGGCTATCGCCCATGCTCAGGCAGCCAATGTACCCATGGTCTTCGCTATCAATAAGATTGATAAGCCAGGAGCTAATCCTGATAAGATACGTGAGGATCTTGCCAATATGAACCTGCTCGTAGAGGAATGGGGTGGTAAGTACCAGTGTCAAGAGATCAGTGCCAAAAAAGGTCTTGGCGTCGATGAACTATTGGAGAAAGTGCTTTTGGAAGCAGAGATGCTCGATTTGAAGGCGAACCCGAACCGTAAAGCTACGGGTAGCATCATCGAGTCATCACTGGACAAGGGTCGTGGTTATGTCAGCACAGTATTGGTATCTAACGGCACCTTGCAGGTGGGTGATGTCGTCATCGCAGGTACTGCCTGGGGAAGGGTAAAGGCGATGTTCAATGAGCGTAACCAGCGCATTGAGAAGGCCGGTCCTGCCGAACCCGCCATCATCCTGGGTCTGAACGGTGCTCCTACGGCTGGTGACTCCTTCCATGTGATGGAGACGGAACAGGAAGCACGTGAGATTGCCAACAAGCGTATACAACTGCAGCGTGAACAGAGTCTGCGTACCACCACCAAGCTTGGTCTTGACGAATTGTCACACCGTATCGCCTTGGGTGAGTTCCATGAGTTGAACATTATCGTCAAGGGTGATACCGACGGTTCTATCGAGGCACTCAGTGACTCGTTCATCAAACTGTCTACCGAGAAGGTACAGGTGAATGTGATTGCCAAGGCTGTGGGGCAGATTTCCGAGAACGATGTCATGCTGGCTTCTGCTTCTGAGGCTATCATTATCGGTTTCCAGGTACGTCCTTCTGCCGATGCCCGTCGTGCCGCTGAGCGTGAGGGTGTGGAGATCAATACCTACTCTATCATCTATGATGCCATTGACGATGTGAAACAGACCATGCAGGGTATGCTCGACAAGGTGAAGAAGGAGGTTGTTACTGGTGAGATTGAGGTCAAGCAGGTCTTCAAGATCTCCAAGGTGGGTACTGTCGCTGGTGGTCTTGTCGTCGAAGGAAAGGTACACAACAAGGACAAGGCGCGTGTGGTCCGCGACGGTATCGTCATCCATACGGCTCCTATCGATGCCCTGAAGCGTTACAAGGATGATGCCAAGGAGGTCGCCACAGGTTTGGAGTGTGGTATCTCACTGGTGAACTTCAACGATATCCAGGTTGGTGATATCATCGAGACCTTTATGGAGATTGAGGTAGAACAGAAACTTTAATGAGCGAAAACAAGAATGAGTTTGTCCGTCAGGTGGCAGAACAGAAATATGAGTTCGGCTTCACAACGGATGTACATACTGAAATCATAGAGAAAGGGCTGAACGAGGATATCGTTCGGCTCATCTCCGCTAAGAAGGGGGAGCCCGAGTGGATGCTCGAGTTCCGCCTGAAGGCGTTTCGCTATTGGGAACAGCAGAAAGAGCCGACATGGGGACATGTGCATGTGCCGCCCATCGACTATCAGGCCATCTCATATTATGCCGACCCGATGGCTAAGAAGCCAAAGGGTGATGGAAAGATAGACCCCGAACTCGAGAAGACCTTCGACAAACTGGGTATTCCTTTGGAGGAGCGTCTTGCCCTGAGTGGCAATACCGCTGTGGATGCCATCATGGACTCTGTCAGTGTGAAGACGACCTTCAAGGAGAAACTGCGTGAGAAGGGTGTCATCTTCTGTTCCATCGGCGATGCCATCAAGGAGCATCCTGACTTGGTACGCGAATACTTAGGCTCTGTGGTGCCCTATCGTGATAATTTCTTTGCCGCCTTGAACAGTGCGGTATTCTCCGACGGCTCGTTTGTGTATATCCCCAAAGGGATACGCTGTCCGATGGAGTTGAGCAGTTATTTCCGCATCAATGCCCGGAATACGGGACAGTTTGAGCGTACCTTGATTATTGCCGATGACGACTCGTATGTCTCATATCTGGAGGGTTGTACAGCCCCGATGCGTGATGAGAACCAATTGCATGCCGCCATCGTGGAGATTATCGTCAAAGACCGTGCGGAAGTGAAATACTCCACCGTGCAGAACTGGTATCCTGGCGATGAGAACGGCAAGGGCGGTGTCCTCAATCTCGTGACGAAGCGTGGTGACTTGCGCGGTGTCGATTCGAAGTTGTCATGGACACAGGTGGAGACGGGTTCTGCCATCACGTGGAAATATCCCTCTTGTGTCTTACGGGGTGATAACTCACAGGCTGAGTTCTATTCCGTGGCCGTCACGAATAACTATCAGGAGGCAGACACGGGTACGAAGATGATCCACATGGGTAAGAATACCAAGTCGACGATCATCTCGAAAGGTATCTCCGCAGGACATTCGCAGAACTCCTATCGCGGACTCGTCCGTGCCACTTCGAATGCGGATAATGCCCGTAACTATTCTTCCTGTGACTCCCTGTTGTTAGGCTCTGACTGTGGTGCGCATACTTTCCCCTATATGGATGTACATAACGACACGGCAGTCTTTGAGCATGAGGCAACGACGAGTAAGATATCAGAAGACCAGCTCTTCTATTGCAACCAGCGTGGCATTCCCACCGAACAGGCTGTCGGATTGATTGTCAACGGCTATGCCAAGGAAGTGCTCCAGAAACTCCCCATGGAGTTTGCCGTCGAGGCGCAAAAACTATTAAGTGTATCATTAGAAGGAACTGTAGGATAAAAGATAAAGACTATGTTAAAGAAACTTTTTGGATTTGATCCCTCCACCATGACATTGCGCAAGGAGGTGATTGGTGGCATTACCACCTTTTTGACGATGGCTTATATTTTAGCCGTCAACCCCAGTATTCTCTCCGCTACGGGTATGGATGCTGGTGCTGTGTTTACCACAACATGTATCTCGGCAGTAGTAGCTACCTTGGTGATGGCTATCTACGCCAAGTTGCCTTTTGCCTTGGCGCCAGGCATGGGACTGAATGCCTTTTTTGCATTTACCGTCGTACTGACGATGGGATATTCGTGGCAGTTTGCGCTTACCGCCGTGATGATTGAGGGACTTATCTTCATCCTGCTGACCGTTACCGGTTTGCGCCAGCACATCGTCAACGCCATTCCTTTGGTGTTGCGTCGTGCCATCAGTCCTGGCATTGGATTGTTTATCGCCTTCGTAGGTCTGAAGGGTGCTGGTATCGTCACCTCGTCAGAATCTACGTTCATCACACTGGGTAATCTGCACGATGTCGCTGTGCTGTTGAGTATCTTTGGTATTTTACTCACGGCAGCCCTTTTGGTAAGAGGTGTGACGGGTGCCTTGCTCATTGGCATCTTGATAACAACGATCGTTGGTATTCCCTTAGGCGTAACCAATTATTCTGGTATCATTTCTGTTCCTCCATCTATCAGTCCCATCTTCATGCAGTTTGAGTGGCATAATATTCTCTCGGTAGATATGGTGGTGGTGGTACTTACCTTCCTGTTTATCGATATGTTTGATACCATCGGTACGCTGATTGGTGTATCTAACCGTGCAGGTATGGTGGATGACAACGGCAACGTGAAGAACTTGAATCAGGCCTTTATGGCTGATGCCATCGGTACCACTGTCGGAGCTATGCTGGGTACCTCTACAGTAACCACATACGTTGAGAGTGCCTCTGGTGTGAACGTAGGCGGACGCTCAGGATTCACCAGTCTGACTACAGCCATTTGTTTTGCTGTGGCACTGCTCTTCGCTCCTCTGTTCCTGGCAATCCCTGCACAGGCCACTGCTGCGGCACTGATATTGGTGGGTGTGATGATGATGTACGATATCCGCAAGGTTGATTTCTCCAATTATGTAACGGCTATACCTTGTTTTATTTGTATCGTGCTCATGCCGCTGACCTATAGCATCTCTGATGGTATCCTGATGGGTGTTATCTCGTACGTGCTCGTACACCTGCTGTCAGGCACGTTCAAAGATAAGGATGAGCGTAACAACATGAACTGGGCCACCATGTTGTTGGCTGCCCTGTTTATCTGCCGCTACGCATTCTTATAAAACAAAAAGAATAATATGTTAGAAGTCAGAAATCTGCATGCCAAGATTGGCGAGAAAGAGATATTGAAAGGTATCGACCTCGTGATTAACGATGGCGAGACACATGCCATCATGGGACCGAACGGCTCGGGAAAGAGTACGCTAAGTGCCGTCCTCGTGGGTAATCCGCTCTATGAGGTCACAGAGGGTGAGGCATACTTCAATGGCAAGAACCTGTTGGAGATGAAACCGGAGGATCGTGCCCATGAGGGACTCTTTTTGAGTTTCCAGTATCCTGTGGAGATTCCTGGGGTTTCCATGACGAACTTCATGAAGGCTGCCATCAATGAGAAGCGTAAGTATCAGGGCTTGGAGCCTATGAACGCGGCGGAGTTCCTGAAACTGATGCGTGAGAAGCGGAAGGTGGTGGAACTGGATTCTAAACTGGCTAACCGTAGTGTCAACGAGGGCTTCAGCGGTGGTGAGAAGAAACGCAACGAGATCTTCCAGATGGCGATGCTGGAACCGAAACTCTCTATCCTCGACGAGACCGACTCTGGTTTGGATGTCGATGCCATGCGTATCGTTGCTGAGGGTGTCAATAAACTCCAGACCCCTGAGACTTCCTGTATCGTGATTACCCACTATGACCGCCTGTTGGAGATGATTCGTCCGCAGTTTGTCCATGTATTATATAAAGGCAAGATTGTGAAGACGGGTGGTCCTGAACTCGCCAAGCAGATTCAGGAGCATGGCTATGACTGGATTAAGGAGGAGATAGGAGAAGAGTAATGGGTAGCGAAAAACAATATATAGAACTGTATGAGCAGTGTAGGCAGATGATCTTTGACCATTCGCCTGCATGGATGAATGCCGTTCGTGAGGAGGCTTTTGGGCATTTTAAGTCTGCCGGTTTCCCCAGCAGGAAGGTGGAGCGTTATAAATACACGGACCTGCAAGCCCTTTTCGCTCCAGACTATGGTCTGAACCTCAAACGCCTGGAGATTCCCGTGGACCCCTATAACGCCTTCCGTTGTGACGTGCCCAACCTCTCCACGAGTCTTTATTTCGTCGTCAACGATGCGTTCTATAACAAGGCTTTGCCTCAGGCACATCTACCTGAGAACGTCATCGTCGGCTCCATCAGGGAGTATAGCGATATCGCTGCCAAGTATTATGCTAAACTTGCTCATACCTCAGACGATGCCGTCACTGCTCTCAACACGATGCTGGCACAGGACGGCCTCTTCGTCTATGTCCCCAAGAATGTCAAGGTAGAACGTGCCATTCAGGTCATCAATATCCTTCGCAGTGATGTCGACCTGATGGTCAACCGTCGCGTACTCATCGTTCTGGAGGCGAATGCCGAAATAAAAATGCTTTTCTGCGACCATGCCGCTGACGATAGGAAGTTCCTGGCGACACAGGTCATCGAGGCTTTTGTCGGGGAGAATGCTTCCCTCGACCTCTATTGCCTGGAGGAGACACATGCCAAGAATGTACGTGTCAGCAATGTCTATATCGACCAACAGGCGAACTGTCGTGTCAACCATAATGTCATCACCCTGCATAACGGTGTCACGCGTAACAAACTCGACCTCACGCTGTCTGGTGAGGGAGCGGAATGTCAGTGTAACGGTTGTGTGATTGCGGATAAACAACAGCATGTCGATAATAACACGCTCATCACGCATCGTGCCACTCATTGTACGTCGAACGAACTCTATAAGTATGTCCTTGACGATGAGGCGGTAGGTGCCTTTGCAGGACGTGTGTTGGTAGAGCATGGTGCCCAGAAGACGACTTCACAGATGACGAACCAGAACCTCACGGCCACAAAGAAGGCACGGATGTACACACAGCCGATGCTGGAGATCTATGCCGACGATGTGAAGTGTGCCCACGGCTCAACGGTCGGACAACTCAATGATGCCGCCCTGTTCTATATGCGTCAGCGTGGCATTTCTCTGAAGGAGGCAAAAATGCTTTTACAGAATGCATTCATCAACGAGGTCATCGACCAAATGAATCTAGAGCCTTTACGCGACCGTCTGCATCATCTAGTGGAGAAACGCTTCCGTGGCGAGCTAAACAAATGTGAGGGCTGTAAGTTATGCAAATAAAAACGGTAAGGAAGGTAACAAGACTTTTCCCGTGAATAATTTGTATGGATAATTTCTTTTTTTTATCTTTGCAACTGAAAAAAGTGGAATGACTTATGCAACAACGTAGCTTTTTCCGTTTTGTGGTTGTCTTACTACTGATGTCGGCAATATTGACAGCATGTAATAGGGTGAGAAAGGTCGCTCAACCTAATATGGCTCATGCCGATAGTGTCATTTTCGACGTAGGTGCGATGAAGGACTATGAGCGCATGAGGGCTTTGTCTGACAGTTTCGAGTTGACAAAAGACATTTCATCGCTTGACGCTAACCGTTGGCGTGGCGTGTCGTACTATCGGCAGGGGCAGTATCGGTTGGCAGAAATATACTACCGTAGGGCTATTGCTGATGACATCCGTACACAGCAGGACTTGGTGAGCTACATCAAAGTGGCTCGTCGCCTGTCGGAGTTATTACTCGTAAAGGGCGACTTCGAAGGGGCATTACGCATCGCCATCCCCGCTATAGCAAAGATGGATGATAAGCAAGTCGGCTCTGATATCGACTATGCTATCCTGTTGAATAACATTGGCTGTTGTCAGTTGAATCTTGGACGTGACGAAGAGGCGAATAAGAGTTTCCTCACGGCCCGTGGCCATTATGAGAACCGGTGGAAGACAGATTCAACCGGTCGTGGATTCCAGGAGGCTGTCATCGGAACTGTTTATACCAGTATGGCATACATCAACATGCGACGCTATGCTGAGGCAGTCTATTGGATTGACCGAACGGAGATGTTGCTCAACAAATACCGTCAGTGTCCTGATGCCCGGTCAGAGTATTTCGACGAGTATCAGGGACGTATTGAGATTATGCGTGCCGTCGCCATGCAAGGACTGGACAAGCCCAAAGAGGCACAGAAAGCATATCAGGCTTTCCAAAACACCAACTATTCAAAGACAGGACCAGGACGTATTAATGCCAACGATTACTTAGTAGCTGCCAAGCGTTATGACGAGGCTGCCGACAACTACCGCTATCTGGATCAGACCATGAGTAAATGGGGAATGGAGCCCTCACTCGACAATATACAATTATATATGTTACCCAAGTTCAGGGCTAATGAAATGGCTGGACGGCGTGACTCTGCCCATGTGATAGCCATGCATATCTTCGATTTACTCGACACAGCAATCATTAATCAGAAGAACAGTGCTACGGCAGAGCTTGCCACTATTTATGATACACAAGGCAAAGAGGCGGAGATTGCCCAGCAACAGGCAAACCTTAATAAACAACGACTAATCAGTACAGGAGTGGCTATGGTATTGATTATCGTGTTTTTCATTATCTATACGCTCCATCGACGCGCTGCAACCCATCGCTTGGCTGCAGCCCATAGCAAACTGGAGGAAGCACACCAGAAACTGAAGGCTGCATACGACCAGCTGGAAGAAACGACGGCTGCCAAGGAACGTATTGAGAGTGAACTGCGTATTGCCCGTAATATTCAGCAATCCATCGTACCTAGTGTATTCCCCAACTATAAGGGATTGGATATCTATGCCTATATGATGCCTGCCAAAGAAGTGGGTGGTGACCTCTATGACTATCTGTTAGACGACAATCATATTTATGTCTGTCTAGGTGATGTGTCGGGAAAAGGTGTACCTGCATCTCTTTTTATGGCACAGGCTGCCCGTTTGTTCCGTGCAATGGCTAAGCAGCATATGATGCCTGCTGACATTGCTACCCGCCTGAACGATGAACTATGTGAAGGCAACGAGAACGGCATGTTCGTCACCATGTTCCTAGCTCTGATCAATCTTGAGACAGGAACGATGGATTTTTGTAATGCGGGGCATAACCCTCCTGTCCTAGGTAATAAGTTCATGGAAATAGAAACCAATGCACCTATCGGTCTCTGGCCTGGACTGGAGTTCGTTGGTGAACATGTGGATAATATCAAGGGGAAGTCGCTATTTCTCTATAGCGACGGACTGAATGAAGCAGAAAATAAAGAACAAGTTCAGTTCGGTGATGACCATCTATTGCAGATTCTCGACACGATGCATTTCGACAATGCCCGCCAACTCATTGAATATATGAAAGAGGCTGTGGAGAAACATCGTAACGGAGCCTCACCTAATGACGACCTGACAATGATGGAACTGAAATTCGATAAGACAGACGAATGAGCTCATTAGATATCAATCAAATACGCAAGGACTTCCCGATTCTCGAAAGAGAGGTGTATGGTAAGCCGTTGGTGTATCTCGACAATGCGGCGACGACGCAGAAGCCGTTGTGTGTATTGGATGCTATGCGGGAGGAGTATCTCAATGTAAACGCCAACGTTCATCGTGGGGTGCATTACCTGTCACAACAGGCAACAGACTTACATGAGGCAGCCCGTGAGAAGGTACGTGGGTTTATCAATGCCCGTAAGATTGAGGAGATCGTTTTTACGCGGGGCACGACAGAGGCCATCAACCTCGTGGCAAGTTCTTTCTGTGAGTCGCAGATGCAGGCAGATGATGAAGTCCTCGTGACGGAGATGGAGCACCACAGCAATATCGTCCCTTGGCAGTTACAGGCACAGAGACGCGGCATCATCGTGAAGCATCTTCCCATCACTGACGACGGTCGCCTGGACCTCTCAACTCTCAACTCTCAACTCTCAACTCGAACGAAGTTAGTGAGTGTGACGCATGTCAGCAACGTCCTCGGCACGGTGAATCCTGTCGGTGAAATCGTGAAAATCGCTCATCAGCATGGCATTCCCGTCTTGGTGGACGGTGCCCAAAGTGCTCCCCACATGAAGATTGACGTACAGGCAATGGACTGCGACTTCTATGCCTTCAGCGGACATAAGATGTATGGACCGACAGGTATCGGTGTCCTTTACGGCAAAGAGGAATGGCTTGAGAAACTGCCTCCCTATCAGGGTGGTGGTGAGATGATAGACAAGGTGACATGGGAGCGTACCACCTTTGAGCGTCTGCCGTTTAAGTTTGAGGCTGGTACTCCTGACTATATCGCCACCCATGGACTCGCTAAGGCGATAGAATATCTCGATTCCATCGGTATGGAGAATATCCAGCAACATGAACAGGAACTCACGCGTTATGCGATGGAACAACTGCAAGCCATTGACAACATGAAGATCTACGGTCCCCAATATTCAATGTTCAATTCTCAATGTTCAATACAAAAAGACGCTGTCGTCAGTTTCAACGTCGGACAAATCCACCATCTCGACCTCGGCACGCTGCTTGACCGTTTGGGCATTGCTGTCCGTACGGGTCATCATTGTGCACAGCCGTTGATGGACCGTCTGGGCATCCCCGGTACCGTTCGTGCTTCTTTCGCCTTGTATAATACGAAAGAGGAGATAGACACCCTCGTGGCAGGCATCCAACGTGTCAGTAAGATGTTTTGAAGATGCTGGCGAGTCACTATTACGAAGGCAAGATAGAGGCAGGCTGCGACGAGGCAGGACGTGGCTGTCTGGCAGGCAGTGTCTATGCCGCTGCCGTTATCTTCCCACCTGACTATCAGAACGAGGAACTGAACGACTCCAAGCAACTTACTGACAAGCGTCGTAAACAACTCCGTGAGATCATTGAGCGTGATGCCGTTGCCTGGGCAGTGGGTATTGTCACTCCCGATGAAATCGACAGAATCAATATCCTCAATGCCTCCATCCTTGCCATGCACCGTGCTCTCGACCAGTTGAAGGTACGTCCCGAGGCCATCATCGTCGACGGCAACCGCTTCAAACCTTATTATCAGCCAATAGCTAATAGCCAACAGCCAATAGCCATTCCCTACACGACAATCGTCAAAGGCGACGGCAAATACCTCTCTATCGCTGCAGCCTCGATTCTTGCTAAGACCTACCGTGACGACTATATGGATGCGTTGGCAAAGGACTATCCGCAATACGACTGGCTTTCCAATAAAGGCTATCCCACCAAGAAACACCGTGAGGCGATACGCCAATATGGCATTACCCCCTACCATCGCAAAACCTTTAATATGCTGGGAGACGGGCAACTGTCTTTCGATTTCTAGAAAAATCGTATATTTCATTCTTTCTTTGATGAGATTTCTGCTTAAAAAAGAGCGGAGAATGTTTGGTTATATGCAGATTTTTGTATAATTTTGCAGCGCCATTTGAATAAATATACCAAACATGAAAGTAAAGAATGACCGATTGGAAGCCCTACGGATGATCATCTCCAGTCAGGAATTAGGCAGTCAGGAAGAGCTGTTGTCAGCCCTGAAGGAAGAAGGTTTTCAACTGACCCAGGCGACATTGAGCCGTGATCTGAAACAGTTGAAAGTCGCTAAAGCAGCCTCAATGCGTGGAAATTACGTATATGTATTACCCAATGACACCATGTATAAGCGTGTCAGCACTCCCCATAGCGTTCGGGAAATGATGCAAGTACCGGGATTCCTGAGTATCAATTTCTCCGGTAATATGGCTGTTATCAAGACACGTCCTGGTTATGCCAGCAGTATCGCGTATAATATTGACAATAATCATATTGATGAGATTATCGGAACCATTGCTGGTGATGACACCATTTTTATTGTGATCAAACAAGGTATCAGCAAAGAAGAAGTCATCAGGGCTTTAAGTGAAGTGGTACCGAATATGAAGTAAATAAGGTAAGAAGTAAAAAATGGAACAAGAAGAAATACAGGTTCTGGTGGCAGGACCAGAGCATGAGACATATGTAGACACTATTCTGCAAACCATTGCTGATGCCGCCAAGGTGCGTGGTACGGGTATCGCCAAGCGTACCCATGAGTATCTCGCCACCAAGATGAAAGAGGCGAAGGCGGTAATAGCCCTCAGTGGCGACCGTTTTGCTGGTTTCAGTTATATCGAGACCTGGGGTAACAAACAATATGTGACCACCAGTGGTCTAATCGTCCACCCCGACTTCAGGGGTCTGGGTGTTGCCAAGAAAATCAAGGACATGACTTTTTCGCTGGCACGTACCCGTTGGCCTCATGCCAAAATTTTCTCCCTGACCAGCGGTGCTGCCGTGATGAAGATGAATACCGAGTTGGGTTATCAGCCCGTGACCTTTGCAGACCTCACCGACGACGAGGCTTTCTGGCGCGGTTGTGAAGGATGTGTCAATGTAGACGTACTGCATCGTACAGGTCGGAAATACTGCATCTGTACGGCGATGCTCTACGACCCAGAAGAGCACCTTCCCGCAAAAATTCCAGAGGATGTGATTGAGCGAATTAAGAAACTCGATGCAATGTAAAAATGAAAAAATGTAATAAATATGGCAAACAAGAAAAAAGTAGTAGTAGCATTCAGTGGTGGACTTGACACCAGCTACAATGTGATGTATCTGACCAAGGAATTAGGTTATGAGGTATATGCCGCCTGCGCCAACACAGGTGGATTCTCTGCCGAGCAGTTGAAGAGAAACGAAGAAAACGCCTATAAGTTGGGCGCTGTGAAATACGTCACGCTTGACGTAACGCAGGAGTATTACGAGAAATCGCTGAAGTTTATGATCTTCGGTAATGTGCTCCGTAACAATTGTTATCCCATTTCCGTCTCTTCCGAACGTATCTTCCAGGCTATCGCCATCGCCCGTTATGCCAAGGAGATTGGTGCTGACGCTATCGCCCATGGAAGTACTGGTGCTGGCAACGATCAGATTCGTTTCGACATGACCTTCCTCGTGATGGCACCCGGTGTGGAGATTATCACCCTGACCCGTGACAGGAATCTGACCCGTAAAGAAGAAGTAGACTACCTGAATGCCAACGGCTATTTCGCAGACTTCACGAAACTGAAGTATTCCTATAATGTAGGTATATGGGGCACCAGCATCTGTGGTGGTGAGTTACTCGACCCCACACAAGGTCTGCCCGAGGAGGCTTATTTGAAACACGTGACGAACCCAGAAAAGGAGTCGCTGTTGAAGATTCAGTTTGAGAAGGGTGAGATCGTGGCAGTGAACGGAGAGAAGTTCGACGACCACATCAAGGCAATCCAGAAAATTGAGGAGATAGGAGCCTCTTATGCCATCGGTCGTGACGCTAATGTCGGTGACACCATCATCGGTATCAAGGGACGTGTGGGATTTGAGGCTGCCGCCCCCAAACTCATTATCGAGGCACACCGTCTGTTGGAGAAATCGACTTTGAGTAAGTGGCAGCAATACTGGAAAGACCAAGTTGCCAATTGGTACGGTATGTTCTTACATGAGAGCCAGTATTTGGAGCCTGTCATGCCGGATATTGAGGCGATGCTGACCAGCAGCCAGCGCAACGTGACAGGTACCGCTATCCTGAAGTTACGCCCCTATGGTTTTGAGACTGTCGGCATTGACTCTGTCAACGACCTGACGAAATCAAAACTCGGTGAATATGGTGAGACCCAGACAGGCTGGACAGCTGACGAGGCAAAAGGCTTTATCAAGGTCAGCTCTACCCCACTCCGCGTCTACTACGGCATCCATAAAGACGAAAAGAGATGATTAAAGTAGGTATATTAGGTGCGGCAGGCTATACTGGCGGAGAACTCATCCGCCTGTTGCTCAACCATCCCGAGGCGGAGATTGTCTTTGCCAACTCCGAGAGCAATGCCGGCAATCTGGTATCGGATGTGCACGAGGGTTTGATTGGCGATACCGATCTGAAGTTCACAGACGAGATGCCGTTTGACAAAGTGGATGTTGTCTTCTTCTGCTTCGGACACGGCAAGAGCGAGGCGTTCCTCAAGGAGCACGTCATTCCCAAAAACGTCAAGATCATTGACATGGCACAGGACTTCCGCATCAAGGGCGACCACGACTATGTCTATGGCTTGCCCGAGATTAATAAGGAAGATATTCAGAAGGCACAGCACGTAGCTAATCCCGGGTGTTTTGCCACTTGTATTCAAGTGGCTCTCCTGCCTGCTGCCAATCTGAACCTGCTGAAAGAGGATGTGGCGGTGAATGCCATTACCGGTTCCACAGGAGCCGGTCAGAAGCCAGGTGCCACCACCCATTTCTCTTGGCGCAACAACAACCTCAGCATCTACAAGCCTTTCCAGCATCAACATATCGCAGAAATCCGCCAGTCGTTGAAACAGGTACAAGGATATCTGGATGCTGACATCGACTTCATCCCCTATCGTGGTGATTTCACACGAGGTATTTTCTGCACAGCAGTCATCAAGACACTGGCACCCGTTGAGGATGTCATCGAGGCATATAAGGAGTTCTATGCCGATGCCGCTTTCACCCACTATAGTGACAAGCCGATAGACCTGAAACAAGTGGTGAATACCAACAAGGCATTGGTACATGTGGAGAAATACGGCAACAAACTGCTCGTCACCTCTGCTATCGACAACCTGTTGAAAGGTGCCGTCGGACAGGCAGTACAGAATATGAACCTCATGTTCGGTATCAACGAGACTGCAGGACTGAATCTGAAAGCTTCCGCATTCTAAATCTAACGAAGGAGGAAAGACTAACAATTTCTGTATTGTTAGTCTTTTTTTCGATTTTGTAAGTCTTTGTCCATTTGATTTTAGTATCTTTGCAACGATGAAGACAAAGATACGCCATATCACCCATCGCCTTTTAGTGTACCTATGCTTGGTGACACTGCCCTCAACATTATATGCCAGTTCTGACAGCGAGGGTGCCATGTTCCGGCAGGTAAAAATCGTAGCAGAACGGCTTGCCAGTCTTCATGTTCCCCGCAGTGGGCACTCCACCTTTTATATAAATGGGGAACTAACGGTGATAGGAGGACATACCTCCGGTTTCATCCCCACTCCCACCGCAGAATATTACAAGGACGGTGAATGGCATCTGATGCAGATGGTCTATGCGCACGACGGCGGCTTAACTGTCCCGTTGAAATCGGGGAAAGTACTCATTGCAGGAGGCTTTGAAAAACATCTGGGCATCGGTCAGACCTTTGTCGTGGAGAAATATGACCCCGCCGACCACAGTTTTACGGGTTTCGGCTGTTTGGATAAGAAGCGTGTGTCGGCATCAGGTATTGAACTGGACAGCAGTCAGGTGTATATAGCAGGTAACTGGTATCACGATGATGCTATTGAGCGTTTCGACGGAGTGGAGACGTTCTCGTTTTTCAAGAATGTTACAGAAGAGCGTACCCTCCCTCATCTGCTGCGCATCGCCCCGAATGACATTCTCATTCTCGGAGGTTCAGGCATTCATGGTGAGCCTTTGCATAGCGGTATTGTTGATCGTCTGCATGGCGATACCCTCCACGTTCCTTTGTTAGAGACATGGCGTCCTTTGCAATTCGACTTCGGACATCATTGCGACAATAGTTTCATCGGTAATGCAGAGAAAGGTATTTTTGCCTATCTAATACCTGTGCAGAACGGCGACGGACAGGTAGCCATCGCCCATGTCGAGGGCACCAGTTTCTCCCTGTTGCCTACTGCCTGTCCCATTCCCACAAAGAGTCAGTGGGGCGATATCCGCTATTACTCCCCCGTGGTAGTCGACCGCCAGGCAAAGCGGGGATACATGATGGGCATCGACAAGGACTGTCGCCAGTATATCCTCGCCATCGATTATAACAAGCGTATAGACAAGGGTGTCCCTCTCACCTTATATTATACGGACCCCTTACCTGACGTATGCAGTCTACCTGCCCTGACACCTGAGGGTGACATCGTGATGGCAGGCGGTGTGAACTGGAATACCAATAACAATTATTCGCCCAGCGGTTCCGCCTATCTGTTTCATGTCGGCACAACATCTGTTGCTGCCGACCATCAACAGTTATGGTGGCTATGGGTGCTGTTGGCTGTATTGGCTGTCATAGCTGTCGTGCTATTCGTTGTCATGAGGAAGCGTCGTCAACAGAAGGTCATACCTCCTCCAATCAATCCCAATGAGATACTCATCCAACGCATCTGCTTGTTGATGGAAAATCAAAGACTCTTCTTGAACAGCGAGTTGAAAGTTTCCGATGTGGCTGCCGCATTGAATACCAATCAGCGTAATATCTCGGGGTGCGTGAAGTCGATGCGTGACTGTTCCTTCGCGCAGTTTGTCAATAACTACCGCATCGACTATGCCAAGCAATTACTGCGCACCCATCCGGAAATCAAATTGACAGAGGTCTATCTCAAGTCTGGCTTTGCCAACGAGACTTCCTTCTTCCGTACCTTCAAGGCAATAACAGGACAGACTCCCAAGGAATGGATGACAAGCACTGATAGCCTAAAAGGGATGGAGTGCCTACCTAACAGGGAGGAAGGGGCATACTAACAGGGAGAAAGAGGCATCCTAACAACCGTTCGGCTCCAGCCGGACGACTGAACGGCTCCAGCCAAACAACTGAACGCCTACAGCCGAAATAGAAGGTAATAAAAAGTGATGAAAATCCTACAAATGACTAATAATTTTTGCATGTTAGTCGATTTTCAAAAATTGTTAGTGGCAAAATGGCAAAGAATGGCTATATTTGCAAAAATATGGTGTGTAACAAGTTAAACTAAAACCTATAGATATGATGAAGAAAACTATTTTTACCTTGGCAATGATGTGTTGCGCCGTCGTGGGCAACGCACAAGTGACTGATGAACAGAGTGCCATCCTGCAGGTTGGCGACAACGCCCAGATTTTCTATGGGACCAACGCATTGGTAGAAGCATTGGAGGCAGCACCAGACCGTGGTGCCACCATCACCCTCTCATCAGGAACCTTTGCGGGCGGTACCATGACCAAATGCGTGAACATCTATGGTGCAGGTTGGGTAGAGCAGAAGGTTGCCAGAAGCAACGACAATCCTTCTGACAACAGTATCCTGCCGACGATAATTAGTTCCAGAATCACCATCAGTATTCCAGAAGAACTGACCGCTCCTCACAACATCCATATTGAAGGCCTCAGATTCCCTTGGGCTAATGCTGGTGGAGGAATCACTTGTGACAAGGCGATTGACGGACTGGAGATTATGAAATGCCAAATGGTTGACAATGGTATAGCTCTTTCTTTTTCTGCAGAAAACAAGAACGTTGTTGTCACTCAGTGTCATATTAGATACGCTAATGGCTTAGGCGATGCCCTTTTCCAAAATTGCTATTTAGGAAATTGTGGCGATATTCGTTGCCGTGATATAAACGAAAGCAATGTTGTGAT
Source organism: Prevotella sp. (assembly GCA_045117415.1). GTDB lineage: Bacteria > Bacteroidota > Bacteroidia > Bacteroidales > Bacteroidaceae > Prevotella. The sequence goes on along the minus strand of JBGUNO010000008.1, from coordinate 53,467 downwards.
CAATCATTGCATCTCAAGTACTTATTATAGTTATCCTAGCGATCACAAAGCACTTCTCACCAACTGTATGATTTACAACGGTTACGGAATTCCTCTCGCCAGCACTGCCCGTAATTGTACGTTTGATGTAGCAAGCATTACCAATGTCGGCAGCGAAGGCAATATTTTTAGTGTAAAATACGATCAGATTTTCGAAGATGCTGCCGGTATCGGCTACAGCGAAACCCGCACCTTCAAAATCAAAGACGAACTGGTAAATACTTACATGGGTGGCGACGGCACACAGATCGGTATCAACGGCGGCAACTACCCCTGGAACAAGGCGCCTCATACTCCATTGGTTACAGACTTGAAACTGGCGATTGACGGCACGAACCTGAAGGTGACCTACAATGCTGAGACACGCTAAGTAAGACATCACTCCATAAATACGCTAACAGATGAAAGCAATCAAAGGAATGCTGTTAGCCGTGGTGATGATTTTCAGCACTGCTGCTGCAGCACAAACAACCATCGCAGGAGGCGAGTACTGGATAGACGGTGCAATCAATGCACGACAGGCGTTATCGTCGGGTGCTTCTATTGACATCAGTGCCCTCCAGCCCGGTCTGCACACACTCACTGTACGTGTGAAAGACAGCAACGGGCTATGGAGCAACCAGGTGGCGCGCATCTTCTTCGTGTCACCACCGGGACGTACCGATGCCGCCAGCGTGACAGCCTGCGAATACTGGCTTGACGGTGTGAAGAAGCCGGCATACACCACACTCAACATACAGACCATCGATATCAGCAGTCTTGCACCGGGACTTCATACTATTATGGTACGCGTGAAGGACGACCTCGGTATCTGGAGCAACCAGATGAGCCGTACGTTCTTCGTGTCACCTCCTGGACGTACCGACGCCACTAGCGTGACAGCCTGCGAATACTGGCTGGACGGTGTGAAGAAGTCGGAGTACACCACGCTCAACTCACAGGTCATCGACATCAGCGACCTCACGCCAGGTCTGCATAAAGTACTTGTCCGTGTGAAAGACAACCTCGGTATCTGGAGCAACCAGATGAGCCGTACGTTCTTCGTGGCTCCAGGTGCTCAGACCGATGCGACAACCATTACGAAACGGGAGTTCTGGCTGGACGGTGATATCGTTCACCGACAGACCATTGACGACACCCCCGCTGTCATCGACATCAGTGCGCTGGACGCCGGTCTACACATGATGACCATGCGTGTACAGGATGACAAGGGCATCTGGAGCAACCAGATGGCTCGTTCCTTCTATGTGGCACCGCTGCCTGCGCCTACCGCCACGCTCGCCAAGTACATATACTGGATTGACAATGACAAAGAACATGCCGTCACAGGTGACATCACGGACGACAGCGGACAGCTCGTCATCGACCTGGAGCCGCTGGCACTGGAGGATGGAGACCATACACTGACATGGCTGGTCGGTGACTCGAAAGGTGCGTGGAGCGAGAAAGTGATAGAGACCTTCACGGTTGTTACCACTGGCATCAACAATACCCGTATGCCGACTAACCTGCGGAATGACAATTGGTACGACCTCTCCGGTCGTAAACTCAACGGAATGCCCACCCGTCCTGGCATCTATATCAACAACGGTCGGAAGATTGTTGTTAAATAAAAATACCCCGAGGAAAATAACGGGCGGCAGGAGCAAGAGGCTTCTGCCGTCATTTTTATATAAAAAGATGACAAAAACATGAGGATATCTGAGAATTTTACCGTACCTTTGCATCGTTATTTATAAATAAGGTATTAGACATGAAACTATTTGACGTATATCCCCTGTTTGACGTGAATATCGTAAAGGGACAGGGTTGTAAGGTTTGGGACGACAAAGGAGTGGAGTACCTTGACCTGTATGGCGGTCATGCCGTCATCAGTATCGGGCATTCCCATCCTCATTATATCCAAAAGGTAACAGCACAACTGAACAAAATCGGATTCTACTCCAACTCCGTCATCAATAAGCTACAGGTGGAGCTTGCCGAGCGTCTGGGGAGGATCAGCGGCTACGACGATTATCAGTTGTTCCTCATCAACAGTGGAGCAGAGGCGAATGAGAACGCCTTGAAACTCGCCTCATTCACCAATGGACGTACCCGCGTACTCTCTGCAGAGAAAGCATTCCATGGCAGGACTAGTCTTGCCGTGGAGGTGACGAACAATCCGAAGATTATCGCCCCCATCAACAACAACGGTCATGTCACCTATCTGCCCATAAACGACCTGCCTGCCTGGGAGAAGGAGTTACAGAAGGGTGATGTCTGCGCCGTCATTTTAGAGTGTATCCAAGGGGTGGGCGGTATCAAACTCGCCACGAAGGAGTTTGCACAAGGACTACAGAAACTCTGCAAGGAGTATAACACTGTCTTGATATGCGATGAGATACAGTGTGGCTACGGACGAAGTGGTAAGTTCTTCGCCCACCAATGGCTAGACATCAAGCCCGACATCATCACTGTGGCAAAAGGTATTGCCAATGGTTTTCCAATGGCAGGTGTACTCATCAGTCCCGACTTCAAACCCGTCTACGGACAGTTAGGAACAACCTTTGGTGGTAACCACCTCGCTTGTGCGGCTGCCCTTGCCGTACTGGACGTGTTTGAGGAAGAGCAGCTGGTGGAGAATGCACATGAGGTGGGTGAATACCTAATGGAAAAATTAAAGAGTTTAAGAATTGAAGAATTGAATTCAAAAGGGAAGAGTCATATCGTGGATGTGCGTGGTCGCGGTCTGATGATTGGTATTGACTTGGATATTCCCCATAAGGATGTGCGTCAGCCACTCATCTATCAGGAACACTGTTTCACTGGCTGTGCCGGAACAAACATCCTACGTCTGCTTCCCCCATTGTGTCTGACTAAGGAAGAGGCAGACCTGTTTATCGAAAAACTAAAGAAAGTATTAGCATCATTATGAAAATAACAATGATAGGTGCCGGCGCCATGGGTGGCGCAACGGTGGAAGGGCTCATCAAGGGAGAACGCTTCATGAGCGAAGATATCACAGTAGCAGACCCGTCACAACAGGTGTTGGAGAAATTCGCCAGCCAGGGTGTGTCAGTAACTACAGACAACCGGATGGCGGCACAAGATGCCGACATTGTCTGTGTCTGTGTAAAACCATGGCTCGTAGAGCAAGTACTGTCTGGTATCAAAGAGGTGTTGAATCCACAAAAGCAGATACTCATCGTCATTGCCGCTGGTGTCTCGTCAGCCAAAATCAAGGAATGGCTACCTGCCTGTCCTCCTTTGTTCCTGATGATTCCCAATATCGCCATCGCCCAACTTGCCTCTATGACCTTTATTGTTCCCTGCGGCACTGTGACACAACAGCAAACAGAACTAGTGAAGACCATCTTTGATGAGATGGGACAGACCATTATCACTGACGAGCAACACCTTGCCGCAGGCACGACGCTAGCCTCTTGCGGTATCGCCTATGCCATGCGTTATATCCGTGCTGCCTCAGAAGGTGGTGTGGAGTTAGGTTTTAAGGCTGACGATGCGAAACAGATTGTGATGCAGACCATGAAGGGGGCTGTAGAGTTGTTGCAGGCAAGTGGCTTGCATCCCGAGGCTGCCATTGATTTGGTAACGACCCCTGGCGGTGTCACGATCAAGGGACTCAACGAAATGGAGCATGCAGGATTCACCTCCGCTGTGATTCGTGGATTAAAAGCAGGAGCGAAGTAAATTGAAAAAGACTCGGCATAATGGAATACCGACATAACGGAATTAACGAAAGAACGAAAGAACTATGGTTGACGAACAGTTAAGACAAATTGGGGAACGTTTACGTGGACTGCGTGACGTACTTGACATCCCCATCAGTGAGATGGCAGAGACCATTGGTATCTCCACAGAGAAGTATGAGAAGATAGAGGCTGGTGAGATGGACATCACCATTTCCAACCTGATGAAGATTGCACGCAAATATGGTGTGTCTACGGAAGAGCTGATCTTTGCGGAGTCACCACACATGACATCATACTACGTGACACGCAAAGGACAAGGAATGTCCATTGAGCGTACCAAAGCATATAAGTACCAGAGCCTCGTAGGTGGCTTCGTAGGTCACAAAGCTGATGTCTTCATCGTCACTGTGGAGCCTAAGCCCGGTGCCCGTACTATTTATAAGAACACCCATGCCGGACAGGAGTTCAACATGGTCCTGGAGGGAGCGATGGAACTCTATATCGGTGGAAAGACCATTGTCCTTGAGGAAGGCGACAGCATCTATTTCGATTCCACCAAGCCCCATGGCATGCTTGCCATTGGCAACAAGGCGGTGAAGTTCCTCGCATTTACAGTAGAATAACACAAAGACTATGATAGAAAAATTTTTGAAGCAGACCAGCTTCTCCTCAGTGGAGGATTACAACAAACACCTGGAGTTCATCATCCCAGAGAACTTCAACTTCGCCTATGACGTGATGGACGAATGGGCAAAGGAGAAGCCCGACGGACTTGCCTTACTTTGGACTAATGACCAAGGAGAGGAGATTCGTACAACCTTTGCACAGTTAAAGGAGCAGACCGATCAGGCAGCCTCTTATCTGCAGTCATTAGGTGTCGGTAAGAATGACCCCGTAATGCTCATCCTGAAACGTCGTTATGAGTGGTGGGTCATTATGCTCGCTCTGCATAAGATAGGAGCTATCGTCATCCCTGCCACCCATATGTTAACCAAGCACGATATCGTCTATCGTAATACCCGTGCCTCTGTCAAGGCGATTGTATGTGTAGATGACGCATACGTCACAGAGCAGATCAAACTCGCCATCCCCGAGAGTCCGACGTTGAAATTGGTGATTGAAGTCTCAGAGAACTCAGAGATCTCAGAGAACTCAGAATTCTGGCATTCATGGAAAAAGGAGTGGAAACAAGCTCCAAAGTTTGTCAAGCCCACCTTTGTCAATGACAATGACGACACCATGTTGATGTATTTCACCAGTGGTACCAGTGGTGAGCCTAAGATGGTTGCCCACGACTACCTCTATGCCATGGGACACCTGACAACGGGTGTTTTCTGGCATAACCTACATGAAGGCTCCCTACACCTAACCGTCGCCGACACAGGTTGGGGAAAGGCTGTATGGGGTAAGTTCTATGGACAGTGGTTCGCCGGAGCTACCGTCTTTGTCTTTGACCATGAGAAGTTCAATGCCGATACGCTGCTCCACCAGATTGAGAAATATCACGTCACCTCTTTCTGTGCTCCTCCTACCATCTACCGTTTCATGATTCGCGAGGACTTGTCGAAATACGACCTCTCCTCTTTGGAGTATTGTACCACTGCCGGTGAGGCACTGAATCCCGCCGTCTTCGATAAATTCAAGGAGAAGACTGGTATTCAGATGATGGAAGGCTTTGGACAGACAGAGACTACCATGACACTCGGTACCTTCCCATGGATGAAGCCCAAACCTGGAAGTATGGGTATTCCCAATGCACAATATGATATCGATCTGCTACGTGCCGATGGCACTCCATGTGAGGACGGTGAAAAAGGAGAGATTGTCGTACGGGTGGGTGACCAGAAGCCTATCGGACTCTTCAAGGAATACTACCGTGACCGGGAGTTGACCAAAGAGGCATGGCACGACGGCATCTATCATACTGGTGATATGGCATGGCGTGACGAGGACGGCTACTACTGGTTTGAGGGGCGTATTGACGATGTCATCAAATCGAGTGGCTACCGCATTGGTCCGTTTGAGGTGGAGAGTGCCCTTATGACACATCCTGCTGTGGTAGAGTGTGCGATTACAGGTGTCCCCGATGACATCCGTGGCATGGTGGTAAAAGCCACCGTCGTCTTAGGCAAGGAATGGAAGGACAAGGCTGGTGATGACTTGGTGAAAGAGTTACAGCAACATGTCAAGAAAGAGACGGCTCCATATAAATATCCTCGTATCGTCGAGTTCGTTGATGAGCTGCCAAAGACGATTAGTGGCAAAATCCGCCGAGTAGAGATTCGTAATAAAGACAAGAAGCAATGAGACAACGTATCGTAGTAAAGGTAGGCTCCAACGTACTGACACGTCCCGATGGCAAGCTCGATGTCACCCGTATGTCGGCTTTGGTTGACCAGATAGCCTGGCTGCGTCAGCAAGACTATGAAGTGATACTGGTATCCTCTGGTGCGATGGCATCTGGACGAGGAGAACTGAAAGTCGACCATGACATGGACTCTGTAGAGCAACGACAACTCTTCTCCGCACTCGGACAGGCGAAACTCATTGGGCTTTATTATGACTTATTCAGGGAATATCACATGCATGTAGGACAAGTGCTCACTATGAAGGAGAATTTTGAGCCTGGCGAGCAATACGAGAACCAGCGTGCCTGTATGACCGTCATGTTGGAGCATGATGTACTACCTATTGTCAACGAGAATGACACGGTCAGTGTCACTGAGTTGATGTTTACCGATAATGACGAGTTGTCAGGACTTATCGCACGTATGATGAACGCCGATACGCTAGTCCTGCTCTCCAATATCGATGGTATTTACACCGGGCATCCCGATGATCCTGCATCACAACTGATTCGTAATGTAGAGCCGGGTACAGACCTCAGTCAGTATATTCAAACTGAGAAGAGTGCCTTCGGACGCGGGGGGATGCATTCCAAATATACGACGGCGTGTAAGATTTCCCAAAATGGTATCCGTGTCATTATTGCCAATGGCGAGCGTGCCAACATCCTGATTGACTTGGTACAACATCCGCAAGAAATACCACACACTGAATTTTTAGCCAAACAACTATGAATCTGACAGAAGCCTTTAAGAATGTCAAAGCTGCGAGTAAAAGCCTTGCACGACTCACTGACACACAACGAAACGAGATTCTTCTCGCTGTTGCAGATGCTATCGTGGATTACAAAGAACGTATCCTTGCTGCCAATGAGAAAGACTTGGCGAAGATGAATCCCAAGAATCCCCTTTATGACCGTCTGCAACTAACTGAGAAAAGGCTCGATGACATCGCCAACGACATGCGTAATGTCGCCTCACTGCCTACTCCCTTAGGACATATTACGAAAGAGAAGACACTGCCAAACGGTCTACGTCTCTGTCGGGTATCTGTTCCCTTTGGAGTGATCGGCATCATTTATGAGGCACGCCCTAATGTTACCTACGACGTGTTCTCGCTTTGTTTTAAAAGCGGTAACGCCTGTGTCCTGAAAGGTGGCAGCGATGCCGACCTGTCGAATCAGGCATCTGTGGAACTGATTCATGAGGTCTTGGAACGCTTTGGTGTGAACCCCAATGTCGTCACCTTATTACCCGCCACCCATGAGGCTACCGGTGAGATGCTGAATGCAGTCGGCTATATTGACCTTTGTATCCCAAGAGGAGGGCGTCGCCTCATTGACTTTGTCCGGGACACCGCGCGTATCCCTGTCATTGAGACTGGCGCTGGTGTCGTCAATACCTATTTCGACAAAGATGCCGATTTAGAGATAGGTAAGGCAATCGTATGTAATGCCAAGACACGACGCGTCAGCGTCTGCAACGCCCTTGACTGTCTCATTGTCCATGAGAAGCGACTGGGTGACTTGTTCGAGTTGGTAAAGCCGTTATTAAATCATAAAGTAACGATCTATGCAGACGCTCCCGCCTATCAGTTGCTGACAGGTCGTTATCCCGACATCTTATTACGCCCTGCTACTGCCGACTCTTTCGGTACAGAGTTCATGGATTATAAGATGGCGATTAAGACGGTCGTCTCTTTGGAGAAGGCATTGGACCATATCGACAAATATGGTTCCGGACATAGTGAAGCTATCATCACGCAGAATGAAGAGAGCGCAAGGATATTCCAGCAGCAGGTAGATGCTGCTTGTGTCTATTGGAATGCTCCGACATCATTCACAGATGGCGCTCAGTTCGGACTGGGTGCAGAGATTGGTATCTCCACCCAGAAGCTCGGTCCTCGCGGTCCTATGGCTCTCGAGGAAATCACCACCTATAAATGGTTAATTGAAGGCGAAGGGCAAACCAGGCCTTAATTAAAATGCTGGAATAACGAAATGCCGGAATGTCGAAATAATGAAATAATAATATAAAAATGAAAACCTTCATCAATGTCGAAGACATAGGTCCTCTGGAGAAAGCACTCGCAGAGGCACAAGAGATTAAGAACGACCGTTTTAAATATCAGCATCTGGGCAAGAACAAGACCTTGATGATGATATTCTTCAATAACTCCCTGCGTACCCGTCTGTCCACGCAGAAGGCTGCCATGAACCTCGGTATGAACGTCATCGTGCTTGACGTGAATGCCGGTGCTTGGAAACTGGAAACGGAGCGTGGTGTCATTATGGATGGCGACAAGAGCGAGCATCTGTTGGAGGCTATTCCCGTGATGGGCTGTTACTGCGACATGATCGGGGTACGCTCCTTTGCCGGACTGACAGACCGTGAGTACGACTATGCAGAGACCGTCCTGAACCAGTTTATTAAATATAGTGGAAAACCTGTCTTCGCCATGGAGACGGCAACCGTCCATCCCCTTCAAGCTTTTGCTGACTTGATAACCATCTCCGAGTACTCGGAGTTCTCTGAGAACAAACCCAAAGTCGTACTGAGCTGGGCACCCCATTGCCGTGCTTTGCCTCAGGCTGTTCCCAACTCTTTCGCCCAGTGGATGAATGCCGCAGATGTCGATTTCGTCATCACCCACCCCAAGGGCTATGAACTGGATCCCATGTTTGTGGGGAAGGCACGTGTGGAGTACGACCAGAAGAAAGCTTTTGAGGGAGCCGACTTTATCTATGCGAAGAACTGGAGCAATCCGGGTGTGACGAATCCCGCTGACTATGGTAAAATCACCTCCAAGGACATGTCATGGACGGTGGATACCGAGCATATGTCATGGACCAATAACGGCAAGTTTATGCACTGTCTCCCTGTCCGCCGTGGTCTTATCGTGACCGATGATGTCATCGAGAGTCCGAACAGTATCGTGATTCCTGAGGCGGCAAACCGTGAGATCAGTTGTTCGGTAGTGATTAAGAGAATGCTGGAAACTTTATAACCAGCAAACGCTAACTACGAATTGTCATGATATCCTTCGAATGCGACTATAACAACGGGGCACACCCAAAAGTGTTGGAAAACCTGATTAAACATAATGAGGCGAGACCGACCCCCTATGGCTATGATGAATTCAGTGATCGGGCGAAAGACCGTATCCGTGAGGCATGTGGGATGCCTGATGCCCAGATTTTTTTTCTGACAGGAGGAACCCAGACCAATGCCACCACCATCGACTCTATGCTCTACCAGTATGAGGGTGTCATCTGTGTGGAGACCGGACATATCAATGTCCATGAGGCTGGTGCCGTGGAATTTACGGAACATAAGATTATCACCCTGTCAGGCGATGACGGGAAGATGAATCCGAAGGTGCTTGACAAATACTTGGATGATTTCATGCATGACGGCAATAATGCACATGCTGTTTTCCCCGGACTCGTCTATATCACCTTTCCCACGGAACTAGGTACTATCTACAGTGCCAAGGAATTAGATGATATCTATCAGGTCTGTCAACATTATGAGATACCCCTCTATATTGATGGTGCCCGTCTGGGATACGGACTGATGGCAGAGGGAAACGACATCTCTCTGCCCTACCTTGCCCGCCATTGTGATGTGTTCTATATTGGAGGAACAAAAATCGGAGCTCTCTGCGGAGAAGCAGTGGTCTTTACAAATCGTCAGGCTCATAAGCATTTCTTCTCTATCCAGAAACAGCATGGTGCCGTCATTGCCAAGGGAGCACTCATCGGATTACAGTTTGAGGCTCTCTTTACGGACAACCTCTATTTCGACCTTGCCCGCCATGCTATTGAGATGGCGATGAAGATGAAGAAAATCTTCCAGAAGAAAGAGATAGAGTTCTATATCGACTCACCCACCAACCAACAGTTTGTCATCCTTCCTGATGCTTTGGTGGAAAAGTTATCCAAGGTAATGATATTCACGCATTGGGGACAAGCTCCCGGTCATCATACCATCTGCCGTTTTGTAACTAGCTGGACAACAACCAAAGAAGATCTGGATACCCTGGAGAATATCTTGAATGATGCGCAGTAAACTGTCCGTTATACACTATCAGTTAATGACAGCTCTATTATGGGCTGTCTTGTGTTTCGTTTTTTTCCAGAGATACTACCCTTATCATTTCTTTTACAAGGAACAGAACCAGTTGTTCCTTTGGACGAAAGAATACCTGTGTACCTATTTTGAGAAACCAGCATGGCTAGCATGCATGGCGGGTGATTTCCTGACCCAGTTCTATTATTACTTATATGCCGGAAGCACGATTCTGACTATCTCCCTTCTTTTCTTAATGGGAGTATTATATGCCGCTATACGCCAGACAGGCTTAAGTAAAGGATGGGCATTCGGGGTTGCCGTTGTCCTAACAACATTAGAAGCTGTCTGTCATCTGCGCTATGATTTCAAGTTAAGTTCCACCTATGCCTTAATAGGTGCTGCTCTCCTTTTCTGCTGTACCCCTAAAAAGAATTTCTGGGTGTTACTTCTCACACCTCTCACCTACTGGTTGTTTGGCTATGGTATTTGGCTATACCTCATACTTTCCACCATCAAGAACTGGAAATGGGCAGTTCCTGTCAGTATTGTCATACTTGGCAGCGTCTATTTCCTGAAAGGCACCTACCTGTTGTCTACAGAACAACTCTACACTTATCCCGGCATCGGCAAGTTGACGACACCCGACTGGTATTTGGAGAGACTATTCCAAGTGGATGATGAGTATTACTTTGGCAATTGGAACAAAGTGGTCAAATTAGTGGAAGAGGAGGAGGCTCCCTCCCCTGAGATGCTTTTCTTCTATAATCTTGTCAAGGCACAGCAAGGACAATTGCCAGAAGTACTTCTCCATTATCAGCCTAACGTATTAGGAACTTTCTATCAAATAGGTCCTGACACACCGATGCTGACCATCAAGAACATGAATGAGTTATACTATGCACTCGGTGATATGGTCTTCTGTGAACGTGCTGCTATGATGGCTTGTGTTTTCTCCCCAGATAATCGTAACAATCGTATGATAAAGCGACTGGCGGAGTGCAGCCTCATTAAAGGAGATTCTGCTGCTACCCAGAAATATTTAGGACTCCTTAAACACACTTTCGTATGGGATAACTGGGCAAAACAGGCTCCATCTTTGAAAGTCTACCAAAAAAAGGCTACCTATATGAATCAGCAGGACACCATCAGTATTTCCGACAATGCCCATGTCATCATGATGCAACTGCTTGACTCCAATCCCCAGAACACTATTGCCCTTGATTATATCCTATGCAGTACCCTCTTATTGAAAGATGTGAAAAGTTTCAAGCGTGACTATGACCGCTATTGCACTGAGCATCCTCGTATAAGGAAGCTCTACCAAGAGGCATTGTGCATCTGGCTTGCTGCAGAACAGGCTCCACAGGAACAATGGGAGCAGTATATCAAAGACTCAACGGTCATGAAACGGTTTACACAATATAACCAACAACGTGGTAATATTCAGTTCAAGGACACCTACTGGTATTATTACGACAAAGGAAAGGCACCCAAGATATGAGATACCTACATACCCTACTCTCTATCATCATCCTACATTCTCTGCTCTCTTGCACGCCGACCCCTTCGAATGTCACTAAGAGCAAGGATACACCTCCTATCTATCCTGACTATACGGATGTGACGATTCCTGTCAATATCGCCCCTTTGAACTTTCTCGTCAGGGATGATATTGAGGCAATACAAGTAACTGCTGGTACTATCACCGTCAATGCCAAAGGAAATGCAGTAGTGTTTGATGAGGATGAGTGGCATGAATTATTAGCAAACAACAATGACATCGAAGTCATTGTCACAACACTGAAAGACGGTAAATGGACGGAATACCGCTCTTTCCACTGGATAGTCGTCAAGGACAAAGTGGATCCTTACCTCACCTATCGTCTCATCGAGCCCGACTACGAGGTATGGAACAACCTGCAGATTAAGCAGCGTTGTGTAGAGAACTTTGATGAGAAAGCACTCTGTGACTATCACCTCGCCAACAACCAATGCATGAACTGTCATGTAACAGGCAACCAAGACCCTAACCTCTCCATGTTGTATGTCCGTGGACCACATGGAGGAGCCATTCTCAACCAAAACGGTAAACTGCGCAAGCTTGCCATCAAGACCAATGATATGATTAGCGGCTCTGTGTATTATGGATTCTCCCCGACAGGACGCTATATCACCTTTTCCACCAACATCATCATCCCCGCCTTCCATAGTAACGCAAGCAAACGTTTGGAGGTGTATGATTCCAAATCAGATGTTTATGTCGCTGATTTACAGGAGAACAGGATTCTCCGCTCTCCACTGCTGAGCGACAGTCTCACCTTTGAGACATTCCCGACCTTCTCGCCTGACGGTAGATACATCTACTATTGCACTGCGAAGCATGTAACACTGCCACGAGAATTAAAGCAACTTCAATATGCCTTGGTACGCATTCCTTTCGATGAGAAGACAGGAAAAATCGGGACAAGCATTGATACCTTATATAGTAATAGGAGCGTATGCCACCCTCGCATCTCTCCCGACGGCAGATATCTGGTCTATACCGTTTCCGACTATGGAACATTCCCCATATGGCATCAGGAGTCTGACCTACAAATGATGGACCTGAGAACGGGTCGCATAGACACGATGAAGATGGTCAACAGTCCTCGCAGCGACACCTATCATTCCTGGTCCAGCAACTCCCGCTGGCTGGTATTCGCCTCCAAACGTGACAATGGTCTTTATGGCAAACCCTATTTCTGTTATATCGACCGCAACGGGGAGCCCCACAAGCCCTTTGTGTTGCCACAGGAAGCCCCGACATACTATGACGAGACGCTGAAATCATTCAATGCACCAGAATTCTCCAAAGGCGATCTTCCCTTCAATGCCGTTGATGTTGAACGCCTGCTAAGACAAGAGGCAGAACCTTTCCATTAGGGTTCTGCCTCTTGTCTTATTGATGTCTCACCTTCGTCTCTACCCGTCGGTCACTTATCGCTTCCGAGGAAGCCGACCGGTCATCAAAGTCCACCTTCCGCTTGGTAAAATCAGGAGTATTGAAGGAGTATATGCTTTCATCATAATACTCCTTGGGATGACGCTGGGGTAACATGAACGGCTTCGTGAACTTCCCGTTATCGTCAACAGAAGCAAAATAAAGACGGGAATATAGACCATCGTCCCGTCGACTGGTAAATACGATCCAATGGGAATTGACATTCCAGTTATGATAACTATCTGCCCTCGGACTATTGATCTCTTTCAAGGGACGTGCCTCTCCGGTCTTCAGATCCATCAACCATTGCTCACTCTCCTCGTGCCAGATAGAGAAATAGCCATAGTCTATTAAGGTGAAGAGGATATACTTGCCATCATAGGAGGGACGCGGCCATGTCACGCTCTTTCCCATTGCCACAGCATTAAACAGTGTGTCCACATGGTCACCGAATGTCCCTTTGCTAGGGTCAAAAGCAATCTTACAGAGATTGTATTTCTCGTCTTTGTATTGATTTTGATCGCTTTGCTGCTTGCTGGTAATATAATACAGCGTCTTCCCGTCGGGAGAGAATACCGGGGAGTTCTCCATCCAGTCCTTGGTCTGTAACAGAGAGTCCGTCAGAATCTCATGGGAAACAGGGTCATAGACAAACACGTCTGAGGAGAGGTCTTTCACCTCAATACGCTCATGCTGCACGACATGGAATCCTTGACGGGTCTGGTTGGTAGAGAAAGCACAATATTGACCACTGGGATGCCAGTAAGGATAGACCATCGATCCACCTAGCAAGTCGTTCTTTGCTTTCAGCCACTCACGCTTTCCGTCTGTCTGTATCATCGTGGCGCCATGGTCACCACGGACATGGAACACAAAACGACTAGGATCGGTACGGTTGGACATATGACAGTTCAGACACTGTCCTGGCACCTGACGGTTATCAAAGATAGTCGTCTCATCGAAATTAGACAAGTCACGCTGGTAGAGTCCCATATGACTAAACACCTCATACCCTGGGGCAATACGACGGTAGGTCACACCCCATTCGTCCAAGGCATAGGGACTCACAAAAATCTTAAAATCTTGGTATTGTAACCACTTGCCGTCCTTACGAACACAGACAGTGACCGTCAACTCGCCTCCTTTGTTCTGTTCCGTCAGCGCATGCCAGTCATCGATGTCAAAATCGGCATACTCACCATTGGCATGCAGCTCACCACCCTTGCTACCTGTCACCTGGGCATCGACCCTGTCGATACCCTCCCCGATGACATTGAAGTTCAATGGTGCAATATCCACAGGAACCGTCACACCGATATAGTCAGGATAGATGGCAGGCAACTGCTTCATCAAAACGGCATCAGCAGGTTCCTGTCTACACCCTGCCAAAGCCACAACACATACAAGCCCTATCAATAAAATCTTCCTCATCTCGTTCCTATAAAATAATACCATGCCGTATTTCTATATTGTCGTAATTGTGGGGCATCCTTGCCTCCATTTGAATAGATATTGACAAAGTCATTAAACTGACGCATCACCATCTCATTAACATACCCCTGAGGAGGAAGCTGGTTGCGCTGTACAAAGGCAAAGACAATTGCCTCTTGACAACTACGTGGGCGATAGCCTAAATGCTGTCGGTCCACATACACCATATAGTTCATAAACTTATTGATGTCACGTTCCAACAAAGGGGCGGCAAGCAGGTATTGCAAGGCAAGACCATTCTGCTGATTACGCATTACCAATTGACCGAATATCTTATCCAGTTCTTGCTCACTGAACAACAGGTCATCCTTGAGACGCAACTGACGCATCCGTCCATAGACGGGATGCTTATTAATAGCTTTCTCATTACCTAATAAGGGCATTGTCCGTTGAGCCCATTGCCTGTAACCAAGAGTCTTCTCCAATAATTGGAGATACTTACGTGCCACGTCATACTCACCATTCACCAGATTGGTTTCCACCAGTCGTTTGACGGCACGACAACTCTTGGCATAGTTAGGAATCGCCTCCATCATCTCAAAAGCAAAACGCTGTGCGGTATTGACCAATCCTAACTGCCAGTAAGCCTCACCTGTCAGCATGATAGCAGAGAAATTTTTTCCAAACGGCGGCACCAGTCCCTGTGTTCCATTCTGATAATAGTCAAAGAGGCGTTCCCCTAGCTGTCCCTTCATACCCAAGGCGAGATTAGTGGCACACACCGTCATCGGCAAATCAGGAGTCTTCTTGTCTGCCTTGGCAATGATAGCATCCCAGTCCTGACAACGCACCAGATAGTCGTATTCCATCACCTCATATTTTCGGGCATCGTAGAAGGAAGGACGCAGCAGAAGGAATGTGGCACAGACGATGACTACCTCACCTAAGCTCACCCATCGTTTTTTCTTAAAAGAGGGTACCCAATAAAGGGAGGCTGGTATCAGCACACACCATGCCATGGTGATAAGCATCATCCAGTAATAGACTTCCACCATGCGATAGTAGTCTATTCCATAGAACAAACGGAACAATGGATAAGGGACAAGCCATGAACTTACCAAGATACATGCTAACGCATAGATGACTGCACAAGCTCCTATACATAATCCTGTCCACTTTGAATCCATCGTCTGGAGCTGGCGTATAAACACCCATGCGGCAAATAGCAGCACAACAGGTCCTGCAAGCCAGTAAAGGACTGGTATTAATAATATAATGAGATATGCACGAAACCGCTTCCCTGTCATTTCATATACCCACATCGTTGCCAAGGCGAGTATCAGGGCAATGGCGAATGTCAACAACACACTCTCGTCACCCAGCATCAACCACAGGGACAGGACAGGTATGAAACTCAGGACATAATGGGTATCTGCCTGTTGACAAACTGTTTTCATCAACCGCCATACCAACCGCTGGATGATAACAAAAAAGACGGCTAATACCAAGGCACCCAGACAATGGTTGATATAGAATTGCGTGAGAAACTCCCCCACACAACGGGCAAAGCCGTCAGGAACAGACAGCAACTGCCACAGGTAATCGCCATCCATCAGAAACAACTGGTACTGCTCTTGATACGACAGCATCACTGGATAGACAATCCACCAGTACAGGAACACGGCGATACCGAACAACAGTGACGCCCCTATCCTCCAATATTTACTTAACAGGTTCATTTGTATCAGCATCTATTTCCATCATTGTACCATCTGACATCTTCCGCTGGTAGGTTCTCGGGAACATCTCTTTCAAGAAACTGCCCAGAATCGTTCCTTCCATATGAGCAGCCATCGTGCGGCTTCTGTTCTTATAAGCGATGTGCATCTTCTGCGCTTGCTCTTTGACATTGGCTGCTTCGATAGTGTCATTTTGCTTGACCTTGGCATTCGCCAACCGCATCAAGGCACCATATTCGCGCTGGTGCTTCTCTGTCAGTTCCTTCCATACCTGCAGGGAGTCATTCTGGGGAGTACCCACAGCACTACTAATCGTGTCTATCGTCACCTGGATGTCTCCTGGCTCAGCAATAACAATCAGAGGCTGTGTTCCGATGCGGAAGTGATAATCCAGCAGGATCTTATACATCTGCATGGAGTCAGGGGTAAACTCAAACTTTCCATCTTTGATCTCGATACTGTCGACGGTCTCCGCAGTGGCTGGACCTGTAAAGGGCACTAAGAAGATACGCTTACCCTCATACTGTTCACCCACCACCGTTCCGTGGATCTTGCAGTCTTTACTCTTCTGACATCCTACAAACATCATAGCTCCAAGAGCCATACACATAAACAGAATTTTTCTCATATCTTTATTCTTTTATCTTCACTTTTATACGCTCGTTACGAAACACCTGCCGCTGGGTCTCCCGGGCATCAAAATCAACCTTCGTCCTCGTAAAATCTGGAACATTATACGAATCGAACATCTCCTGATAGAACTTCCTAGGGTTGTGTTGCGGCAACAGGAAAGGCTTCGTCACCCGCCCTTTGTCATCTATCGAGGCAAAGAAGAGCTGGGCGAACATCCCATTCTCCCGTTTTGAGGCAAACACGAACCAATGACTGTCGCTCGACCAGTTGTGATAACTCTCCACATCCTTGCTGTTGACTTCCGTCAGAGGACGTGACTCGCCTGTCCTCAAGTCCATCAGCCACAGGTCGGCATCGGGTTGGAAGACGGGAAAGTTACTACGGCTCGTCACATTATACATCATCCAGCGTCCGTCGTAGGAGGGACGTGCCAAGGTATAACTACAATCATCTTGGGGACCGTTCAACAGGGTATCAACCTGATGTCCAAATCGTCCTTGAGCCTCCTCAAAGTCGATACGACAGATACTACATTTCACCTTCATATATTCTGCAGGTACCTGACAACTCTTGGAAGTACTGTAATAAAGATATTTACCATCGTGCGAGAAGGCAGGGAATATCTCTAGGTCTGTGTCTGTCATCAGCTCCGGGGCAAGGATCAGCTCATCACTGCGGACATCGAGCAGCACCACGTTACTGAAGTTATGATACCCTTCGATACGCTGTCCCTTTCCCACAAAGAAAGCCTGATGGACGGCATTGGTGGCATAGGCGCAGTAGTTGCCGGAGGGATGCCAGTAAGCATACGAGCCCGCCGCTTTTGTCGAGTCTGTCTTGGTATCATACCAGCGCTGCTTGCCATCAATCTGCACCAAGGTGCCTCCTCCCTCTCCTCGTATCTGTAAGGTCAGACGGGAAGGATCCGTGCGATTGGCAGTATGACAGTTCATGCATCTGCCAGGTACTGCCGACTCCTGCAGCATTGCATACTCCTCAAAGGTATGGATATCACGCTGATACATTCCGATATTCCCTCCTACCTCATAGCCTGGGGCAATACGACGGTAGGTCACACCCCATTCGTCCAAGGCATAGGGACTCACAAAAATCTTGAAGTCTTGGTATTGTAACCACTTGCCGTCCTTACGGACACAGACAGTGACCGTCAACTCGCCTCCTTTGTTCTGTTCCGTCAGCGCATGCCAGTCATCGATGTCAAAGTCAGCATACTCACCATTGGCATGCAGCTCACCACCTTTACTACCTGTCACCTGGGCATCGACCCTGTCGATACCCTCCCCGATGACATTGAAGTTCAATGGTGCGATATCCACAGGAACCGTCACACCGATATAGTCAGGATAGATGGCAGGTAACTGATTCATCAAAACGGCATCAACAGGTTCCTGTCTACACCCTGCCAAAGCCACAACACATACCAACCCTATCAATAAAACCTTCCTCATCGCTGCATCATCCGTTTTACATACGACCCATACATCGACCCAGGCAAGTCACCTCGCTTCTGAATACACTGTAAGGCATCCTGATAACCAATCGGCATCGAGCGATAGCCGCCATACTGCTGTGCCCATGGCATATAACGCATGACTCCCTGTACGTTGCCTCGCAACAGCATCTCTCCAATAAAATAGTCGAGTGCCATCTTGTTATCGCGGTTGTTCATGAATAACAAGCCGAAAATCTTATCCTTCTCAGAAGGGCTATACAGGAAATCCTCCTTGAAACGGATCTGACGGAGTCTTCCTAACTGCGGATGAGCATTAATTCGCTGCTCACGGGTCTTCGCATCAGCAGTAACCACCTGTCGGGTCTCCTTTGCCCAACCACGATAGAACAGACTCTTTCCCAGCAGGTCGATATACTTCAAGGCAGACTTGTAGTGACCGTTCACCAACATACACTCGACAATACGCTTGGTACAACGCCCACTTTTCTTACCATTCAAAATAGACTCTTGGACATCAAACATATAACGTTGGGCGGAGTTCACCAAGCCCAGGCGATAATAGGCTTCAGCGGAAGGAAGATTACTGGTCATGTCACGCTTCATCGGCATGATAAGGGCATCATCACCACTCTGGTAGAAATCAAACATACGATCGGCTAGCAACCGCTTCTGAGAGAGGGCAAGATTCACACTGTTCGACCAGAACGTAGTCTTGACCTCATACTGTCCAGCACGTTTAATGATCTTGTCCCATTGCTCGTGACGGATCTGACAGTCTTGCCATATCAACTCATAGACATCTCTTTCATAACCATGAAGATGGGGATACTGCATGGGGACACGATAGTAGGTCAGTCCGGTCATCACCATCTGGAACGGCCACTGCGGCAACAGCCACGCATAACCCATCACCTGAACAGCCACCAACCAGCCTGCCGTCCAAAGACTCCGCCATCTTCGCTGCAGCAGTCGTGCTATGACATACAGCCACAGGGCGGGACCTATCAGCCACCATCCTACAGGAATCAACACGACATCGACCCATTGGAGCCTGCCCCTTAACGGAACACAGGCGAGTGCCAACGCAAGGGTCACTGCCACGGGAAGGGACAACAACACATTGACATCACCCATCAGCCACCACAGGAGTATCGGTGGAATGAAACTCAGCAAATACCAGCGTGAGGGTAATAAACACACTGCCAAACGCTGCATCACGACAAAAAGGATTGCCAACAGCGCAGCACCAATCCAAGGGTAGTAATAAAACTGCACGATAAACTCTCCCAACCAGTCGGCAAAGCCCCCAGCTATACTCAGATGTTCCCAGAAATAGTCCCCTGTCCACAAGAACAACTGATACTGCTCCTGATACGACAAAGCATGGGGGTAGCCTAAGTCCCAAAACAGGAATACTCCGATACCCATCAGTATCGTAAGACCCCATTTCCAATATCTCGTTAGTAGTATAGCCATATTCTTTGCAAAGGTACTAACACTTTTCGACCCCACCAAATTATTTGAACAAAAACAAAACCGTCTTGATGTTCCAATGCCTGGAATAGCTTATCCCATTACTTGGGACGAAGCGTCCCATAGGGTGGGACGAAGCGTTCCAAAGCGTGGGACGAAGAAGAAACCGCCCCGCATCGGGTTACGATGCAGGGCGGAATGTTATAGAGAAATTGTGTCAATTACTATTTCTTGGTGAAGCGCCAGAAGGTAGCCTCCGACCATGAACCAGGAGAAGCAGTACCAGGATAAACCAGCACCAGACTTGTACCAGTAAGGCCTAGAACTTCAAACTCAGTAACTGTTGTACCATGACCATTAATCATGTATGGATACATCACTGCAGGAGCTGTTGTGGTAAGAGTACCAATATTCCATGGATTGCCTCCAACATCCGCACGAGTACCAAACAATTC
The DNA here is from genome assembly GCA_045117415.1 of Prevotella sp. Lineage (GTDB taxonomy): Bacteria > Bacteroidota > Bacteroidia > Bacteroidales > Bacteroidaceae > Prevotella. The sequence continues at coordinate 33,132 of JBGUNO010000008.1, read as the reverse complement.
TAACGTGTAATTAGCAGAACGCAATGCTGTTCCATTGGCATCGTAAGTAGTAATCTTACCTGCATCGTCAAGAGTCATGTATGCATTAAAGTCACCTTCTCCAGCTTTGGAATCATCACCATCAGTATGTCCATACTGTCCACCTTCGCCTTTCGACCAAAGTAGGTCTGGGGTACAACCCCACCACTGGTTAGCACCTGTCTCCGCGAAGTCAGCACCATCACCCATCGCATAAGCCATATTGCCCCAGCACTGTTCGTTGAGTGAAAGATCCCACGTCCAATCCTTAGCAATCAGATCCTCGTTCTCCACAGCGACAAAGCGCCAGAAGGTAGCCTCAGACCATGAGCCGGGAGAAGCAGTACCTGGATAAACCAATACCAACTGGTCGTCATTAAGACCTAAGATCTCAAAGTCTGTAACCGTTGTGCCATGACCGTTGATCATGTAAGGATACATGATGACTGGTTCAGAAGTGGATAATGTACCAAGATCCCATGGATTACCACCTACGTCATGACGAGTGCCATCATAACCCTTAACCTCGTATTTACCAGAGCGAAGAGCTTTTCCTGTTGCATCATAGGTTACAACATCACCATCCTCATTGAAAGTCATATAGGCATTGAAGTCACCTTCTCCAGCTTTGGAATCATCACCATCAGTGTGTCCGTACTGTCCACCCTCTTCTTTCGACCAAAGAAGGTCTGGGGTACAACCCCACCACTGGTTAGCACCAGTCTCAGCGAAGTCAGCACCATTGCCCATCGCATAAGCCATATTACCCCAGCACTGTCCATTCATTGAAAGATCCCACTTCCATTTTTTTATGCCTTGATTACTTGCCAGATACTTAATCTCCGGGGCAAGGTCTGCAGCTACCAGAAGAGTGAATTCCTTGGAGGCGACAACCTCTTCACCATTTTGATTAACATAGCGGAAATAAACAGTCTGCAATGGGTCTGAACCACGTTTTGGGGTAAAATTGAACACGCCACCAGACTTACCACTTGACAAGACTTGCTCACTACCATCAGCCTTCAGGTAAAAGATGGTCAGAGCCTGCACATTCGGACAGTTAAACTTGATAAAGTTACCATCTGCAGCAGGTACTGTGCAATCAGCATCAGAATACTGCTCAAAGGTTGAGTTAGCCAGCAGTTGGTCTGCACTGACAGTAGTTACTCCCATGCTGCCTTCTTCCTTATTAGGATTACAAGCTGTGAGCAATCCAAGTGCTACTGCGAACAATAATATTGATTTTTTCATATTGTTATTCTCTTTTAGTTTTATCGATTAATAAACAGGTGTACCGCTCATATTAGCATCTGCCACATCAGCACCCCAACCAGCATTCTGCTTCAGGACTTCCTCATCATTGGCAATAGTTATCTGAGCAGGAGGTATCTGCAAGAATCCGTTAGTCTCCGCATAACGCTTAGCCCAAGAAGACGATGCGTGATGCATAGTCGTCCATCTACCGGTGTAGTTTACGCGAGAGCCATCCTGACGCTGCAGAGCTTTAGCTGCCTCACAACTCTCACCACCATCTTTACCAGACCAACGACGTAAGTCATTGAAGCGGATACCCTCACAGGCAAGCTCCCAACGACGCTCATTCTTGATGTTTGCCCATGAATAATCGGTTTGCGCAACACCAGCACGAGCCTGTACTCTGTTCATCTGGGTAGCAGTACCTGTCAACTCAGAGTGCATCAGCATCACATCGGCAAGACGGAGCAGGATGATGTCATTAAAGTGGTCACCTTGGAAAGAGTTACCATTATTATTGGCAACACCGACATTATTCTTACGATATACACCCCACCAGGTATAGGCATCAGTATTCGTGTCAAATGTTGACTCAGAACATGTAATAGTAATCCATTTCTTATTGTAATAACCGGCATCCTCAGAGCAAGAAGTTGTGAATACAAAACCTGTACCCTCGCCCAACTCTGCCGGTGCGTCAAGGATGGTTGCTTTCTTACGTGGGTCACTGTCTGCCCAGTCATCCCACAAATTGGCATTGATAACACCTTGTCCCCAACCTTGTCCGAAAGGAACAGAGGGAGCATTGCCATTAGAGACACCAGCACCATTGTCGTCACAACGCAGACCGCTGTATAATGACACCTGGTTACAGAATCCCATACCAATAGCAGCTCCTGTCGTCCAGTTACCAAGATTCACATACTGCACTTGGAACATCTCTTCCTCATTACCATTACCAGCCCAGTACTTGCCAGCAGCAACCAGGTCAGCAACATAGGGATAATCGGGAGCAGACAGTTCGTTGGTATACTGCCACAAACGACGGAAGTCATCAACAAGGCTATAGCCACCTTTGGTGATGGCATCCTCCAGATATCCAACTACTTGAGCCTTGGTCAGAGGACCTGTCACACCTTCCTGTTCTGGAAGTTCAACGTCCTCAAGAGTTGCTTTGGCAAGCTCACCCTTTTTCTTGTAGAAGCCCTCATAGAACATATAGGCACGAGCCAGATAACCCTCGGCAGCACCCTTAGTAGCATGACCATCACCACGAGTGGTATATCCATGAGTCATCAGATTCGATGCGCTGACAAAGTCTGCAAGGATGTGTGGGAATATCACTGTCTCAGCATCCTGTTGTGGACATGGACTGGGAGCTGCTGCTGCCCAGTATGCAGGAATATTTCCCCAGAACTGAGTTCCCCAGAGGTAGAAGAGGCCGCGCATAAAATATGCCTCACCCAACAACTGGTTACGGGTCGTCTCTTGACCAGTCCAGTCGAATGCGTCAACAGCATAAATAATGGCATTGGCACGAGCAATACCAACAAATGTGCAATGCCAGGCATTATCAAGAAGAGACTCCTTATTAGCCATCAAGTGACCGATAGCGTGTGACTCCACGTCACCAGTACCACCAGCACCATTGGCATCATCAGACATAATATGACTGACAAACCAAGGCGTCTGTAGAGGATCAATACTGAACTGGTTCATCACACCATACAAGGCAGCCAACTCTGCGTTCAGGTCAGCAGCTGATGCTGGGAAGTTACCAGTATTTGCCTCTGTATAATTGGAGGAATCGAGCTGACTATCACAAGAAGCTAATGCGAAGACGGCTGCGATTGCCATTATAAATATCTTTTTCATATTTTTCTATTCTATTATATGTTTTGAATTAGAACTTGATGCTTGCACCGACAATCCATGTACGTGCTGTTGGGTACAAACCTACATCAATACCACGTACCCAGTTTGCGTTATCGCCACCACCGTTAGCACCGCATTCAGGATCTACGCCACTGTAACCGGTAATGGTCGCGATGTTCTGAGCCTGTACATAGAGACGCAACTGATGGAATGGAGAAGACTTCCAAAGCTTGCAGAAGTCATAACCTAATGTGATATTCTGAATCTTGAAGTAGTCACCTTTTTGCATATAGCGAGTAGATACCCATTGGTCAGCAACAGAACCAACAGTCAGACGAGGCTGTGTATTGCTAGTTCCTTCACCATGCCAACGATCATATACATCTGTTGTATACTGCTGATATTGATTAGCAAGCAGGGCTGTACGATAAGCCTGCATGATCTTATGACCAAATGCACCAGAACCTGTGACACCAAAGTCGAAGCCCTTCCAGTCAAAGCCGAGGGTAACACCGAGGGTCATTGTAGGATGAGGACTACCAATCTCATGACGATCCTTGTCATAATTGATGGTACCATCCTTATCATAATCATCCCAGATAGGATCACCAGGAACAGCGCCATCAAGAACAGCCTGACCATTTGCACGGGCTGCGTCAATCTGAGCCTGATTCTGCCAGATACCACTATAAGACATTCCATAGAAGTAACCAATAGGATGACCCTCTTCCACCAATGAAACGTATGAAGAATTCTGGAACAATGCACTTGAGACATCTGTTCCAATCTTACCACCTGCTGCAGCAAGGCGTGTTACCTTATTCTTATTAGTAGCAATGTTTACATTCGCATGGTAGTTGAAGTCCTTACCAATCTTGTCACGCCAAGAGAGCGCAATCTCAACACCAGTGTTCTTCACATCACCACCGTTAATCATAGCTGGTTCCTCATAACCAAGTACCTCGTTCATAGGAGCCTGTACCAGCCAGTCCTTGGTCTTCTTCACATACCAGTCGAAGTTCAAGCCCAAACGACCGTTCAGGAATCGCGCATCAAGACCAAGGTCCCATTGTTCAGAGGTCTCCCAAGTAACATCCTCATTAGGTACGTTCTTGGCATATGCGCCATGCACATAGCTACCAGAGTTGCTTACACTAATGTCATTAGCGCTGGAGAACTTATAACCATAGTCAGGATAACTAGTCGGTGAGAAACCGATGTTCGACAGATAGTAGAAATTTGAAATGTTACAGTTACCGTTCTGACCCCAAGAAGCACGAATCTTCAAAAAATCCAACCACTTGCTTGTCTTTGCCATGAACGGCTCGTTGGTGATGACCCAACCTGCAGATACAGAGGGGAAGGTACCCCAGCGGTGACCTTTGGCGAAGTTGGAACTACCATCAGTACGGAGGATAGCGGTCAACATGTACTTCTCATCGTAGTTCCAGTTGATACGGCCGAAGAAAGAAGCGATGTTGCCCTGCCTTGGATTATCATAACCATCATGACCTGTCATTGTCGTACGGTCATAGTTAGAAGGAATATTATAATCCCAACCATTCAGTACCATAGAGTTCAAGTCTGCCTCAGCAACTGTGAATGACATATTCATGTAGGTGTTCCAGTTTGAACGCTCGAAGGACTGACCAACCAGCACATCGATAGTATGTTTACCAAATTGGGGGAGAACATATGACAAAGTATTCTCAATCGTGAAACTAGAACTCTCACTCTGATTCATTGACATCTGATAGTTATTGCTTGCACTTGTCTGGCTTGCACTATATGGCAATGACACACCGCGATAGTTGCTACCACTGAAACCAGTATTAAACTGTCCACGATATTTCAAGTTCTTGATAGGTTCCACAATCCAGTAAATAGTAGCACCAAAACCGAAGTCACGACTCTTGTTGAGAGAGTTGAAACCACCATTCATGAAATGGTTCAACGGGTTACTATAAATCATATCACTATAACCAGCATGGTTTGCGGCATAACTTGCCAAAGAACCATCTTCATTATATGGCTTTACCAATGGAGATGCTGTATACGCAGCCTGCATGATGTTCCAATAGCCATTACCCTCTGGCAGGTCGTGGCTCTTATGATACCAATAAGAAATATTCTCACCGACGGTCAGCAGAGCGTGCTCCTCGCCGATCAGGTCTTTACCTTTCAGGACAATATGCTCTGAGTTGATACGACCGCCATAACGCTTATAGCTGGAGGCATTGTCACCGCCCATGATACCCTCGTTAGAGCTGTAGTTCAAGCTCATAGAGAACTTCGAACGCTCAGAGCCACCACTCAGTGTTACTGCATGGCTGAACTGAAGGGCATTCTTATTCTCATATTCCTTGAACCAGTCGGTACCCGTCCAACCGTTCTCAACCTGTGCGAGAATGTTTGCAGGAACAATTGAGCCCCAGTTTGTTGCTGTCCCATAGGTGTTGAAGTTCGTCTCATTGATAACCTTCATATAGTCCTGTGCAGAAAGAAGTCCAGGAACCTTATAGGCATTTGACCAGCCTACGTATCCGTCATATTGAATAGACAACTTTCCTTCTTTACCTTGCTTAGTGGTTACCAAAATGACACCGTTGGCAGCACGAGCACCATAGATGGCTGCAGAAGCAGCATCCTTCAGTACGTCGATGCTCTCAATATCGTTAGGATTCAAGCCATTCAGACCATTGTCTGCAGTACCAGCATTGATACCATCGATAATCAGCAAAGGAGATGACTCACCAATAGTACCGACACCACGGATATTTACCTTGAAGCCCTTACCTGGCTGTGCGGAACTCTGAGTAATGTTCACACCAGGAGAGCTTGCCTGCATAGCAGTCAGGGCGTTAGTGGTATTCAACTTGGCGATGTCCTCACCTTTTACTTGAACAGTGGCACCAGTGACCAGCTTTTTCTTCTGGACACCATAACCTACGACGACCACCTCGTCCAAGAGAGCATTGTCCTCCTTCAAGGTGATGTTAAAGTTTGCTTGATTGCCTACGGCAATTTCCTGAGTGGTGTAACCGATGTAGGAGACTACTAAAGTAGCACCCGGTTTCACATTGAGCGTAAAGTTTCCGTCGAAATCGGTCACCGTTCCGTTGGTGGTTCCCTTTTCAACAACACTTGCACCAATCACGGGACCCTGAGAGTCACTAATGGTACCCGTGACCTTCTTCGTTGTCTGCTGAACAGCCTCCACCGAAGCATCGGGATTAACGGCCATTACAGGTGAGTACATGCTCATAAGAGAGCATGCACCCATCAGCAGCGCAGTCTTTCTGATTTTTTGATTCATACTTAGGTATTTTTCTTAGATTGATTTGAATAAATACATTTTTAGGTTATTTGAGTGGAGATAAAATATCCCCTTCCACGCCAAGCCCCTGGACCCGCAATGGCAGAATGCTAATTACTTTGTTATACTAGTTATGGTTTCAATTAAAAAAAATTAATAGTATCTATATGGTCTTAGTGATTTTTTCACGGTGCAAAAATAAAACTTTTTTACGAAATGGGGCAATCTTTATTTGTCAAATTTTGATACTTTTTTGCTTTTTTGTTGTTTTTCGATGGTTTTATTAACAATTTCTACAATTTCATACTAATAAGTGTGAATTTTGTAGTTTGCGTAGATAGCATAAAAGTATCTATCGCGCGTACCTTAATATAATATTGTCTTTATTTATGGAAGGAAGATACGCTCCAAATGGCCATCATAGGTGGGGATGGTCAGGCGGATAGTGTCGAGTTTAACTGTATCAGGAATAAGGATACTGATAAAACGACGACTGGTATAATATTGGGGGACACCACACTGATCGTGAAGCAGTCGGAAGACTGCCGTATACGTCTGATCGTCATTATGACGGATAGTATCTTGAGCGAGAGCCACTATTTGTGTGCCGTCATTATCGTCTGCCTGTCCTGTCTTGAGCAACAACCCGAGGTTCAGGTATCTCCTATTCTTACTCAGCCAGGCACTCTCCAATCCTATCGGATCTTCGGGTTGTTGTCCTAACTGCCAATGCTTAACAGCACGCAATGTAGGAACAGCACCGAGGGAAACAGGCTCCGCTGTTGTCTCGCTGACCTGATTAAAATAAAGGATAGCACGATAAGTAGTGTCTGCCGTCTCTATCCATTTTGCTGTGGCATAGGGAGTCAGTGTGAAACGGTTGCCGTCATCTAACGTGAAAGCTGTCGCTTTTTTTTCGCTATTAATGGTGAGATCAACCAGCTCCGCCTGCATCAACGAATACTTGCCTTGCCCCTTGTCATAACTATCAGTCGTACAGGAAAGGAGTAAAAAAATAAAAAAGTGAAAAGGTAAAGCAGTCATTACCATCCCTTTTATGATATATTTCCTAATTCTCATCGTTTTTCCTTTTTTACTCTTTTACCTTTAAAAAGTTCCGTAAAGGATTGGCATACATGGTCAACATCCGCTCTCGCAGAAACGCCTCATCCTTATTGGGGATTTTGATCTTTGTCAGTTGTACGGAGAGGTATTCCTCAAAGCGGGTGACATCAGATGAGGTATAGTGACTAGCGAAGCTAGTATTACTAAGAGAACTATTATTACCAGAAATACTAGCATTCTCAAGAAAATCCAATGCGATATAGTTACAGGGATAGAAGCGGTAATGACGATGGATCTCTTGGTCCATACGCTGGGCGACAGCCTTGAAGAACTCATTCTTGGGAAGGTCCCGTAGCTCATCAATCCATTCGTTGATAGGAGTACCACACTGGTAATGAACCCTACCCTTATAACCGAAAATACCCGTCTTCATATTATCGAGGTCATCTTGCTTGCTTTTCTTGAAGTTGGGATTGTCCCTTTTCTGCTGGAACTCCTGTGCCTTCAGATAGTCACAAGGGTCAAACTCATAACTGATAGTCAACGGCACAATGTTGAGTTCTTTTAAGTCACCTCCCATAGCAAGCATTTTCAGTACCGACTCCTGGGTACGGTCATCAGAGTCCTTTGCCCTTCCCTCTCGCTGGGCAATCCAGATATTCTCCTTTTTCTGTGTTACAGCATAATGAATATAGCTACTCATCAACTGACTGCTACGCATCATCTCATGGGCTGTCAGTCCACGACGGACAGTAAAAGCCTTATTCATGCGGACCAGTCGCTTGATCCAGGGATAAATCAACAGATTATCGCCAATACCAATCTCCACCGTAGTCGGATAGCCATTCTTATTGAGTAACACATCTAGAAAAGCAGAGTCGAGGACAATATCACGATGGTTAGAGACGAACGTGTATCGTTCGTTTTGTTGAGGGTTGATAGTGTAGAGTTTAGAATCATCGAAACTAAGTCCATCCGTGTATTTACGGACGAAATGCCAGACGACAGGTTTCATGAAACGGAGCTGGAAGTCCAACGGTGTCTTCACTCCGATGAAAGCAAGGCGCAATAGTCCGTTGCGAAAAGCCTTCGGCAACAAAGGCACGAAACCTTTCAGCAGCAACGAGAACTGACGATCGTTTATCAGTTCCTCAAATGCTTGCTTCATCTCCCCTCTTTCGTATGGGCGAATCTCATCAAACTCTTTCCTATCCATGGCGGCAGCAAACTATCAACGATACACTCCCAACTCTAAACTAAGAAAACTGGTTCTCCACAATATCCGTCAGAACCTCCGTCATGGTGAGTCCTGCAGCTTTTACCTGTTGAGGGATGAAGCTGGTAGGAGTCATGCCCGGAGTAGTGTTTACCTCCAGCATGTATATCTTACCCTCCGGAGAAATGATATAATCGATACGGATGATGCCATTACAATGTAGGATGTCATAGATATGACTGGTTATCTCGCTAACCCGACGTGTCAGGCTCTCACTAATACGTGCCGGTGTAATCTCCTTCACCTGCCCATTGTACTTCGCATCATAGTCGAAGAACTCATTCGAGGTGACGACCTCCGTAATGGGGAAAGGAACAGTCTTTTCTTTCGTTTTATAGATACCCATGGTGATCTCAGTTCCTTTCAGGTACTGCTCCACCATCACCTCAGAACTTTCCATCATTGCCTTACGGATGGCAGGAGCGAGCTGATCGGCATTCTTCACTTTCGACACGCCAAAAGAAGAGCCGTCGGTGGCAGGCTTGACAAAACAAGGCATGCCTATACGCTGTTCTATCTCATCATCGCTCACCAGCTCCTCATAGCCCTTGCGAATCAACAACGAGTCTGCCACAAGGATACCATAGGCACGCAGATACTGGTTAAGGACAAACTTATCAAACGTAATTGCCTCCACCAAGACGCCACTGGTGCTATATGGAACACCAACCAAATCGAAATAGCCCTGCATGACACCATTCTCACCAGGTGTACCATGAATGGTGATATAGGCATAGTCAAAACGTTTCGCCATTCCATCCTCAATGAACGAGAAGTCGTTACGGTCAATCCTTGCCGTTGTACCGTCATGCAGTTCCACAAGCCAGTCCTGTCCTTTCACATCCACAATATACACATCATATCGCTCTTTGTCAAAGAACGAATAAAGACCTTGGGCAGAGCGCAATGACACATCGTGCTCAGAAGAGTCACCACCACAGACGATGGCTATCACACGTTTTAAATTTTTCATATATTTCTTTTTTTTCGTTATTTCGTTATATCGTTATTACGAGTATAATTTCTCCATTTCTCAATAAGTGCCGCCATGTCCTCGGCAAGTTCAGAGGTGAAGTCCATCTGTTCACCAGTAACAGGATGGATGAAGCCTAACGTCTTGGCATGCAGTGCCTGACGATTGCAGAGTTTGAAACAGTTCTGGATATACGCCTTATAAGAGGCAGTACGTTCGCCTCGCAGGATCTCTGTCCCTCCATAGCGTTCATCACCGAAGAGCGGATGCCCAATATGTTTCATATGGGCTCGAATCTGATGGGTTCGTCCGGTCTCCAGCCGGCACTCCACCAAAGTTACATAACCATAACGTTCCAACACCTTATAGTGGGTAATGGCACTCTTGCCGGTCTCTGAGCCCGGTGGAAAGACAGCCATCCGCAGGCGGTCTTTAGGATCACGTCCGATATTCCCTTCGATACGTCCAGTGTCCTCCGAGAAGTTTCCCCATACCAAGGCATGATAGCTGCGGTGCGTATCGTGATTGAAGAACTGTACTCCTAGTTCTGTCTTCGACTCTGGTGTCTTGGCTATCACCAATAGTCCGCTGGTATCCTTATCGATACGATGTACCAGTCCCACGGACGGGTCATTGGGATCATATGTCGGCAGATCACGCAGATACCATGCAACGGCATTGACCAATGTTCCGTGGAAGTTGCCACAACCAGGATGCACCACCATCCCTGCGGGTTTATTGATGACCATCAACTGGTCGTCTTCATAGACAATCTCCAACGGAATATCCTCTGGCTCTATTGTCGTATCATAATGAGGACGATTGAGCATCAAGGTTATCACATCCCCTGGTCGAACCTTATAATTACTCTTGACGGGTTTGCCATTGACCTGAATGAATCCAGCATCCGCCGCTTTTTGAATCCGGTTGCGAGAAGAATGCTGCACATGCTCCGACATATATTTGTCAATGCGAATGGCTTGCTGACCACGGTCCACCTCCATCCGAAGATGTTCATACAGGTCACCCTGCTCCTCGTCATCCTCCATCAAGGTGATTTCATCCAATTCCTCTATCATGGTGCCGTAACTTCTACAAAATCATCCACCTCACTGGCTGGATGTCCTTCATGGGTCTCATGAATGCCCACTGTCGGATCTGCCTCGTAGGTGGGGTCCACGTATTCGTCTAATACCGCGTCATCCTCGTCATACGAGCCTGTACCTATCATCAGCGTCAAAGGAAAGTCTATGGGGATACGGTCGCCGTTTGACACTCTTCTGCCCCGACAGACGATACCATAGACCCAGTCTTTCTCACCTACCACCCTCTGGGGCTCTGTCAAACGGAATCCCATCGCCATCAATTTAGCCTCTGCCTCACGATAACTTGAGTTATCAACGATATCAGGTATCGCAAAAGTGGGCGATGATGGAGAATTGACTGTCACGTAAATAGTATGACCAGATTTGACTTTCGTACCAACCCCTGGTGTCTGAGCAAGGATACAGTCTGCCGGCAATGTCTTCTGGAAACCAGAGTCGCTGACCACGATATTCAGCCCTTCCTCCTCCAACAATAGCCGCGCCTTATGATAAGTCATCCCTTTCAGCTCAGGGACATCAATTCCCTCGCCATGATGGGTATAGATATCCAATCCATACTTCACACCGACACAGAACAGCACGATAACGACTACCATGGCAAACAGGTTGAGAAGCACATATTGGCTGACTATCTTTTTCCAAATTTCCTTCACGTCCATTATTATATATTATAATCTTCACGTTCTAAACGGCAAAAATACAAAGAATAATCGACAATGCCAAATATTCAACAAAAAAAATCGAGAGCTAACCTTGCGGCTACTCCCGACATTTCTTTCATTTACTCCTCTAAAGACAGAGATTACTTTCCGTGATGCTCGTCAGAAACGGTCAGCTTCTTGCGACCTTTCGCACGGCGGGAAGCCAGTACACGACGACCATTCTTTGTTGCCATACGCTCGCGGAAACCATGCTTGTTCACGCGGCGGCGATTGTGTGGCTGAAATGTTCTTTTCATTGTTTTTTATCTTTATTTTATTGTAATTATTCAATTTCGGACTGCAAAAGTACGCATTAATTTCGAATTATGCAAGTTTTCTTGTAATTTTTAATGTTTAATCTTTCATTTTTCATATAAAAGTATTACCTTTGCACCCGCAAAAGGAGATATATACATTATTAAAATAGCTATTTTATATGATTAATTCACAAGACATTAAGAAAGGAACTGCTATCCGCATGGATGGCTCTATTTGGGTTTGCATCGATTTCCAGCATCGTAAGCCTGGTAAGGGTAACACCATCATGAACATCAAGATGAAGAATGTTACTGACGGTCGCGTACTGGAGCGTCGCTACAACATCGGTGAGAAACTGGAGGATGTAGTCATCGAGCACCGTGACTATCAGTATCTCTACGAGGATCAGGAGGGACGTATCTTCATGAATCAGGAGACCTTTGAGCAGATTCCTATTGCTAACGACCTGGTGATTGGTCATGAATACATGAAGGAAGGTGACGTAGTATCTGTTGTCAGCGACACCACCGATGGTACCATTCTCTATGCTGAGATGCCTGTAAAGACGAATCTTCGTGTGACTCATTCAGAGCCTGGTATCAAGGGTGACACTGCCACAAACGCTACCAAGCCTGCAACACTGGAGACTGGTGTAGAGGTTCGTGTTCCTTTGTTCATCAATGAGGGTGATCTCATTCAGGTTGACACCCGCGACGGCAGTTATCTGAACCGTGTGAAGGAGTAGTTTCAATTGAAATTGTTCATTGACAATTGAAATATTCGATTATCGTTCCAGTATTCAATCGCCCTGACGAAGTGGACGAGTTGCTTGAGAGCCTTTACTCCCAAACACAGAAAGACTTCGAGGTGATCATTGTTGAGGACGGATCGGAGATACCATGCAAGGATGTTTGCGACAAGTACGCAAGCATCCTTGATTTACATTATCACCTGAAAGAAAACAGCGGTCCCGGTCTGAGCCGTAACTATGGGGCAGAACGTGCTAAGGGCGACTGGCTTATCATCCTTGACAGTGATGTAGTATTGCCCACCAGTTATCTTGCCAACATAGAATTAGCCATCAGCCATCAGCCATCAGCCTTCGCTGCCTTTGGTGGTCCCGATGCCTCTCATCCCTCCTTCACCCCTGTACAAAAAGCCATTTCGTATTCGATGACCTCTTTCTTCACTACTGGTGGTATCCGTGGTGGCAAGAAAAAACTCGACAAGTTCTATCCTCGCTCCTTTAATATGGGTATCCGTCGGGATGTCTATCTGCAACTAGGTGGTTTCTCTAAGATGCGCTTCGGAGAGGACATCGATTTCAGTTACCGCATTGTGGAGGCAGGCTATCAGCCTCAGCTCTTCCCAGAGGCATGGGTATGGCATAAGCGCCGTACGGATTTCCGTAAGTTTTTCCGACAAGTCTATAACAGCGGTATTGCGCGCATCAATTTAGAGAAGCGGCATCCTGGCACTCTCAAACTGGTACATTTGTTACCATCGGTATTTACTGTCGGAGTCATCGGACTGGTTCTTATCTCCGCTGTCGGACGTGTCCTAATGCATTATGATGACGTACACCGATGGTTCTGGCTTTGCGCAGCTCCATGGCTGCCTATCTTTCTCTATTGCCTTGTCATCCTCATTGACTCCACCATACAGAACAAAAATATGAAAGTAGGGCTACTCTGTATTCCCGCCGCTTTCGTCCAACTGATGGGTTACGGACTGGGGTTCATCGAGAGCTGGTGGAAACGATGTGTCTTAAAACAAGACGAGTTTACTGCATTTGAGAAAAACTTCTATCAATAGCGAACAATTCTTATTATCAACTAAAAATGGAAAAACTAACTATTAATCAATGGGCAGAGGAAGACCGTCCTCGTGAGAAAATGATGCGACAGGGCGCAGAGTCACTGAGTAACGCCGAGTTACTTGCCATCCTAATCGGTTCTGGCTCTACCAAGGAAAGCGCCGTAGATTTGATGAAGCATATACTGAACGACTGCCACAACAACCTGAACACTTTGGGTAAGAAAAACATTGGCGAGCTCTGTCACTATAACGGTATCGGAGAGGCGAAAGCCATTTCCATCCTCGCTGCCTGTGAGTTAGGGAAACGGCGACAGATGGAGACACTCGAAGAGCGGTCTGACTGTGGGACCGCCACCCGTATCTATAGCCACATGCATCCTGTGATGCAAGACTTGGACACTGAGGAATTCTGGATTCTACTTATGAACCAGAATTACAAACTTATCAAGAAGATGCGTGTCTCACATGGTGGCATTACCGAGGTAGCAGTGGATATTCGTATCATACTCAAGGAAGCTGTCCTTGCCAATGCCACCATCCTTGCGGTCTGCCATAACCACCCTTCAGGTAATTTGCGACCTAGTAAGGAAGATGACCACCTGACAGAGAGCTTGCAGAAAGCATGCAGGGTGATGCGCATCCATTTCCTCGATCACATCATCGTGACTGACGGTCATTATTACAGTTACCACGAGGAAGGACGACTGTGAGCGTCTTGCAACCCAGTTGCAGAAATAATCAATTTTCCCCCGTTTGCAACTAGGTTGCAGAACTCTTTTCATACCTTTGCAGCAGAATTAAAAACATAAAGGTATGTCACACGAACATCATCATCACGAACATGAATGCTGTGAACATGAGCATGAGCACAGCATGAAAGAACAACTGACACTGATTATCGTCACGGTAATCTTATTGATTGGTGCCGTCGTTATCGAGAAAAACCTTCAGTTATCGACATGGCAATTGTTACTTATCTACCTCATACCCTATCTACTGGTCGGACATGACACCTTGAAAGAGGCAGCAGAGGGACTTGCTCATGGTGATGCCTTCAACGAGCATTTCCTAATGTCTATAGCGACCATAGGTGCCCTCTGTATCGGTTTCCTTCCTGGTGCTGAGACAGAGTTTCCCGAAGCCGTCTTCGTCATGTTGTTCTTTCAAGTCGGAGAGCTCTTCGAGGGTTATGCTGAGGGAAAGAGTCGTGAGAGTATTGCTCATCTGATGAACATACGTCCAGACATGGCACGAGTGGAGGTAAGAGGTAAGATGGAAGAAGTAAGACCTGAAGAAGTCGTCATAGATTCTATCATCGTGATTCGTCCTGGTGAGAAAGTACCCCTCGACGGTATTGTCATAGAAGGAGCATCCACCCTCAACACCATCGCATTAACAGGAGAGAGCATACCCCGTGAGATTACTGTTGACGATGAAGTCATCTCTGGATGTGTCAACCTGTCGGGAGTCATAAGGGTACGGACAACAAAGAGTTTTGGGGAGAGTACCGTATCCAAGATCATTGAGTTGGTAGAACATGCCACCGAGCATAAGTCAAAGAGTGAGACCTTCATCACCAAGTTCGCACGCATCTATACCCCTGTCGTGGTCTTTGCCGCCCTTGCCATCGCCATCATTCCCCCATTGTTCATATCACTCTCCTCTTTCCCTAGCTGGCTCTATCGCGCCCTGATGTTCCTCATCGTCTCGTGCCCCTGTGCTTTGGTCATCAGTGTCCCCCTCACCTTCTTTGGTGGTATTGGTGGTGCTTCCCGTAAGGGAATATTGATCAAGGGTGCCAACTACATGGACGTTCTTGCCCATGTCGATATGATGGTCTTCGATAAGACAGGCACACTGACCCACGGACAGTTTGCCGTAGAGGCTGTACACCCTGACACCTGTGACGAGCACCAGCTCCTCCATCTCGCCGCCCATGTAGAGCGTTACTCCTCCCACCCCATCGGTGTCGCCCTTCGTGATGCCTTCCCCGATGAGGCTACTGACGGCTGTCACGTCTCCGACGTCAAGGAGATAGCAGGACAAGGTGTCTGTGCCACTCTATATGCTCCATTTAAAAAGACCGTCTGTGTCGGCAATACCAAACTGATGGATGCTGTCGGTGCGAAATGGCACGACTGTCCACTTTGTGGACATGAACATCATCCTGTTACGGGAACTATCATCCATGTCGCTATTGACGGCATCTATGCCGGACATATCGTCATCAATGACAAGATCAAGGATGACAGTGCGGAGGCGATACAACAACTTCGGCAACTGGGTGTCAGTAAGACCGTTATGCTCACAGGTGACCGTCAGGAAGTGGCGGCACATGTCGCCCAACTCCTTCATATAGACGAATACCATGCCGAGCTCCTACCTGCTGATAAGATCTGTTATCTTGAGAAAATAGTCAATAGTCAACGGTCAACGGCTCATTCGAAAACAGCCTTCGTCGGTGATGGCATCAACGACGCTCCCGTTCTGGCTCGCGCAGACATCGGTATCGCCATGGGAGGACTGGGTAGTGACGCAGCTATCGAGGCTGCCGATGTCGTCTTGATGGACGACCATCCCTCGAAGATAGCACTTGCCATCCGCATCGCCCGACGCACCCTCCGTATCGTTCGTCAGAACGTAGCATTCGCCATCGGGGTGAAAGTAACGGTGCTCCTCTTTGCCACCTTTGGTCTTGCCACTATGTGGCTCGCTGTCTTCGCAGACGTCGGTGTCACCGTCCTTGCTGTTCTTAACGCCATGAGAGCATTAAAATAATACTCAAAATAATTTGGTATTTTTCTCGATTTAGATAAATTTCTTTGACCTAAAGGTACAAAGCGTGCTAAAGATACGATTTCTCACGCTCAAAAATGAAAATACATTCTCATTTTCTTCGCTTGCTCGAAATTTTGCACTATCTTTGTCGGCAAATAAAATACTATTATGACACAAGAAGAGAAAACGAAACTGGAAGAACGGATTGTGGACGTGCTGAAAACCGTCTATGACCCAGAGATTCCTGTGAACATCTATGACCTCGGCATGATTTACAAGATTGATGTACAGGAGGACGCTTCCGTGGAACTGGATATGACGTTTACGGCACCTAACTGTCCTGCCGCCGACTTCATATTAGAAGATGTTCGCACGAAGGTGGAGAGTGTGGAGGGTATCACCTCTGCGAATGTCAACCTTGTCTTTGAGCCAGCCTGGGACCAGTCTATGATGTCAGAAGAAGCAAGGGTCGAACTGGGTTTCGACTAGGTTGTTATCCCGGTTTTCCGGCATCCCGTTATCCCGTAACACCGAAGAATATGAAGAATGTCTATTTCCTTTCCGATGCCCACCTGGGATCGCTGGCGATTCCCCACCAGCGAATGCAAGAGCGGCGGTTAGTGCGTTTTCTCGACAGTATCAAGGAGAAAGCTGCCGCCATCTATCTGCTGGGCGATATGTTCGATTACTGGTATGAGTACAAATACGTAGTACCTAAAGGGTTTACCCGTTTTCTGGGAAAACTCTCTGAGTTGTCAGACATGGGTGTTGAGATACATTACTTCACGGGCAACCATGACATCTGGTCATATGGTTATCTGGAAAAGGAGTGTGGCGTCATCCTCCATAAAAAAGAGGAGACGACAGAGATCTATGGCAAGGAGTTCTTCCTCGCCCATGGTGACGGGATGGGTGACCCTAATAAATCCTTCAAGTTCTTACGCTATCTCTTCCACAGCAAGGTTTGCCAATGGCTTCTCTCCAACCTCCATCCTCGATGGAGCATGGCACTCGGACTCACTTGGGCGAAACACAGCTATATCAAGCATAAGGAGAGCAACGATATCCAATATATGGGGGAGGATAAAGAACACCTTGTGCTTTTCGCTAAAGACTATATCGAAGACCATCCTGATATCGACTACTTTATCTTTGGACATCGTCATATTGAACTGGACATTAAAATTGCCCGCCATACCCGTCTGATGATTCTCGGTGACTGGATTAGCCAATTTACTTATGCCGTCTTCGATGGTGAGCATATGTTCTTAGAGGAATACGTAGAAGGTGAAAGCCAACCATAAGACAACATGAGATATTATTTAATTACCACCCTCTTCGCATTACAGACAGTAGTTGCAGAGGCACAAGACCGACTCTATACCGATGAGTTTCCACTGGGTGACATCACCCTGCTCGACAGTCCATTGAAACGGGCACGTGACCTAAACATCAAGACACTTCTGCAATACGACTGCGACCGTCTGCTGGCACCTTATCTGAAAGAAGCCGGACTCACCCCAAAAGGGAAATCATATTCTAACTGGGATGGTCTCGACGGTCATGTAGGTGGTCACTATCTGACAGCTATGGCTATCAATGCCGCCACTGGCGACAAAGAGTGCCAGAAACGCATGGACTATATGATCAGCGAGCTGCAGGCATGTGTCGATGCCAATGCCAAGAACCACCCAGCCTGGGGGAAGGGCTATGTGGGTGGTGTACCTGGCAGTGATCGTGTGTGGGGTCACTTCAAGAAGGGTGACTTTAGTGCTTATCACAGCTCATGGGTGCCTTTCTACAATATTCATAAGATGTACGCAGGGCTACGTGATGCATGGCTTTATGGCGGCAATAAACAGGCAAAGCAGCTGTTCCTTGGTTTCTGTGACTGGGCGATTGACTTAACAGCGGGGCTTTCCGATGCCCAGATGGAGCAAATCCTCGATACCGAACATGGAGGGATGAACGAGGTACTTGCTGACGCCTTCGCCATCACCGGTGAGCCAAAATACCTTCATGCGGCACGCAGGTTCTCACACCGCCGTCTGCTTAACCCGTTGATGCAGCGTCGTGACTGTCTGGACAATATGCATGCCAACACCCAGGTGCCTAAAGTAATAGGTTTCGAGCGTATTGCCGAACTAGGTGGCAACGAGGCATACCATACCGCCGGTGCTTTCTTCTGGGATATCGTCACTGGTGAACGCTCACTCGCCTTCGGTGGTAACAGCCGCAGAGAACACTTCCCTAGCAAAGAGGCGTGTAAGGACTTCGTGGAGGATATTGACGGACCAGAGAGTTGCAACACCAATAACATGCTGAAACTCACAGAAGACCTGCACCGTCGTAATCCCGAGGCACGCTTTGCCGATTTCTACGAGCTGGCGATGTTTAACCATATCCTCTCCACCCAGCACCCAGAGCATGGCGGCTATGTATATTTCACCTCTGCCCGTCCCCGCCACTACCGTAATTACTCAGCACCCAACGAGGCTATGTGGTGCTGCGTGGGAACAGGTATGGAGAATCATGGCAAATACGGACAGTTTGTATATACCCATAAAGGAGATGCCCTGTTTGTAAACCTCTTCGTAGCTTCTGAACTGAACTGGAAGGAGAAAGGTATCCAGCTCCGTCAGGAGACAGATTTCCCCTATACAGAAACAAGTCGTATCACCATCACACAGGGCAAAGGTCAGTTTGCCATGCAGGTGCGCTATCCTGGCTGGGTAAAACCTGGACAGTTTACTGTCAAGGTAAATGGACAGCTAGTCAGTGTCATCACGGGACCATCATCATATGTCACTATCGACCGCCATTGGAAGAAAGGGGATGTGGTAGACATCCAGTTCCCCATGCATAACAGTGTGAAATATCTGCCGAACCTGACACAGTATATTGCCCTGATGCATGGTCCTATCATGCTGGCAATGAAAACAGGGACAGAAGACCTTGCCATGCTGATTGCCGACGATAGCCGCTTCGGTCAGTTGGCTGTTGGCAAGAAACTGCCTATCGACCAGGCTCCTATCCTCATTAATGACAATATAGAGAACATTGCCGACCAATTGCAGCCTGTTGCCGACAAGCCACTCCACTTCACCCTCTCCACCAAGATGGTAAACGAGATCCGTAACGAGCTGATTCCGTTCTTTGAGTTACATGACGCCCGTTATATGATGTACTGGCTGGCTCTCTCGGAAGATAACTACAAAGGGTATCTCGACCAGTTGGCGAGACAAGAGAAAGAGCGTCAGGCGCTGGAGAGCCGTACCGTTGACAAGGTACAGCCTGGTGAGCAACAGCCAGAGAGCGACCACTTCATGGAGACTGACGAGTCATTCAAGGGCAACACAAACGACGTGTTCTATCGTGACGCCCAAGACGGTCATTATTTCAGCTATCTGATGCAGACAGGAGGAAAGACCAACCTGTGTCTCCGTCTGAAATACTGGGGTGTCGGTGAGTGGAAGAGTCATGAGTTCGACATCTTTGTCGACGACATCCTGGTGAAATCAGTGAACAACACAGGTAAGTATCGCATCTCTGAGTTCAAATATGAGACCTACGAGCTGCCTGCAGACGTTTTAAAGGGGAAATCCCAGATACGCGTTAAGTTTGTCGCTAAGCCCCAAAGACAGATTGGTGAAATCTATGGCGTGCGACTGGTGGAGTCCTTGGCGAACTGGTCAAAATAGCCGAGACAGACATCACGCCACTCTTTGGCATTCTTCACCTGTATCTGAAGACGCTCATCGACCTCACGCCAACGCTGGTCATCGACATAGGCGCGCATCTTGTTATGCCACAGGTTCTGGTACGTCTCCGTCATGATGACACCCTGGTTGTAGTGGTACTGCAGCGACTCCCAGAGCGTGGACCCGTCCTTCATCTTATAGTTCCAAGGAACATGATGGAACCAAAGTAAGAGGTTCTCAGGACACGTCTCTAGCTTGTCGTACTGACTGACATAAGGCTCGCGGTATTGGCTCACAGCATTTGTACCAGTAGAGGAACGGTCAAAACCCACACCATCCTTGTCCGCCTTGTGGTAGTAGACAGGGCACCATTCCAACGGGTACTCCGCCTTGAAACCGTCAGGCTCTGGACCGTAGTGGTGATCGAACTTGAAAATGTGATGCAGCCCAAGTGGCATCATGTAGTTAACGCATGTCTCCCGACTCTCCTCCATAACGGTAGACATGAGGAACACAAAGTTCTCATCAATGGAGAAAGTCTGCTCCAGCCATTCCCTGGCGATCTGCTCCGACGACAGGGAAGGGTCCCATGCCAGTCGTCCGAAGGCATACCAGTTCGCCTGTGAGAAATGATGTCCGCACCAGTTCCTGTCCTTCCCGATATTGGCGACCCCTGCGATGCCAGCCAGCCAGTCGGGTTCCACGTACTGGAAGAACTCCTTCCACATCGGTGCGAGGTACACCAGGTGTTTCGACTGTCCCAGGTATTCCTGTGTGATCTGCAGTTCCACCATGTTCGGTGTCTTGCTGACCTGGTCGAAGACAGGGCTGTAGGGCTCCCTGGGCTGGAAGTCGAGCGGTCCGTTCTTCGTCTGCAGGATGACATTCCTATGGAACTTACCGTCGAGCGGCTTGAATTCCGATACCGCCTGTTTCACGCGGTCCTCCCCCTTGTGGTTGGCCCCGTAGACGAAGCATCGCCACATCACGATACCCTGATAAGGCTCCAAAGCCTCAGCCAGCATATTCGCCCCGTCGGCATGCGTGCGGTGATAGTCACCCGGTCCCGGCTGTCCCTCACTGTTCGCTTTCACGAGGAAACCGCCAAAGTCAGGAATCAGTTTATATATCTCCTTCGCCTTGTCTTTCCACCATTTACGTACACTCGCTTCCTTGGGATCAGCCGTCTTCGTCTGTCCCAGTGCCATCGGTGTGGCGAAGTTGATGGAGAGGTAGACGCGGATGCCATAGGGTCGCAGGATATCCGCTATTTTCTTCACCTCGCGCAGGTATTCCTTTGTGAGCATTTTCGGTGAGGCATTGACGTTATTGAGCACAGAGCCATTGATACCGATGGATGCATTGGCACGAGCATAGTCACGGATCAGTTGTTCGTCAAGGTGGAACCACTCGAAGATACTCTCCCCTGCATAGCCCCTCTCTACCGAGCCGTCCAGGTTATCCCAGTGGTTGAGCAGACGCAACTTGAACTTAGGTGTCTGCTTCTCGTCTTTGACGGGCATATCCGTAGCCTGTAGACGAAGCGCCTCATATGCCCCATAGAGGAGTCCAATGTCATGACGTGCCATGATGGTCAACTGGTCATCATTCCCACTCATAACAAAACCCTCGTTATCAGGCATGGAAGGGTCGAGTCGCAATATCACATGCGAGCCCTGGTAATAATTCTCCAACTCCTCCTTGGCAATACTGATCGTTGGTGAACCTGCAGGAGCCTCTACCAATGCAGTATGGACAGGGTTATACCTCAACCAAAGTCGATGACCGTCTTCCGCTTTTGTGAATGATACAGTAACGATCACTATAACAGATAATAATAGTTTTTTCATACCTCTTTTATTTTTCTTGCTGATTCGTTGTTTCCTCTGATTCCTCCGTGGCACTGGCATGATGCATCATCGCATAATCTCTCGGATTCATCCCGAAATATTTCTTGAACACCATGGAGAAATGTGCCTGGCTGGTGAAGCCCATGGCATAGGCGACCTGTGAGATATTGACTTTTTTCTCTTTGATAAGTCGTGCTGACTGTTCCATTCGGATATTCCTTAGGAACTCACCAGGAGAAATCCCCACCATTTTCTTCATCTTACGATGGAGGTGGGCACGGCTGATACCAATGATGTCCGCCAGGTGTTCAACATCGAAATCAGAATCCTCCAGATGCTCATTGATGCAGTTCACAACCTTATCCATCAGAGTTTCGTCGTTCCCTTTTATCTCCACGTCCTCCACTTTCTCCTCGTGGAGTGAAACGACAGAGAACTTCCCTTTTACCCGTCTGACATTATCTACCAGATTGTCAATCAGGATATGCAGTTCCTCCATAGCGAAAGGCTTGGCAAGGAAAGCGTCAGCACCTTTCTTCAATCCCTCCAGGCGGAAGGACACCTCTGACTTAGAGGTCAGCAGGATGACAGGGATATCACTGATCTTGGGATTAGACTTGATGGCGCGCAGCAAGGAGATACCATCCATGACAGGCATCATCACATCAGTAATGACAAGGTCATACTGGTTGGTGAGCAGTTTCTTCAGTCCCTCCTTTCCATTGGAGGCATAGTAGAAGCGATACCATTCCTGCAACTCATGATGGATATACTTTCCTATTTCCTCATCATCGTCAACAACTAACACCCTGAAATTGCGGGAGGCACGTTGTTTCTTATGATGGGCACCATATTCCACCTTCTGTCTCTCCTCGATCTCCTCTGGCTTCAGGTGCTTATTACCCAAAGGCAGCAGGACGGTCAATATCGCACCCGAGGTTCCGTCCGTCCGGTTGGCGGCACTGATTTTTCCCCCGTGCATCTCTGTCAGTGCACGACAGAGGTTCAGTCCTATCCCCGTTCCGTCGATATGCAGGTCGTTGGAGTGCTTACCTTGATAGAAACGCTCGAAGAACCGTTCTGTCTTGTCGTCCTCGAAACCCATCCCGTTGTCAATGACCTCGATGACGACCTGCTTGTCATCATTCCGCTGACTAAGACGGACGATGATCTCCCCATTGTCGAAAGTATATTTGAAGGCATTCGACAGGAGGTTGGAGATGACTTTATCGAACTGCGTATGGTCAATCCATACCTTGACAGGCTCTTCCGGATGCTCGAAGCGGAAAGCGATATTACGCTGTTGTGCGTTATACTCATAAAACCTGAAGATGCCACGGATAAAAGCTGTCAGGTCTGTCTCCTTACAAGAGAGCCTCATCTGTTTTTTGTCAATCTTACGCTCATCCAGGATCTGGTTGACCAGCAGCAGCAACCGGTTGGCGTTCTTGTCAATGGTATTGAGGTCGACCAGGCTCTCCTCGTCAGTCAGTCGTTTTTTCAATTTCTCCAGAGGCCCCATAATCATGGTGAGCGGAGAGCGGATATCATGGGTGGCATTGATGAGGAAGCGCATCTTCGACTCTTCCAGGTCACGACGACGTTGTCTCTCGACATTAAAAAAGATCAGTGCCAGGAAGCCCATGATGATCATCAGATAGATCAGGTATGCCCACCACGACTTATACCAAGGTTTCAAAACGATGATATGGAGGGTATGTACGTCTTCGCTGAAGATACCGTTGCTGCTGGCTCTCACCTCTACGAAATACTGACCGGGAGGCAGTTGCGTGAAGGTGATCTGGTTAGCCCCCTCGTTCGTCTGCATCCATGCTGGGTTCCCGTTGACACGATATTGGAAGACGATATTGTCAGTATTCTGATAGTCGAGCAAGGAGAACTCCAGTGTAAAGGTGTTATCTGCATACTCCAGCTGGAAATAGTCCTCCAAGGGATTCAGTGAGTGTCCGTTGCAGAAAAAACGGGTGAGATATACCTTCCCCAGATGATACTGTCGGTTGTTGATATCCTGAGGTCGGAAGGTGGTGATGCCGTCTGCCGTACCGAAGAAGATACGGTCATCACTGCGATGGAGGGCAGCGCCGAGGATATACTCTTTCGCCATCAGCCCATTGTCTCCAATATACCCGATTGGTTGTTTACGCTGATCAGAATACTGCCAGATACCATTGGTCGTTGAGATCCATATCTCCCCATGGCTATCCCTCACCATAGAGCATATCATCCTGTCATTGAGAAGCTGGGCTTTAGGGTCCTCCTTCACCTGATTGGTCTTCCAGCTATAGCGGTAGAGTCCTGACTCAGAACCTATGAGCATGTCCCCGTTCTGTGTCTCACAGACAGAATAGCACTGTAACCCCTCTAGCAAGGCGTTCCAGCCCCTGCTGTTGAAGACGAGTCCATCAGGATTCATCATGGATATTCCATTGGTCGTCGCTATCCACAACATCCCCCGGGAGTCAAAGGTCATCGCCTTAATCCAGTCATTACAAAGATAACCCCCACTGCGATGGGTCTGTTGCATACTGACCATCTGTGCCTCACGGGTATGGGTATCATAGATGCAGAGTCCCATTCCGAAAACACAGATATAGAGCCGCCCTTGTCCGTCGTCTACCATACAGTTCAGTCCTCGTCCGTCGAAAGTTTTCTCCATGACGGCCTGTCTCGTCGCAGGATGAAACCTGTAGAGTGTGTTCTCCGTGGTCAACCAGTATTGTCCCTGGCGATCCCTGTATATCATACGCGTACCAGCTGGCGAGACAGGGTGTTCTATGATATGCCCCGTCTCGTCAAGACGATAGATTCCGTTATTCTGCACTGTACACCAGATATCCTCCCCTTCTCCCTGTACGACAGATGCCACATTCCCACCTGTCACATAATGCTGATTAGAGAAACTCCAAGAGTTAAAGGATGCCTTTTGCTTGGAGATGAGGAGGAGTCCCTTGTTATAGAATGCTGCCCATAAGTGATGGTCTTTGTCCTCCATGATATCCACCACATTGGCTGAGGTCAAGTCGATATTGGCATTGGTGTTCTCTATGCGCTGCAGACGGCGCTCTCCTTTGGGGATGATCATCAGTCCGCAACCGGCAGTGGCGAAGTAGATATTCCCCTGACTGTCTTTCGTCGCTCCCTCGATACTCACGTTACGGTCCAGCAGGGTGAGGTCAAAGTCTGCTCTGTGTAACTCCCCCGTCTCATAGTTGTAGCTCATGATCCCATACATACACACGATTAGCATCTCCTGAGGGGAGTACTCGATGTAGCTCACAGGATGTCCGTATTCCGACTGATAGTCACGCAGGGATGCCGTTTTCTTGTTCTTGACAGTATAACGGGTGATGGTGGGGATATGACTGCTGCGCCAGAGGTCGCCGTTACGGTCGATATGGATACGACTGCAGAAATCGTCGATATGCCGTTGACAGAACAGTTCCTCATAATGAATATCCTCACTACCCTTCTTCAAAGAGAAGAGTCCATAGCCTGCTGTCCCTATCAACAGGTCTCCCGCAGCTGTCTCTATCAGAGAGTTGACACGAGGAAATCTGTTGTCCGGGAATTGATAACGCTTGAAACAGTCATGCTCATAATCATAGCGCGCCAGTCCCTTGGCACCGCCGACCCATAGGTTGCCGCTCTTATCGACGAACAAAGACGCTACCTCATTGGCGGAGATGGTCGTAGAGTCTTTCCTGTTATGATGATAGGCGGTATAGCGATAACCGTCAAATTTATTCAGACCATACTCTGTACCTACCCAGATATAGCCGTAACGGTCCTGACAGACACAGGTAATCAAGCCACTCGACAGCCTGTCTGGCGTATAGAGATGTCCTATGTCCGCCATGCCTCTCGTACAGACGAGAAGGCAGGCGGTTAATAATAGTTGATGATATAAGTTCTTCATGTAGTGATGCTAGTTGTTTTCTATTGTTTACCTTTTCAACAGGTTTAACTTCTCTTTCGGGGCTAGCACATTGCTCACCTGCTCAGTATATGTTGGCAGGCTCGCTGTGACATTTGCCCTGATGTCACGGCTGGAGGCACCGATCTCGAAAGTATACTGGCCTGCCTCGGTGATCCAGCGGCTGTTGGCCTCGTCGAAGGAGGCGAGGTCGCGCTTCGACATCTGGATGGTCAGCGTCTGGCTCTCACCGGGGCGCAGCTCACGGGTCTTGGCAAAGCCCTTCAGTTCGTGCTGAGGCTTCTCTATCGTCCCCTGGGGTGCTGCCACATAGACCTGGGCGATCTCCTTACCAGCCACCTCACCGGTGTTCTTGACGGTGATGCTCACGGTGATATTGTCGCCACTGACTTTCACGGCAGGCTTGCTATACTCGAAGGTGGTGTAGCTGAGGCCGTAGCCGAAGGGATAGGCGACGTTCTTGTCGAAGCTGTCGAAGAAGCGGTAGCCCACGTAGATGTCCTCGTCGTGGTTGGTATAGTCGTAGCCAGCCACCTGTCCCACATAGCCCTTGGTTACCTGATAGGTGTAGAAGTCCATGGTGCCGGGGAAGTTCTTCGTAGAGGGATGGTCTGTGGCTGCCAAAGGCCATGTCATGGTGAGCTTGCCGGAGGGGTTGACCTTGCCCGTGAGGAGGTCGGCGATGGAGTTGCCGCCTTCCATACCGGGCTGCCAGGCACACAGGATGGCATCGGGATAGCCGCTCCACGATGCCGTCTCGATGACGGAGCCGGAGTTGATGATGACGATGACGGGTTTGCCTGCTGCATGGAAGGCATTGCAGACATCCATGATGAGGGCGCACTCCTCCGGGACGAGGTTGAACTCGGTGTCGATGTCACGGTCGATGCCCTCACCGGCCTGACGACCGATGGTGATGATGGCGGCATCGGCAGTAGCTACCTCTTTGTCGATGGCGATGGGTGAGATGGCGATCTCGGGATATTTCTGCTGTCCCATCATCTCGGTCTGGAACCACTTGGCAGGATGACGCTCAGCCTGGAACTTCACACGGGCATAGGCGATGTACTTGCGGTAGATGTCGGTGAGGGTCTCGCTCGACTTGATACCAGCGTTCTGCAGGCCCTGCAGCATATCGACGACATAGGGGGGATGCACACAGCCCGAACCTGTTCCACCGGAGAGGAAGTCGTAGGAGTTCTCACCGAAGAGGGCGACGGTCTTGATGGCTGATGGCTGAGGGTTGATGGCTGATGTAGAGTTCCAGGGGAGTGTGCCGTTGTTCTTCAGCATGACGATACCCTCGGCGGCACTTTGGCGCGTGATGGCGGCATGGGCCTTGAAGTCGGGATTGTTGGAGGCAGGATAGTGGTGGAAACTCGGGGTCTTCACGATATACTCCAGCATACGGCGCACGTTACGGTCGACATCGGCGATGGCGAGTGTACCGTTCTTCACACCGGCTATGATCTCGTCCACCTGTTTCTGTTGTCCGGGTTCCATGAGGTCGTTGCCGGCATGAACCTCACTGATGGTGGTCAGTCCGTCACGCGTACCGATCCAGTCGGTCATCACCATGCCCTTATAGCCCCAGTCGTCACGCAGGATACTCGTCAGCAGGTCGCGGTTACCCATGGAGAACTGTCCGTTGACCTTGTTATAGGAGGCCATGATGGTCCAGGGACTGCTCTCGCGGACGGCAATCTCGAAGCCGCGCAGGTAGAGTTCACGGGCAGCCCGTTGACTGACACGCTCGTCGACACTGGTGCGGTCGGTCTCCTGGGAGTTGACGGCAAAGTGCTTGGCAGACACACCGGCGCCCTGGCTCTGTACGCCATTGATATAGGCGGCAGCTATCTTACCCGTCAACAGGGGGTCTTCACTATAGTATTCGAAGTTACGGCCGCACAGGGGGTTACGGTGCAGGTTCATGCCGGGGCCCAGGATGACGTCGCAGCGGTATTCCTTGGTCTCGTTACCGATGGCCTCGCCCACCTTGCCTACCAGTTCGGTGTTCCACGTAGATGCCAGACACGAGCCGATGGGGAAGGCGGTGGCATAGTAGGTCTTGTCGGTGCCCTTGCGGGTGGGGTCGATGCGTACGCCGGCAGGACCGTCGGTCAATACGGTGGCAGGGATGCCCAGACGGGTGATTTCCGCCGTATTACCTGCGGCACCAGCCACCAGGTCGGCCTCTCCGCCTACCACGGCCTGGTCGCCGAAGAAGTTATTGGCTCCGCCAACTAATAGTTTCGCTTTCTCTTCCAGAGTCATGGCCTTCAGTACCTCGTCGATATTGTCGGCTCTCAGTTTGGGTTGTGCAGTCATTGTCGTTGCTGTTAGACTGGCGATCACGCCAAGTAATAGAAATCGTTTTGCTTTCATATTGTAAATGGTTTTTTGTTAATCACAAGCTTTATTTGTTATGTTGATGTTACAAAGATAGTATTTTTACAAGACATACGGATGGAAAGTCATGAAGTTTTAACCATTCTTACGGATTTCTTCGTGTCATTGTGTTGTAGTGTCTGTTTATTTTCGTAACTTTGCCGACGAAAAACGAAGTAATATTTAAATAGGTATAAGACAATGGCAAAGAAAGCATTATTGATGATTCTCGACGGATGGGGAATCGGTAAGCATGGTAAGGGTGACGTGATCTACAACACACCGACACCCTATCTCGATCTGTTAACAGCAACGTCTGCTCACTCTCAGTTACAGGCCTCTGGCGAGGATGTCGGTCTGCCCGACGGACAGATGGGTAACTCGGAGGTGGGTCACCTGAATATCGGTGCCGGACGTATCGTCTATCAGGACCTCGTGAAGATCAACCGCGCCTGCAAGGACGGCTCTATCATGGAGAACCCGCAGGTGAAGGCTGCCTATACCTACGCCAAGGAGAACAACAAGAAGTTGCACCTGATGGGTCTGACCTCCGACGGTGGCGTACACTCCAGCCTCGACCATCTGTTTAAGCTCATCGAGATCGGCAAGGCCTACGGTCTGAAGAACCAGGTGTTCGTACATTGCTATATGGACGGTCGTGACACCGACCCCAAGAGTGGTAAGGGCTTCATCGAGCAGGTGACGAAGGTATGTGCCGCCAACGATGCCGCCATCGCCAGTATCGTCGGCCGCTTCTATGCCATGGACCGCGACAAGCGCTGGGAGCGTGTGAAGGAGGGCTACGACCTCATCGTCAACGGTGTGGGTAAGCAGGCCACGGATATGGTGAAGGCCATGCAGGAGAGCTACGACGAGGGTGTGACGGACGAGTTCATCAAGCCGATCCACAACGCCAGTGTCAACGGTACGATCGAAGAGGGCGACGTCGTCATCTTCATCAACTTCCGTAACGACCGTGCCAAGGAGATGACGATTGCACTGACTCAGGAGGATATGCCGGAACAGGGCATGAAGACCATCCCCGGACTGCAGTACTACTGTATGACTCCGTACGATGCCAACTTCAAGGGTGTACACATCCTCTTCCCGAAGGAGAACGTGGAGGACACGCTGGGCGAATACCTCTCCAAGCAGGGTAAGAAACAGTTGCATACTGCCGAGACGGAGAAATACGCGCACGTCACCTTCTTCTTCAACGGTGGCCGCGAGGCTCCCTACGAGGGTGAAGACCGTATCCTGGTGCCCTCTCCGAAGGTGGCTACCTACGACCTGAAGCCTGAGATGAGTGCCTACGAGGTGAAAGACAAGCTCGTGGCCGCCATCAATGAGAATAAGTATGACTTCATCGTCGTCAACTTCGCCAATGGTGACATGGTGGGCCATACGGGTATCTACAACGCCATTGCCAAGGCCGTCTGGGCCGTCGACAACTGTGTCCGCGAGGTCATCGAGGCTGCCAAGGCCAACGACTACGAGGCTATCATCATTGCCGACCACGGTAATGCCGACAACGCCATCAACCCCGACGGTACTCCCAATACGGCCCACTCACTGAATCCTGTTCCGTTCATCTATGTGACGAACAACAACAGTGCCACTGTAAAGGACGGTCGTCTGGCCGACGTGGCTCCCTCTATCCTCCATATCATGGGACTGGAGCAGCCTGCCGACATGACGGGTGAGAATCTGATAACGGACTAATAACCCATTCCGATATGATTTCAAAAAAAGGTCGATTTTTATCGGCCTTTTTTTATTCGCGTAAAAAAGAGGATGTGCCAATGATGACACACCCTCTTTGTGATAGAGCCAGGAATCAAATTCAAGGCATCATGGGTAGAGTACCAGCGAACGGATCTAACTCATTAGAGAACGGTCCCAACTCACCGGCGAACGGATCGAAGTCGCGTGAGAACTGGACGGGTGTCTCGCTATCGTTGAGACTCATGGTCAGAATGGGCTGATGAACGTCCAACTGAACAATTTGTGTCGTAGGAATAATATATTTCTTCTTTTTCATATTTCTTCTAAGCCCCCTAAGTTAGGGGGATGGGGGTCTGAACAAGCGGTATCAGTCCCCCTTTATAGTTTGACTTGTTTATGGAATCTGCGCTTGTTCAGACCCCTGTCGTCCCCTAACTTAGGGGACAAGAATTTTTTTACCGTTCACGATGTAGATGCCCTTCTTTAATTGACCATTGGCGACCTTGCGACCATTGAGGTCATAGTATACATCACTTCTTCCATCAGACATCTTACTTATTCCATCTATACCTGTTACATCACCAACGATGTCAAGGAAGTCACGACTGCTATTAGCTGGAACCTTGAAGAATGCCTTGTTGGCACCCAGGGTTGCGCCAGAATACTTATAGAACGAGAGCTTGGAGTTCTGATAGCTCAGCACGTAGTAATCGAAGCTCGGTTCCTTCGCTGTATCCTCATCAACACCCTCAAGGTCATTGCCGGAATAATCATCTTTGCTGGCAGCGGCGCATGGTGTCAACTCAACAGCATCGGCAGTCGTCTTCATCAGAAGGACGGCTTGTCCTGCGGTAATCACCTTGTCGGTGATCTCGGTCAGAGTAACGGTAGTGCCGCTCAGCGTCGCCTTGTAGACCTTCGTATTATCGTCAGCCTTCAGATGGGCAGCGCTGTTATAGTAGCTCGACCAGTATTCCTCTCCTGCAGGATTGGTTACCGCTTCTGGAGCCAAGTCGCCCACAAAGTCGACATTGACGTCAGTAAACTTGGCACTCCATGGAGCCGCATCAGTCACATGACATTTCGTGGAGCCGTCATAGATAAAGTCATCACAGCAATCTTCGTCCCACGTCAACTTTGTAGGGTCGGCATAACAATAGACATCTGTGACAGCAGTGCATTGATAGAATGCATCATATCCTATATAGGTCACACCACTGCCGATGGTGACGGTTGTCAGACCAGTGCAATTATAGAAGGCTTGACCGCCGATGCGCGTCACACCCGCAGGGATGGTGACGGTCGTCAGACTAATGCAACCCTCGAAAGCATTGTCACCGATATTCGTCACATCATCAGGAATTTTAGTATTTTTACATCCGACTATCAATGTGTTGGTCTCTTTTTCTATAATCGCATTACAGCCGTTGCGAGAGTCATAGACCGTATTACCTGCTTCCACAGTCATTGTTGCTAAGTTACTGCAACGAGCGAAGGCAGCATAGCCGATGCTCGTCACGCTGGCAGGGATGGTGACGATCGTCAGACCAGTGCAACCAGAGAAGGCACGCTTACCGATACTCGTCACATCATCAGGAATTTTAGTATTTTTACATCCTACTATCAATGTGTTGGTCGATTTTTCTATAATCGCATTACAATTGTTGCGAGAGTCATAGACCGTATTACCTGCTTCCACAGTCATTGTTGCTAAATTACTGCAACCAGCGAAGGCATCATCACCGATGCTCGTCACGCTGGCTGGGATGGTGATGGTCGTCAGACCAGAGCAATTCTCGAAGGCATAATTGCCGATACTCTTCACGCTGGCAGGGATGGTGACGGTCGTCAGACCAGTGCAATCATAGAAGGCATACTTACCGATGCCCCTCACACCCTCATAAATAATTATATTCTCAACTACTTCAACATAATCTATCCAAGGGCGCACATCCAGATCATTATAAGAAGGGATAGCCTCTGTGCCGCTGAAGGTCAGTGTCTTGGTGCCTGCGTCGTAATTCCAACTGAGAGGCACGGTAGAGAGATCTCTGAAAATACCATGGACCACACTACCAAACATCGTATACCAAGGATCTGCGTCAGCAACATGGATGATGGTGGAGCCGTCTTCCTTAAAGTCATCACAGCCATCTTCGTCCCACGTCAACATTGCCGGGTCGGCATAGCAGTAGACATCTGTGACAGCAGTGCAATTATAGAACGCATCATATCCTATATAGGTCACACCACTGCCGATGGTGACGGTCGTCAGACCAGTGCAAGCCTCGAAGGCACTACTGCCGATGCTCGTCACGCCATTCGCGATAATGACGGTTTCAATCTCTCCCGCATAACTAAACCACGGTTGTTCGGAAGGATTGGGATAATCCGCCATGGCGCCTGTGCCACTGATGGTGAGGGTGTGAGTAGACTCCACGTAGGAGTAAGAAACATCAGTTCCGCACGACCCACTGTCGTCCGCCCACGCGCCCGTCACTGCCGTCAGCAGGAGGGCAAAAGTTAAGAGTAATTTTACTTTCATAAATATAATTCAAGTTTCGCAAGTTCCTAACTTGCCAGTTTTAATTGATAAAGTTCAACGAAATGACTGAGTTTGTCCGACCGATTCAAGAGCGTATCGAAGATTTCTTCATCCTCGATATTGAAGCACTCTGCAATCATGCGGACTATCTCAAGTATCATATCCCAGATTCTCTCAGTGAGAGTGAGCTCCATGCTACCTTTGACAGCATCATTGAAGAGTCCGCCCACGGTCTCATAGTCAGAGAAGCGCTTGGCGGTGGAGAGCAGATTGTACTGCATGGCCGTGATTGCAGTCATGGCAATCTGCGAGGAGAAGTTGCGCATCTGGTACTTTCCGAGTCCCAGGTTCTGCTTGCTCTCCTTGAATACGACTTCCAGAGACCAACGTCTGGAGTAAATCCTATAGGCCTCGAAGAAATCGAGCTTGCGATTGGTGGTAATGAGTCCGTTCCACTTGCCACGCTTGTCTCGCTTGGAGAAGAACAGACGGACATTGCGCCCTGCAAAGATGACATCCACAGTGATGTA
>JBGUNO010000007.1:0-43529 GCA_045117415.1 Prevotella sp. | reverse complement strand
CCGAGGTTTTTTCCTGCAGATGTTATGACCTTGCGCAGAAAGGTGTAGGAGTTCAAGTGATATAGACCTGGAAGCTTGCTTACATTGACAATAGCACTTGAAGTACTACGGAAGTCTGATAAGACTTATAACATCAGCAGGTGTTTTTGTGGTTTTTGTCTCTTTGTCCCCCTGTGA
This sequence comes from Prevotella sp., assembly GCA_045117415.1. Taxonomy (GTDB): domain Bacteria; phylum Bacteroidota; class Bacteroidia; order Bacteroidales; family Bacteroidaceae; genus Prevotella. The sequence goes on along the minus strand of JBGUNO010000007.1, from coordinate 43,352 downwards.
GGTTATTGGATCGTTCTGATGCTTCCCAATGGGGTAGAGTGCCTACCTAAGAGGGGTGAAGTGCCTACGTAACAGGGAGAAAGGGGCACCCTAACAACCGTTCGGCTATAGCCAAACGACTGAACGCCTCCAGCCAAACAACTGAATGCCTCCAGCCGAAATGGAAGAGCACAAAGGATGTAAGATGGATGACATCTTACTTCAGCCATCAGCTTGTTTTATTAAAAAATCATGAAAATGTTTGGAGAATTCACCAAAAACGCTTAAATTTGCACATTATATATGTGTGCTCGCGAGGTGTACATACCCCCTGTGAGGCAGTTAGTTGAATAAAGATGACAAAAAATAACAGATATATAGGCTTCGTAATCATGCTGGCAGCCGTGCTGCTGACAGCATGTTCCGGTGGCGGCGGCAGCGAGGAACTTGATCCCCCCACACCCAATCCCACTCCCAGTCCCACTCCCGAAAACCAGGAGATCAAGCTCAATGTCAGTGTCTGGCAGACAATGGAGGGAATGCGCGCTACGACATTCGACAATGGAACCATTACCGAGGGAAATTTCAAAGTAGCAGCATATAATGCGGGTACAGTAACGCCCTATTTCGACTTCACGCAAGTGAATTACGTCACTGACCACTGGGAAATGGTAACCAGACGCAACTGGCCTGCCTCGGGCAGTCTTGACTTCTTTGCTTATATGCCGGCATCGTACCCCAGCTATGTTAATACATTTCACTATGACACACCCCGCACACCTCGTATAGTCTGTGCCAATATGCCAGTGACTATCACTGCAGGCTCTGATGATACCCAGGAACTTGTTGTAGCCTTGAAGACTGATCAGAACAGGGCTGGTCAAGGTGCCTCTGGAGTTACGTTAAATTTCATGCGTCCTTTTGCCCGCGTGTACTTCAAGCTGTCTGCTGCGAGCGGATCAGCAGTAAAGATCAATAGCATCACGATACCTGGCATCTATAGAAATGCTTCATGTGCTTTCGATGGTACGAGCTCAGTATGGTCTGGTTGGGGTTATGCAGAAAACTTTGTCCTTTCGGCTCCCAGCTCATCAGAGGCTGCCACGGGCGACACACCATATCTGGTCATCCCTAACAACTACGGTACAAAGACTTTCACCGTCAATGCCACATGGACAGACTGGAGCAACGTGACTAAGGATGTTTCTGCAGATGTTACGGTTAACTGGCAAGCAGGCTACAGTTACACCTACACCTTCACCCTCTCGAAGTACGCCTTGAAGGTAGACACAAGTAGATACACGGAGCAATGGTAGGGAGATGTAAGATGTAAGATATAAGATGTAAGAAGTAAGAAATAAGATGAAACATACAAGACTACATATTATCCGAATATTCACCCTGCTGCTTCTCTTCGGCGGCGTGGCTAATCAGACGTGGGCAGCGAAGGTGACCTACCATATCCTGACGCTGCCGATAGATCCTTCTCGATATGATTACCACATGAAGGGTGAGGTCACAGGCAAACGCTTAGAGGCGGTGAAGATTATCGTGGATAATCAGACTACTGTCGAGCTGCCTGCGCATTATAAGAGTCCGTTGGCAGAGAACTTTACCTATTACGAACCAAAGGATATCACTGGTCACGGTGCTTCTGCTGAAAGCCTCTACGATGGTGTCGCTAGCCGCAAGGGTGTTCTCTATGAAGTAAAGGCAAGCCCCACCCCCGTTGCAGAAGGTGCGGCTATTACAGGAAACACTGCCGAATATTATGTTGTCTATACCTACAAAACCTCCAACACCATTGCCAAGCTTGATGGCACGGTGAACTACAATATCGGAGTAAAGGGCAAGGGTTTCCTCTCGCTGAACAGAGGTCGTAACAACCGCCCCGCCGTTATCCCTACAGCCAAAGTTGATGCAGTGATGTTGGCAAGCGAGGACTTTTCTTATGTGGCAAATCCAGGTAATGGCATCGGCACTTATTGGTCGAGCACTGATAATAAGAATATACAAGCGGACGTAGAATCCCAGTTCTTCTTCTGGTTCAAGTTCGTAGGTCAGGACCCATACAATATCATCGTTCGTACGTCGTATAACAGAGATATCACCTTTATAGAAAAGAACGAAGGCACCTCAAAATTTGTGTATAAGTGGTATAAAGGAGCCGCTTTGATGGCTAAAGGAGACGGTAATGTATATCTCGCCAGTGATGATCATAAACAATATACGACAGAGTATGATTCGAGTATTGATAACCCGACAAATCCCGATAGCGTTACTAATACCGGTTACTTCCACGGTAATGACTGTACGTGGGGTACTGTAGCGCTGCTTAACAATACCTCCGGAGATGGTTATGTCCTTCTGGGTACCAGGACGGTGGATGGCAATGGTGCTGTTCCTACACCGGGAAATGATAATAAATACAATTATCTGACGTTTAATGGCTACAACAACATGAACTTCAAAAAAAACACAGCGGCAGATGCTACGAAGGATCACACGATAGACGGCATCTATCCGCTTAAGAAGGTGACGTTCAAGGTTGTGACGCCATTCTATAAGGTTAATGCAACGACAGACCACATTGTCTCAGCGCCTACCGAATGGGTTAGCCAATATACGGTGGATAACGACCCCATCGAGACCAAATACCTTCCCACGTCGTTAAAGCGTAAGTACTGCACATATACCAATAAGTTCTACAGAGATGCGGCATGCACGCAGGAGATTACCAAATTCTCTGGTGCTATCTACGACGAAAATGAGGGCTATCAGGTGTATATCGGCTATGAGGTGTCGGCAAACATTCCTTTCAAGGCTATCACACCAGCTGCCTCTTATACCGATGACACTTGGAAAGCTGCTACATGGTATGCAATGACTGATAGGGACAGTTCAGGAAAGAAGATCAAGTGGAATTCTACTGTTTACAAGAATAATGGCGATGCCAGCGAGAATGTAAAGGAGAGTGAGTTCGCCTTTATCGGCGACCCCTATGAACTGCGTGTGGTTTGTCGCGATGAGACCTCTGATGCTACAGCTACTTATGTGGGTAGTTATTCTCGTACCACAGGAACAGACTTGACCAAGAATACTTCCGACACTGGCGCAGGCTATAAGTGGGAGATATCTTACGATGAAGAAACTAAGAATAATGCCTTCCAGCTGAGGGAATACAAAGGAACAGCCTACTGGTATTGGAATACAGAAGCAGGAAGCAATATCCAATACAGCACTACGAATACAGACCGACGTATCAGGGTGCTGCCGCTGCCTGAGAAGAGCTGCAACTTTTACATTGTTGATAGGAGTGGCGCGATAGCTATCAAGGCTACCGCCAATCGAACCGTCTTCTCTCCTTTATTGGGCTATGCTAGCATTCCGGAAGAAATCCGAAGCCCCTTCATTTATGGCGAGGATATATCATTTTATTCAGATGCAGCATGCACCATCTCAATAACTGAGACCTACAATACTGACAACTACGACATCTATGTCAAGTACACGTTGGCTCATTTGGCAGAAAAGGGTATCCAACTTAATAGTGGTCAGCGATTCAAAGTAAAACTGAATAAGGAATACATCTATTATAATTCTGAATTAACTAAGATTCTAAGTGCCGAAACGACAGGAGATGATGAATATTCGTGGTCTTTGGAGGGTGGAGACCCTTACGCCATAAAGATTGCCAATAAGAGCCTTAGTGGCAAGTATGTACAGGTAGATGGTGGAACATGGGGTGACGACAAAGCCCTGGTTTTTGATGACGAAGCTAGTGCCTCCCGCTTCATAGCTATGTCGAGTCTTTATACGGGTATCTATGAGGTATTGGCAGCAACAGGCGACGCCAACTACTACCACATCGGTCGTCCAACCGAATCAGGTGCAGAGACAAAGATTTATAGCGTCAATACCGCTGGTTATGCTCATGGTGCAGAGACATTGCAATTCGAGCTGTCAGGTGACGTTCCCATCACCTATCACCTGATAGACAGGGCGGATAACGTACTGCTGACAGCCGAATCTTATAACCCTCGTCTGACACTGCCAGCTGAATACGTCAGTCCGTTGGTGGAGGAGTATTACTACTATCCTACAAGGGCAAAGGCAACTACTAACAATCCTGCTCAAAAAATAACAGAGATTTCACAGGACACGAAGGAAGACGGTACTCAGGTAGACGGTAAAGGTGACAACGATATCTACGTCACTTACGTTGCTAACGACATTGTGACGTTCAATACCGGTCAATATATGCTGAGATTCCTCGATCCTGCTATTCCAGAATATCATCTGGAGGATGGTAACGATAAGCTGACTTCGAGCAAGATTCAACCTATCTATCCTTACTGCAATGGTGATGGCAGCCTGAACATCTATGGCAGTGATATGCAGAATGAGCAGTTTCACGGTGGTGCCAACACGCGCCCCCGTTGGGTGTGGTATTTCGAAAGTTCCAGAAACGATCCCTACCACGTTAAAATACACTCCAAGAGCACTATCAATTATAATGACGTCAGCCACTACACCTATCTGACAACCCATGCGGTGCATTTCAATCAAGATACGGGGGAAAATGCGAATAAAAAGCGTGTCGTTACAGGTGGTACGCTACCTACCATCGCATCGCTCGATCCTACGGAATATATGGTGCTGGGAACGGAAGGAAACTACCGACTGCTGACCACCAACGCTATCGATGACGGCGAAACCAATGTGCGTCGAAACGTGACCTCTCTGGAGCAGTACTGGAAGACTTACAACATGGTGAGACAGGATATTCTGGGAGATCCTAGAGTCGATCAGAATGACCCAGAAAGATTCAATGATCCTATTACCATGCCTAGTGATAGATGGTCTGAACTGAAGGAGAAACTGAATAATAGGTATGTTGATGACGCTGCAAATCGTGTGGATGACTGCAGTTGGCACAGCTATAAAGCTTATGCCAACGCAACCCGTTGGAATGGTTACAACGACAAATCTAACGGTTATGAAAAGAAGGTGGTGGAGAATCTGGATCACTGGTACCAGACCTTCGATATGGGTACTGGTGTCTTCGATATTGAGACTGCCGACATCCCTCCAGTACTTGTGTTGCTCGACCGTCACGGATGGGAGGTTATGCGTCGTCCGCTGCCTGGTGCCTCTACCTATCCTGCGGGTGATGAGTTGAAAGATTTGCGCATGTATGACAGTCCACTGGTGGATAAATACTATTTCTATACCAATGCCACCAAGGCATCTGGCTGTCATAAATACACGATGCGTTTGCAGAATGGAGCAGAGCGCGACCAGGTCAAGGTTAACGGTGAGCGTTACTACTCGACATCGCTGGGTGACCTGCCTCCGAAGACTGCTGTAGTGAGCGGAGGTGCCATCCAGGACTTGTATGTCATCTACACCGTGAAGGAGGAGTATGAGAATAACTATGATTACGATCTTAATGAGAAGACTTCCCCCTACACCGAATCGGGCACATCTAAACCGTATCTCGTGCTGCAGCACGGTCGTTTTTATAAGACAGAAAACTCCCAAGCCAGCAACATCAGGAGTTATTTCACCAAGCCTATTGGTGAGCACACCAATCCTGAGAGTGGTAATGTCTATGACTTGATTGTTAATCCGAAAAACCACGGTGGTACTAATGATAATATCCTTAACGGCAGCAATTTCATCGGCAACATCTTCTGGTATGTCGAGCCCAACCTGAATATCGATGATGAGATGGGCATCCCTTGGGTGAAAGCTTCTGGAGAGGAAACAGAAACGGCAGCGAAAAATAAACTCAGGAAGGACTATAAGGATAAGACGGGCTTCGACCCCTATAACATTCAGTTGCGGCTGAAGAATAAGAACAATGGTGATACGGACGGCAGATACCTTACCACCCACATGACCTCTGCCACGTTGAATAATGGTATATGGGTGGGCGAGTATAATAGTATGACAGCAACGGATGATGCTGATGTGGAAACTCAAGCAAAGAAACTGAGTAAAACTGGCAACTATTATTTCAAGCAGAAAGATTCAGAGAATTATTGGTATGTGAATGTAAAAACGGCGTATGACGGAACGAATGATGCTACATATGATCCACCGACTTCTGGTTCTTATGCGACAGAATGGACCCAGCAATCCTATAAGCTTACGCTGGAAGAAGCATGTACGTCTCCGATTACCAGTGAGGGCTATGACCACTCAGAGATGCAGATTACCAACCAAACCTTTATGGCTGTCTCTGATGTTAATGGTAATATGCAGCTGATGCCACGCTTCGACCACACCAAGCGTGTACATCTTCCAGGTACCACACCTTGGCATACAACGTTGAGCGACCCTGAGGATCATGCCCTGGCAAGTGTTGATAACAATGCATCGATGGGTCCGCAGACCACCTTCTTCGTGACTCCGCAGCGTTTCCACTACCATATCATCGACAACAACGGTCGTGAGGCTCTACGTTATAAGCGAGGTGCAGACACCTATCCAACCATCACCGACCACTTCAAGAGTCCGCTGGCAACAAACTTCACTTATTACAAGGGATTGGCTGAAGGAACCATCGATGACAGTAATGGAGGAGAATGGGCAACAGCAACAGGAGACTTCAAGAGGACATTGACGGATAAATCTATTGAGTTGTCTGATGTTGCTAAACTGTTACCTACGAAAGGCACCTATTATTACAGATTAGGTGCACGAGGCAGTTTCAGTTATAAGAAGGTTGTTGTCACCAAGGGCCTCTCTGAGCAGCAAATCACAGGTTCGTTTGCTGCAGCGAAACTCGAAGGGTCCGCAGACGGCGTAGATTATCCAGTCTATGTGCGATATGAGTACGATGAAGATGCTGACCACGATGGCGACCATATTCTGCAGGGGCGTTGGTTTACCGTCAAGTTGGCTGATAAAGACCTGCAGGCGAGTGGCACTGTCATTGTGCCTGTAGGCGAAACACAAGGAACGGGAGTCAGTCTCTATAAAGGTGAGGATTCCCGTTCGCTGACGGCAACGAATTCCACAGAGTATGAATTGAAGAGGAACGCATTGACAGCATTGGGTGATTATTACTTCAGAATTGGTGAAGAGGCACCTTACACATATAATAAAGTTACAGTAAACGCAGTACCAATATCTAGTGCTTCAGATTATACTGAAACCCTAAATGGTGTTTTTGCCACCCTTTGGTCCAACTCCAAACCGCTCGTCATTGATGCTGATGCCAAGAAGTGGCAGTGGAAATTCTTTGTCGCTCCTACTGACCCTTCTTCCGACTATTATATGGAGCCTGACCCGTATGCCGTGATGCTGTTCAACCGTATGTCTAATTACACGACGGATCCCTCGGCAAACCCCAGTCCTATGGGGATAGGCATCAAGGTGCCTAATGCCAACAATGGTGCCGACCGCTTTGCGCTGCTCGGTCATCCTGACGGTGGCTATGCCCTGGCTGTGGCGAAGGCATACGATGATGACAGAAACTACGAGTTTGTTAATGGTGAAAGCATGACATTACCGTCAACGACGGCTGCCACAACGGCAACAGAAGCCAACTTCACATACAAGACGGGCACTATCACCAACGACGCACGACTTGTTTTGAACGATGATGTGACACACAACTTCACATATTATGTCATCACCAACGATGGTAAGTTGGCTATCACGGCTACGCAGGACAACGATGAGGCAGACAGTCACGACTACACTCCATACTTGCCGGAGAGTGCACAGTCGAAACTGCTTAATTTGGACGACTATCTGTACTACGGTTTTGCAAGACCAGGTGCAAACGACACAAAAGTTGTTATTGAGCAGACAAAACTGTACACCCTCTCCAGTCTCTACGATGATGTGGTATATGTGCGCTATCCAGTGACGTTCGATAGTAGCAAGACCCCTTACTACGTGCCGAACAAGAAAGATACCTCTAGCGGTCATGTGGCAAGACATGATGACTCAAACGATGTGGCTATTGATATCAACGGCAAGCTGCCTTACAACATCATTTGGTATAACGACAATATGATGGCATCTGATGGCTCTACCATTTCTGACGGTGGTAGCCAGACCCTTACTGGCGGTGCTAATTATACCTGGCGCTTTGAAGGTGGTGATCCTTACGCCCTCAAGATTAAAAAAGCTGACAATAAATATATTGATGCCTCGGCGGGATTGAGCTCCACACCACAGGACTTCATGTTGTTGAAAAAAGACGGTTACGACTATGGCGTCTTCGCCAAGACGGGTGATAAGGATTACATGCTCAGCTTCGGTGGTCCTAGCGACGTTCCACACACACTGTCGATCTCTACTACAGCCCCCAACAAGTTTGTTCCTTTTGCGCTCTCTACGCATAAGCTGGTATATCATCTGATAATCAACACATCAAATGTAAAAACAACTATACCTTATCGTACGGGAGATGAAAAAAATCCAAGCGCTACGTTAGGGGAAAAGGACATCCTTGGCACCACGCAGCGTGACTTGACATCTCAAATCAATGGCATTGCTGGTGACAAGTATCAGCTGGGTCATACTTACATGGGACAGACTTATTGTGTGGATGCCGGTCAGGTAAGTATTGGTGACGAACTGATAGTTCCAAACGAATTCTCGAGACCAAACTGCTCTTATTATTTCTATATAGACAATATACAGACGGCAGGTGTGGTAGGAACATATCAGAAGACTGCTACAAGCGTAAGTAATATGAACGACCAAGTGGCATCAGTAGGTACTCTCGGTAACTATTACTTTAAGATTGAAAACCAATATGTCTATAGGAAAATTACAGTGACGGAAGCTGCTGGCGGCGGTAAATCTGCGGTTTATGTAAATTCATTAAGTTCAGCGGAAGCATATACAGAGGCGAACTCTAACAAGGAAGCATCAGATATGGACGACTTAAAATCTAAAGCTGACGCTCTTACTTCTACAGGTGATTACTATTATAAGGTTGGTCCTATTATTTTGTACAATAGAGCCAAAGTGACGGCCGTTTCTCCTGTAACCTCCACAATAGCAGATTGTACTAGTGATGACTGGGATAATTGTTGGCAAGATGATGCTACGCTGAACGGTCTTTATAAAGGCTTGGAAGTCACTAAGCTGATGTCTGCTTCAGAACTTGTAGGAAGTTTGGTTAAAGTGAATGTGGTCTATAAAATGGCAACCTTGGATACCAATGCCGGTGACGACTTTATCACAGAGATGATGCCTGCAGGTTCGCATTACCTGTGGTACACCTTCGAGACGGCTGAAAGTACACCACAGCTGGCTCATTACACTATCGTCAGGGGAATGAGAGCTGAGAGCGGACGGGCATTGCACTACACCAACGACTTCCTGTGGGCACCGCTGGGCGACCCTTATGGATTTAGATCGTTTAATCGCTATGCTTATAAGAACAATGGACAGTCAGAATACGTATTGACAACCGCCTCAATTGATGACAATCAGGAAGTTGTGATGGGGTCATATGAATCAAACGACAACCGAGACATCTACGAACTGTTGGAGAGCTCGACCCCAGGTAACGGTACCTTCCGTGTGCATCCACTACTGAATACAGATAACACGATCTTCCTTAGGGTAAAAGAGTCTGTGGATCCAGCAGAAAATGGTAAACTCATACTCAGCGACGATACACCAGTACAGGAGTGGACCTACGGACTGAGCGAAGAACTGCTGAATCCTTACTATCAGGGTGCTGGTAATGTGGGTGGACTGAATGACTATGGTAAGACAGCCTACGAAACGGCTAAAACAACCTATGCCGCCAACCCAGCTCGACTGATTCGTGAGTTACAGCAGATATGCTACAACAAAGATAAAATCGTGAATTATGAGCCTGGCTACTACCGTCTGTGTAACCAGCCTGGTGCCTCGAGCATCAGTCCTCAGCGTTATGCCAGCGGCTACCTGCACTTGGTAGAGTCAACCGACTACGATGGTAACTCGAGTGCCGATGCTGATGGTGATGGCAATAATTCTACTGATGTTCTACCGATGCACTTCTACAGCAGGAAGGGCACCAGCACCACGTTTGAGGGTGATGGCGGACTGACCACTGGCTTTACAAAGTCTATCGCCACACAAGGCGATATCCCAGTGCCTGCTACAGAAAATGATGCATCAACCATCTTCCAGTTCTCAGGAACAGCAACAGCGGCTACGATGCAGACCCAGGATCTCTATGTCATGGGAGTTGAGACGGATGCCAATAATGGCTATGCCAAGATGACGGATACTCCAGGCTCTGCCACCACCTTCCATGTGGATGACGTCGGTGGCGCGGTGGTCATCATATACAACTTGGATGGTGAGTCCAGAAGACACTACCTTAACTATAAGCAGGGTGATGCCGCCCATATCTATGACTTGCATTACTATGAGAACGTAGATGTCGATGCAAGTAAGTGGAGTATGGTACCTGCTGACACGATGGTGATAGCAACCAACAACGGTGGTGACGGCTACTACTATGCTACGTTCTATGCGCCGTTTGATGTGACGCTGCCTGCCAACAAAGGTGAGAAGACATATAATGCTTACGTATGTAATGAATGGCATACTGAGGCAGTACATCCTGTTGCCGTACCGGCAAGAACTATATCCGAAGACTCGTACGAAGAAGGTAAGTTCGTGCCTGGTGGTACGCCAGTAATTATCCGTGTCAAGGATGAGACGGGCAAGATAACCCTCACACTACCTACCGCTACACCTAACTCACCGGTATCGTGTATCTTCAAGGGTGAATACCTGGAGCAACTGCTCGCCGTTGATGAGGATAATGATGTATATACTATGGGTGTGCCGATGACCAGTACGGTTGATAGCTACAACAAAATAACTGGTGTCGTTGTCGCACCGTTGCCTGAGTTTGCGACTAGCGGAGTAGGTTTCTACATCAATGCCACGCCAAACAAGGAGGCAGACGACGATGAAGCATCGTGGCAGAGAAACAACCGCTATGTGCTTCACAACAAGATTTACTACCGAGCTGGTGCGGGTTCTCGCCAGATGCGCGGCATAGAGTTCGTACCTGTTGTATTCGGCGATGACTTAGAGGATGAGGAACAGCCTGGTGAGGAGGATCAGAATCCTTCTGAGGGTGTCTCTTTCCAGGGCGATGGCTGTATCTACGACTTGATGGGTCGTAAGGTGGCTACTCGCCAGCAGGTGGAGGATGGGTCTTGGCGATTGCTGCGCCCAGGTATTTACATCTTGAATGGCAAGAAGTTTAGGCATTAACTGCATCTCACAGGGGGATAGTCCCCCTGTGAGCCAGAAGAAAATCAAAGGAAAATCGCAATTTGTTGTGATTTTCCTTGTTTTATTCAGAACTTTTCTCTATCTTTGCAGCGAAATCACAATATATTGGTAATATGAACCGGAAGGAGATAGGAACAGTTATCAAGGAACGTCGTAAGCATCTGGGCATCAATCAGCAGACGCTTGCCGACTTGTCAGGAGTGGGTATTAATACTCTTGTCGCCATAGAGCGTGGCGAGGGGAATCCGCAACTTGCCACTTTGCTCACCATATTGGACACATTGGGACTACAGTTAGACCTTCATATCAAAACGATGACGTATGAGACAGTGCAAAGTTTTCGTGCATGATGTGGAGGCTGGTATCCTTCAGGAAACAGACAATCGCCAGTATGTCTTCATTTATCATAAGGACTATCATGGTGAACCTGTCTGTCTTGCCATGCCTGTACGCAAAGATGCCTACCAGTCTGCATACCTCTTCCCTTATTTCTTTAATATGCTTTCAGAGGGTGCTAATCGCCAGTTGCAGTCTACGATGCTCCATATCGATGAGAATGACGACTTTGGCATACTTTTGGCAACAGCACAGAATGACACCATCGGAGCTATAACCGTTAAACCGATAGACTAATGGAACAACTGAACAGATGCCCATCCACTCTGGCGGAAGGTTTCCAAACTTACTCGCCAACTGCCCTTAAACTGCTGTTTGACGGCAATCAGGTTTCGCATATCCTGCCCTTCAATAGTCCTAATCACGAAGGTGACAGCAACGAGGAGTATGCGAAACATGTGGGACGCATATCCCTTTCTGGCGTGCAACCCAAGGCAGGACTGGTTGTCAGAGAGCATCAACTCGTTCGTCCTTCTGACCAGGAAAGAGGACATTATATCCTGAAACCAGCTCCATCGTCGTATGCTTTGATAGAGCGTAAGGACTGTCCTGCCAATGAACATCTGAGTATGCAGTTAGCTTCGCAGGTCTATCATATCGAGACTGCCGCCAATGCCCTCTGTTTCTTTAGCGATGGCGAGGCAGCTTATATCACACGCCGTTTCGATGTAGCTCCTGATGGCAGCAAGTACCAACAGGAAGATCTTGCCTCACTGGCTGGACTGACGAAAGCGAATGGCGGCAGCGACTATAAATACAGTAATCTGAGTTATGAGGAATGTGCGGAGATTATCGGCAGATATACGATTGCACCTGCTGTCGAGATATTGAAGTTCTTCCGTGTCGTTGTGTTCAATTACCTGATTCTTAATGACGATGCGCATCTGAAGAATTTTTCATTGATTAATCGTGGCGATGGCGAATATCATCTTTCTCCAGCCTATGACCTCATCAATACTAGCCTTCATCTCTACGAACCTCATATTTTTGCACTCGACAAAGGACTGTTCCGTGAAGGAATGCAATTCTCAGACACTCGCACAGTCACACGTGGCGACTTCGAGGAGTTTGGTCGTCGTATAGGACTTGTACCTCGTTTGGTGAAGCGTGAATTGGATATGTTTGCCACAGAACAGCCTCTTGCAAAAGATTTGATTCGTCGTTCTTTCTTACAAGAGAAACTGAAACGATATTACTGGCAGTCATATAACTACCGGTGCCAGACATTGAAAGGATGATAATAAATAATAAATAAGGTGTTTGTTTAACTTGTTATTTCAGATTTAATTTGTACCTTTGCATGCAATTTCAAACACATATTATAATATGTATAGGACAAAGACATGTGGTGAGCTGAGACTCACCGATGCCGGACAGGTGGTGACACTTGCCGGATGGGTGCAGAAAACCCGAAAGATGGGAGGTATGACATTTGTGGACTTGCGTGACCGCTATGGCATCACACAGCTGGTGTTCGACGAGTCGAAGGATGACGCCCTCTGCGAGCGTGCCAATAAGTTGGGACGTGAGTGGTGTGTTCAGGTCAAAGGCGTGGTCAATGAGCGTCAGAGTAAGAACATGAATATCCCGACGGGAGAGATCGAGATCATCGCTCAGGAACTGAACGTGCTGAGCGAGAGTCTGACACCTCCCTTCACGATAGAGGATAATACCGACGGTGGTGACGATATCCGTATGAAGTATCGTTATCTGGACCTGCGCCGTTCTTGTGTTCGTAAGAACCTGGAGCTGCGTCACCGTATGACGATCCTGATCCGTAACTTCCTCGATAACAAGGACTTCATTGAGGTGGAGACGCCAATCCTGATTGGTTCTACTCCTGAGGGCGCCCGTGACTTCGTGGTTCCCTCCCGTATGAATCCGGGACAGTTCTATGCGTTGCCACAGAGTCCGCAGACGCTGAAGCAGTTGTTGATGGTATCAGGCTTCGACCGTTATTTCCAGATTGCCAAGTGTTTCCGTGATGAGGACCTGCGTGCCGACCGTCAGCCGGAGTTCACACAGATCGACTGTGAGATGTCGTTTGCCGACCAGGAGGATGTGCTGGAGATCTTCGAGGACCTCGCCCGTCATCTGTTTAAAGAGGTGCGTGGCGTGGAGCTGCCTAAGCTGCAGCGTATGACCTGGCATGAGGCGATGCGTCGCTTCGGTTCTGACAAGCCTGATCTCCGCTTCGGCATGGAGTTCGTGGAACTGATGGATGTGCTGAAGGGCACGGGTACGTTCCCTGTCTTCAACGAGGCTGAGTATATCGGTGGTATCGTCGTTCCCGGATGTGCTGACTATACTCGCAAGCAACTCGACCAGTTGACGGACTTCGTGAAGCGTCCACAGGTGGGTGCCAAGGGCTTGGTGTATGTGAAGTTCAATACCGATGGTACCGTCAAGTCTTCTATTGATAAGTTCTATACCCCTGAGGTATGGCAGCAGCTGAAAGAGAAGATGGGTGCCAAGGATGGTGACCTCGTGCTGATCCTCAGTGGTGACAAGGCGAACAAGACACGCACACAGCTCTGTACCTTGCGTCTGGAGATGGGTGACCGTCTGGGCTTGCGTGACAAGGATAACTTCGTATGTCTGTGGATCGTCGACTTCCCGTTGTTCGAGTGGAGTGACGAGGAGCAGCGCCTGATGGCTACGCACCATCCGTTCACCTTGCCGAATCCCGAGGATATCCCCTTGCTGGACACGGCTCCTGAGAAGGTACGTGCCGTTGCCTATGACTTCGTATGCAACGGTGTGGAGGTCGGCGGCGGCTCCCTCCGTATCCATGATGGTAAGCTGCAGGAGAAGATGTTCCAGATCCTGGGCTTCACCCCAGAGCGTGCTATGGCACAGTTTGGCTTCCTCATCAATGCCTTCAAGTATGGAGCACCCCCTCACGCTGGTCTCGCCTTTGGTCTCGACCGCTTCGTGAGTCTGATGGCAGGACTCGATTCTATCCGTGACTGTATCGCCTTCCCGAAGAATAATTCGGGTCGTGACGTGATGCTCGACGCACCAGGTGAACTGGATGCTAAACAGTTGGAAGAGTTGCAGTTAGAGGTTCACCTAACTTGACATACATCAAGAATAATTAAAAAAATATAAAAAATACGCTGTGCACGAGAACAAGGAATATTCATTATTCCTACCTTTGCACTCGAAAAGAAGAAATTCTTGATAGAACATTCAATAGCGTATAAATTTTAAAGTTATGGCAGAAAAGAAAACAACTAAGAAGGCCGCTGCTGTAAAGGCAGAAGAGCCTAAGAAGGCAACCGTAAAGAAGGCCGCTGCTGCTAAGAAGGCAGTTGTAGCAGTTAATGCAGAGAATGCAGGTTTCAAGGCTGGTGATGTTTACCAGGCACTTGCTGCTGCTGAGAAGGCTCTGACCGTTAAGGAGATCGCCAAGGCAGCTAAGATCAGCGAGGAGGAGACTCTGCTCGGTTTGGGTTGGCTCTTCAAAGAGGGCAAGCTCGCTGCTGCTGACGAGAAGATTACACTTGCTTAATCAAATCAAATGAAAGCATAAAAGGGCTGGAGGCTTATCAAGGCTTGCCAGCCTTTTTTAGATTAAAGATTAAAGATTAAAAATGAAATTTAATTTTTCATCTTTCAATCTTAATCTTTCATCTTTCATTTTTCATTTTTCATTTTTCATCCTTGACTTACGATCAGCAGATATTGAAAGTACTCACCGAGGCAGGGGAGGGTGGTGTAAGCGTACAGGCGATTGCCAAGCATGTTTACAACATGAACTGTACCTTCTTCTTTCAGCCGGACTATGAGGAAATCCGTACGTATGTACAACAGTATCTGTTGCGCAACAGCAAGTCGGCACAGTCTATCATTGAGTCTGCAGGCAGACGTGGCTATTATCGCTTGAATACGGAAGGGTCTGCCGATGCGCGCCAGATGATGCTCCAGTTCCGTGAAGAGCGGGCGGAGGAAAAAGAAGAGGAGAAGCCCCGGCAGGACCTCTCCCTCAGTCTTTTCGATTAACCTCTTCCCTCATCCCTCATACATCTTACATCCTATATCGGAGATTTTCCTCGCCGGGACACCTCCCACGATACAGTTGTCGGGTACGTCTTTCGTGACGACGGCACCAGCGGCAACCACCACGTGCTTGCCTATCGTCACACCAGGGAGGATAACGGCATTGGCACCTATCCACACATCATCCCCAATCACAACGGGCTTGGTGGAGATACCTTGTTCGTCAATCCGCAGGGCGGTATCTTGGAAGTTATGGTTCAGGGCTGTAACGACAATACCTTGGGCAAGGTTCACATGACTGCCAATGGTCACAGGACCGATGATGGTGTTGTGAATACCGATACGGGTATCGTCACCGATGACGACATCACCCACCGCATTGTTGATGCAGCAGAACGACTCTATCACGCTTCGCTTACCCAGGGAGAAATTACGATAGGGTGGTGTGTCCATCCGCACACTGGGATAGATCTTGGAGCCATACCCTCTGCGCTGGTAGAATGGAGCCAGCAGACGGATATACCAGCGGGGACGTGCGTCCCGCTGATTCATGATCATATAGTCAAGCCACTTCTTCAGTTTCGGATTGGCTTTCAGTCCCTGCCGTATCGCTTCTTTATCTTTCATGATGGCAAAAGTAATAATTTAATTTCAATTATCAATTGTCTAATCGATAAAAATCGCTTTGCTTGCAAAGAATTATCAATTATTTTGTATCTTTGCACAAAATAATGCAATGATGAAGATACTTTTCTTAGTCTATCATGGTTTTGAGGATTATAGTGGTATCACTAAAAAGATTCACTACCAGGTAAAAGGACTGAAGGAGAACGGCTATGATACGCGTCTGTGCTATTATGACTTCTCTCCAGAAGGTCATCGCTGCCGGTTTGTGGACGGACAGGTCATCAAGGACTATGGGACAGGAAAGTGGGCGGCAATTCGCCAACGGATGAGCTATGACTGTATCTATAACTATTGTATCCGTGAGGGAATACAGTTGGTTTATGCCCGTTGTTTCATGAATGCCAATCCTTGTCTGATTCGTTTCTTTAAGAAATTGCGCAAGGCTGGCATCCATGCGGTGACGGAGATTCCGACATATCCATATGATCAAGAATATAATAGGCACACAAGATGGGACATGCTGTTGGAATTTAAGCTTGACAAATGTTTCCGTCGACATCTTTATAAGTATATGGACGCCATGGTCACCTTCTCTGACGCACAGGAGATCTTCGGACAGCGCACTATCAATATCAGTAATGGTGTCGACTTTGACAGCATCCCCCTACATCAGCCATCAGCCATCAGCCATCAGCCATCTTCCTTTCATTTGATCGGAGTCGCTGAAGTGAACCGCTGGCATGCCTTTGATCGTGTGGTAGCAGGTATTGGAGAATATTACAACCATCAGCCATCAACCATCAGCCGTCATCCTGATGTCTATTTCCATATCGTCGGTGGAGTTCATCCCTTCCATATGAAGACCTATTTTACTCCCTTGCTAGATAGGTATCCTTTTATCAAAGACAAAATTATTTTCCATGGTACACTGTTTGGCCAACAGTTAGACGATATTTTCAACCAGAGCCAGTTCGCCATTGGGTCTTTGGGTCGTCATCGTAGTGGTATTACTGTGATCAAGACGCTGAAGAACCGAGAGTATGCCACTCGTGGTATCCCCTTCATCTATAGCGAGCAGGACAGTGATTTTGACCATCAACCTTATATTATCAAGGCACCTGCCGATGAGTCTCCGATTAATATCCAACAGATTATTGACTTTATGGCTGATTTTAACATGAAGCCCGAGGAGATTCGTAAGACGGTAGAACCCCTGCAATGGAAATACCAGATGCAGAAAGTGGTGGATGTGGTGTTTAAATAATGACTAAATCATGATAATTCAAAATATTTGTTGTAATTTTACTGAAAAATAATGAATATATGCAGAAAATAGATTTAAATGGAAAGACCATTTTGGTCACCGGTGCTGCTGGTTTTGTTGGCAGTAACTTAGTGAAACGCTTGTTCAAGGATGTGAAGGATGCCACCATCATTGGTATCGATAATATGAACGACTATTATGATGTGTCGCTTAAGGAATGGAGATTGAAGGAGTTGAAGACCCTCTCCAACTCCCCCTGTTTAGGGGGAGAGCCAGAAAAGTCCTCCCTTAACAGGGAGGATTTAGGTGGGTCTTTTCACTTTATCAAAGGTGATATCGCCGACAAGGCGACCATTGATGACATCTTTGAGAAATATCATCCTGCAGTGGTCGTCAACCTCGCCGCTCAGGCTGGTGTCCGCTATTCCATCACGAACCCTGATGCTTATATCCAGTCCAACTTGATTGGTTTCTATAACATCTTGGAGGCTTGCCGCCACTATCCTGTGGAACATCTGGTCTATGCTTCGTCGTCGAGTGTCTATGGCTCCAATAAGAAGATCCCGTATTCTACGGATGACAAGGTGGATAACCCCGTATCCCTCTATGCGGCAACGAAGAAGAGTAACGAGCTGATGGCGCATGCCTACTCTAAACTCTATAACATCCCATCCACAGGACTTCGTTTCTTCACCGTCTATGGTCCTGCCGGTCGTCCTGATATGGCATATTTCGGTTTTACCAACAAACTGGTGAAGGGGGAGACCATCCAGATCTTCAACTTCGGAAACTGTAAGCGTGACTTCACTTACGTGGATGATATCGTGGAGGGTGTCGTTCGTATCATGCAGGGTGCCCCCGAGAAAAAGGTGGGTGAGGACGGATTACCCATACCTCCGTATGCCGTCTATAATATCGGTAATAACCAGCCTGAGAACCTGTTGACCTTTGTGGATATCCTCCAACAGGAACTGATTCGTGCCAAGGTTCTTCCTGAGGACTATGATTTCGAGGCACATAAGAAACTGGTGCCCATGCAGCCAGGTGATGTCCCCGTGACCTATGCCGATACCAGTGCCTTGGAACGTGACTATGGCTATAAGCCTTCCACCTCCCTCCGTGACGGTCTTCGTGCCTTTGCCGAGTGGTATGCTGACTTCTATCAGAAATAGTGGATGATATATGGGGGACGCTCCACTCAAATTGGTCTATGTGACTCCCGCCCTTTATATGGCAGGAGGAGTGGAGCGCGCTTTGACAGTGAAAGCAAATTATTTTGCAGAGCAATTCGGATATGATATTACGATTATTTTGACGGAAGGAAAAGGCAAACCTTTGTTTTACCCTTTATCCGATAAGATTAAGGTCATTCATCTAGATATCAATTTCGAGGAGTTGTGGAAGTGTTCTTTTGCTAAAAAGATATGGGTCTATCTCAAGAAGCAGCGTCAATATAAGAGGGCACTGACGGAAGAGCTCATGCGTATTCGTCCGAATATTACTATTAGTACGTTGCGACGGGAGATCAATTTCCTCAATGAGATCAAAGATGGAAGTAAGAAAATAGGTGAACTGCATGTCAATCGTGCTAACTACCGTAACTTTAAGACAGAGGAGAACAATCTGTTGAAGAGTCTCTTTGCCAGGTTCTGGTCAGATAATTTGGTTGGGCATCTGAGGAAACTAGATAGACTAGTGGTGCTAACAGAAAAGGATCGGGAGGCATGGACGGAGCTGGAGCACGTGGAAGTTATTCCAGATCCTTTGTCTTTTGTGCCAGAATCTGTTAGTCCATTGACAGAGAAACGAGTCATCGCTGTGGCGCGCTATTCCCACGAAAAAGGAATTGACTTGCTTTTACAAGCATGGGCTGAGGTGGAGAAGCAATGTGCTGACTGGTGTCTGGACATCTATGGTGATGGTGATACCACTTCCTATAAGAAACTGATGGATGAGTTAGGAATAGACCAGCGCCGCTGCCGGTTGAATGGTCGTACCAATGATGTCGAGTATGAATACTGCCATAGCAGCCTCTTTGTCCTTAGCTCGCGTTTTGAGGGTTTTGGCATGGTCATCGTTGAGGCAATGGCATGCGGGCTTCCTGTCGTCGCCTTTGATTGTCCGTGGGGACCTCGGTCAATCATCAAGGATGGAGAGAATGGTCTTTTGGCAGAGAATGGCGACCCATCAGCCTTGGCAAAAGGAATACTATTCCTGGCGAATGATCCAGCTTTATGTGTGAGAATGGGAACTTCTGCCAAACAGGATGTGCAACGTTATAGTTTGGAGTATGTCGCAGTGCAATGGAAACAGTTATTCGATTTTTTGTAAAAAGATATTATGAAAACTGGTGTTCAACAATCATTTTTGGAGTTAGTATCTGTAAACAGGTCAGCAATTATGGGTCTATCGATGGTATTCATCATGCTGTTCCATCAATATTTTACCAGTGTATTTCCTTTTAATTTATTTCACAACTATGGTCACTGGGGAGTAGACGTGTTTCTGTTTTTGTCAGGTATGGGGTTAGTGAATTCTCTAGAGAAGAATTCTATAAAAGACTATTATAAACGACGATTTATGCGCCTAGTTCCTAGCTGTATATTTTGTGGCTCTCTTAAATATCTTGTTTCTATATTATTGGGAGTGATAGTTGTTAATTATTCGAAGGATATCACTCTCAGTATATGGGCTTTGGCTAGTTTGGATTTGTGGTTTATCCCAACGATTATCATATTTTATTTAATATTCCCTATTTTATATTATTTATTACGTGAATGGCGGCTATTTAGTTTCCTGTGTCTCGTTGTGCTATTCTTTCTTAATGAGTTGACATTGAGACCCCTTGTGGGATTAAATTGGGAGTCTCCAGTTGGAGTTGTTTCTTGGACACTAGAAAGATTGCCAGTTTTTGCTTATGGCATTTTTGTATCAATCAATAGAAATATAATTGGGAAACGAATTTGTTTTTCATTCTTGTTCTTATTAACAGCAGTCTTCTTAAAGTTAATCGAGAAGAAGGGAATGACAGCATCATTTATGGAGGTGGAACAAGCATGCTTGTTTTTGTCCTTGACGATGGGAGTGCCTGCGTTAATTATGGTTTTTGTTCGTTTTCTTGAGAAGATTCCTAAAGGCATATATAACTCAATATCTTTTTTGGGTGTTTATTCACTAGAAATATATCTTGTACATGAGTTTATTTTATGGTCACTTATTGCTTTGTGGAGAAATGGAAATCCATGGATCTTATTGCCATTCGGTCTCTTACTGTCGACGATTTTGGCATATTTGTGTAAACTTTGTACCAGAATTATATTGCAAAATTTAAGTAATAATAAATAAATCAGGTATTTGAATCATGAGAATTCTATATATATTAAGATCAATGGCTTTAATGGCTGGAACCGAGCGAGTTGTGAGTGAAAAAATCAATTGGTTAGCAGATCATGGTTTTACAATAACTTTGGTTACATATGAGCAAGGCGAACATCCAGTGGCATTTCCGCTACATGCTAATATTCATGTAGTAGATATAGATACGGTGTTTTATATATATAGTCATCTCTCACCAATTCGTAAATTTATTAAATATAGAAAACAGAGACGTCTTTTTGCTAAAAGACTAAAGAACGTGGTAGATGATTTTTCCCCTAATATTATTATTACGACAGCATATTCCATGGAAGTAGCGAAACAAATTGCTCAAGTTTCTGGAAATGCTAAATTAATCATGGAATCGCATGAGACTTGTTTCTCTATTGGTAAAGAATATACTCACCAGTCTCATTCCTTAGTTCGATTAATGGCACATATCTATGATAAGAGTTTTTATCGTAATATGAAAGGGTTTGATCTTGTTGTCTGCTTGACAGAAGGAGATGCAAAAGAATGGAGGAAACATATTTCTCGAACTGAAGTCATTCCCAATCCTTTATCGTATTTCCCAAACTTAAAAGATAAAAAGGATGAGAAGGAAATGTGTCGTATAATTTCTGCGGGTCGCTTAGAACCAGTAAAAGGATATGATATGCTGGTAGATGCTTTTTCTTTGATTGCTGACAAATGCCCTAATTGGCATGTTGCTATTTTTGGAAAAGGAAGTCGTGAGGGTGAACTTCGAAAACAGATAGGAAATAAGGGGCTGGAGAACAGGGTGCTTGTTTTGCCCCCAACATCAAATATCTATGAAGAATACCAGAAAAGTGATTTTTATGTGCTAACTTCTCACCATGAGGGATTAGGCATGGTAATGCTGGAAGCGATGTCATGCGAAATTCCTTGTGTCGCTTATAGATGTGATTATGGTCCAGAAGAAATCATTGAACACCAAAGAACCGGTCTGTTGGTCAAAAATGGAGATGTTCAAAGTCTGGCAAATGCGATGTTATGGATGATAGAGCATCCCTCTGAACGAATTGCTATGGGAAAGAGAGCTCGGGAAGCTGTGAAAAAATACGATAAAGAACAGATTATGAAAAAATGGGAAAGACTTTTCACTTCTGAACTCTAGAATCAATTATTGATAACAGATTTGAATAGTTTCTTCCACTGATCGGCAATCATGTCCATCTGAAATCGTTTAACACTTTGGACGGCATTCTTTGCTATAGCCTCGCGTTTGTCCTTGTCATTTGACAATGTTACAATTGCGTCTGCTAATTTGTCGATTTTTCCATTTTCAACAAGTAATCCATCTTCTCCATCTTTAATGATAGATTGTGGTCCCCATGGACAATCAAATGAGGCGACAGCCAAACCACATGCCATTGCCTCAATAATAATCATTCCAAATCCCTCAAAGCGAGAACTACATACGGCAATGGAACTCTTCAGGTATTCTTGCTCTATATCGCTGGTACGTCCGTTTAATCGGCAACGGCTACGGTCAATACCCAATTGGTCAATCAAAGCATTGAAAGCTGTCGTGTCACCGTCGCCGAATACTTCTAACCGCCATTCCTCCGTTCTTTTTTCCACCAGCGACCATGCCCGTAAAAGCAAGTCAATTCCTTTTTCGTGGGAATAGCGTGCCACGGCAATAACCCGTTTCTCTGTCAACGGACTGACGGCTGATGGCATAAAGGGGGATGGGTTGGGAATGGTTACTACATTATCTAACTCAACCCACGATTCCCGATCCTTGTCGGTCAGTACCACAAAACAATCAAGTTTCTTTAAGTTATTCAACAATTGTCTTGACCAGAACTTGGCAAAAAAGTTCATGACGAAATTACTCTTCTCGTCTTTGAAATTGCGATAGTTGTCGCGGTGGACATGAATCTCTCCAATTTTCTTACTTCCGTCTTTAATGTTGTTTAGGAAGTTAATCTCACGGCGTAGCAGACTAATGGTGATGTCGGGTCGAATACGCATGAGGTCTTTCCTGACCAGTCTTCTATATCGGATCTGTTTGGGGATATAGATGAAGAACTTTTTCCAGAAAGGACAGTTCCAAAGCTGTTCGAAGTTCAGGTCGTAATTGATGATGTTGATTTTCTCCGACACATGATAGAAAAAAGGAAGCCCTTTCCCTTCTGTCAGGAGGATAGTAATATCGTAGCCAAAATGCTCTGCGAAATAGTTCGCTTTCATAGTCAACACACGTGCGGCTCCATCAGCAGTGTGAATAGAAGGGGTGATGTAGACTATTTTAAGAGTTTTATCTGCCATACGATGAAATTATATTTATGCAAAATTACTGAAATAGTTTGAGAATACCAAATTATTTTGTATTTTTGTCACATGAAATATGACGTGACGATTGGGATTCCGGTATACAATGCGGAGAAATATATCCGACAGACAGTAGATTCTGCATTGGCTCAGTCATTCGAGAGTATCGAATTCCTGATAGTGGATGACTGTGGGACGGATTCTTCGATGACCATCGTCAAAGAACTTCAACAGACTCATTCTCGTGGGAAGGATATCCGTATTTTGAATCTGACTCAAAATATGGGACCAGGTGTCGCCCGTAACAAAATCATTGATGAGGCACAAGGACGATTCCTTTATTTCTTGGATGCCGATGATTTGATGGAATCCAATACGATTGCATTGCTGATGGAACACCAGCAGCGCACAGGCGCAGACATCGTCTATGGATCATATGACAAAATTGAGACATACAATCAAGACAGGGTTCTTGAAATATGTAAATACCCTTTTTTGGAATTGGCAGGAGAAGATAGTTTGGCAACGTATGCATATCGCAGATATGGTGGCTTGCAAACCACTATATGGAATTATATAGTGGATGTGGAAATGCTACGTAAAGCTCGCTTGCGATTTATTGATACTGACTATTGGGAGGATATGGCATTTACTTTTGACTTAGTGACTCTTTGCCACAAAGCTGTGCTTCTGCCTGACATCACTTATCACTATATGTGTCATTATGACTCATTGAGTAATTATCAGCATCGTGAGCAAATCAGTAAGGAGGAGGTCTTGCGGAATATCTCGACAGTCGATTATATGAAACGACAGTGTGCTAAAACAATGAACAAGAGGTATCAGCCGGAACGTTGCCAGCATGTACTAATGACTGATTTCTATATGTTATGCCACATTTTGAGAAATAGCCAGAGAATTGTTCCATCATTTTCTAAAATGGAACTGAAAGCCATGATGAGCCATCCTGCCAGCCTGAGGGAAATAATGAGTTTTAGTCACGGAAAGGTACGACATGTGTTAGGATGGCTACTGGGTAAGATGCCCGCATGGGTAGTTGTGGAATTGGTGAAAGCCGTTGGTAAAGTCAGACACCTGATATGAGTTTGCAATGAAGATGGGAAAGCCGTTTGTATCTATTATTATACCTGTTTACAGGGTAAGTAAGTATATTGAGAGATGCTTGCGTTCTGTCATGCAACAGCAAGGTGATATTGCTATGGAATGTATTCTGGTGGATGATTGCTCACCAGACGACAGTATGGATATTGTCAAACGGCTGCTGGATGGTTATGATGGTCCCATTACTTTCCATACAACATGTCATAAGCAGAATTTAGGACTCTCTGCTGCTCGTAATACGGGTATGAAAATGGCACAGGGTGACTATCTGTTTTTTATCGATTCTGATGACTATATCACGGATGATTGTTTACAGAGACTGACAGATGTTGTCAAAAAGAACCCGGAAGTTCAAGTCGTAAAAGGTAATCATTTTGGTAGTATAGGTATGATAAATGTGAATAACATTCCTGTGGAGCCGATTGACAATGATACGTTGCTGAGTCTATTATATATGTGTGAGATGCCTGTAATGGCGTGGAATACGCTCATTAAACGCTCGATGATAGAAGAATGGAGACTTTCTTTCTGTCAAGGCTTGTTACATGAGGATAACATGTGGACAGATCAACTCTTTCGTCATGTAGATTGCTTCCAATTTATCCCAGATAAGACATACTATTATGAGGTTAACTCTGGCTCCATTATAGAAAAACAGAAAGAATGTCCGTCAAGAAGCCTGCCACATAGAATCAGAATTGTTGACGAGTTGTTGAATTCTTTTGATTCACGCCATATCGTGTCATACACATGTTATGTTGTTTTTCACCTGATACAGATGCTTGATATAACGGACAAGGACAAACATGTGACAAGGGAGGTGCTTGATGGTGTTGTACAGTTGAGAAACAGGCTTCTTAGATATACTATAAGGAATGGTAGGATGATACTCGTAATCTATGAGATGTTACTTTATTTGCCCTTCCGTTATCTAATACGTTTTCGCTTATTCCGTCGTCATTATGATGGTATAAATAGAATGGCATATAGAATAGCAATGCTTTTTAATGGGTTGCATGAAATAAAAAAGATTTAAAATGATAGGAACAATGAAAATAGTTTATTTATATTCGTCATTAGCCGTTGTGGGTGGGATAGAACGCATTCTGGTAGATAAGATGAACTATTTGGCTCGTGAATGTGGGGAGGAAGTGTATATCATCACTTCCGATCAAGGATTACATAGTGTTCCTTATCATCTGGATGAGCGTGTTCATTTTATAGATATGAATATTCGATTCCATACGCAATATCGTTATGGATTATTTCGTCGTCAGTGGGTTCGTCGGCGGATGTTTCGGGAATATGATACTAAATTGCTTCAGGCATTGACTATGATTCAGCCAGATGTCTTGGTGTGTACGTCGGCTCATCATGTCAGACGGCTATTGAAGGTCAAGGGACGGACACCTTTGGTCGTAGAGTCTCATATCAATTTCATACATCCTGATTCTATGTTACATCAGGTTCAGAAACGGATAAACAATTACTGGATTGGTAAAGCAGAGGCTGTTGTGACATTGACAGATGGGGATGCCGAGGATTGGCGACGAGTGAGCAAACATGTTCATGTCATTCCCAATATAGTGCATCTGAATGATACGAATCTATATAGCGATTGTATGGCAAAACGTGTCCTTTTTGTAGGCAGGTTCGAGGAGCAGAAGAATATAGGTGAGTTAATCAGTATATGGCAGCAGATACATCCTAAGTTCCCTGACTGGAAGTTAGATTTGTATGGTGACGGAGCACTATGGGAGAAGTATAAACAGGAAGCGGATGCCCTGAATATCAATATAGAGATACATAAGTCTACAGCTCAAATCATGGATGCCTATCGTAATAGTAGTATTTTTGTTTTGACCTCTCTTTATGAACCGTTTGGCTTGGTCATTCCTGAGGCGATGAGTTGTGGCTTGCCAGTTGTTTCCTATGATAGCCCTTATGGCCCTGCCAGTATTATCTCAGATGGCGAAGATGGTTTTTTGATTCCTATGCATAATCGTCAGGCATTTGCTGACCGCGTTTGTCAATTGATAGAAGATGAGAACTTACGTCAATGTATGGGGAAGAAGGCGGTTCTGTCTTCTCAGCGCTTTTCTGCGGAAAAGATCATGCCGATGTGGAAAGAACTCTTTGAGAGGTTAACCTCTCTTTCCTAACATCCAGGGCATTTTCGCCTGGAAGAAGAGGATGAGGGGGTAGAAGAGAAGTGTGACCAGAAATCCCAGGGCGTATGCCTCCAGCGGTGTGTAGATATAGTCTGTCGATACATGGAAGACGGGCTTGAGGATGCCGTAGCGGATAAGTCCCACCATCATCCAATGGAGCCCGATGAATGCCATCGTACCATTGGAGTAGTTCACCACGATGTTGGAGTGGATGCTGTCAAGCATCTTGCAGAAATAGATGAAGGCAAGGAGCCCGAAGAGGACGGCGGGGAAGTAGGACAGCATATGCTCCGTAAAGTCCTCCTCGCAGCCTGCATGATAGTCGAAGAGGATGATACTTAAAATCAAGGTGATGACAAAGCAGCCGAGGTCTTTTTTGAAGTTGCAGGTCTCAAAGGCATGGTACTTTCGGCAGAGGAATCCCATGTAATAGAATACCAGGGATTTCGCAATACCGATGACAACAAAATGTGCAGGGACATAGCCGGCTTTGTGGGCAACATAGATGCCCATGCCTGCTATACAGAGTCCTCCCATCAGCCATGATCCATGTTTTATTTTAAGACTTAGATCCAGTAGCAGATGCATGATGAACAAGGCAGCGATAAACCAAGTGACGGGATTCAGTTCTTCAGCAAAACTGTTGTTGGCTTGTAAGAGGAGGGCTCCGTAGATGGGGCGCATGACATCCTCAAGGGAGGGCATGCTTCCATGTTCCATGTAGAATTTGGTAAACCAATAGGGGAGGAACAGGATGTTGTAGATGATATAGGGGATCCCTAACTGATATCCGTATTTCTTGACTTCTTCTTTCAGATGGGTACGCTCCTTCTTCAAATAGCCGGCGTTGAACATCAGACAGGCAAGGAGGAATACCTCAAACCAGGTGACGGGCTGGTCGCCTAATGCGTGAGGTATATGGACAGGGATGACAAATGCTACGGCTAGAAATTTTGCCCAGTCCATCCAATTGACTCTATCGTTCATGTTACAAAATTACGAAAAGTCGAGCGCAAAACAAAGAAACGAGTTTCTTTTTTTGCCGAGACGGAGTAATTTCCTGCTCCAGGGAGCAAAAAATTACAAAAAAAACTATAAACTATCATCTATAATCTATAAACTTTTTTGTATCTTTGGCTTTGCCGAAAATACTCACGTTCGAAAATGCTCTAATAAATTTGGCATTTTACTCACTTTTTCGTATCTTTGCATCATAAACCTAAAAAAACGAAAAGTTATGTCAGAATGGTATGACAAATATCTGACCATCTATGAGAAATCTTATGATGACGTCCCTCAAGATGTGATGGATGGGATACGTGAGAGGCTTGCCAAATTGCAAAGCAAGGAGCCTGTTGCCTCTATCGTCATTGTCGCCTATAACGAGGAGAAGCATCTTCCGGCGTGCTTGTGGTCTCTGAGTGATATCCAGTGTAAGTATCCGGTGGAGTTTATCGGAGTGGATAATGAGTCTAAGGATAGGACTGCGGAAATATACCAGGAAGCTGGCATCCCCTATTACACAGAGCACCAGCATACTTGTGGCTATGCCCGTCAGTGTGGCTTGGATCAGTCGAAAGGTATGTTCTATATGTGTATAGACTCCGACACTATCTATCCTCCTCATTATTTTGAGGTGATGATAGACCATCTGATGCAACCGGGGGTCTCAGCGGTGGCTTCTCTGTGGAGCTTTTATCCTAACGAGCGTTTTTCCACATTCGGATTGAAAGTCTATGAGTTCTGCCGTGATATCTATCTGAGAATCCAAAGTATCAATCGTCCGGAATTGAGTGTACGAGGGATGGCTTTCGGCTTCTATGCTGAGTATGCTAAAAAGGAAGGCTATCGCGTGGAGCTGCTGCGTGGTGAGGATGGCTCCATGGCACTGGCGATGAAGAAATATGGTAAGATCAAGTTCGTCTATGACAAGCGGTGTCGGGTGATTACCAGTTACAGTTCCTTCAAGGAGAGTTCTTTGGCGAAAGCGATGTGGAACCGATTGAAGTCATATGGTATCTTCCGTCTCTTCTATAAGACGGATCATTACAAGGATGCCAAAGACAACTTCTTAAAATGAAAGATTAAAGATTAAAAATTCCTAGTACCTTCTCTACGATAGGTGCCATATCGTAGTATTTGTATTCGGCAAGGCGACCGCCGAAGATGACATGGGCTTCTTGCTGGGCAAGTGTCTCGTATTTTTGGTATAACCCACTGTTCTTCTCATCATTGATGGGGTAGTAAGGCTCCAGTCCCTCTTTCCATTCTACTGAGTACTCCCGGCTGATGACCGTCTGTGGATTCTTGTCAACCTCTGCGGCGAAGGATTCGAAATGCTTGTGCTCGATGATACGGGTATAGGGAATCTCCGCCTCAGTGTAGTTAATCTGTGCCAACCCTTGATAATTAGAGGTGTTGAGTGTCTCCGTCTCAAATCGAACGGTTCGGTAGTCCAGTTTACCGAATCGGAAGTCATAGAACTCATCTATCCTGCCCGTGAATACGATATTGTCAGCAAGAGCCTCCAGTTCTTCCCTGTTGGCAAAGAAGTCGACGTTTACCTGTGTGTCGATACCCTCCAGTAAACCGTCGATGAGCTTGTTATAGCCACCGATGGGAACTCCCTGATAGGAGTCGTTGAAGTAGTTGTTGTCATAGACAAAGCGAACGGGCAGTCGTTTGATGATGAAGGGAGGAAGCTCTGTGCATTTGCGCCCCCATTGTTTCTCGGTATATCCTTTGATCAGCCGCTCATAGATATCTCTTCCCACCAAAAGCAAGGCTTGCTCCTCCAAGTTCCGTGGCTCCGTAATTCCATCAGCCTTCATAGCTGCCACCGCTTCCGACTTCTGTTCTTCTATCTTCTTCTTTGCCTCTTCAGGCGTGATGACTCCCCACATCTGTGAGAAGGTATTCATGTTGAAAGGCAGATTATAAGCCTTTCCCTTGTAGATGGCAACGGGAGACTCTGTAAAGCGGTTGAACTCCACGATGGAATTGACGAAGTTCCACACCTTCTTATTAGAGGTATGGAAGATATGCGGACCGTATTTGTGAACGTTGATACCTGCCATCTTCTCACAGTATAGATTACCGCCCAGATGGGGGCGTTTGTCAATTACCAAACATTTTTTTCCTTGTTGCTTGGCGCAATAAGCGAAGGTTGAGCCGAAGAGTCCTGCTCCAACAATCAGATAATCGTATTTAGCCATCTTTGTCTTTGTTTTTAATTGTTATCTGCAAAAATACAAAAAAACTATAAACTATAAACTATAAACTATAAACTTTTTTTATCTTTGCATTGGAATGGCACAGAAACGGATAGAGTATATCGATGCGATGCGGGGATTCACTATGATTCTCGTGGTCTATTCCCATGTCTGTTTTTTTTGTTTTGGGGAATACTTCATTGCTTTCAATGATGTGTTATTTCTGTTGCGTCTGCCCTGTTTCTTCATGATCAGCGGTTGGCTGTTCTATCAAGCGACAAGAGTCTGGGATAAAACGACGGTACGCCAAGTCATTCAGAATAAATTCATGGTGCAGATCGTCCCGACCTTTATTTTCCTTGCCTTGCATGAGCGTGCCAATTTCTTCCATCAGTTAGGGGCTTTTAAGGGAGGGTATTGGTTTACCTTTGCCCTATTTATCTTCTTTTGCTTATATATCCTGTCATCACTTGCCTTTAGACACTCGAAATATACGGACAGGTGGATGCTGTTGACGGCGCTAGTCATTTCTGCCTCAGCCAGTTGGTATGATGTGTATTACAGTAGGGTAGCAGGTAATCTGGGGTGGGGACGTGACATATTGGGATTCCTGAGTTTTGTCACTTGGCGTTACTATCTCTTTTTCTTCTTAGGAACACGGGTGAAGAAATATTTCAACCAATTCATAGAGTGGACTAATCGTCGTGAGGTGTTCTTCACCGTGATCGTTCTCTTTGCCCTGATGGCAAGTCTGCCCCGTACCGACTATTGGTGCTGGGTCTATACCAGCTTTGCGCTGAGTGGCATCTGTGGCATGGTGATGGTCTTCACCTTCTTCCGCTATTTCGCCTCGTGGTTTACGAAAGAGCGGATCCTAGGACGTAGCTTACAGTATGTCGGTACTCGTACCTTGGACATCTATCTCCTTCATTTCTTCTTCCTACCAGAGTCGCTGCTGTCGTATAACCGACAGTTGCTGACTTACAATAGCAAGTGGATTGAAATCGGTGTGGTGATAGGAGAGGCTTTGGTCGTGTTAGCCTGTTGTTTGATGGTTAGTTACATCCTTCGCCTCAGTCCTTTCTTGGCGAAATATCTGTTTGGAGTACAAAAAAAGATATAATTATTTTGTATTGCGCTCGATTTTATTTATTTTTGCAATAAAAAGTATAGAGCCATGCATACACTGAAAGAACTTAAGAAACTGGCGAAAGAGCCAGTGGCGGGTCCTCGGACAAAGATTGCCTTGTTAGGTGATACGGCAACACAGCTATTGTCTACCGCCATTCTTGGTGAGGCTGCTGCCAGACGGCTGGCAGTCGAGTTTTACGAGGGAGAATATAGTCAGGTGGAGCGACAGCTACTGGATACGACCAGTGAGTTATATGCCTTTGACCCTGATATCCTGATCATCTTTCAGTCCACCCATAAGCTATGTGAGCATCATAGTCTTTTGTCTGTGGAGAAGCAATGTGCATTGGCGGATGACCGGCTGGATTTTGTGACAACCCTCTGCCAGAGTCCCCAGCTTGCCAACAAGAAGATCATCTGTTTCAACTATCCGGAGATAGAGGATACAGTGTTCGGCAGTTATGCCAACAAGGTGGTTTCAAGTTTCACGTTTCAAGTTAGAAAGTTGAACTTTGAACTGATGAACCTCTCCCAACAGTATGCCAATCTTTTTATATGTGACATCGCAGGACTGCAGAATAAGTTAGGGCGTGACATGATGTTTGCCTCTAATGTCTATGTGAGTACGGAGATGATACTCAGTATGGATGCGTTGCCCTATGTCGCCTCCAGGGTGATGGATATCGTGGGCGCTATCAAGGGACAGTTCAAGAAATGCCTGATCCTGGACCTCGACAATACTGTCTGGGGCGGTGTTATCGGTGATGACGGACTGGAGGGTATTCAACTCGGTCACGGCTTAGGTATCGGCAAGGCATTTACGGAGTTCCAGATGTGGGTCAAGAAACTGAAGGCACGGGGAATCATCATCTGTGTCGCCTCCAAGAATAATGAGGAGACGGCGAAGGAGCCTTTTGAGAAGCACCCGGATATGATACTGAAACTAGAGGATATCGCTGTGTTTATGGCTAACTGGGAAACAAAAGTAGATAATATCCGTGCCATCCAGCAGATCTTAAATATCGGTTTTGACTCGATGGTGTTCTTGGATGACAATCCCTTCGAGCGGAATATCGTACGGGAGAATATCCCTGATATCACGGTGCCGGAGCTGCCGGAGGATCCTGGGGAGTACCTGGAATACCTGTATTCCTTGAATCTTTTCGAGACAGCTTCCTATAGCGGAGCCGACAAGGACCGTACCAAGCAGTATCAGGTCGAGGCGAAAAGGGTGTCGCTCAGTAAGACGTTTACCAATGAGGCGGATTTCCTGAAGTCGCTGAATATGATATCCAAGGTGAGCGGGTTCACGAAGTTCAATACCCCACGTGTCGCCCAGTTGTCACAACGTAGCAACCAGTTCAATCTTCGTACTATCCGTTATACGGAGGCGGACATAGAGGCAATGGCGGCAGACCCGAAGGTGATAGACCTGAGCTTTACCTTAGAGGATAAGTTTGGGGATAATGGACTGATAGCGGTGATTATCATGAAGGAACAGGATACCGATACCTTGTTTGTGGATACCTGGTTTATGAGTTGTCGGGTACTGAAACGTGGCATGGAGAACTTCACGCTGAACACGATGGTGGAAGAGGCGAGGGCAAAAGGCTATAAGCGCATTGTCGGAGAATACCTACCTACGCCAAAGAATAAGATGGTGGAGGATCATTATCCTCATCTGGGCTTCACACCAGTTGCTGGCTCTCCTACGGCACAGTATGTATTGGACGTGGAGACCTATGAGGCTCGTGAGTGCTATATACAAGATGAAAGATGAAAAATGAAAGATGAAAGATGAAAAATAAATAAATTAAGTAAACCAATGGACTGTAAATTAGAGCATATAGGATATGTGACGGATGACATCGCCAAGACGGCAGCATCCTTCCAGTTGTTGGGCTATGAGGCAGGTGAGATCATCCAGGATGATACCCAGCGAACCCGTATCTGTTTCCTCCGTAAACCGGGGGAGGTGAATATCGAGTTGGTGGAGCCTTATGAGGACAATAAGACCATGCAGAAGATGCTGAAGCGAGGGGTGACTCCTTATCATACTTGTTATGTGGTGGATGATATCCATGCCGCCTATGAGGAGATGCTGGATCATGATTTCACCCCGTTGTTCAAACCCGTTGCAGCCCCTGCCTTCGGAAACCGGCTGATTGGTTATTTCTTTAAGCAGGAGGTTGGTCTTGTCGAATTGGTGAGTCGCTCATAATAAGAGAATACGATGGCAAGAGAACGTAACTTTGAAGTCATGAGGACTTGGGCAATGTTTAGCATTGTCATCTATCATTGTATGTGTCATGGTATCGGGAGTGACTATGCCTTTGATTTACAGCAGCCAGTGTCGTTGTTTAATTTCACTTTCTCCGACCTTATTCTTGTCATCGGTAGTATCGCAGTCAACCTGTATGTGTTGGTCTCTGGCTACTTCCTGGTTAACACCAAGTTTAAGGTGAGCAGGATAATAAGGACCTGGGTGAGTGCTTCCTTCTATTCCGTCGTCATCACGACAGCGTTCCTGTTATTGTCTTTGGAGCCATGGAGCATCGTGACATTAGGCAAGAGTTTCTTTCCTCTCAGTACGGATGCCTATTGGTTCGTGACACAATATGTCGGACTGTTGATCCTGTCGCCTTTCCTTGCCATCCTCGTCAGGCAGTTGTCTTACCGACAGTATGTGGCATTATTGATAGGAATGGGCTTGATGGTCTTGTCTGTGATTCCTGATTTCCCCTTGGGAAAGCGGTTCAGCATCTCTCATGGTAATTCGGTATGGAGTTTCGTGTATCTGTTCTTCATAGCAGGTTTTATCCGCCTTCATCTGAAAAGAATCCCTATGGGTAAGGTGACGATGACAGTACTTGGTCTTGCCTTGTTGACGATGGCATCTGAGATGGTCCTGGGTATGCATGACGGTATCGGTCATCTCTTATGGTTTAATTACAATGGCATCCTTCTGCTGCTCTCTGTTGCCGTGTTTGTCTTTATCCGACAGCTTCGGATTCCGGAGACGGGAATCTGGAAGCTGATGGTCAACGTGGCACCTTATACCTTCGGAGTCTATCTGATACATGACCATCTTTTGATGCGTGACTGGCTATGGAAAACGCTGTCCATGACCTCGTATGCCAGCCAATGGATTTATGCTTTGATAGTGATGGGCGTCTGCCTATCGATCTTTGCCGTCTGTATTCTGGTGGATATAGTCAGAAAGAGACTCTTTGCCATTCTTAAGGTGGATGACTTGATGGCCAGGTTAGATAGCCGGTCTTATTTCTCGAAGCTCTTTACTTAACTTCTCCGAGAAACGTTGTGCCCCTTCTCGGTTGAGATGTCCGAAGTCGAAGAAGTATTCGGCATGCCCGACAAAGTCGCTGTCACGATAGTGGTCGAGGAAGGGGATATGGTGCTTCTTGGTCAGCTCATGGACAAACCGAAAGACGTCCTGCTGAGAACAGATGTACATGGGAGACTCGACTATAATTAGTTGAATACCATTGTTTTGGCAGTCTTTGATGAATCTTTCAAGAAGATGAACACGCTCTTGATCAACGGGGAAGGGGTATTCCTCTGCCTTGATACCTGTGGTGTCTAAAATACCGTCCATAGGCTTCCAGCCTTTCAGACTTCTGTCCATGGAGCCCAGCTTCCCTGTCAGCAAATTGGGAAAACTGCCTGTGTATCGGTATGTCCATGACAATTGGTATTTCCAATAGTTGCCAGATAGCTTCAACATCTCGTCACATGCCTCACTCTTGCCGCAATAGGGGGCAAGCGAATTGGCACGCTCGACACCAGAGAATGGTGTCTGCAGCCAGTCACAGGGATGGATCTCAAAGATGATGGTCTGTGGGGTGTAACGGGTGAGGATGTTGCCTAACAGTCCATAATGGTAATAGATATTCTTAATGCCCCAGTCGGCGGTGTTATAGCAATCTTTCCCCAATTCCTTTTCGAAGATGGAGGGGACGAAGTGGTGCAGGCAACGGGAGCTGCCGAAGAAAAGGACAGGGTCACGGGTTGTCTCGTTGGAATAGCTGATCTTGTACTCATCGGTGGCATTCGACTGACTGTACAGGAAACCCAGTCCGTAGCCTAATGCTCTGTCGAACAGGAAGAACAAGGCAGCGATGATGGCGATATGGATAAGTAACTTCTTCATGGCTCAGAACTGGAAATAGATAAACTGGTTGTTGTCGAAGATGCCGAAGAGCAGGATGGCAAGGATCTCGACGGTAACAGTCAGTTCCCAACGCCACCGCTCAGCCCAGGTGGGTAAGTATATTTTCTTCTTGGAGAAATATTCCTCCTGGAAATCCACATAGATAAGGGCAAGGGAGCAGATAGCACCATTGACCAGTGTCGGCATGTCGAAGAACAGTCCTCCGCTCCATGCCTCTGGGATACGGCAGAGCACTGCCCAGAACTCGCTGATATTGGTGGAATGGAACAGCATCAGACCGAAGGTCACTACCAGATAGTTGCCTACCATTTTCCATGCGAAGGGAGCGGTGGGCAGTCCATGACCGTTTAGTTGGATCTTTGTCTTCTTAAAGAACTGTCCGCTGACCATCAGGGGGATATACCATAGTCCATGGTAGATACCGAAGAGGAAGAACGTCCAGTCGGCACCGTGCCACATACCGATAAACGTCATGTTCAGCATGATGGCGGCAATGGTGCCGTTTGTCCCCCAGTCTCTTAACTTGATGTTCAGGGGCATGAACACGTAGTCGGTCAGCCAGGAAGTCAGTGACATATGCCAGCGACTCCAATATTGGGCGATATTGATGGTGAAGAACGGACGCTTGAAGTTTTCTGCCACCTTAAATCCTAACATCAATGACACCCCAATCGCCATCTCGCTATAGCCACTGAAATCCGCATACATCTGGAAGGGGTAGAGCAGAGAGGCGAAGAGGATGGACACTGCCGAGTGGTGCTCGAAATTATTCCATACGGCACTGATGTACAGGTCTAGTCTGTCGGCAATACACATCTTCATGAACATGCCCCATAACACCCTGCGGAATCCCGTCATGAGGCTGTCGGGGTTAAACAGACGGCTCTGGGCCAGTTGCTTCAAGAAGGGCTTGGGACGGTCGATAGGACCTGACAGGATCGTCGGGAAGAAGGCGATGAAGTTGGCAAAGTTGAAGAGGTTACGCTCATGGTTGATCTTCCCATGGTAGATGTCGAGTGGATAACTCATCAGTTTGAAGGTAAAGAAGCTCAGACCGATGGGTACGATGATATGGGAGGTGGTCCATGACAGGTGAAGTCCGATGAGGTCGGCAGCCGCCACAAAGGAACCGATAAAGAAATTCAGGTATTTAAAATAAAACAAGGCACCGATGCCTATGATGACACTCAGTGTCGTGAGACGGGAGGCGAGTCGCTCTTTCTCCCGTTCGATGGCTTTCCCGATACCATGACCGATACCCCAGAACAACAATGTGAGCAGTGCCAGCAGTCCTGTCATCTTCAGGTCTACCTGGGCATAGAACCAATAGGAACATGCCAACAGGAAAAGATTCTGCAGCATCTTCTTGGGGGCAAGGAGGTAATAAACCACCAATACCACCAGAAAGAACCACAGGAATGCCAGGGAGTTGACTACCATCTCACATCATCCATCTCACATCTTACATCATCCATCTCACATCTCACATCATCCATCTTCCCTCTTACATCTTCCCTGCAATGCAGTCCACGAGGTCGCCCACGTTATCCCATGACAGGATCTCACGGGAGGTGAACTTGATGCCGAAAGCCTTTTCCAGAGCTACTACCAGCTGTACGTGGCTGAGGGAATCCCACTCCTCCACATCATCAGCAGTGGTCTCATCAGTGAGAACCAAGTCTTCTACCTCTAACTCCTCTCGGAACACTTCCTGTACTTTTGCCAGAATATCGTCTCTTTCCATTTTTCTGAATGTTTATCGTTTATTTTGCTTACAAAGGTAATTGGTTTCTGTTATTTATCCAAATTTTAGAGCAGCGAATGCAATGAAAAAATTAATTTTTTACTTAAAATCAAACCCTATCTCCTTTGCCATTTGCAGGATATGACGTGTTTTCTCTTCGGAGAAAATAGGGGGAATCGAAGAATGGGTGCTGAAAATAACGAAGCCTTTCCGCTGGTATGCCTTCAGTAGCAGTCGGCGCATGGCGGCGGTATCGGTGTCGACGGTGATGGGGATACGCCCTAACTGGAACACATGACGGTCGGGGTTCACCAGTGTGGCACCAGATATCATCTGAAGGCCCTGATGCTGGATGACCCGTCGGATGATCCTGTTGTTACATCCATGGGGTGGTGCTGCCATCTTGATGACTCGGGTGGTGTCAAATCCTTGCTCTTGCAGCCGCTGGTAACTGAGGATGAGGTCTTCTTTGATTTGTTCTTCCGTCCAGTCCCACCATTTCTCATGTCTGTAGCCGTGTAACACGATACCGGCGCCCTGTCGCTGCCAGGCAGCAAGGGAGTCAGCCACTTCTGGTGTCATCCTGTCGGCGATGACGGCGAAGCAGGGCAGGATGCCTACCTCATCGGCTATTTTCTTGACTTTGAACACCCCTTCCGTACTGTCGTCATCAATCCATAAAGCATGGGCATGGTCGTCAGTGGAACCGCCATACCATGCGTCAAGCAGTCCCACATAAAGGGTCTGCTTGCTCCATGCTGTGCCGATGATGGGTGCCCGCCACCAGATCGCTACGGCAATGAGGATGACGAAGAGTAGAAAGGCATATGCTTTTTTCACTTTTTCCCCTTTCCAAAATAGTCGCTGTAGATGATCCAGTCTGACAGCTCTTGTGTCTTGTCCGTGACGGAGTCCTGGTAGTCCTTATGAAGAAGGGTGTGTCCCAACCCATGCCATGGGCTCTCTATGCCCATGATATCAAGGATGGTTGTGTAGATGTCCAACTGATTACAAGCACCGTCCCATGCCTTGCTATTGTCAATACCGCCATTGATGATGTAGATGGGGATCTCATGGGTGATCTTTCCTTCCATATCCAGGTAGGCTGGGTGTGCGTCATGATCAGAAGCGATGATAATCAGACTGTTGTCGTAAAGTCCGTTCTTCTTCAGGTCATCGATGTATTTCCCAATCTGAATGTCCGTATAATGACAATTGACGAGATAGTTCTTGTATTTCTCAGGCAGGTTCTTGTCTGTGAGACGGAAGCCGTGCTCTATCTGGGAGGTATAGGGCATATGCATGTCCATGGTCAGGATCAGGGAGCAGAAGGGCTGACGCATCGATTGGTCTAGTTGGGTCGCATAGCGGAATACCATGTCATCACTGAGGAAGGTTCCCTCATTGTCATGGAATGCCTTGTGGTATTCAATGGATGAGTAAAGACCGTCGAAGCCATAGCCCTCCGTCATGGCTTGTTGGTCCCATAGGCTGGGGTTGGTGGGGATGAGGGTGTAGGACTGTAGGTCGGGCTGTGCCTTCTTGAGCTGTGCGGGCAGCCCGAAGAGGGTGATGTCCCTTGCCTTGCTGACAGTGATCTCGGAATGCAGGGGTAGCAGTCCAGCCATGTAGATCAGTTGCCCGTCGGAAGACTCCCCGATAGACACGTTTGGTTGTACGTGCCCGTTGTAGTAGGTGGCACTGTCATGTCTCAACCGATTGAGGTTGGGCGTGATTTCCTGTCCGTCAACGACCAGGTCGGAGGTGCAGGCGAGATAGGACTCTATCAAGATGAAGATGACATTCTTGACATTGTCCGGGGCTGTCCGCCCTGTGACCCGTTGGTGGTGGTCAGTATACTCTTTCTCAATCTCTGCTTTCTGCTCCTCGGTCAGCTTTAGTTTCCCGCCACGGGTCAACGGCTCTATTGCCATTTTGCGGATGAATCCCTTGTGGAATACCGTCCAGTTGGGCCACATGGAATCCATCTTTGGTCCTGTAAACATCGTTTTCCTGAACTCTTCCATAAAACCTGTGGATGGATGGAAGAAGTACATGGAGTGGGCGGCAAGTCCTAGGCAGAGGGTAACAGCCCATAGACAAAGGGTCGTGCGCAGACTTCTTGTCGTGAGACGGTTCTTGTAGCGGCTGGATAACCAACAGAAGAGGCATGCCGCTATCGGGTAATAGAGGTCGATGATTCTGAATCCTTCCCACATACTGTCGATGACAATCCCTTCCGTCAGGTTTCCTGCTTGTCCGATGGAGGACCATGACAGGTATTGTAGGAAGAAGCGGGAATAGAACACATTACAGAACGACCATATCAGGGTCACGAAAAAGGTGAGTGTGAGACTGAGCTTGAGTCTTCTGAGCGTAATCAGCCAGAAAAAGACAAGTAGTACGGTGACATCCAACAGACAAGCGATGAAATTGTCGATGGGGGAGGTCGTGAAATAGGGTATCTCTAAGTCTATTGTCAGCAGGAACTGGAAGTGCATGAACAGCAGGTTCAGCATGCATAGGAGGAAGAGGATCAGATAATGACCGTTAATATGTTTCTTGATGTTTAGCATGTTGTTGAGAGTCTATTAGGGGTGTAATGGTTCGTCGAATTGGTAGCACCAGTTACCGGCAGCATCCCGCAAATTGCCACGGGGACCGTGGAGGTTCCCGCTTTTTAGAGGATCGCCATTGACGGCGTAGCGTACTTTGCAGTTCTGGGGAATCTCTGAGCAGGTGACTCTGATACTGTCGCCTTCTAAGGTTGCCGCTGTGGCGATATTGCGGTTGTCCTTGGTGATGACACTAAATCCGTAGTTGTCTGCTTTTCTTACTTGTGTGGTGTCTATGACCAAAGGAGGATTTGGTATATTTAGATGAATGATAATATCTTGATTATCAGTTGATAATGATATGGGTATTAAACCTTTATTTCGCTCTATGTCTCTTAATATTCCCAAAGCGGAGCGAGCTGCCAGTTCACCGATATGTTGCTGTCCTTTTGTGTCAATATGTATATGCTCTCCTACAAAGGAATAGGGATAAGTAGGACCGCTTGCCCAGAACCATTTATCGTCTCGGAGCATATTCACGAAAGTCTGGGGTACGGCAGTCTCGATACATTGATAGTTGTTAGCATTGAATCTGCTACCTCTTGTGAGGGTGTTGGTTTGGTAACAGATAAAGCGGACAGTATCCTCACCATGAGTTATTCTTCTAATATCAGTATTCATGTCTTTCCAGATTTGTAGCAGGAGTTGCTGATAATCAGTGTCAGGATATTCTTCAAGATCAGATTCTCCCTGCATCCAGCAGATGGCGGGGATCCTAAAGCTCCAGCCATTCTCCATCGCCTGTTGATAGGCAGTCTCAATGCTTTCCATGAATTCCTGATAGGGTACAGAGCCTTTCCCCAAATCCTTAAGCATCGTCTCTCCTTGCCCACCTGGGAAGGTGCATATCAGGGTGTCCTCTCCCAACTGGTCTGCAAGGCGTTGTGCCATGGTGTAGATGGACAACTCGAAGCTGCGCTTCTGGTATCCTGCTATCTTCTTGGCAATCCGTTTCAGGTCGTCATTGTCGAAATACCCGAAATGATGGTCCAGATTTTCCGTGACAATACGCCCGTTGGCATAGCTCGCCAGTGAGTCGAAGTCGGTAATACGTTCTGCTTGTTCTCCTAAGGCAAGACTCTGCCCGTAAACAGGTATACAGACAACCACTTTATGACCCTCAGGCTTCTGTGTACAGGCTACAAATAACGAGGTGATGATAAAAAGCAGTAATCCTTTTCTCATGATGTGCTTTAAAGGTAAATGATGGCGAAATACGAAAGGATCCAGCCTACGATACAGCATTGGATGAAACGGTCCTTGACCAATACCTTCGTAGGACTGCCGCTGCGCTGGTAGACCAGCATGTTCTGCAGGTAGCGTAACAGACCGGCAAGTACCCAGAAGTTTGTCAAGTAGATATAAGGAGACCCGAAACGCTC
Organism: Prevotella sp.; assembly: GCA_045117415.1. Lineage (GTDB taxonomy): Bacteria > Bacteroidota > Bacteroidia > Bacteroidales > Bacteroidaceae > Prevotella. Next base: position 2,556 of record JBGUNO010000007.1, on the reverse strand, counting down.
GATAACGCCTTCATTCATGGTATAGATGATGTAACAGACCATGGTGATGGTGGCGACAATCGTTACGCTGAGGTCGATAAACTGGGCGTTGTAACCCGCAATGCTCTTACGGGGCATCGTACCTGTCAGTTCGAAGATACGGTAGTCGTCCTTCCGTTTGGCAAAGGCAAGGAAGAGGGCGAGCAGGAACGTCATCAGGGCGAGCCATCCTGACACGAAGATATCGGTGGTGAAACCGCCTGCCAACACACGCATCACAAAGCCTACGGCGATGATGGCGACATCCAGGATGGCATATTGCTTCAGACGGACACAGTAGGCGATATTCATGCCCCAGTAGCCCAACAGCAGGGCATAGAGGATTGGCATGTTGGTACTGTGGGAGAGGGTGACGAGTAGGAGAGAGCCCATCAGGCACAGGAGCATGATGAAATAGCCTTCCCAGGTACTGATCTTCCCGGCGGCAATGGGACGTAGCTTCTTCTTCGGATGCAGCCGGTCGCTCTCCACATCATGAATGTCGTTGAAGCAATAGATACTGCTGGAGACGAGACAGAAGGCGAGGAACGTCCATAAGGTTTGTATAAAATACTCCTTGTTCAGCAAGTTGTTGCTGAAGAACAATGGGGCGAACACGAAGGCGTTCTTAAACCATTGCAGGGGGCGTAGAAGTAGGAATGCATCCTTCATATTCTTGCAAATATACACATTGTATTACGATTATTATAAGGTAGTTGCTATTTTTTGTCATTATTTAACGGTTAAGAAGGTTTCCAGTTGACAGTTCCGTCAATTCCACTTTTTGAATAGATATAACTTTGTGGCAAGAAAAAATCATAACTAATTTATGTAAAGAAAGATGCCAGAAAATAATTTTTTAGATGGGCTGACGGGTATTATCCTCAGCCACATTGAAGAAAGTAAAAAGCAAATCAAGTGTCAGCAGGGTGATCCTTCACAGTTTCAAAACGACATTCTGAAGATGGGCCATTTCAATGGTAACATTTTCTCAAGACACAAAATGTTCTGTCACTCGGGAAAAGTTCTTGCACGTTTTATGTTGAATCTGGCAATGTACATGGGCAGTGCGCAGTTTATACAGATGCTCACGGATGTTGCTCATTTCATCCTGGATGTTGCTGATACTGATGATGCCGTCAAAATTAACGAAGCTCATGCGAGAAAGTAAGAAAAAGAGAAGAGACTAATCAATTTATTATTGATTTCTAATAAACTTATCATTCAACACATATCAATCATGGAACAAAACCTTGTATCAGTCAAACTGATCTTGGGAGAGATTGCCCTGGCGGGGCTTTCTCTGGAGGAAGAGCGCAGGATCGACCGGTTGGAGCACCACCGCATCCTCCCTGATAGTGAGTTGCAACAGGTGGAATTCCTGTTTAAGTTGTTTAATAAACCCTGTTTCGCCCGTGGTGAGCTGGTGGGGGTGTCAGGAAAGGCTAAGAGTGGGAAGACCTTCGTCTGTTCTATCCTGATGGCTCTCTGTTTCCGCAGCCAAGTGCTCTCCGTCGATCGGATCGAGCCGAGAAGGTTGCATGTGCTGTGGTATGATACGGAACAAAGTGAGGAGTCGACGCAAGACATCCTAAAGAACCGTATCCTGCCCATGACAGGAATAGAGGAGAGTCGTTTCCCGAATGATCTGTTCGATGTCTTCAACGTCCGTGGCGAGCCGTATGGTGAGCGCCTTCCTTTGTTAGAGACGGCGGTACGTCGTTATAAGCCCGACCTGGTCATCCTGGACGGTATCCGTGACTTGGTGGGGGATATCAACGATGGTGTCGTCGCCCAGGAGGTGGTGGAACGTCTGATGCGCCTCGCCTCTGAGCAACGATGCTGTATGGTTTGTGTCCTTCACCAGAACAAGTCGTTGGATGACCGTAACCTGCGTGGGTGGATTGGTACGGAACTGAAGAACAAGGCATTCGAAGTGTATGAGTGCTCCAAGTCGAGCGAGCGTATCTTTGCCTGGTCACAGATTGAAACCCGTAAGTATGACATTACAGACAAGTTGAAGTTTGCCGTCAACGAGCAGGGTATTCCTTATCGCTGTACGGAAGAGCAGTTGTTAGAGGCGCAGTATGAGGCACAGCGGAAACTTGCTGAGGAGCGCCAGAAAGCTGGGAATGGCTCAAAGCTGGTACCCTTCAATCCGAAGTATGTGCTTGGCAAGGAAAATCATCATACGCTGTTTGATGTCCCACAGTTGTTCAGTGATGCTATGGAGGTGGAGAACGTGTATACAGAGCCTGAGCTGATGAATGCAATTGGCAAATTGTCGAATATTGCTACGCAGAAGATTCTGAGGGAGCAGATCGACAAAGGACTGAAACAGGGTGTTATCATGCAGAGTTATGATGCGTGCCAGCAACGTATCTATGTAAGACCCAAGCCTAAGCCAACCCCTCCGAAAGTGATAGAGACTCAACTTATTTTCTAACCAGCTGCCGAGGTGAAGGCTTCAAGCCCCATACGTAGTTCTCTCTACGAGAGAGAACCTAGTATGAGGGGCTGGGTGAAGCGACCTTCACC
>JBGUNO010000006.1:0-44060 GCA_045117415.1 Prevotella sp. | reverse complement strand
CGAACCTGCACGCCTCGCGGCACACGCACCTGAAACGTGCGCGTCTACCAATTCCGCCACCTGGGCATTGTTTCGCTAAGGCCTTTCCTTAACGCTCTTTTTTGTTCAATAAGTGAGCGGAAAACGGGACTCGGACCCGCGACCCCAACCTTGGCAAGGTTGTGCTCTACCAACTGAGCTATTTCCGCTTGTATTCCTTCGAAATCCAATCGGCATATCCGGCTGCACTCGGCATAAAAGCAAGCTTTTCTGCTCTCGCTTGCACGGATATTCCGCATTTTCTTCAGGCATCTCTCTCGATTGCGGATGCAAAGGTAATGCTTTTTTCGGAATTGACAAAGTTTTCGGCACTTTTTTTATGAAAAAGTTTTCTTTTGTCTGTTTTCCTTGAAAAAAAACTCCCCTTTCACCTTATTAATTTAGTAGGACTCTTTTGAGGTATTGCCTTTCTTCAACAGATTGACTTTCGATACGTTATTGTGATAACCGTTGACATACAATCCGTATTTACGCAACTCTTTGACATCTGTCGCTGACAGACGGACACGGAGCACGCCAGACTCTCCTACATTACAACATCCCCATTCGTTCAACTGGTCGGCATTGCCTTCCAAGACCCTTTCTGTACTATTGTAGAGTGTCTTGAACTGCCAATATTCCACAGTAGGATCACTCTTGTCTGTCTCATAGATAAACTCCAACTTGTCACCTGGCTCAGCTTCCAGGAATTTCTCCTTCTCAACGATTAAACCGTTTTCCCAGTTTCCAAAGACACAGTTACCTTCCCATATGGGTGTTGACGACCAGACAGAAGTTCCTGGCGTGAGATACACTCGTTTGATCTTCAGGACACTGCTGTCTGCCGACTGGATGGCGACCTCGTCAATCTGACTGACATCCTGTCCGTCGAAATAACAGGTAAAGGAGGTGATTCCGGGTTTTCCGAAAACCCTCAGTTTATGAGAAACCATCAACTGTGTTCCAACCTTGGTAGGTTCGGCAAACTCCACACTAAGAGACTCATATTTTGACCAGTCGACAGGCAGGTTACGCTCCCTCATGGAGCCCACCAGACCGCCCCATGGGATGGCATGATACTCGATAGAGCCGTCACTATTACGCTCAAAAGTCTCATGGATATTCCATGTTCCGTCAAATTTGGAGTTCAGTGTCAGTCCGTCCTCTTCCGTTTGGGATCCACATGCCACCAACATGATAGATGCCATGACAGTCAATAGCTTTCTCATTATTCTGGTCTTTATGTTATTAGTTAACGACTGCGAAGATACGTATTATTTTTGAATTGACAAAGAAAACGAGGAAAAAAACGGATGATAGGACTTAATCCATACGGTCACGATAGTCCTCATAGCCATATCTACGGAGTATTTCCAACTGTCCGTCTACGCGCAGCATGCCGATAGCCGGATGCGTGACACCATTGAAGGTATTCGTCTTCACCGTCGTATAGTGAATCATATCCTCGAAGATGATCTCCTGCCCTATCTCCAACGGTTTGTCAAAACGCCATGCACGCATGAAATCACCAGCGAGACAGCTGTTACCTCCCAAGCGATAGACACAGTCACCCTTTTCCTCCTCCACATGCTCGGCTCCACGGACATCCGGGAAATAGGGCATCTCCAGGCAATCTGGCATGTGACAGGTGAAACTGACATCCAGGATAGCGGTCTTGATACCTTTGTCCTCCACGACATCCACCACATGTGACACCAGCGGACCTGTCTGCCAGGCAAAGGCACTGCCTGGTTCAAAGATAACTTTCAGATGGGGATAACGCTGGTGAAACCCATCCATCGTCCTTACCAGCAGGTCTATATCATAGTCTTTACGGGTCACCAGGTGTCCTCCGCCGAAGTTGATCCACTTCAACTGCGAGAACCATGGTGAGAACTTCTCCTCGATATGCCGGAGGGTATGCTCAAAGACATCCGCCCCACTCTCACAATGGCAATGGCAATGGAAGCCCTCTATGTCGGAGGGGAGCTGTTGCGGCAACTTATCCGCAGTGACTCCGAAACGGGTACCTGGGGCACAGGGGTTATACAACAAGGTCCCCACCTCGGAATATTCCGGATTGACACGCAGACCTATCGAGCACATAGCGGCACGATGATGGTAGCGCTCATACTGAGACAACGAGTTGAAGGTCAGATGGGACGAGCATGCCACGATCTCATCTATCTCCTCGTCAGTATAAGCAGGAGAAAAGGTATGCGCCTTGCTGCCGAACTCATGAAGGGCAAGCTTTGCCTCTGACAAGGAACTTGCCGTCGTGGAACGGATATACTCCCTGAAGATGGGGAATGTCTTCCATAGCGCAAAGGCTTTGAACGCCAGGATAAACTCTGAGCCTGTCCGTTCCGCCACTTTTTGTATCAGCGATAAATTGTGGCGTAATTTCTCCTCCTCTATAATATAAATAGGTATCCTTAAATCCATTTTCTTGATGAATAATCATTTTTCGAGTGCAAAGATAACTTTTTATTGTGGTTAAATTGCATTATTCCATTAAAATTATTAATTTTGCAAAAGAATTGAGATAGATTGAAATGAAACTCATCGTAATGACACAACCCACGTTTTTCGTGGAGGAAGACAAAATATTGACATCGCTCTTCGAGGAGGGACTGGATTGCCTACATCTGTACAAGCCAGGCTCTTCCCCTATGTATGCGGAGCGGCTGCTGACACTCCTGGCGGACGAATACTACTCAAAAATCGTTGTCCACGACCATTTCTATCTGAAAGAGGAATATAAGCTGAGAGGTATTCATATCGACAACGCCAGTGTCTCCATACCCAACGGGTATAAAGGGAAGATCAGCTGCACATGCCGGAAGATAGAAGATCTGAAGGAAGCGAAACGCCACATGGATTATGTGTTCCTGAAGAACATCTTCGACAGTCAGACTTTCGCCGAGAACAAGTCTTCCTTCACTGCCAATGAGTTGGAAGAGGCAGCAAGACGTGGACTGATAGACCGCCATGTGTACGCACTGGGGGGTATGAACATCGACAACATACGGGTGGCAAAGGATCTCGGCTTTGGGGGTGTCGTGATATGCGGCGACCTCTGGAACCGTTTCAATATCCATCAGGAACTTGATTACAAGGCGCTGATCACACATTTTGAGAAACTAAGGAAAATAATTGGATAATCTAAAACAAATATGAAGTCAAACAAAAACTACATGGTGTTTTCCGGTACTGCCACAAAGTACCTCGCAGAGAAAATCTGCCAAAGTTTAGGATGTCCGCTTGGAGAATTGCAGATTACCACATTCTCTGACGGTGAGTTTGCTGTGTCTTTTGAGGAATCCATCCGTGGACGTGATATCTTCCTCGTACAGAGCACCTTCCCCAACAGCGACAACCTGATGGAGTTGCTGCTGATGATTGACGCGGCAAAACGAGCCTCTGCGCGTACCATCAATGCCGTTATCCCCTATTTCGGATGGGCACGTCAGGATCGTAAGGACAAGCCTCGTGTCAGTATTGGTGCCAAACTGGTTGCCGACCTGCTTTCCGTGGCTGGTGTCGACCGTGTGATCACCATGGACCTGCATGCTGATCAGATCCAGGGTTTCTTCGATGTTCCTGTCGACCATCTCTATGCGTCGAATGTCATCCTGCCCTATCTGCAGAGCCTGAAGCTCGACGACCTGGTCATCGCCTCTCCTGATGTCGGTGGTTCCAAGCGCGCCAACACCTATGCCAAGTACTTAGGATGCCCGCTGGTACTGTGTAACAAGACACGTGCCCGTGCCAATGTGGTAGCCTCCATGCAGATTATCGGCGATGTGGAGGGTAAGAACGTGGTGATCATCGACGACATGGTGGATACAGCCGGTACGATTACCAAGGCGGCGGACATCATGAAGGCTGCTGGTGCCAAGACGGTTCGTGCCTGTGCCTCCCACTGTGTGATGAGCGGTCCTGCCAGTGACCGTGTCCAGGCTTCCGCCCTGGAGGAGATCGTCTTTACTGACTCTATCCCCTACACCCAGCGTTGTGCCAAGGTGAAACAGCTGAGTGTCGCCGACTTGTTTGCGGAGACCATCCGTCGTGTCATCAATAACGAGAGTATCTCTAGTCAATACATTATATAATAAATAATGAATATCAAATCCATACTCATCATGGCGGCAGCAGGCATTATGCTTGCTGCCTGTCAGTCTAACACCTACCATATCAAAGGTACGGTAGAGGACGCACAGGGAGACACGCTCTTCCTGACCACCGACCTTCAGCAAGGGACTCCCCGTGACACCATCATCGTCAAGGACGGACAGTTTGAGCTCAGTGGTGAGACAGACTCCACGTTTTTCTGTCTGATCTATAGTAAGAACGAGGAGGCTCTGAATATCCCGTTCTTTATCGAGCCGGGAACCATCAAAGTCCTCTTGTCGAAGACTCCCGGAGGCTCACGCGTGGGAGGCACCGCTATCAATGACGAGTGGCAGCGCATGACGGACACCACCATGGTGATTGGCAAGGAGATCAACAATATCGCGGAGAAAGTGTTCGCCAATGAGAAAGCGACACAGGAGGAGCAGCAGAAAGCCATGGAGCAGATTGAGAAGCTCAACCAGCGTCATGCCAAGGCTGTGCTCGGCTTCACGGAGCGTAACATCAAAAACGAGCTGGGCTACTTCCTGTTGACCACATTCCCAGAGGAGGTGATTCCTAACCAGGACCGTCTGCGCCTCATCAAAATGATGCCAGAGGAACTACGTCAGCGGAGCACCATCAAAGAGATGGAACAACTGATCGGCAACGCTGCCAAGACGGAGGAAGGGAATGTCATCGACGACTTCACCATGCCGTCTATCGAGGGGGCTCCCATGAGTATCATGAGTGAGGTGAGGAAAAACCGTATCACTGTCCTCGACTTCTGGGCAAGCTGGTGTGGTCCCTGTCGACAGGAGACACCAATGATGGTGGAGATCTACAAGAAATACAAAGACAAGGGACTTGGTTTCGTGGGAATCTCCCTCGATGAGGATGGCGATGCCTGGAAACAGGCTACTGACCAGTTGGGTATTGTATGGCCGCAGATGAGCGACCTCAAAGGCTGGGAGAATGCTGCCGCACAGATGTTCAACATCACCAGTATCCCCCACACCATCGTCGTCGACCAAAATGGAAAAATCCTCCGTCGAGGTCTTCGCGCACAGCAACTGGAACAGTTTATCGCTGAACAACTGAAATAGGACTCTGCACTCGTTATGAGAAAGAAACTGTCTACCATTATTGTCTTCCTGTTGATAGGAAGCATCGGCAACGCACAAGCACAGAACGACAGCATCAGCAACGCACAAACACAGAGCGATGTAGAGTTTCACCTTAATGCCGACTTCGTGACCAGCTATATCTGGCGTGGTCTCAAACTAGGTGCCGTGTCACTGCAACCACAGATGTCCGTAAGCTGGAAAGGACTGAGCCTTTCAGCATGGGGCAGCGTGGGACTGAGCGATAAAGACGACCCCAACGAGATAGACCTGACATTGTCGTATGAGACGGGCGGGCTATCCTTTGGTATCATTGACTACTGGACCGACGAAGACGACAAGCGCTTCTTCTACTATAAGAAAGACCACACAGGTCACGTTTTCGAGGGATTCGTGGAGTACGACTTCGGTCCCGTGGCTGCCTCGTGGCAGACCATCTTCGCCGGCAGAGACTATCGTGAGAGCGACGAGAAGCGTGAATACAGCTCCTACCTCCAGGTGTCGGCACCCTTCACCTTCGTCACCTGCGACTGGAATGCCGCCTTGGGCATAGTGCCCTGGAAGTCGGAATACTACGACACCAGCGGTTTCAGCGTCACCACCCTGTCACTACGTGCCACTAAGACCCTCGCGATAACCAAGAAGTTTGGTCTGCCAATCTTCGGAGAGCTGATAGCCAACCCTGCCCATCAAGACCTCTTCTTCGTATTCGGCTTCACGCTGGCGGCGTTGTAATTAGATTTATCCTCACAAAGGGTCATCCCCCTGTGAGTCCCCTTAACCTTTCTTTGCCTTTGTGCAATGAGTACAAAGGAAGTTATAGACGAAATCAAAGTCCTCGTCTGTCACATATACCCTATTCTTTGCAAACAACTGGTTCACCTTGATCAGATGCATCCATCTACAAGGAATCAACCGTTCTACATGTGCCAGAGTGGATGTCATCGACGTGCGCGCCTTCGCCAACTGACCCGTTCCGACGACTCCAGGACGACCAGCCATGGCACCGACCAGCATCGTCAGATCACCAATCAGTTGACCTTTCTTGACCTCCCGAGGCATTTGCTGGTGCACCACCTCTTTCTCGTCCATGATGAAGAGCACCACGTATTTCCACCCCGAGATGGCAGCATAGACTACATAGCCCACCAGACTGAGCACCAATATGACGCCGGCCGCAATACCCAGCGAGAAGAACATACCGCTTATCGAGTCCCAGCCGAAATCACCATCGAAAATGGCAATGATGACAAAGAGCAAGGCAATGATCATGATGGTGATGCCGAACACCCACCACACGTCAAACAGGACGGAGGGGTTCTTCAGCATATTCATCTCATAGACCCACCGGTATTTCCCGTCTGGGCATAAGGTAACGCGGTTATTACTGACTGTTTCCATATTTTAGCTTTTTACGTTGCAAAGTTACGAAATTATTCTCAAACTTGTCTCTCACACTCTTGCATTCTGCACCTTTCTATTTCTAAGTCCAATGCTCTTGCCGTTCTGAAGAAGTATTCCAGTGTTACTTTCAAGTAGCCTTCCAAATCAGGTATCTGCGGAACAAGGAGAAAGTTCTTCTTGATGTGTACTGCGACCTCATCAGAATCTGAGAATGTATAGATAACAGAAAGTGTACTGCGTATATTGATCTCGTTTATCACTTGGCGAACACGCGACAACTCGTCTATGTCGAACTTGGAGAAGCTATGGCACCAAGGCCAAATCAGATTCACAAACAGGCAGTCATCTGCTGCCTCCATCAGGAATATCACTCCCTGATACTCAAATTGGATTCGTCCCTCTTCAGTGTATTGTGGCTCACTCCCGATATGCTCAATGGTTTTTAAAGCCAATTGTCTTGTACTTATATTCTCTTCCATATTATTCTCACAATTTTCGTTATTGTCCGCCTGATTAGTGACCTGATAAATCTCTGTATGATCGTCCTCTTGATGATAGTAGCGCCAGAGATTGTATATCACTACTAAAGCGAGGATCCAAATGATATGCCATTCCATATTACCTCTTTTTGTTATATCCTATTAAAATGATCACCTAATTGATTCCAGTAGATTCTTGTGAAAGAATGACCGTTGACTTTCTGGATTCTGCTAATCTTAAAGGTACGATCCGCTTCTACTTCAAGACAATACGCCTGAATATACATGGCTCCATATTGACGGGAATAAGTAATATCCGAGATATGGCACGTAAACACGTTACCCTTCCTGGTACTATACTCCATCTCTAACGTCTGATGCAAAACCACTGCTCTATAAATCACTTCCTCGATAGCCATCTATTGCTGCTAACTTAAACGGATCATACTCTTCCGACTTAAAAAGAACGCCATCATTAACTTTTGACCCAATAATTTCACCACCCTCAGTTGGCAGACGTATGGATGGATCCATGCAATTCTCAAAGCGAGTATACTCACCCTTAAACTCCATCATAATGATGCCTGTAGCCCCTTTACGATGTTTTGAAATAATAACCTCCGCTTTCTGATGATAGTCTATCAAGCCATCAGAACTCATCAGTATACCATAATACTCCGGACGATGCAGGAATATCACCATATCAGCGTCCTGCTCGATAGCTCCCGATTCTCTGAGGTCGGACAACTGGGGACGCTTACCCTCTGCGCCATTACGTGCTTCTACACCACGATTCAACTGGCTCAAGGCCAATACGGGAATATTCAGTTCCTTGGCCAATCCCTTCAACGAACGGGAAATGAGTGACACCTCCTCCTGACGACTATTATACTTCATGCCACTTGCAGTCATCAACTGCAGGTAGTCAATCATAATCAGTCTGATACCATGCTCCTTCACCAGTCTACGAGCTTTTGACCTCAAGTCCATGACAGTCAGTCCTTCCGAATCATCTATGTACAATGGGGCCTCCTTTAATAGGTCTATATTATTATCCAGCTTGATCCAGTCTTGGGTTTCCAAACGTCCACTTACCAGTTTCGTGCCTTCTATCTTACATGCATTCGACATCAACCGGTTGGTCAACTGCACATCCGACATCTCCAGCGAGAAGAACGCCATTGGTATTTTCTGGTCTGCAGCAATATTCTTTGCCAACGAGAGGGCAAAGGCCGTCTTACCCATAGCAGGTCTTCCGGCAATAATCACCAGGTCAGAGTTCTGCCATCCACATGTTTTCTCGTCAAGTAGTGTAAAGCCTGTTGATATACCAGTCGTAGCCCCTGTGTTTTCATGGGCTATTTTTACCAACTCCACAGCTTTATCAACTATTGGCGACAGCACAGAATATTCCTTCTTGATGTTCTTCTGCGACAGTTCGAAGAGCGTACTTTCCGCCTCGTCCACCACGTCTTTGATGTCATTTGTCTCATCAAAGACTTTCTTCCCCACATCACTGACATAGCGTATCATTTGCCTGGCCAGATACTTTTCTGCCACTATATTGGTATGATACTCGATATTAGCTGATGTGACAACCATCGAACTCAAATCTGCGATATAGCCAGGACCACCCACCTCATCAAGCTTGCCCATCTTTCCCAATTTGTCCGTCACTGTCAGGACGTCTATCGGACAATCCTCCATGTTAAGGCTGCGAATGGCTTCATACACCATCTGGTTCCTTGGTTCATAGAAACTCTCAGGCACCAGCTTTTCGCATACCTCCATATACGCATCCTTGTCTATCATCAACGCCCCCAGCACAGCCTTCTCCACCTCTGGTGCCTGTGGTTGAACATGAGCATATTCTGTAGGTATCGCCCCATACTGCCCATTACGACGATTTATTGTTCTTTTTTCCGGCATATCCTTTACTGCTTTTTCTTTTCTCCATACATTTCTTTCCGTTCCTGGTGTTCTATCCATGACTGATCGCCTACGGACGATTCCTTAAATGCCATAGTGATTTTGATTCTGTCATCGCCAATATTTTCCTTGTAACGGTACTTCATCTCATTCCTGATCAGCGACACATTACCACTCTGCTTATCCTTGAATTCCTCAAGTAGCTCGTCTGTTGATAGATTCTTGATGCGCTCCTCCCGCTTACCTATCTTGTCCATGTACATGTATTCGTAATCTGTCATAACCACAAAATTAAGTTCGGTTGCGAAGTTAGTCATTTCAAACTCTGCAACCAAGAAATTTTGCCTCGCAAGCCTTGTGGAAATGTGATTTTGTTGTGACTAGAAGAACATAGTGGGAAGAGAGTTCTTACGCTTCTGTGCCAGCTCGCTCTTCATACGGTTAATGGCTGTCTTTAAGAAGAATGCAATCAGGAACTCATCGGAGCCCTCTGTCCGGATCTGTTTGAGAGCCGAGATATATTCAGAGCGGTCTTCCAACTTGATGATTAATAAAGGATGCCCAGCACGTAACAGAATGAAGTTCGAGAGCAGACGTCCCGTCCTGCCGTTGCCATCACGGAAAGGATGCAGGTATTCATAATAGCCGTGCCATTTCGCTGCAACGATCAAAGGATGCTGACCTTCGTTGATGGCTCTTTCCGTAGACTCCATCAGATTCGGAACACGGGCAATCAGTTCCTCGTGATTACCAAAAACAGTATCACCAGCAGCCATGTCCTCTGTGGTATATTCACCAGCAACCGCTTCTGGTGTACGATAGGCAAGCGTGTGCTCTGTTACCAATCGGTTAATCTCTTTCAATAAAGCCTCATCAAACGGACTGTCCAGATGACTTACCATATAATCAAATGCACGGAAGTGATCAGCCATCTCCGTACACTCCAACAGCGAACGTCCTACAGGAATCATTGCCATTCCCTGTTCACGAAGAATACGCGTATCATCCACCGTAAAAGAATTACCCTCAATGGCACAAGAATAAGCAGTGAACAGAATCTCGTTATATTCCATCCACTGCTCATGTCCCATCCTGTCGGCTACCTTCACCTGATATTCCTGTCGGATGCTCTCGTATTCGCTGAGTTCTTTCTCAAACATCGCTGCGAAAGTACTAACTTATTTTGTAATTACCAAACAAAATAGGAAAAAAGTAACATGAAGTCAAAGAACTCATTTTCCTTTGAGTCAACCTTCAATCTCTTGCCTGGTCCATGCGTAGGAAGGCTGTAGTTTGTCGGTAGGAAACCCATAGTTTGTCGGTAGGAAACTCCTGCTTAGTCGGTACCTAACTGTCGCTCGGTAGTATCTCTCTCGACGATGGCAAAGATATATCTTTCCGAGAAATCAACTATGAACATCCTGGTTCATCCTGTCACATCCTTACTCTTCCATGCTCTTCCATGCTCATCCTGTCACATCCTTACTCATCCATCATCCATCAGACATCATCCATCATCCATCTTACATCAGCCATCTTACATCACCCTGGTCATGAAGGTCACGAAGGTCATTTGTCATTAAGGATTTCGGATTTTACTAAAATATATATAATAATATATATTATTATTAATCAAAAACCACCATTTTCAAACTCTTAATGACAAATGACCTTCATGACCTTAATGACACCTCTTTCTAGTATCCGTAAAAGGGCATTCCAGTATCTCCTATGGGGGTATAACAGCCTTTAGAATCAGACATAACAGATACTGGAATACCCCCATAACAGATACTGGGAACAGGCATAGGAGGCATTCCTTTACCCCCATAACAGGCATCGGAATAAAGCATAAAAGGCATTCCTTTGTTTTTGGAGGACAAAATATATTATCTCAAATCTTAGTTAACAATTATTTTTCGTGTCTACTTAAAGAATCTGGTACAATTATTTGGTCGTTTCGATTGAAAAGTGTATTTTTGCAGCACAAAATCGTATTGAAAAGTGTAGTTTTTGACTGTTAAATCAAATTGAAAAGTGTAAAATCGTCATGCTGTATAGGAAGATTACATCATACATCGAGGACTATTTGAAGCCTGATACTGACAAGATTCTAATACTGGAAGGAGCCCGTCAGATAGGCAAGTCGTTCAGTATTCGTGAAGTAGGTACACGCCTGTATCCGAATTTCGTAGAAATCAACTTTGTGGAGGACGACGAGGGTGAACAACTATTTAAGGACATCCATAAGAAGGAGGACTTTTATCTGACCCTCAGCATGGTTGCAGGTGACAAGCTTAACAATCGTGATGATACGTTGGTGTTCCTCGATGAGATTCAACACTATCCACAATATCTCACTATGTTGAAATTCCTGCGTGAGGATCATCGCTATCGTTATATTGCCAGTGGCAGTCTGCTGGGCATCGCTCTTCAAGACACGACCTCTATCCCAGTAGGTAGCATTACTATCAAGGAAATGTTCCAGCTTGATTTCGAGGAGTTCTTGATTGCCAACGGCTTCGGAAACGAGGCTATCAATATGCTGCGACAGTCCTATGAAAATCGCCAGAACCTTTCGGAAGAACATCACAACCATGTACTCGACCTTTTCCGCCGCTATCTACTGGTAGGTGGACTGCCAGATGCTGTCAATACCTACCTTGATACACATAATATCATGAAGGTGCGTGAGGTACAGGATGGTATCCGCAACCTTTATGCCAGCGATGCTTCCAAGTATGAAAAAGAACATAACAAGAAGCTGCTCATACGCCGTATCTACGAGATGATTCCCTCGCAGATGGAAAATAAGAAGAAGCGTGTTGTGGCGCAGGAAATACGTGGAAAGAAGGGTGACCGTTTCGACCAGTATAAAGAGGAATTTGAGTATCTAATTTCATCTGGCATATCTTTAGCTGTTAATGCCATCTCTAATCCTCATTTCCCATTAAGTGAGTCGTTGCAGAAGAACTTGCTGAAGCTCTATCTGAACGATGTGGGTTTGCTTACAGGTCTGCTCTATCGAAACAACATCCGTCCTGTTCTCGACGATATATGCAGCATCAATCTTGGTTCAGTCTATGAAAATGTCGTTGCCCAGGAATTTCGTGCACATGGTCACAAGCTCTTCTACTATGATAACCGCAAGCAGGGCGAGGTTGACTATTTGATTGACAATCACACAACGATGAGTGTTCATCCGATAGAAGTTAAGTCTGGCAAGGACTACAAGGTACACAGTGCCCTCAATAATCTGTTAAAGAATCCAGAATATAACGTCCTTTCAGCTACAGTCATATCCAACGAGCGCGAGGTCTATCAAAATGGCAAGGTCACATATATGCCCATCTATTTCGTGATGTTTATGGAAGCTGAGACATCTCAAATTGATGAACAAGAGTACATTTTTTGATGTCCTTTACATTTTCTCATTTTATAATTATTACATCAGCCCTCAGCCATCATCCATCCATTCCCGACTTACACTCGCCTACCCGTAGCCTTTCCTTCTTACATCTTACATCAGACATCAGCCTTCAGACATCAGACATCTTCCTCCTCCCGCACCACTAAGTCACGAGGAAGGGCAATCTTCTTGGCCTCACCACGCAAGCCATCGATATAATAATGACGGGCAAGATGATCGTCAAACTGTCCAACGAAAGCTCCACGAATACGTGCACACTTCTCATTGATGGAGTTCAACAACGGATTCGTCACATCCTCGATGCTCTGCACCACCCTCCCGCTCATTCCCATGGGCTTCAACCTCACATAAATCCTCGTCAACTCCTCCCGATAGTCAGGCAGATGCTTAAACAATATCCCCTCCGGATGCTTCAGGAATAACAGATAGACCGCCTTGACCAGGGGCTCCATTTTAATCTCCATGTTATTGTAGTCAGGCAGTAAGATGCGATTATCAGAAGTAATTACAAGACGACTCAACCTGTCATCAGGATGTATCAACTGCTCCAAAATATATTGCGAGATACCCCTTTGTCTTAGTTTGGCTATCCGTTCCTTCACCTCATCTATCAAGTCGCTGATATTCTCATCACCCAATTGGGAATTAAAACGATCATCAGCATCTTTTGGTGGAACATTCTCCCAATCATCATAAGTATTCCCACTTTCCAATAGTCGCTCTTGTCGATCCTTCTCATCGAAAATCTGTTTGCCAATTCTATGCAACTGATCAGCGATAGGTTCTGAAGACTTAGACGAAAGAGGATAGAATCTATTGATAGCCTTGTCTTTGCCATCATGACCACGATGGATATCCTCTGTACGGATAAAACCCTGTTTTATTCGTTCCTTATCTGAAGGATGCTCCAAGTATTGCAGCAGGAAATCGTTCTTGAGATTGGCATCAGCAATCTCCACGTCTGTCAAGTAAGGGGCACGATAATGCAGTACTTCCTCACTTTTCAGCCGCTTCATTAATAACGGCAGATAGATGATGTGGAAACCAAACATCTTTCCCCATCCTTCAAATACCTCAGGACTCTTCTCAAACATGTCAGACAAAGCATCATCATCCTCTGATGCCACATATATCAACTCCTTTGGAGCCAACTTGCCTTCTAATCGGAATTCAATCCTGTTGTCTTCTATCTTAGGTTGATCTTCTGGGGGCGTTGGTGGAGCCTGTTTGATAGTAATCCTTTCTTGTCGCTTTTCCATGAAGAATAGAATAATAAGGAATACTGCCACTATCACATCTACGATATTCCATATCGTACGCCCCAATGCTATCTTGTACATCGGCTGAAACAACAGAGCCAATGTCACAAACACCCACATTGCCACACTCTTCTGGCGCATATAGTATTGATATGCCATCCATCCGAATGCCACAGTCATCACAAAGCGCACCAGCATAAAATAGCCGTATGGCATTGGAGCCAAACACAGCAGCAACATCGCTGCAAGGAAGAGGTAGAGTTGTTTCATCGTCTAATAATGCTTAATAGCATATTTTACACGGAGAACGTCCTATAGATTTTGCATAATCAAGAGATACACTTTTTATTTCTGCACTACACTTATTGAGACCTCTACAATTCTTGCTGTTATGATATCTATATGCATTATTCCCTGTACATATATAGACTTGTGGATTACCATCTTGTATGGGTTTTTCTGGTGTAGAGCTACATATGATGCCCCATAGTGCTAATGTAAGCAATACTCTCATAACTACTTATGTACCTTTATGCACTTACTCGATTGTATGCATTGAAAAATTGTGCAATCCTAACTTTCTGTGCACCTTTTATAGCAACCTCATAATCACATTCTTTGTCTACTAATTTACTTACGACTACAAATAGTTCCAGACTCATCAGGAAAGTGAAGAAGATAAGATAAAACACACCAGCCAATTTACGTGTGGTAATAATTTCCCACATAGCTTCTAGTTCTTCCAGGAATCCCACACTGGCTTTACATTCCTGTCGAACATCCTCCTCAACAGTTTGTTTCTTTTCACTCCATTTGTTCTCTTCCTTACGTAAGTCCTTTAGTCTGTTGTTGTTTGCATCAATAATAGATTGTTTGGGATTGGCGACTTGATTAGATGTGACAGAGGGAGTATTGAAAGTTTTTATTTGACCATCAGGCATAACCACCTTTGACGTTGTATTTGTAACAGACTTTTGTATTACGAAAGGATGCGCATTGACATCAGCTTGAAGTTCTGCATTTATTTGGTCAAGAGAATCTCTTTCAAAACGCAATAAGGCTATCTTCTCATCTATAATACGAACACGTTTCTTAGTTAAATTTTCAACCTGTATTTCAATGGTATTTGCCATCTGTTTATCTATGTCTTTACCAAACAGCGTTTGGTCAAAAATAGTAGAACCAATTATCGCCATTACAAAAGCGATGGCTGCTCTGAACAATAGCATTGAAACAGATCTCCCTATGGTCAAAATGATTTGCCGTTCAATCATAATGACTATAGTAATAAAGAATAATGAAATCGTAACGCATCCCCACCAGGGTAAACCTATGTATCTTTGTGCAAAGCAGAAACCTGTTACGCCCCACATTATTATCAGAATAAGCAACGCTGATGTATACTTACTCAAATGACTACGACTTGCCTCTGAACATTGTGCCAGAATCTCATAATTCCAGCCAGTCAATATGCAACCTAATTTTACCCACCAGTTCATAATCTTACAATTTAAAATTGATGTACTACTATTAATTCCTATTTGACAATTATCAAGCAGATTGTCTATCCTCAAGACAATCCTCTGCCTTTTTTGACAGATTGGGGCTCTTCACAGTTCCACTTAGAGCTATTGTTGATATTCCACGAAGGAAGCCGCACTCATAAGACTTTAAAGGTATAGATGCCTCGTTTGCGTTATTCTTAAAATCATCTTCTAATTGTTGAAGTTCTTCTTTATGAGCCACAATGGTTGTCAGGTTCTTTTCAAGATCTGAAACTGTTGAAAGTAGTCCTGCTGCCCTACATGTTTCTATACGGATTTCTATATCACTTTTCTTCACGTCATAATTGAGATTGATTTCCCTGAAAACCATGAGGATTTTATTTCTAATGATTTCCATGTTTAAATCACGAAAAGCCAAATCACTTCTCGCCATCGCATCTTCAAATCCCTTCTCTTCGTAATTCTTGTGAAGATAGCCATATATAACATCTATAGGCCAACCTGTTGCATACGAAACAATCATTTTCGCTTCTTTTTCGTCATTAGTTTGCTGTTCGACATTGGTCGTCTCAGCATTAAGATCGTCTGTTACTGGCAATGTGGCTAACATTGCGGAACTGTTCTTTTTCTTTCGGTTTAAAAAACTAAAAATACCCATAGCTTTACTTTTTAGAAATTAATACTATTTTTTGTTTTTCTTGTTGCAAAGATAAGGTGTTTTCTTTAGCTATTTATCAGTTTAGCAACGTTGCCATAATCATATAGTCATTTTAACAATTAAATGCTACAACGTTGCCAAACACCAGAAATACATTGCTAAATAATTGGGATCTTATAATATATAATCTTCGTAATTCTCCTTCTTTCGTTATCTCTCAAATCTTTATATCATGCCGCAAAGTTGCATTTTTACTTATTGTATTCTTGTGATTCATTCCAAATATCGAACTATAAATGTAAAGGGACAACATATAATCTATGTATGATCAATCTATTCTTTCTTCATTATTACCTCTATTCTTGAGAAAAGAAAGTTCTTTTATAAGTTCTTGTATCTTCTTATTATTCCTACGCTCAGTTTTATCCTTTCTCATGATAATTCTTATCAGTTCTTCTTTGGTTTTGTCATTCAATGAACGATACCTTATTATAGTTTTTGGAGAACCATCAAGTATTATCCCACAATACTGACAATATACAGAATCATCACTGATAGTCTTTCCACAATTCTTACACTCCATAATTCACTTTTTTACTTTACAACTATGAAACAAAAACAAATAAAACAATAATTATGATTTCAAAGCAGTTCTTCTGGGTTCATAAAAGGTCCGCTCAATGTAACATCAGCATAATCTTTCACGTTAAAGTCTCTCTCGATATTGCATGATTCACAAAAGGCATTGTACAACTTAACCTCATTGTAATTGATATCATTATCTATGACTATCATCTTGCCCATCATCTTTGCCACCATTTCCTTCTGTTCTACATTCAGTTCTCTGATAGTTGCCAATGCTTGCAAGGTCATCAAAGCCTTAACGTCCTCCTCATATGTGAGTTCAAGACCAAAATCCCGAATGACCTCATTTAAATACTTGACCTCATTCTCATGCACCACATTATCTGCATTCAATATTTCATTAAGCACTTTAATTACTGCTATTTTTGCGTTATATGTAAACTGTTCCATTATCAATTTCTATTACCTATTTATACTAATAACTACCCAACCCCATGAATTTTTCTTTTTGTCGAAGTCATACACAATGAGGCATTTATTTTTCTCACCATCAGACACATTGAACTTTTTTATCACATTAGGTGAGACAAATGCTTTCTCATCGCCATAATGCAGAAAAGCGAAAGCCCATTCACTTCTCTTTTTAATAGTTCCTTCCACAACTTTTGCATAATTTAGGTCAGTTGGGAACTTGCATTTCCCTGCACTCAGTATTCTGGGTTTGCCGTCGGAATTGACAGTATAATTGAGTTTCAAAGTCGCTCCTATTCCTACCCTGAAACGTAATCTTTGAGACATCCGTTTCTCGTATCCATAAATCATAGCAACTTTTTGAGTGTTTGGATCTATATACGTTACAACCGCAACAGCCTCCTCTGTCTTTATACCCAATATCTCGTTGGTAATTGCCATATAATCCAAAGGATCTCTGTCATTTGAAGTAACTGTATTGATCCAAGGCTGATGAATCCAACAATCTACCTCATAGGGAAGATGCCACCCCTGTGGGAGATAGCATTGCGTAACTTTGTCTATCTGATATTTTGCATAATCAAGTTGATTCCTCTGAATATAAAGTGCTGCTAACTTTATCCTGACTTTCCCAAGGAAATTCTCCTGAGTACGGCAGTGAACCGCACGAACCAGACAGGCTAATTGCTTCTCTTGATCATTGGTAAACACATCACTTAACAATTGCCATACCCAGAACTCTGTTGATTTTCTCTTAGCAAAAGGCACAATCACTTTTAATGCATCTTCAGGTGTGGTACCTAAAGAAAGAAGTAGTTTCCCATAGAAATAGCCGGGATAAGTCATTTCTGGATGTTTTGTCATCAGTTCATCAAGTTGTGGCAAAAACTCCTCTATAAGTCCTAAGTCGTTCAATCGAAGTAATGCCTTGGATTTAGCGATATACGCTCTTTCCGCTATTGACATTATTTTCCTTCCGGGAGTTATCTCTACTGGTTGGTAATCCTCTGGAGTGAGATTGTCTAAATCCCACCACTCCAAGAAATCTACTAACTCCTGCCAAGAATCACATCTAATAAACCCTTCGAGCAAAGCAGAATAACTCTTTCCTGAATTAAAGGTGTATTCTTTAAGTTTTTGGAACAGCGCAGATAATCGTATGGGTGTATCAATTGCCCTTGGTGCAAGATGCCTTTTTGCAAAAAAACCTATCCAGAATATTGTGTTTTCGTTCTCAGGAATCAGTTGTTCTAAAGATAGCATTTCATCCAAATGCGACATCAATTGTTCATATCTGCCATCTTCAGCATCTTTCCTAATGCAATAATACAATGCCTTACCTATCGTAAGTCTCGCCCAAGGTTTTTCCTGTTCCAGATCTGCTTTGGCCTGATTATAAGCATCCAAAACTTGTCCGGACTTACACAATGCTATTATCTCGTTTAATCCTGCCATATCGTTTAAACAAAATGGTTATTGATTTCATTTATCAAAGTTGCTAACTCACAATCATCTGTTCCAAGCATAGACATCGGTTTTGCGTATGTAACAAAGCCGTTATCATCAATGTATACCCTTATATAAGAAAATGTATCACTTGTCCTCATATAGTAGGTAACATAATAATTAGTTTTCTTCTCTACGACATTTGTAATCTGAATACACAAGCCATCGCATGAGGAACGAATCAGGTTGTATAGTTTCTCATGCATTTCATCTGAAGGCTTATAATTAAATACAAACGGAAGCATCCTCTCACTATTTAATAACATTAAGATTAACTGGGTGTGCTCGTTACGAGAAACCGGTACTGCTGGTTGAAAAATGCCTCCAGCTTTATAATGAATATCAAATCTGTCAGTCCCTGTCGGAGTTTGTATTTGATAAATTTCCAAATATGGCCTACTAATTACACTCAGAATACTATATGGGGTACCTTCCATATTATATTTGATGCAATGGAACTTTGCTTTTAAGAAATTCTCTGCATTTTCAGCATGGAAAGGAGTTGGCTCCACATTTCCAATGATACGGCACTCCGCATCCATATTATTGCATTTCTGGATTGGTTCAATACGGAACTTATCAAAAGGTGTAACGTGTGGTAAGTTCGTAACATATAGTGTTTTCTGAGCACGAGTTGTTGCTGTATATGCCCATCTAAGGCAATCATCACTCAGTCCCGTCCTATCCGTATAGTCAACAAAGACTTTCCCCCATTCTCCACCTTGACATTTGTGGCCAGTAACTGCATATCCGTATTTTGCCCTGATTGCATTATAGTATTCATCAGACATCAGCTTCTCTGCAAATTCTTCTGTACCTTGCTTCAAGTGAGGATTACGCATACAAAAGTTTATATAGAGGGCTCGGTTCTCATCAATTGAGATCGTCGCCTTATCGCTTGTAAGCAAATCTTCAATAAGCATACATTGCATAGGAATATTATTCCCATCAGGAACTGTAACCTGAACAAAATTAATGGTCACAACTATACGTTTTCTTTCACTGCCAACTTGTGCATAAACGGGCGCAGATTGTTGTGTTCTTGCCCCAACCTCCAATACAGGAACAAATTCGCCATTCATGCGCCCCAAACGATAGTTGTTTTGAGTGATTAGCAATATATCATTAACTCTTAGAGGAACATCTCCTCCATAGAGGGATGTACGTATATCCCTATTGTACCTACTTGCCGCTCTATTAGAATAACAAATAACAACGCTGTCCTGACGAGAAGATTGTTTTCTATACTCAAGATATTTATTGAGAAAATCTCCAGAAGGAACAGTTTCTACGTCATTCTCCTTTTCTTCAAAGACAAGACAATTACGTTTTTCTTTCTTTAGCAAGTCACGAATCATCATAGCGTTTTTGAGGATAATGCTATCACCCTTCTGACGAAGAACTTCTGTCAATTCCTCTTCCACGACTTTGAGTTTCCGCTCCTCGAAATACTCTGCTCTTAATGCATTGGAAACAGGTTCACCTACAGGAGGTAACTGAACCGGATCTCCTACGAATATCACTTTCCCGCCAAAGTCTGGCCGCACGAAAGCCAGCAAGTCCTCCATCAAGTTATCAGTTCCAAACACAAATAATTCATGTTCTATCTTACGTGAACATACCATTGACGCTTCATCAACAATAGCGACAATATTGCCCTCATGTTCATTTTTGTGTACAGGAAACACGAATTTAAATTCAGACTCAGCAATGTCTTTTACATTCTTTGAAACAACACACGCTTTTTCGTAAATAGCCTTGTGTATTGTAACAGCCTCACGTCCGATTTTTGCAGCAAGAACTCGTGCTGCCCTACCTGTCGGAGCCATCAACTTCACATCGCGACTCTGTGCAAGATAGTCCGCAATCACCTTTACCATCGTTGTTTTGCCTGTTCCAGCATACCCACGAAGAATAAAGACAGAAGCATTACTATCCATGAATGCTTTTATCCGCTCAAATACTCTGTTTTGTTGTTTTGTTAGTTCCATATGCATAGGATTCTATCTTTATTCTTATGAATAATACAAGTTCATTATTTTTTCCTAGATAAAAAAGGATGCCTCAGCTTTTTATCTTCCGAACTGTGCTTGGTCAATCACGCATTCCACATAGTTTCCTTTGTGACTAATATTCTCAACTTGCATTCCGAATACCTCCATAGATCGGCCAATCGTACGATAATGGCCATCTAATTCCTTACCATATATTCTAATATACCTAATCCACCCATCAACACCAAGGAAATCAAAATCATTATATACATTCCCATATTGTTCTTGACGTATCTTGATGCCACCATTTGGAAGTTTGATGATTGACATATCAAGACTTGCATATATGTCGGAGTGCCTCATGGTTCCCATAAGTTGGCGGATTGCCAATTCACAAAGGCCATTCAATTCATGTTCTTTGCTCTTAACTTCTGGTTTGTTTTGTATTGAACTGTTACCTCCCTTTTTCGGTGCGCTTTTCTTTTTTCCATATACGGCCCTAACAGGTCTTCCATAGAATCTTGTATCATCAACGACCTCTATCGTTTCTCGTCCATCTTTAAATCTAAGATTGTATGCCGAATAATTACTCTCGTCTCTCGTTGATGTCCAATATCTGCCAAGTTCTCCCACACCAGCAATCCTATATGAACTTGCAGCACCAGCGGCTGGCAAGAATATGCTATTCCCGTTCTTTCCTGTAACTTTCCAGCCCAGCTGACCATTTTGACGTTCCCACGTCCATTTGCAACTATTTATCAGTTCTTCCATTTCTTCTTGTGTCGGCAATCGCCATTCGTTTCCGAGTTTAGCCGTTGCAACATCATCTTGTGCCTCCAAGACACTCTTCCCGTCGGCTTCGGTATACTTGAAAATTGAATTGTATGAGCCTCTGCATAACTTGTAAGTTTCCCATCCGTATGCGTCCTTAGATTCCTTTTCTCCCCATGCATAATAATTGCCAGCTTCAGAAGGCGAAGAAGCTCCTATGTTACAGGTGCCCCACAAAATACCTGAAGGTAAGCCTAAATCAACCCTATCATTTTGAGGGTTATTCGGCATAGGCATTACTGATTGAGGCTTCGTTTCACCGACATTAACTTTATGTATACTCTTGTAATAACCCTCTAGAAAATTTGCAAAGTCAGGGTCTTTAATTACATTCAATTTATAGCCTTTATTCTTTCCAAAATCAGCATGGAGATTGGTATAAAGACCTTCACCGTATTTCACCATTAACGGAAACACTTTATCTGACACAGCATAATCACCAGATGGAACTTTTTCCATTATTCCCTTTGTCAAGAAATCAAGTTCAAAATGAATCTTACCGCTTTTACGTAAGAAGATATAGGATGCGAGATTGATGGCTTCCGCCTCCAATTTCTCAGATGTCAAGGTGCCTAAACATTTCTTCAAATGTTCGACACTCTCTTTTACTACTTGTTCAATTGGTGAGAGCGACTGTAATGTAGAACTCTCCTTTTTGGACTTGCCGAATAGAAAATCAAAAAATCCCATAATATTTATTTGTTAAAGTTTAATATATTGTCACAAAATCGTTTGTAGTTATTGCTATATTCTTGCTCTATAAGCATAAAGATTCTGTCTATATCAGATTCTGTAAGGACATCTTCACCTCGGTTGATTTCTGACCAATATTCATAGGCATTCATGATTGCGACTTTGTGTTTCCTCTCTACCAACTGCTCATATGTTTCATCAACGTTATCAATATAATGGCCATAATTGTTAGGCCATAATGAACCATTTCTATAGTACGTCAAAGACTTCATATAGTAATTATTTCCAGATGAAACAGAATTGAATGTTGCCGTTTCATTACAGAAATGTGCATAGTACAAATCTGATATATAAAGAAAATCAGGATTTTGCCCAAGAAATGGAAGAAAGGAATATGCTAATGGCATCTTCACCAAGGCGGCTCGATTAACATACGCCGACTGTTCTAATAAATCATCCCTTGTTATACAGGCCATTCTCGACAAATACAGATAATTGTACTTGAATATCTTTCGTGACAAGTTGATATCATCTTGACACATAAGCCTCAACCATCGAAATGTATTAGCGGCTCCAGTTATTGCAAGTTCACTATTCCAATATTTATTGGGAAACTCTGTCAACAGCCTGACACTTCTATGCAAATAGTCAAATGACTCTTTTATCCTTTTGCTATATATTAACACACCAGCTATATCCGCTAAAATATATGGATGGGCGATGCCTCCGTATTCAATTATGAGCCAGTCATGGTCTATAGGTGAAATATGACGGAAGGGAAGAACCTCCGTTTTGGTTTTATATGGAGTTCTCAAATACTCAACATTTTTTATGTCTTCCGATGCCAGTTTTTGTTGCTTAATAATGTATTTAAATACGTTAGATTCGTTAAGACAAAGGCTTCTGTCAAGAGTGGTAATCTCTGCAAATGGCTCTTTCATGCTTTCATGATGAAAAAGCATCCCTAACTCATGCAATAATCCAACGACTTTTGGATTCTTGACTTCTTCCGTATAGAACTCATACAAAGCAGGGAACAGCCAATCGCCATTTGCCTCAGTGAAACAAATAGCATGTTCAGAAGAGAAACGTGCAAAAGATTCTGGGTCTTCTGCTTGAATTTTCAGCAATCTGTCTTTGACTTCTTCTGCTCTGTCTTGCATACTCTCAATAAATTATAACCCCATCTGCAATTTCAACATATTCATTAGGTATTCTCTACGATGTATCTCCACATCCTTTTCTTCTTGAGAGGCAAAGGGGCAACTTTCTATATTCCTCTTTGTTTGCGCTAAAACGAAATCAGCCATGTCCACGTGCCTGTTCTCGTGTCACAAATCTGCCACCAATCAAAGCACTTAAATATTGAGCGGCTCCATTTGCATGTTCCGCCATTTCCACATTATATTGTGCTATTTTATGTTCGTCTATCATTTCTTTTTATTTTATTATCTGATGCAAAGATAAGGAATAGATCTGCATCAGACATCAATATGGCAACATTGCCATGCAAAGATGGCAAAATAATGCAGTTGGCGCTGCAACGTTGCCGAGGGGTGTGGAACTCACTTCTTGTCATACTTCACAATAGGGATTTCCTCGTATTCACAACCACAATGATGAGTGCGCACTCTTACAAACACCTTCGACTGGTCTAAGCGAAGAATATACACGTTGCCATCCCTTTCCGGCTTGTACTGATCGGAATAGGTCAAGTCGGGAATCTCGTCGCTAATCTTTCTCTTAAGTTTAGAAATTGTTGCTTTTAAGAAATTCCCGTAATTAATTGGCAGGCCTTTAACCTTGGGTCTATGTGTCCTCAATGCAACTTGAAAATATGCGTCGTATTCGGCAGGAGTCAGACAAATCTTCTTCTCCTTGCCATCATCAAATTTGAAAGCCACTTGGTATCTTCCTGTTTGCATGTCTTGTCCTAAAAATACGAGATCTGGTGCTATGGGAGGAGGTGCAACGAGGAAATCGAACAGTGCCTTGTAGAATCCGAAATACTTGAACTGGCCCTTGCTGTCGTTAATCGTAATAGACTGGCGGATGCTCACCTTGCTCTGATAGAATCCTAAAATATCGTCCACCAAAGTGAGAATGCTTGAAGAAATAGGGATGCACAGGAATTCGGTATAATACTGAACAGTGCCACCTGCACTACAATATGGAACAACTGATGTCCCTATATTAATAAGTAATGATGGAGGTGTGTCGTGAAGCGCCTTGACCTGCAAACGCTCATACAGTACATTGCGGAAGAAATCAACTGTCGTCAGGTCGCACAATCTGTCATATACCTGCTGGATAAACGACTCTTCAAGATTCGGAGCCATATAGCTTATGACATCCTTCACATATTGTTCGTTCATTGCACGAAACTCTTCAACCATTTTGGGGATATAAATGAAGTTGAAGCCGCATAGTCGAGTAATGGTAACCAGAAGTCTAAAATGCTGCATCAGTTCCGCATTATGTTCCTCATCGTAGTCGCTCTCCAAATAAACCATATATTGGTCATTGAAACTGGCCTCGCCTGTAGGGCAGGAGATCAGATAAGGTTTGGGGATAGGTTTTCCATTGTCAGTCTTCCTATCGTTCTCGATTAGACAATACTGAAGAGCTATGAGCAGGAGAGCCTCACGAGGAACACAAACGTTATCGCTGAGAGCAATACTATAGATATCGTCAAAAAATATTTTTCGTTCTTTTGCTGACAACACTTTCAATGCATTGACAGCATCCGAAAAGCGTATTTTTCGAGCGTCACTCATGTCTTGATGATTCAACGAATACTTGGACATAAGCAGTTTCATGTCCCTGATTTCGCTTTCCTCAATTATATTATCAGCCTTTATCATGTCGCTGATAATACGCGCGATTGCTGTTCTTTGTTCTCGTGTCATAAGCCTTTAATCATTGGATACTGCAAAGATACAAAAAAAATAGACTTGTCATTCCTTTTCTGTGAAAATCTTTCTTTCACAAGGCTTGCGGAAGTATAATGTTTTAATTACTTAATCCTATCAAGCCAATAGCAAGGCACTATTTTGTGTGATGCCTCCTCTTTACCTTTCTTGATATTTAGTACAGGCATATCGTCTTCATAGGAAGTATCTCCAAAAGTGATTTCCATTCCCTTGCTATCTTTGAAGACATAATTCATCATATTCGCAGAACCACTAATCTCCACAAACCCATTCAATGATGTTTGCGGTTTCTCAGACAACTTGCTTCCTCTCGGATAAATGGATATTCTGAACTCTTCATCGCCCTTAACCTTGAAAGGTTGTAGTTGAGGATATTGTAATGCTGGACCATCTAAATGATAGTTTTCCTTCTTAGTGACCTTCCTTGCCCTGATGTCAACACGAACAATAGAGCCGTTGTCCAAATCCTCATAGCAACAGAAAGGAATCCATCCGTTTCCTCTTAGCGACGAATGAAGACTATTCATCTCTTCACGAACTAACTGATTATATAGTTTTATCTCCTGTGGGGAATAGTAATTAATCGCAGTCAGTGAATCATATACCCACAATACCATATCATCTCCAAAACTATAACCCCTATATCCATAACTTTCCCAGTCAGACGACTTAGACGATTTCATCCTGTAACGAAACTTCTGGTCAAAAAGTTGGTTAAACCTCTTGACCAGATCAGCAGAGTCATTAATGTCACGCAACGGATATTTCCTTGCGATGGGAAAACTGGTCATTGAAGCCAACTTCTTAGCATCACCATCTGCGATACTCTTCATAATAGGCTCAATGAGACTAGCACTCCCTGAAACTTCCGAATCATTATCAGCCTCCGTTTCCTCTCCTGTTATTTCAAAAATCATCGGCTTTTGGGTAATAGTAGTATCTTTAGCACAACTAACACTACTCGTCTCCTTCTTCACCCCATTACAAGAGACCAGTCCGATGACTGCTGAGATAAATACCAACTTCTTCATATTGATTGCAAAGTTACTTTATTCTTTGTCCAACGATACAGGACAAGGCCAATAAGGAAAATGACAGACGGCCAGAACCACCTCCAAATTACTTCAAATAAATAGCATACAATCCAGTAATATCTCCAGGAATGGTAGAACTGGGCTGGCATATCAATCGGCCTGTCTCTAATCATGAATCCTATAGGTCCTAGAATGTCATTATAGAACAATGTATATACGCCTACTATCACTAGCATACAGAACACGACTCCTTTTACCCATACCGGTTTGCCTCTTGTCAAAAGGCCTATGATGACTATAGGCGGAAGCATTCCTAAGTATAATGACATTGGAACATGAAATATCGATATCAGAAACAAAAAAATGTAAACCAATATTACAATACCCCACAAACAAATATGCTTAAATTTCTTGCTCATACTATTTTTGCATCATCCAATCCCACCATTTATGTTGCAAATTTACGAAATTATTCTCAAACAAAAGAATCTTTCGCTATCACAAG
Organism: Prevotella sp.; assembly: GCA_045117415.1. Lineage (GTDB taxonomy): Bacteria > Bacteroidota > Bacteroidia > Bacteroidales > Bacteroidaceae > Prevotella. The sequence goes on along the minus strand of JBGUNO010000006.1, from coordinate 17,589 downwards.
GCTTGCGATTTATGGTTCGTGGTTAAAGGTTCTTCGACAAGCGAAGCGACAAAGTCGATTACATGGTTAAGGACGGAAGATGTATGATGGAAGATGTATGATGTGTTAGGGAAAGAAAAAAGGAAGCCCGTTGGACTTCCTAAGATGAGGTGTTTATGGTTCTGACTCAATATCAGTTTTCTTGTGTGATATCCTCTATCTGGTCGATGATTTCCTGATACTGGCGCTGGGTCCTGAAGTGGAGAGAGAATCCCCAGATGGCTCCAATAACGCCGCCGATACATCCTGCCCAGAAGAGCCCGTTGAAAAATGCGTCTGGATGAAGCTGATAAGACTCGTACATAAACCAGCCAAGGAAGACGATGGCGAGGGGGATGCCGATGAGAAGCCAGTTGGCATCGAACTTCTTGGCACGTGCCATACGACGACGGACATCCACGAGATTGTTGGTCATCATATTCGAATCACTCAGTTTCCTGCTGTTATAATAGGTGCCTCCAAAGCAAACCAGCATGGTGAAGCAGGTGAAGATCCAGAAAGGAATAGAGAAACCGTTTAGCATCACGAATGCCCAATAGCTGTATGGAATCATCAGCAGGCAGACAGCCATGATAAAGTAATATCTGCGACTGATGGTGTTTGCAGTCTTTTTCATCGAGTGACGGATCATACGGTCGCTGACAATTTCCTGTTGGTTCAACTTCTTCTTCAGGGTATCCATCTGAAGGCGCATATTCTCTAAATCAAAATTCTCGTTTTGCATAATGGGTGATTTTTAATCGTTAGACATTTGTTTTAACTGTTCACGGATTCTAAACAGACGGACGCTGACGTTCTTTGCCGTGATACCGACGATTTGTCCGATTTCGTCATAACTGAGGTTCTCTAACCATAGTAGGACAATCGCACGATCGAAGGGTTGTAACTTGGAGATGCGTTTGTGGAGCATGTCCACCTGACGCGTATCCTCGTCACGGTCTTCAAAGAGGTTGATGTCCATTGTTAACCGGACTGTGGCACTGCGTCGCTTCTTCCTGTCGAGAGAGATACAGGTGTTGAGGGCGACGCGATAAACCCACGTCTTGATGTCACTGCGATGCTCGAAGCTCTTGAAACCCTTCCAAAGATTGACTAGTACCTCTTGGAACAGGTCGTTGACCTCGTCGGCATCTTGTGAGAACATGTAGCACACGGTGTAGATGGTGCTCTTCTGTTCTGCAACGGCTTGCGCAAATTGTTGTTCTAATTGATTCATTGTCTTGTCTGTTTTCAAATCATTTTGCCCATTAGACGCAACAAAGTTAGGAAAAACTACACGAATTTCAGAATTTTTTAAAAAAAGGAAGCCCGTTGGACTTCCTAGTATGAGGTGTTATCTCAAAGTTATATGGGTAAGATATTACAGATGAATGTCGAAGAAAGCCATAACGACAGCTGTCAGGAAGAGGAGTCCCAGGATACAGATGGGGACATAACAGTGTTGGACGTCATATCTTGCAGGTGTCGTGACACGACAATAGAGCTTGTAGACGAGCCAGCCGACGAAACCGCCCCAGAGGAGTCCGACAGTGATGTCGCCAGGATAGTGGACACCCAGATACAGACGGGTATAGCAGTTGACGAGCGACCATCCCACGAGGAAGAAGGTGAGCATCCGTTGTCGTATCAGCAGGGAGAAGAACATGGCGATGCTGAAGGTGTTAGCGGCATGTGCGGAGAAGAAACCGTATTTCCCTCCCCGATAGTTATTGACCACATCGACCATAGAGCCGATCTCAGGATCATGGGTGGGTCGCCAGCGAGCCACGAGTGGTTTGACGATACCATCATCAATACCACCAGCCATGAGGTAGCACAGTCCTGCGGCAGCAAGGATCAGAAGCACCTCCTTGGCATTCTTATTTGACTTCAGCACGACATAGAGGAGTCCCAGGTATAAGGGTATCCACGTCAGACCGTTGGTCAATGTCAGGATGAGGTAGTCAAGAAACGTAGAGTCGCTGCCATTCACCATCAGCAGCAGTTGCTTGTCGAATTGGATGATTTCTTCCATATTATTTTTTTAGTTCTTTATATGATTTCTAATTGTTTAGCATCTATCCATCCCTGTTTGCCATCAGCCACACGGATCTCCTTCCAACCGCTCATCGAGCCGTCAGTAATCGTCACATGAGTACCCTCATGTAAGATGAAGAGGTCGGTACCGTTCTTGGAGGGAGTGCTCTTCACAGTAGCTGCATTCGTCATGATGATAGCCCCGGTACGATGCGTCAGTTTCTGTTTCTGCTGGAAGGCGAAGAGGTTGCTGAGGACGAACACCACCAACAGGAAGAAAGCCCCGAAGAAGCCCACCTTCCGCAGCCATATACGTCCAGAGAAGAGATAGGCAAGGGCGAGGATAATCGCGATGGCAAGGGCTATCAAGGCTGTCCGTGCCCAGGCGTCGACACTCATCAGGTTGACCAGTGAGTGATACCATGTGACGAAGAACATCTCCGACTCAGGAGTGATCTTATCTATCGTCTTCGAACGAGCCATCTGCAGGTTGAAGCGTGTATCAGCATCACCAGGAGAGAGCAACAGGGCACGCTCATAGTTCAGGATTGCCTTCGTGATATTATCCGTCCGATAATAAGCGTTACCCAGATTATAATACAAGTCAGCGCTCACCCCACCCTTCTTCAGCAAGGACTCATAGCCGGCTATCGCCTGTTGGTAATGCTCATGGGCATACGCACTGTCTGCCTCTGCCTTGGTGACAGCGGAAGAGGTAAGAGACAAGAGACAAGAGACCAGCGATATCAATAACAACATCAGGACACGAGTCGATGGAGCCTGACGGATATGTTTCTTTCCCTTTAGGAAGTCCTCAATCTTCATAATTGCCTGGATGGCAGCATCATATACCTTATTCATATTACCACTGGGATCACCTGGAGCATAACGGGCATACTCACACTCGTCAAGGGCTCCGATAAACTGGTTGACGGTATCCGTATCCACACCACGCTCAGAAAGTCGCTGACTGATATTCTCACGAGAGAGCTGGGTGACAGGCATATCGAGTTTGTCGCCCACATATCCCCAAAGGGCACGCAGCACCTCATCGTAGAACTCGCTCTGCTTGCCTGCCTTCAACAGCTTGTCAGCCTGACGCAGACGACGGACAGCGACCTTGTTGGCACGCTTACCACGCATCTTCCCGATATTGGCATTCTCTATCGCACGATGCCGGAAGATGATGAAGAGGGAGATGAAGATGGCAAGGAGGACGGCAAGACTGATCCAATAGAAGACGGAGCCGAAGAAATAGTCGTCCACCTCACGCAGACGTGTCGGGGCGGTCTTGATATAACGGATGTCCTTATTCAACTGTTTCACCTCCTCACTGGTATAGGCCGCCACACTGGAGGTGCCATCGCCCTTTGCCACATCAAGGGTAAAGGACTGGGAGCGCAGTGTCTTGTAACTGTTCGACTGTGTGTCATAGTAAGTGAACTCCACAGGAGGAATCTCGTATTTACCCTGATGACGAGGTACGACGAGGATGTCATAGACCATACTGCCTTCCACCCCATTTGTCGTCAGTTTGGTATTGTCCGTGACCTTGGCATCATACTGGTCAAAGTCCTTCGGCAGATTGACGACAGGTTGTTTGATGAGTTTCAGGTTACCTGTACCACTCACTGTGACACGGAAGGTGACGGGGTCGTTCGCCTTCACCTCTTTCTTGTTGATCGTTGCCGTCAGGGAGAACGTGCCTACCCCACCCGAGAAATTCGTGGGACGCGCAGGCAGCGGGTCAACGGTGATCGTCAGACCAGGTGCCTTGATCTCTTTCTTCACCTCCATATAACCGGAACCTCCGTTGAAGAATGCCTCGAAGGGATCGATATTACGATTCTGCAACACCACCATTCCCTCATAGGTAATACTGGGAATCTCCAACTTACCCGTCGTCTGTGGGAACATCACATACTGTTGCCAAGTCACTGTACGATATGGACGACCGTTGAGGGTCTCCAACTTAAAGCTCTTCTGCTGTGGCAGAGGAACCTCACGGGTATAGAAACTCTTCAGGTCGGGCATCTTACCACTCAGCGAGGTGAGGTCGACGAGGGTATAGACCTTATATGTCAACAGGATCGGTTCCTGCTCATGGACATGACTCTTGTTGGCGCTGACCTTGATGAAGAGATCGCTGCCAGAGATATGACTGCCTGCCGCACGAGCCTGTCCCGCACCCTGCGGACGCTGTCCTCCCCCATTATTCCCCTGTGATGCCGTTCCAGACACTTTGATATGCAACTCATTAGAATGCAACGACTTACCATTCACTGTGGCATGTGCGGCAGGGATGGTAAAAGAACCGTTCTTCGTGGCTGAGAGGATATAGGTATATGTCACGGATGTCGAGCTCGACGTATGACCATTGACCATCTGGAAGCTCGATTGGGTGGAAGTGCTGGGACCCATCAGTACCTCGAAGGCGTCAGGGATGTTCCCTGCACGGAAACCACTGACATCATCCGTATTGACGGTATAGGTCAGTCGGAACTGCTCCCCTACCGCCACCTGAGAGGGAGCCCTTCCTGTGATCTGCTGTGCCCAGCAAATGACAAATGAAACATTTAATAGTAAAAGTATTATCAGTCGTCTCATCAATGCTCTAAACTCTAAACTTTAAACTCTAAACTTTAAACTATACTATCACCAGTTCTTCTGCAACTTACGAGTCTGTTTCTGATGCTGTGCCTTCTTGATACGCTGTTGCGTATTCTTCTCCTCCTGCATGGCAGCATTCAACAACTGCTCGGCATTCTCCTTGCTCATCTGAGGCTTGTCCTGCTTCTGCTGCTGTTCCTTGTCCTGTTGCTTCTGCTGGTCTTGCTTGTCCTGGTCTTTATTCTTGTCCTTATTGTCTTTATTGTCCTTGTTCTGCTTCTGCTGCTGGTTCTGTTGGTTCTGCTGCTGTTGTTGCTGCTGTCGCTTACAGAGTTCCAGGTTATAGCGTGTCTCGTCGTCGTTAGGATTGTTACGCAACGACTCCTTATATGCCTCTATCGCCTCACTGAACATCTGGTGTCCCTGACAGATGACACCAATATTATGATAGGCACACGAGCGACGATACTGGTTGGTCTCCAACTTAGCGGCAGCCTGGAACTGTTCGATGGCGGCAGAGTCTTTCTTCTGTGCCAACAGGGCATTACCCAGGTTATATACCGCCTGGGCGTTCTTCCCATTCTTCTCGATAGCCTTACGATAGTCCACCTCTGCCTCTGCGAACTTGCCGGCACGGAACTGTTTGTTGCCCTGACGGATATAGTCACGGTCACTCTGTGCCTGAACACCCACTGCCATCATCAGCAACAGGATTGTGGCGACCTTCTTACGAGTGAAGAGATGGATCTTACGCAGACGCTGGTTCTTGATTTCCAGGATACAGATCTCTGCGATCAAGAGCAATAACACGATGATACCTACTGCCTGGAACTGCTCGTCATAGTCGCTGTATACCGTACTGGATATCTCTTTCTTCGAGAGCTTATCCAACTCATGGTTCAACTGCTCCTGGGCGTTGCTGTTATTCTCCACATGGATATAAGCACCACCACCAGCCTGAGCAACCTCCTTACACATCCCCTCGTTGAGAGCTGACATCACGGTCTCACCCGTCTGGTCCCTCATATAGTCGTTACTACCTGCAATAGGGATAGGGGCACCTTTCGTCGTACCGATACCCAGCACATAGACACGCATCCCCTTATCCTTAGCCTCCTGAGCTGCCTCCAAGGCACCACCCTCATGATCCTCGCCATCCGTAATGACAATAATCGCCTTGCCGACCCCTTCTTCCTGTGTGAAGCTATGGGAAGCCATCGTCACAGCAGCGGCGATGTCTGTTCCCTGCGTCTCTATCATCGACGGCTCGATACTGCTCAGGAACATCTTCGCTGATACGAAATCGCTGGTGATCGGCAATTGTACGAAGGCGTCACCCGCAAAGACGATCAGTCCTATCTTGTCATTCGTGAAATGGTCGACGAGGTTCTCCACCATCATCTTCGCACGGTCCAGACGACTGGGTGCCACATCCTCCGCCAGCATCGAGTTACTGATATCCAAGGCGATAATGGTCTCTATACCTGTCCGCTTCTCGTGACTGATCCTCGTCCCCATCTGAGGACGTGCCAGCATCACGATCAACAAGGCGAGTGCTGTCAACAACAGACAAAACTTCACCAATGGACGGAAACGGGAGACATCAGGCATCAACTGGCGCACCAGGTCCATATCACCAAAGCGACGGAGCTGTCTGCGCTGACGGATAACCATCCCCCAACGGATCAGTGCCAATACTGGGATCAGCACCAGTGCATACAGATATATAGGGTCTTCGAATCGAAACATATAAACTCTTATGGCAATTTTCTAAATAGGGTTATTCTCAGCAGGATTTCCAACAGGAGTAACAGGATGGCGACAATGGCAAAGGGCTGGTATGCCTCATATTTCTTGCTATATGTCTTGACACTCAACTTAGATTTCTCCAGTTTATCGATCTCCTTATAGATATTCTGTAACTCCTTGTTATTGGTAGCGCGGTAGAAGTCACCATCCGTTGCTGCCGCGATCTCACTCAGCGTCTTACTGTCTATCTCCACAGGGACATTCACATACTGCACACTGCCTGCCACCACCATCGGGTAAGGAGCCACCTTGTTCGTTCCCACACCAATGGTATAGACACGGATACCGAGGCTCTTGGCAATCTCCGCGGCAGTCATCGGTGACAGGTCACCACGGTTGTTACTACCATCCGTCAACAGGATGACGACCTTGCTCTTCGCCTTAGAGTCCTTCAACCGGCTCACCGCATTCGCCAGTCCCATACCTATCGCGGTACCATCCTCTATCAGTCCACGGGTCGCCATATCCGTACGGACCCCTTGCAACAGGTTCAGCAAGGAGGCATGATCCGTCGTCATCGGACACTGTGTGAACGCCTCTCCCGCAAAGATCGTCAAGCCGATATTGTCATTGGGACGACCCGCGATAAACTCCGCCGCCACCTGCTTCGCCGCCTCGATACGGTTAGGCTTCAAGTCTTCCGCCAGCATAGAGCCGGAGACATCCATTGCCATCATGATATCGATACCTTCCACCGACTTGTTATTCCATGAGTTATGAGTCTGGGGACGTGCCAGTATCAGGATGAGCAGTACAAAGACGGCAAGACGCAGTATCAACTGTAATGGCATGAGCGTCACCTTCCAGCTGCGGGGAGCGAAGCGATAGGCTCTCGTATCACTCATCCGCATGGTCGGCTCCGTCTTCTTCCTGTACATCAGGTACCATATTATATACGGTACGAGCAGGAGCAGGAGAAACAGATATTCTTTATTCGCAAATTCCATTGTTCTTTCTTCTTTATTACATGACTCCCGTGAGAATCATCAGTCTGTATATCACAAAGCCCAGCAGGACGAGGCTGACGATGATGGCAGCGGCGATTGAGCCCTTCAGGGCACGACGGGTCTTCAGCGAGCGCTGATCCTCTGCCGACAATTGTGGTTTCTCTTCTTCCACCACCTGCTGCTCCTGTTTGGTCTGATTGATAAACTCAATGGCATTGACCAGGTTCATATCATTCTCGTTGATGAGCGTCGAATACTTGGCGAACTTCACCAGGTCAGCTGTCGTGAAGAGCTGGCGTAACTCATCCAGCGACTTCTGGTCACCATCCCGCATCAGCCGATCGATAATCTCAGAGCTCGTCATCTCCATAGCGGAGAACTTATACCGCTCCTCGATATAACGGCGCAGCGTGTCCGTCAGTTTCGTATAGTATTCCTTTTGGTTCTCCGAGGATACCATCTTGTCTGCCTTGATCTGCTCTATCTCCTTCATCGCCTTCTGGTGAGGCAACAGTCTCTTCACCAGTTTAAAGCTCTTGATGAGCGGCTTGTTGTCACGTAACCTGATATATAGATAGGAGGCGACACCCAACAGGAGGAGCATCAGGACACTCAACCAGAAAACCAGTGACCAGTCGCTCCACAAGAACGGGTTATCCTGTACGTCCTTGGGACCAAAGAACTGGTTCATCTTGGTGGTATCCACATCTACCTCCATCACTTTCAGGGCAAGACTCTTGCTCTGATAAGCTTTCCCATCCACCTTCACCTTGAAAGGAGGGAGATAATAAAGCTTGCCGTCAAAGGAAGTCAGGGTATAGACACGACTCCACCGTTGTCCATTGTCTATCTCCTCCTTCTGTTCCTCTCCTACCGACAGCACCTCAACGCCCTCCACCAACAGCTCTCTGGACTTATAGGTCGGGAAGATGACTTTCGCATCCGCCGGTGCAGTGACGGTCACAGTGACATGTACCTGTTGTCCGATGAGCATCTGGATAGAGTCGATCCTCGCCTCTACCCCCACCTGTGCCATCATCGTGACAACGGTACCTACCAGTGTTATCAGTAATAGGATTCGTTTCATCTAACTACGTTGTTTAAACAGCATCAGCAGGTGTTTCACGAAATCATCATTCGTGGCGATGCTGATCATGTCCACATTACTCTTATTCATCGTCTCGCGAAGCTGTTGCTGACGATTCATCCAATAGTGCTGATGAGCCTGACGGAGCCGTTTGCTACTGGTATCGATATACTGTTCGAAACCAGTCTCGGCATCCACCACCCGCATCAGTCCCACATCAGGCAGTTCCTTGGCACGAAGGTCATACACCTGGACGGCAACGACATCATGCTTTCGATTACAGATCTGCAGGGTCTGCAGGAAGTCCTGTTGCACATAGAAGTCACTCAGCACGAAGGCGGTACAGCGTCGCTTGGCAACACTCGTCAGGAACTCCAATGCCTGTTTGACGTCCGTACGCCTGCTCTCCGGTTTGAAGTCCAACAATTCACGGATGATATACAGGATATGCTTACGACCTTTCTTCGGGGGGATATATTTCTCGATATGGTCGGAGAAGAACACCACGCCGATCTTGTCATTATTCTGAATGGCACTGAAGGCGATGGTTGCCGCTATCTCCGTCACCATGTCACGCTTCATCTGCTTCTGGGTACCGAAGTCAAGGGAGCCGCTGACATCGATGAGCAGCATCACCGTCAACTCACGCTCCTCCTCGAACACCTTCACATAAGGACGGTGGAAACGAGCCGTCACATTCCAGTCGATGTCACGGACATCATCTCCATACTGGTATTCACGTACCTCACTGAAAGCCATACCACGCCCCTTAAAGGCAGAGTGATACTGCCCAGCGAAGACGTTGGCACTCAGTCCGCGTGCCTTGATCTCTATCTTCCGAACTTTCTTTAATAATTCAGATGTCTCCATATCATCTAGATATTCTAGAAGTTCTAGATTTTCTAGGCTTTAGGGTACCTCAACCTTATTAATAATCTTCGATACTATCTCCTCGCTCGTCACGTTACTTGCCTCAGCCTCGTAGGTCAGTCCGATGCGATGACGCAGCACATCATGGGCAACGGCACGCACATCCTCAGGAACCACATAGCCACGACGCTTAATGAAAGCATAGGCACGGGCTGCCTTGGCGAGATTGATAGAAGCACGGGGACTACCACCAAAGGAGATCATGTCCTTCATGTCCTTCAGACCATAACGGTCGGGATAACGGGTCGCAAAGACGATATCTGCGATATACTGTTCAATCTTCTCGTCGATATACACCTCACGGACGACGGCACGGGCATTCAGGATCTCCTGTGCCGTGGTGACCGGTGTCACCTCAGGCAAAGCACCCGCTATATTCTCACGGATGATACGCTTCTCCTCCTCCAGGGTCGGATAGTCGATGACGACCTTCAGCATGAAACGGTCCATCTGTGCCTCCGGCAACGGATAAGTACCCTCCTGCTCTATCGGGTTCTGGGTCGCCATCACTAAGAATGGGGAGGGCAGGTCGAAAGTCTCTTTTCCTATCGTCACCTGTTTCTCCTGCATCGCCTCCAGCAATGCACTCTGTACCTTTGCCGGGGCACGGTTGATCTCATCCGCCAAGACGAAATTGGCGAAGACAGGTCCCTGCTTCACCTGGAAACGCTCGTCCTTCTGGGAATAGATCATCGTACCTGTCACATCGGCAGGCAACAGATCGGGTGTAAACTGAATACGACTATACGATGCGTCAATCAGTTGGGCAAGGGTCTTGATGGCAAGGGTCTTTGCCAAGCCAGGGACACCTTCCAACAGGATATTGCCATCACTCAGTAGTCCTATCAATAACGAATCCACCAAATGCTTCTGTCCTACAATCACACGATCCATACCTGCTACCAGATTGGTAACGAAACCGCTTTGTTGTTCTATCCGGATATTCAACTCACGGATATCAATAGATTCTGCCATAATTCTATATTTATTTGATGATTACTCTAACTCGAAAATCCCTGTCGGCGTCGTCCGCTTGAGCACTTCCATCTTCAGGTCGACACCTACGATGATACCATAGTCACGAAGGACGGTCTCCACCGTCTTGCGAGCCAGTTCAGGATGGTTGTTCTCTTCGCTCAGATGACACAGCCACACATAACGCAACTGCTCCGTCATGTTCTCCACCAAGGCAAGACCACAGGAGCGGTTACTCAGATGACCCGTCTGGGAGAGGATACGACCTTTCAGGAACTGCGGATATGGTCCGTTATTCACCATCTCCTCGTCATGGTTCGCCTCTATGACTAAGTAGTTCGCCTGGGAGATAAAGGACTTCATCTCGTCAGTGACACATCCCGCATCCGTGATGATACAGAAACGGACACCCTCCACCTCTATCATATACCCCACGTTATCACTACTGTCATGGGGTACAGAGAAGGGAGTCACGAGAAACTCTCCTATACGGATGGGCTTTCCCGCCTCCACACAGCGTTTCAATTCCGATGGGACTTTTTGCTGCACGCAATAGTTCTTGTCTATCCCCTCATGCACTTTCTCGGTAGCATAGACAGGGACCTGATAATCTTTACTATAGGAACCGACAGACTTGATATGATCAGCATGGTCATGGGTGACAAGCACATGATGTACCAGCGACATACTAAGTCCGTAATCCCTAAAGTCTTTTCTCAGGCCTCTTAATCCTACTCCGATATCTATCAATAGTCCATCCGTCGGGGTCATCAGCATATAGCAATTACCACTACTGCCGCTGCCAAAGGATATAAATTTCAGCATTTTAGTTAATATTTTGTGCAAAAGTAATAAAAAGTTAGGAGTTTTCCTTATCTTTGCATTGTTTTTTGATAATTTTAAACTTATGAAATATTACTTGTTATTTGCTCTCGCTTTTCTGTTGAATAGTTGTCAACTTACTGACGCCAACTCTTCTGAAGCCGTTGACAAGCCCCTCCTCGCATGGGCAGAGGCATATTTCGGCTTCGACTACGAGGAGGCTTTGGACTATATGACCCCTGAAAGTAAGAAATGGATACGCTTTGCCGCCTCCAACATCACGGAGAAGGATGTCAACTACATTAACGAGCATAACAAAGGGGCAAAGGTCGAGGTCGTCGACCGTCACATGGTGGCTGGTGATACGGCTTGTTCCGCAAGGATCCGCGTCTCCGATTTCGTCCAACTGGGCTTTGTCGGAGAGGACAACAAGGTCATCGGCAAAGCCGAATACCAAGTGACACTGGTCAACCGCGACGGCAAATGGCTGGTTAGAATGGAAGGCCCACTGCAAAGTGGAAAGTAAAATCACGACTGAGTCTCGGATGGGCGATAGGATAATGCTCGTCACCTTCCTTATAGGCGGGATTGACTGCTTTCATACCCATATCGAAACGAAGGATAAAGTAATCGAAATTAAAACGGAAGCCCATACCATAACCTACAGCCAGCTGTCTCCAAAACTCTGAGAACTTAAACTGTCCTCCCGGTTGTTCGTCATAGGCACGGAGGGTCCATATATTTCCAGCATCCACGAAAAGGGCGATGCCCAGTTTCCAGAACAGGTGGGCACGATACTCCATATTCAGGTCAAGCTTCATATCACCTGTCTGGTTGATGAAGTCGATACGTCCGTCCTTACTGATATAATTTCCCGGACCGAGACTCCTCACGCTCCATCCTCTCACACTATTGGCACCACCTGAGAAATAACGCTTGTCAAAAGGCAGGATCGTACTGTTACCATAGGGATAGGCAACACCCAGCCCCGCATGGAACACCAGTTGGTTGGCATAGTTGAAATTGATGGTACGGGTGATATCGAAATCTGCCTTGACATACTGGGCATAGGCGATATCGAGGAAGGTGTACTGTCCCTCATCATTCTGATGGAAACCAAATGTCCTCGCCGCCAGTCCCAACAGGTTACCTGCCGTCTCCGCATTCGCCTTGATAGCTATGATACCATTATTATAAGTATAGCCCACACCAAACTTCATGATGAACAAGTTCTCATAGTTATAGCGCAGAATCGCATTGCGACTGCTGGTATCGTCCAGATAATCTTTCTTGAAAGTATCACTAATCCATGGCATCGAGACATAGTTCAAGTCCAACAAGTCGATACGGTAATGGTCATGATGATGGGGATTATTCCATTTATACCTCCAAGCCACGGAGAACACTCGTCGATGGAACTCAGGACGGTTCTGCAGGTCATACAACAGAGACACCTCACTGCTGGCATTGATACGGCGATGGATATCTGAAGGCAAGAAGGGGGCTATGAAACGGGGGAAGCTCAGTTTCGCACCCAGGCTGTATTCCAGGAAGTTATGATTGGAATATCCCTCCAGTCCCTTAATTGCCTCATAGGCTCCACGTAGCTCAATGGACAGGTTCTCCGAGCCCCTGAACAGGTTACGGTTCTGATAGGTCAGTGTGGCAGCGGCGCCCAAGTCACCTGCGGTATTGGTACCTTCCGGCTGGAAGGAGATGGTCGAGGGCTTGTTCGTACTGATTTGTATCTGACAGTCCAGCAGACTGCTGTCCGGCTGTTCTTTCCAAGAGATATTGGTATAGCGCACAGCACCCAGTCTTGCGAAGTTATTATACGTATTCTGCAGATTCTCCGCTGAGTAATAGTCGTCTTTCTTGATATACGTATTACGCTGCAATACACCCTCACGCAGATGAAGGACGGAATCCTCTGGGTCACCACTGGAGAATTGCACATCCCTGACAACATAACGCTGATGAGGCGTCTCATGTCCTTTGTTATCACGTTGTTTCCGTAGCACCAATACCACGTCAATCTCTTGGGAGTGTGCCACAGAATCCGCCTCAAACATAATGTATTCCTTATTAAAACGGTAATAACCGAGGTTAGTCAACTCATTGGTAATGCGCTTACGTTCTCCGTCCAGGTTCTCCACACTGAAGCGCATCCCACTCTTAAGTCCCCACTGACTGGGGTCGTCAAGATGTAACAACCTGTTAATCAGGGAGTCCTCAATGACATAGTCCACCTTACGGATGGTGTAGGGCTTCCCTGGATGCAACAAATATGTGACATCGATGACCTTATTCCTGGACTTGGTCATCGCATCCACACTAGCACGCAGATATCCCATATTCGCCAACTGCATCTGCAGGTCTTCCATCGACCTGCGGGTACTGACGGAGTCATACAATACAGGAGCCTCTCCTATTGAGCGTAACACACGGTTGAGCCACTTGGTGGTATCTCTTCCCGAAAGGGAATAGGTGGCAAGGGGAATCTTGACAGCAGAGAACCAACGAGCATTACCATGCTGACGCACATAGGCTTTCATGGCTGAGGGGTCAACACCTTTCGTCTTGGGCTCGCTCTTTACAGATACCTTGTTCAGCAAATACTCACCCTCAGGGACATATTTTGTCTCTGAGCAGGCACATAAGAGGAGTACCAGGGAAAGATATATAGCGTATCTGAGTCGCATTTTGTTGCAAAGGTACAAATTTTTTTCTATCTTTGCAGCAAATTACAAGAAAATGATTAGCAAAAACCAGATCAAACTCATCCGTTCTTTGGAATTAAAGAAGAACAGGAAACGGGAGGGGCTCTTTGTGGCTGAGGGTCCGAAAGTGGTTGGTGATCTATTGCAGGCTGGCTACCAGCCAAGGATGATCTTCTCGACGAAGGAGCGTCCTGATGCAGAACTCATCACTGAGGAAGAATTGCATAAGATCAGTTTCCTGCAACACCCGCAGGAAGTCCTCACCGTCTTCGAAATCCCCCCAACTATAAACTATAAACTATTAACTATTAACTCTAAATTATCCCTCGCCCTTGACGGCATACAGGACCCTGGTAACTTAGGAACGATTATCCGTATTGCCGACTGGTTTGGCATCTCCGTCATCTTTTGTTCCATGGAGACAGCGGATGCCTATAACCCTAAAGTCGTGCAGGCGACGATGGGAAGTCTTGCCCACGTACAGGTTATCTATACTGATTTGTCAGAACTTTTCAAAAATTTGCCCTCCTCGTATCCTATCTATGGCACGTTACTAGACGGGGAGAACATCTATGAACAAGAACTGACTCACGAGGGAATTATCGTTATGGGTAATGAGGGCAATGGTATCTCACCAGAGATACGACAATTAGTCAACAGGCGGTTACTGATTCCCGACTTCCATACAGACGGTTTACGTGCAGAGAGTCTTAATGTCGCCATCGCTACCGCCATCACCTGTTCAGAGTTCCGACGCAGGAAATAAAATAGGGGAAGCCGTCTTCACAGATAGCTCGCCCCCCGAGGAAAATGATAAATATAGATTAAATTACTAGTTAACTGCAAAGATACGAATAATTCTTGTATCCGCAAATTTTTATTTTAAAATAAAGCACATTTAACGTCTTTTAATTTGTCAAAACGACTTCAGCGCCTCGTAGATGCGTTGCACAGGTAGTCCCATCACATTAAAATAACTGCCGTTCATCCCTGTCACCCCTACATGCCCAATCCATTCCTGGATACCATAGGCTCCCGCCTTGTCGAAGGGACGGTAATGCTCGACATAATAATGGATCTCCTCATCTGTCAAGGTCTTGAAAGTCACGTCTGTCTCCACAGAGAAACGTACTTGTTTCTCTTTCGTAGTCAGACAGACACCTGTGATGACCTGGTGGGTATTACCACTCAACTCACGGAGCATCCTCACAGCCTCATCGGCATCTTTGGGTTTACCCATCACTTTCTGACCAAGTATAACAATGGTATCGGCAGTGATCACCAACTCATCATTTGCCATCGCCTGCTGGTAGGCATCGGCTTTTTTCTTTGCGATATACCCTGCAATATCCTTCGTGAGAAGATCTTGAGGAAAACTTTCATCAATGCCGTCTATCACCCTGACATCAAAAGGAATATCCAACCCCGCAAGAAGTTCTTTTCGTCTGGGTGAATTGCTGGCGAGAATAATATGATAACGATCACTTACCATCCAAATGCCCTTTCATCCTGCAGCCACTTCCCTTGCGCCTTCAGAGTCTGTTCGATCACGTCCCTGCCACAACCACAGCCGCCTTCATAGTCACTTATATAAATACTGATCTCTTTCACCTCATTACAAGCATCTTTCGGACAGACGGGGCATCCTACCCTACGCATGACCTCCAAATCAGGAACATCATCACCCATGAACATCACCTCGTCTTCTTTCAAGTCATGCTTGGCGAGAAACTCCTCATAGACCTTGATCTTCACGGCAGCCCCGAGGCAGACATCTGTCATACCCAGTCCCTCATAGCGTTTCCGCACCGCATCAATCCTACAACCTGAGATAATGGCGATATTCAATCCCATCTTCACGGCAAGTTGAATGGCATAACCGTCCTTGATATTCACTGTACGTAAAGGGGTTCCGTCCATCCCCAGCGAGATAGTCGACTTGCTCAGTACACCGTCTAAGTCAAAGACGATGGCACGTATCTTCTGTAAATCGTAGTTTATCATTGTTTATCTGCTTTTCGATGTATATGCAACGACATTCTTTCGTAAAGATCTTTCATAAAAGGATGATTGCGTAACAACTGTACTTGATGACGTATCACATTCTCGTCATAGCGGACGGCAGGACCTGTCTGTGCCTGCAAGGGATGCAACTGATGTACCTTACGTGCCGTCTCGTCAATCAGGGGCAGCATCACGTCAAAGTTCATACCATGCTCTTCCAATACCTCTGCAGCCATCGCATAACAGTGGTTGACGAAATTACAAGCAAAGACGGCAGCGAGGTGCAGATACTGTCTGTCATCACTTGATAACTCGTAGACACGTTCCGTCACACTTTCCGCCAGGTGTCTGATCACCTGCATCGTCTTCTCGTCACTCGCCTCGATGAAGGTGGGAATCTCCGCAAAATCAACAGGGCGTTCCTTGGAAAATGACTGCATAGGATAGAACACACCATAATGATGAGCCATCCCCTGAAACATCTCCATAGGCATCGAACCAGCGGTATGCATGAACACCTGTGACTCCCTACCCTTCGTCACGGCTGGTATCACATCAGCCAATACAGAATCCTTAACGGAGATGATATACGCATCTGCCTCCATCGGCATGTCCTCAGCCCTGTCAACCGGAACACCACCGATACGGTCAGCAAGTGCCTTTGCCGATCTCATGGTACGGCTATTCACACAGACAATCTCATGACCCGCTCCCAACAAGGTGAGTCCAAGATTCGTAGCTAATCGTCCTGCACCTATCAATACAATCCGCATGCTCAATAATCAATACTTGTTAAGGTGTACGTTCTCCCATTTCAGTTTCTCCTCGTTCTGAGGCTTACGCTCGTCTGCCTTATGTCCAATGGCGAGGATACAGAGGCATGACAGGTTCTCTGGGATGTCCAGTACACCCTGTATCACTGTATCGGCACTCGTTCCGTCACTCAGTCCACGTCCACGCATCTGAATCCAACAAGAACCAAGTCCCAAAGCCTCAGCCTGATACTGCATCGAGATGGCAGCAATAGAGCCGTCCTCCACCCAACAGTCGTTCTGCATGGGATCACCTAACACAACGATGGCTAGCGGGGCACCTTTCAGAAACTGTCCTCCCATATCCTTGGCATCCGACAGTTTCTCAAGGTCCATCTTATCGTCCACCACCACAAACTGCCAGGCACGCTGTCCTTTGGACGTGGGAGACATCAGTCCTGCGCGAAGAATCGTCTTCACGTCTTCACCATCTATTTCCTCTTCCGTAAACTTACGATGCGAACGGCGCATCTGTACTAATTCCTTAAATTCCATTGGCTTATTTATCATATTTGTGGATGCGAAGATACAAAATATTCTTCATTCAACCAAAAAAGAAATTACAAAATGATATCATACTTGTAAATTATAGAAAATTGAGATTTGTAACCTTTTGATAATAAACTACTTGCGCTGCTGTTTTGAGAAGGTTTATGATTGAATGATTATAGTTTACACAAACTCTTATTATACAAAAATAATTACCCCCATAATTATTTTTGCTATATATATGTTTTGCGCATATTCAATCATTCCAATCATACAAAATGGCTGAAACGCCGATAAATAAAGGCTTCAAACGAGGTGATTTAAGCCTC
>JBGUNO010000005.1:0-5498 GCA_045117415.1 Prevotella sp. | reverse complement strand
GTTGTTGAAGGAAAGGTCGAGGCAGTATATTCTCCAAAACAGTGGTTTTATACAAAAGACCCCAAACACGCTGGCAGGTGTGAGTTTGTTGGCGAACTGGATCTCGACAACGACTACATAGGTAAATCTGTCACAGGACTATATGGACGTAGCGCTAATCCTGTAAAGTATATTAACCTATAGAATTGAAATACGGCTACAAACAATGGCAATTAAAGAAGTCAACAAGAAACCCATTACGGACAAGCAACTTGTTAAGAGCAAGTTCTGGTCGAAGTTCAACTCATATAGTCAGGCTTCTGAGGGATTTTGCAAAGAACTGACTCCACATCCCTATGCCGACACACGCAAGTATCAGGACTATGCCGTGGGACATGGGGCATATCACATGACGCTAAGTGTAGATTTTCAGAAAGAGACTTGTGCCGTTGGTGTCTACTTTAGAGATGTGGAGTCATGGGATGTATATTATAGTGAATACCGTGAAAGCATCGAGGATAATATTGGTACAGAATTGGAGTGGACACGACACAAAACAAAAGCATCCGCATATCTCACTGAAAGTCATAAAGTGAATAATGAGGAAGAGTGGGAAGATGCGTTCGAGTTTCTTGTCACTGCTGCCATTGAGATGAAACATGAATTTGCCAAGTACCACTCTGCCATCAAGAAATATTGGTTGGTTTCATGGAATGAGCAGGATTTCCGGTTACACGATTTCATGGAAAAATATGACACCATCGACTGGAACAATATTGCCAATAATCAGTTTAACATCGGCGATGTAGTGTTCTTGTATTGCTCCTACCCTGAACAATCCATACGATATAAGATGGTGGTCACAAGAACAGAAGTCCCTGAAGAGGAAGAAATTGATGATGAAGATTTCTCTTTGAGCGATACTGATAAACCATCCCAACATGTTTACCGTATCAAGAGAACAGCAGTTATCGATGAACCTTTATTAGGGTATAAATACCTGTTAGAGCATGGTCTTAGTGGTTCTGTCAGATCACCAAGGATATTGAGGGGCGAGTTACTAAATTATATCAAATCAACTATTGCCAAGCTACCTTCTGATAGCGATTTCGAGGAACTGAGCGACACAGATACCCTTTTTGAAGGTGCTAAGAAAACAGTTGTCGTTAATCAGTACGAACGGAATCAGGAAGCCCGCAAGATGTGTATTGCTGCAAATGGGTATAAGTGCAAAGTCTGTGGCATGGATTTTGAAAAGACATACGGCGAGATTGGACGTGGTTTCATCCACGTCCATCATATCGTGCCAATATCTACCATTGGTGAGGAATACCAACTCGACCCTGTGAAAGATTTAGTGCCTGTTTGCCCCAACTGTCATGCCATGCTGCATCGGGGCATAGATGGGAAAGTGCTAACAGTTGATAAATTGAAGAAATTAATCTCTAATAAAGACAAGATATGACTCGACAACATATAGTTTTCTTGACTGGTGCTGGTGTCAGCGTGGATAGCGGACTGAGCACGTTCCGTGGCAAGGATGGATTGTGGACGAATGAGGAGTGGGCTTATCTGGCCAGTACGGAAGCACTCTACAATGAGACTCAGAGATGCCTGGACTTCTATAACTGGAGGCGCAAACAGCTTGCAGAGGTGGAACCGAACGATGCCCATCGTATGATTGCGGAGCTGGAAAAGGAACATGAGGTGACAGTTATCACGCAGAATGTGGATAACCTGCATGAACGGGCTGGCTCTACTCATGTGATTCATCTGCACGGAGAACTGAGCAAGGTCTGCTCGATGGATAACCGCACGACATGCGTGAAGGAATATCCGCTGACAACGCCCATTAGGGTGGGGGATAAGGCAGAGGATGGTTCACAACTGCGGCCCTATATCGTGATGTTTGGCGAGTATGTTGATGGCATGAATGTTGCTATCGACTATGTGAGCAAAGCAGATATATTCGTGGTCATAGGAACCTCACTAAAGGTATATCCTGCAGCGGGGTTCATCAACTACGCTCATCATGAGGTTCCCAAGTTTGTGATTGACCCAGGGGAAATGGATCAATGCACGCATTTGGGCTTTACCCACTTCAAAACCACAGCTACAGAAGGCATGAAAATGCTTCTGGAGGCATTCAAGGAATTGTAATTTATCGATTATGGCATATACATATAAATATCCAAGACCGGCAGTGACGGCTGACTGCGTGGTGATAACGAGAGAGGCAGAACCGAAGGTGCTGCTGATTCAAAGAGGTGACCAGCCTTTCAAGGGAGGCTGGGCGTTCCCCGGCGGTTTCATGAATATGGACGAGACGACGGAACAGTGTGCCATCAGGGAACTGGAGGAAGAAACTGGGCTTCGACTGTCGAAGATTCAGCAGATAGGAGCCTATTCCAAGGTTGACCGTGACCCAAGAGGAAGAACTGTTACTGTTGCTTACCTCGCTATCGTTGATGAACCCTTAGCTGTCACTGGCCAGGATGATGCTGCCAAGGCGGAATGGTGGCCATTGTCGGACTTACCACATCTGGCATTTGACCACTACGACATCATGCAGGATGCGATAAGGGTCTATGCTCAGGCAGTGGACTCAAATGAGAAAACGCTTCATGACCAGTTTAAGGAGCAGAAGGACAAAATGCACGAACTATCCAAAGAAATACGTGAGCAATGTGCCTACGTTCAGGAATTGTGCAACAACTACACCAAAAAGGACTAAAAATCTGCCACCTGGATGGTAAAAAAAGAGGCTTATGAGTAATAAGGTAAATGTAGAGATCATCTCGGCCAGACCTGAAGATGCAGATTTCATTGCATGGATTGTAGCCCAAGGGATGCACATGGATGGTGTGCCTTCGTTTTTGAAAAAACACGGTGCTCGCGATAACACGCTCTATAGTTGGCAGAATACTCGCCTTCTTCGGTGCGATGGCAAACTGGCTGGTGGTCTTATCTCCTACGATGGAGCCACACATGATGAAAGGCGAAGGAATACCTGGGTGCTGCCCGACGGAAGACTGTTCAGTTCTGGTGACGTACCAGAGACGGTGGCAGGTGAATACTATCTTGACTCTTTGGCCATCATTCCAGAGTTTCGTGGGCAAGGGCTTTGGAAACTGCTATTTGACGATGCGGTAGAAACGGCCAAGGAAAAGGGTTTCCATCGCGTCACGCTAATTTGTGAAGAGAGTTATCCAAAGTTGGCACACCTTTATACTTCCTATGGGTTTGTGCCAGAAAATACAATTATGTTTTTCGACACGCTTTGCCGCAAGATGTCTCTCTCAATATAAGAACCATCTGGGCAGTACTTGTTTTATATCTCCTCAAGCTTCACGTAGTAGCGGAGGACGGGGCAGATCTGATTGACAAACGAGCGGTAGAAGGCCACCCAGTCACGGCGTTTTGCCAGGTTCTTCATATCTTTGTGTTCACAATATATGGAACGACCCTTCTTGTGCTCTTTCAGTTCGGACTTGAAATCAATCCTTTTGTCGCTGGCTCTGAAATAATCAAAGAGCGGACCGGACTTCATGTACAACAGCACCGTGTGGACGTAGATGACAAGACGGGGGGCATGGATCCGCTCCAGCTTCTTGACATAGTTATATGACTGTCCGGTGGCATTTCCCATTCCAAGCCATTGTATAGGGCGGTATTTGCTGAACTCGGGTGTGTTGTGGATGACTTCATCGGTATAGATGCGAATCAATGTGGTCTGTAAATCCACCACCATATAGTTGAGCAAATCGTCCATAGTCAGCGTGGAGTCGGCATCCATCGTGTTTCTGGTCATCGCTTCAAACTGCTCTCTCCCCTCGTCCGTAGGCATCAGGAAATGATGGAAGTCGAAGTGTTCTCCACCAAGGCAATTGCCCAGCAGTATCAATGATGTGAGAACTTCATAGAACTTGTCACCAGAATCGAGGTCGTAGTCGATTTCATAACTCCGCTCACCAGTTTTGCGGAACGGCATCAGCGGTGCATCGGGATTAACGACGAGCTGCGTCGTGATGGTGACGTCATATTTTGCTTCTATTTGTTGTATCAGACCGTCCAGATCGTTGATTGACTGGTTCTCGTTGATAGTACTGGTGATGCCATAGTACGCCTTGTTGTAAAAATCCATATCGGACTGGGGCAGTTGCTTCTGAACTTCGAAGGAGAGTCTGTAAAGCCACTCGTATGACTCTTCGTATTGTCCAAGACTGAAATAGATGGATGCCAGATACAGATATGGGTCACCCTGACTGTGGTCTTTATCCTGCTTCATGGCCATCTTAAATTCACTGATGGCACTATCGTACTCCGAGCGCCCCAGATACAAGCGCCCCAGGTTCTTGTGGGCTTCGTAGCTCTGAGCGTTAAGTTCAAGCTGACGAAAATAATAGCCCTCGGCTGCATCGTAGTCTTTCTTTGAGAGCGCCATATCGCCCATGATGCCGAAAGCCTCACTATTATTGCTGTCTAACTGAAGGACAGAGATAAGATGGTCGGTGGCGGTATCATAGTCCTTCTGCTGGACTGCATCGCGTGCCAGCTGGAGGTAGTTTTCCATTGTTTCTTTCTTAATCTCAGCCATACTTATAAAATGGGGCGTTTAAGTTGATAATGGTCTTCAGGATATTCTCTCCGCATCTGTTCCACCTCGCTGTTGATATCTTCTTCAAGCGTCTTGACTGCCTGATGCCAGTCGTCAGGTATGCGCCTGTCTGAGTTGGTTTTGGATTCTTCATAAGAACCAACACTTATACAGTGGACCCTCAGATTGTGCTTGTTGAAGAACCACATGAGACTGTTGACATCATCAGCAATTTGTTTGACTATCCTCGAGTATTGGTATTTCACCTCATCCTCCTTTTCCTCGATGTGCTGATACAGCTGACCGTCCTTTCCTACATGGCAGAACCTGCGGGGGATGTAATATCCATCCCAGTCACCATCTATCCTGTAGATATCCTCCTTCGACCTGATCTTGTCTATTTCAAGCGTAATCGTCTCGGGGAGTTCTTCCTGCGGATTATCCTTCATGCGATTGGAAACGGTGATTCCGTGACGTTCAACATCAGTGAGAATGTCTGAATAGTCACAGTCACGCTCTTCTGCGTTATAGTCGAAAACCTCACGGAGCTTAATCAGGGGTATCGTATCTCCTTTTCTGCCGATTGTCAGCGAGGCTATGCCTTCACTGATAAAATCGTCGTCACGCACAAACCAGTCATCATCGACGATGGGATAGGTCATGTACTTATCGCAGTAGTATTTCTTCTTGTCCTCTTCGGTAGCTTCTGCAATCAGCACACCTTTGAGGTCATAGAACCAACAGCCAAGGTGAATCACCTTTTGCTCGTGGTCAAGTTCTACCCGTATCTTCTTGCTTTCGTCTTCCGACATAGCTGCGTGATTAGAATTTCACAGTGTATTCGTCGTTGATGTCGCGGTTCTCAATCTCGTATGTCAGCTCCTGATGGAGGGATTTCTTATCTTCGTTTTCGGGCATTTCC
>JBGUNO010000004.1:0-17347 GCA_045117415.1 Prevotella sp. | reverse complement strand
AATAACTTCAATTAGAAAAATGAGTAAACTGACAAAAAATCAAAAGTTGGTAGCTGATAAGGTTGAAGCAGGGAAAGCATACTCTTTGAAGGAAGCCGCACAGTTGGTGAAAGATATCACCACGACAAAGTTTGAGGCTTCTCTTGATATCGACGTACGCTTGGGCGTAGATCCCCGTAAAGCCAACCAGATGGTTCGTGGCGTTGTTTCGCTGCCGAACGGTACTGGTAAGGTAACACGAGTGCTCGCTCTCTGTACTCCCGATCAGGAAGCAGCTGCTAAAGAGGCAGGTGCCGACTACGTTGGTCTTGACGAGTATATCAACAAGATCAAGGGCGGTTGGACTGATGTTGATGTTATCATTACAATGCCCTCATGTATGGGTAAGCTCGGTCCTTTGGGCCGTGTGCTTGGTCCCCGTGGACTGATGCCAAACCCCAAGAGTGGTACTGTGACTATGGACGTTGCTAAGGCAGTTAAAGAGGTTAAGCAGGGTAAGATAGACTTTAAGGTTGACAAAGCCGGTATCGTGCATACGTCAATTGGTAAGGTGACTTTCACTGCTGATCAGATTTATGAGAACGCTAAGGAGTTCATTCAGACTATCATTAAGCTGAAGCCTGCTGCTGCCAAGGGTACATACATTAAGAGTATCTTTATCTCCAGCACGATGAGTGCAGGTATTAAGGTAGATCCTAAATCAGTTGAATAACTCCGTAAAAGTTTAGCAAAATGAAAAAGGAAGTAAAAGATACTATTATTGTAGAACTTGGAGAAAAGCTGAAGGAGTATCCTCATTTCTATCTGGTAGATGTTACTGGATTGAATGCAGAGAAGACGAGTGATCTTCGTCGTAAGTGCTTCAAGAATGAGATTAAGATGGTCGTTGTGAAGAACAAGCTTCTGCACAAGGCTTTCGAGGCTTCAGAGATTGATTATGAACCACTCTATGGTTGCTTGAAAGGAAACACGGCACTGATGTTCACACAGCAGGCCAATGTTCCAGCCAAGTTGCTCAAGGAATACAAGAAAGAAGGTATCCCCGCCCTGAAGGCTGCTTATGCAGAGGAAGGATTCTTTGTGGGTGCTGACAAACTTGAGGAACTGGTAGCCATCAAGAGCAAGAACGAACTTATCGCCGATGTTGTGGCTATGTTGGAGGCTCCGATGCAGGGTGTGCTCTCTGCCTTGGATGCCGGTGGCCAGATTCACGGTGTGCTTGACGCAATCGCTGAGCGTAACAAATAAGCGAGCAGTATAACAATTAACATTAAAAACATTAAATTTTTAAATAAAATGGCAGATATTAAAGCTATTGCTGAGGAGTTGGTAAAACTCACAGTGAAGGAAGTACAAGAGTTGAAGACCGTCCTGAAGGACGAGTATGGAATTGAGCCCGCTGCTGCAGCTGTTGCAGTTGCTGCTGGTCCTGCTGCTGCAGGTGCCGCTGAGGCCGCTGAGGAGAAGACTTCTTTCGACGTAGTTCTGAAGGAAGTAGGTGCTAACAAGCTCCAGGTTGTTAAGGCCGTTAAGGAGGCTTGTGGTCTGGGTCTGAAGGAGGCTAAGGATCTCGTTGATGGTGCTCCCGCTACTATCAAGGAGGGTATGGCTAAGGCTGAGGCAGAGAACCTGAAGAAGGCTATCGAAGAGGCTGGTGCCGTAGTTGAGCTGAAATAATTAAAGCACAACAACAATATGATGGTTGGGAGCTCTCCAGTAGAGGGTTCCCGACCATTTTCTTGTTTTTATTCTAGATAATCTAGAACAATATTAATTTAAATATATGGCTTCAAAAGTAGTTGATAACAGAGTAAACTTTGGCAGCGTCAAGAATCCGATGCCGTTTCCGGATTTCCTCGATGTGCAATTAAAGTCATTCAAAGACTTCCTGCAGTTGGATACACCACCTGAGGAACGCAAGAATGACGGTTTGTATAAGGTGTTCGCAGAGAACTTCCCTATCACCGATACACGTAATAATTTCGTTCTTGAGTTCTTGGATTACTATATTGATCCGCCACGCTACACTATTGACGAGTGTCTGGAGCGTGGTCTGACCTATAGTGTACCCTTGAAGGCTAAGTTGAAACTTTATTGTACGGATCCTGATCATGAGGATTTCGGTACTGTGATTCAGGATGTATTCCTGGGTCCGATTCCTTACATGACTTCAAATGGAACCTTTGTTATCAATGGTGCTGAGCGTGTTGTTGTATCTCAGTTGCACCGTTCTCCAGGTGTATTCTTCGGTCAGAACGTGCATGCCAACGGTACGCTGCTCTACAGTGCCCGTATTATTCCTTTCAAGGGATCTTGGATTGAGTTTGCTACTGATATTAACAATGTCATGTATGCTTATATCGATCGTAAGAAGAAGTTGCCCGTAACCACTTTGCTTCGCGCTATCGGTTACGAGAATGATAAAGATATCCTTGAGATCTTCGAGCTTGCGGAGGAAGTGAAGGTTAATAAGACTGCTCTGAAGAAAGCTTTGGGCCGTAAATTGGCAGCTCGTGTATTGAAGAGTTGGAACGAGGACTTTGTAGATGAGGATACTGGTGAGGTGGTGTCTATCGAGCGTAATGAGGTAATCATGGAACGTGAGACAGAGATCACGGAGGATAATATGAATGACATCCTGGAAAGCGGTGCCCAGACAATCCTTGTACATAAGGATGAGGCTGTGGCTCAGGATTATTCTATCATCTTTAATACCTTACAGAAAGATCCCAGTAACTCTGAGAAGGAAGCCGTATTGTATATCTATCGTCAGTTGCGTAACGCTGATCCTGCTGATGACGCCAGTGCTCGTGAGGTTATCCAAAACTTGTTCTTCTCCGACAAGCGCTATGATTTAGGCGATGTGGGTCGTTACAGAATCAACAAGAAACTGGGGCTGAACACTGAGATGGATGTTCGCGTGTTGACTAAGGAGGATATCATAGAGATTATCAAGTATCTGATACAATTGGTAAATTCCAAGGCGACCGTCGACGATATCGATCACCTTTCTAACCGTCGTGTCCGCACTGTCGGTGAGCAGTTGAGCAACCAGTTCTCTATTGGTCTTGCCCGAATGAACCGTACCATCCGTGAGCGTATGAATGTTCGAGATAACGAAGTGTTCACTCCCACGGATCTGATTAATGCCAAGACGATCTCCAGTGTTATTAATTCGTTCTTTGGAACCAATCCGTTGTCGCAGTTCATGGATCAGACGAACCCGCTTGCTGAGGTGACACACAAACGTCGTCTCTCTGCCCTGGGTCCTGGCGGTCTGTCTCGTGAGCGTGCTGGTTTCGAGGTTCGTGACGTTCACTATACCCACTACGGACGCCTTTGTCCGATTGAGAGCCCTGAAGGTCCTAACATCGGTCTGATTTCGTCTCTTTGTGTATATGCAAAAATCAATGAACTTGGTTTCATCGAGACTCCTTACCGTAAGGTGGAGGATGGTGTGGCAAATCTCAACAATGATGATATTGTCTATCTGACTGCAGAGGAAGAGGAAAGTCATGTCATCGGTCAGGGAAATGCTCCTCTCCGTGATGACGGTACATTTATCCGTCCTGTGGTCAAGTGTCGTCAGGATGCGGACTTCCCTGTTGTTCCACCAACCGATGTCGACCTGATTGACGTATCTCCACAGCAGATAGCGTCTATTGCCGCATCTCTTATTCCTTTCTTGGAGCACGATGATGCTCACCGTGCCCTGATGGGATCTAACATGATGCGTCAGGCAGTACCATTGCTTCATAATGAGGCTCCTATTGTTGGAACGGGTATTGAGAAGCAGGTGTGCGAGGATTCTCGTACGATGATTACTGCAGAGGGTGATGGTGTGATTGACTATGTTGACGCTACAACGATTCGTATACTGTACGACCGTTCGGAGGACGAGGAGTTTGTCAGCTTTGAGCCCGCCCTGAAAGAATATCGTATTCCTAAGTTCCGTCGTACCAATCAGAATATGACTATTGACCTTCGTCCTATCTGTGAGAAAGGTCAGCGCGTGAAGAAGGGTGATATCTTGACGGAAGGCTATGCTACTGAGAATGGCGAGCTCGCATTGGGTCGCAACCTTCTCGTGGCATACATGCCTTGGAAGGGATATAACTATGAGGATGCTATTGTGCTCAATGAGCGTATTGTTCGTGAGGATATCCTGACCTCTGTCCATGTGGATGAGTACTCTCTGGATGTCCGTGAGACTAAACGTGGAGCAGAGGAGTTTACCGCTGATATTCCGAATGTCAGTGAGGAAGCCACCAAGGATCTTGATGAGAATGGTGTCATTCGTGTTGGTGCCCGTGTGGAACCAGGTGACATTCTTATTGGTAAGATATCTCCTAAGGGAGAGAGTGATCCCTCTCCTGAAGAGAAACTGCTCCGTGCTATCTTCGGTGACAAGGCAGGTGATGTGAAAGACTCTTCACTGAAGGCAAACCCCTCACTTTCTGGTGTCATCATCGATAAGAAACTCTTCACCCGTGCTACCAAGACTCGTGCCACCAAGCAGCAGGATAAGATTCTGCTTGCCAAGATAGATGAGGAACATGGGGCTAAGATAGAGGATCTGAAGGATATCTTGGTAGAGAAGCTGATCACATTGACGAAGGGTAAGACCTCGCAGGGTGTGAAGGATTATACGGGTTCAGAGATCATTTCCAAGGGTAGTAAATTTACTGTTGCGGCTTTGAAGAACCTTGAGTATGGTGATATCCAAATCAGCAATTGGACCAACGACGAGCACAAGAATCAGTTGATCGCCCAGTTGATTATCAATTATATGAAGAAGTTCAAGCTGCTTGATGCCGAGATGAAGCGTAAGAAGTTTGCCATTACCATTGGTGATGAGCTACCCTCTGGTATCCTGCAGATGGCGAAGGTATATGTTGCCAAGAAGCGTAAGATTGGTGTAGGTGATAAGCTTGCCGGTCGTCATGGTAACAAGGGTATCGTCTCTAAGGTCGTTCGTCAGGAGGATATGCCTTTCCTCGAGGATGGTCGTCCTGTTGACTTGGTATTGAATCCGTTGGGTGTACCTTCTCGTATGAACCTCGGTCAGATCTTCGAGGCTATCCTCGGTGCAGCAGGCAAGCGTCTCGGTGTGAAGTTCTCGACACCAATCTTTGATGGTGCGAAACTTGACGATCTCGCTGAGTGGACGGATAAGGCAGGTCTACCTCGCCTCTGTTCTACACACTTGTATGACGGTGAGACTGGTGAGCAGTTTGACCAGCCTGCAACGGTAGGTATTACTTACTTCTTGAAACTCGGTCATATGGTTGAGGACAAGATGCATGCTCGTTCTATCGGTCCGTACAGCTTGATTACCCAGCAGCCACTTGGTGGTAAGGCACAGTTTGGTGGTCAGCGTTTCGGAGAGATGGAGGTCTGGGCTTTAGAGGCCTTCGGTGCCAGCCATGTCCTGCAAGAGATTCTGACCATTAAGTCTGATGATGTCGTTGGTCGTTCAAAGGCTTACGAGGCGATTGTGAAAGGTGAGCCTATGCCAACACCAGGCATTCCTGAGTCACTCAATGTACTTTTGCATGAGTTGAAGGGTCTCGGTCTCAGTATTAAGATGGACTAATCAGAGAGTTTAAAGGTTAAAGATTAAAGATTAAAGATTGAAATATGGCTTTCAAGAAAGATACAAAGATAAAGAGTAATTTTACCAAGATTACTATTGGTCTGGCTTCACCGGAGGAGATTCTCGAGAACTCTTGTGGTGAAGTTACCAAGCCTGAGACCATCAATTACCGTACTTACAAACCTGAGCGTGACGGTCTGTTTTGCGAACGCATCTTCGGTCCGACAAAGGACTATGAGTGTGCCTGCGGCAAGTACAAGCGTATCCGTTATAAGGGTATTGTCTGCGATCGTTGTGGTGTTGAGGTGACAGAGAAGAAGGTGCGTCGTGAGCGTACAGGTCATATTGAACTTGTAGTTCCTGTGGCTCATATTTGGTATTTCCGCAGTCTTCCTAATAAAATCGGTTATCTACTCGGTCTTCCTACCAAGAAACTCGATGCGATTATCTATTATGAGCGCTATGTGGTGATTCAGCCAGGTGCCATGGCAGGTAAGAAGGATGCTGACGGTAATGATGCCATTGGTTCAAATATGTACGATCTTCTGTCAGAGGAAGAGTATAATGATATCGTTGACAACAAGATTTCTCCCGAGAATGATTATCTTGACGACAGCGATCCCAATAAGTTCATTGCCAAGATGGGTGCCGAGGCAATTTATGACCTCCTGATTCGTCTTGACCTAGACTCTCTGTCTTACGAATTACGTGACCGTGCCAATAGTGACTCTTCCATGCAGCGGAAGAATGAGGCATTGAAACGTCTTCAGGTGGTTGAGGCTTTCCGCTCCAGTGTGGAGAAAGGTATTAACCGCCCAGAGTGGATGATCATGAAGATTATTCCTGTGACTCCTCCTGAGTTACGCCCGTTGGTACCGCTTGATGGTGGTCGTTTTGCCACTTCCGACTTGAATGACCTCTATCGTCGTGTTATCATCCGTAACAACCGTCTGAAGAGACTGATGGAGATCAAAGCTCCAGAGGTCATTCTCCGCAACGAGAAGCGTATGTTGCAGGAGGCTGTTGACTCGTTGTTCGATAACAGTCGTAAGTCCAGTGCTGTCAAGAGTGAGAGCAACCGTCCGTTGAAGTCACTCTCCGACTCCCTGAAGGGTAAACAAGGACGTTTCCGTCAGAACTTGCTTGGTAAGCGTGTTGACTACTCAGCTCGTTCAGTTATCGTTGTAGGTCCTGAGCTGAAGATGGGTGAGTGTGGCCTGCCGAAACTGATGGCTGCCGAGCTCTACAAACCGTTTATCATCCGTAAGCTCATTGAGCGTGGTATCGTGAAAACGGTGAAGTCTGCCAAGAAGATTGTGGATCGCCGTGAACCGATTATCTGGGATATTCTGGAGAATGTAATGAAGGGACACCCTGTACTCCTCAACCGTGCACCAACACTGCACCGTCTGGGTATTCAGGCATTCCAGCCTAAATTGATTGAAGGTAAGGCTATCCAGTTGCATCCACTTGCCTGTACGGCTTTCAATGCTGACTTTGATGGTGACCAGATGGCTGTGCACCTTCCTTTGAGCAACGAGGCTATCCTGGAGGCACAGATTCTGATGCTCCAGAGTCATAATATCCTGAATCCTGCTAATGGTGCTCCTATCACTGTTCCTTCACAGGATATGGTGCTTGGACTCTACTATATCTCCAAGATTCGCCCGGGAGCTAAGGGCGAGGGACTGACTTTCTATGGTCCTGAGGAGGCCATCATTGCCCATAATGAGGGTAAGTGTGACTTACATGCTCAGGTGAAGGTGATGGTGGATGATATTGTTGACGGCAAACCTGTCCGTCACATGGTGGAGACCTCTGTAGGTCGTGTCATTGTGAATGGTATCATCCCGAAGGAGGTAGGCTATGTCAACCGTATTATCTCTAAGAAGAGTCTGCGTGATATCATTGCTGATGTTATCAAGAATGTTGGTTTCGCAGAGGCATGTGAGTTCCTTGATGGTATCAAGAACCTTGGCTATCGTATGGCATACGAGGCAGGTTTGTCGTTCAACCTTGACGACATCATCATTCCAGAGTCTAAGAAGGCACTGGTGGAGAAGGGTAACGCTGAGGTACAGCAGATTACCGAAAACTATAACATGGGATTCATCACGGACAACGAGCGCTACAATCAGGTCATTGATACCTGGACGCATATCAACAACGATCTCGGTAATGTGCTGATGAAGGAGATGACAGAGGCTGACCAGGGCTTCAATGCCGTATTCATGATGCTTGACTCTGGTGCCCGTGGTAGTAAGGATCAGATCCGTCAGCTCTCTGGTATGCGTGGTCTGATGGCTAAGCCTCAGAAAGCAGGCGCCGAGGGTGCCCAGATCATTGAGAACCCTATTCTGTCTAACTTCAAGGAGGGTATGTCAGTGCTGGAGTACTTTATCTCTACGCACGGTGCCCGTAAGGGTCTTGCTGATACTGCCATGAAGACAGCTGACGCTGGTTATCTGACCCGTCGTCTGGTGGATGTCTCACATGACGTGATTATCACGGAAGAAGACTGTGGAACACTCCGTGGATTGGTTTGCACTGCTCTCAAGAATGGTGATGAGACCATTTCTACCTTGTATGAGCGTATCCTGGGTCGTGTCTCCGTACATGATATTATCCATCCTTCTACCGGTGAACTGATTGTGGCTGCCGGAGAGGAGATCACAGAACCTATCGCACAGGCTATTGAGGACTCTCCGATTGAGAGTGTTGAGATCCGTTCCGTACTCACCTGTGAGTCGAAGCATGGTGTCTGTCGTAAGTGTTATGGACGTAACCTTGCCACACGCCGTATGGTACAGAAAGGTGAGGCAGTCGGTGTGATTGCAGCACAAGCTATTGGTGAGCCGGGTACTCAGTTGACACTTCGTACGTTCCACGCCGGTGGTGTGGCTGCCAATGCAGCAGCGAATGCCAGTATCGTGGCTAAGAACGACTCTGTTCTGGAACTTGAGGAGGTACGTACGGTACCGTTCGACGAGGATGGCCGTGAGTGTGAGATGGTTGTCAGCCGTCTTGGTGAGGCTCGTTTCGTAGATCCAAATACTAAGATTGTGCTCTCTACCGTCAATGTGCCTTATGGTTCTTCTCTGTATTTCAAGACAGGTGATGTTGTGAAGAAAGGTGATAAGGTAGCCCAGTGGGATCCGTTCAATGCCGTTATCGTTACGGAATATGCAGGAACTCTGAAGTTCCACGATGTCATTGAGGGTGTTACCTTCCGTGCCGAGACTGACGATACAACCGGTTTGACGGAGAAGATCGTCACAGAGTCGAAGGACAAGTCAAAGGTACCTACTTGTGATGTCGTTAGTGCTGATGGCGAGATCATCGGAACCTATAACTTCCCTGTAGGTGGTCACGTCGTGGTAGAGGATGGTCAGACCGTCAAGACTGGTGAGACCCTCGTGAAGATTCCACGTGCCGCAGCCAAAGGTGGTGATATCACTGGTGGTCTGCCCCGTGTCACAGAGTTGTTCGAGGCTCGTAACCCATCCAACCCTGCCATCGTATCAGAGATTGACGGTGAGGTCACCATGGGTAAGGTAAAACGTGGTAACCGTGAGATTGTCGTTACCTCGAAGACTGGTGAGCAGCGTAAGTATCTCGTATCTCTGTCTAAGCAGATCCTGGTACAGGAGCATGATGCCGTCCGTGCTGGTACGCCACTCTCTGATGGTGTCATCACACCTGCCGACATCCTTGCCATCAAGGGTCCCACAGCCGTTCAGGAATATATTGTTAATGAGGTACAGGACGTATACCGTCTGCAAGGTGTGAAGATCAACGACAAGCACTTTGAGATTATCGTCCGTCAGATGATGCGTAAGGTGCAGATCAACGAGCCAGGCGATACCTCCTTCCTTGAGCAGGAGATTGTCGACAAGCTCGACTTCGCAGAGGAGAACGACCGTATCTGGGGTAAGAAGGTGGTCATCGATGCCGGTGATTCTGAGAACATGCAGAAAGGTCAGATCGTCACAGCTCGTAAGTTGCGTGACGAGAACTCGATGCTGAAGCGTCGTGACATGCGAGTCGTTCAGGTGCGTGATGCCGTTCCCGCCACATCTACGCAGATCCTGCAAGGTATCACCCGCGCAGCTCTCCAGACCAAGTCGTTCATGTCTGCCGCTTCCTTCCAGGAGACGACGAAGGTGCTCAACGAGGCAGCCATCCGTGGTAAGGTCGATAACCTTGAGGGTATGAAGGAGAATGTGATTGCCGGACACCTCATTCCTGCAGGTACTGGTCTTCGTGAGTTCGAGAAGATTATCGTCGGCTCGAAGGAAGAGTACGAGCGCATGCAGGCTAACAAGAAGAATGTCCTCGACTTTGCTGAGGAGACCGTTCTTGAGGAAAAGTAACAAATACCTATATTTAATAAAAACCGCTGTTGCAGTAATATGTGACGGCGGTTTTTTCTTTGTCATACCGTTTATGTTACCAAAACAGTAAATAATGGCATCTTTCGCATCAACATATAGTGCAGGAGATAGGCGGCACCTATCGCATCGATACCCGGCACCTAACGCATCGATAGGCGGCACCTATCGACCCGATACCCGGCACCTAACTCGGAGGCTGCTAAGTCACTGAGCATCTTGCCCTGAAAAACGTTGAATCAAAACAATGTTTTTCAGGGCAAGACGTAAAAAAACTCATTAAATTTGTGGAAATTAAAAAGAATCGTTATCTTTGTGCTTCGATAATCAAGAATCAATCATCGAACAATGAAGAAAGTACTATTGATCATGATGGTGGCAGTGGTTGCAGTATCCATGCCAGTCATCGCCCAACAACCCACCATGACAGAGTGGCATGACCTGCAGGTGAATGATGTCAACCGCTATCCAGTACATGCTACCTTCCCCCATACTAACTGTCTTTCGTTGGATGGTACCTGGCACTTCCTCTGGGTGGAGCGTGCCGACCAGCGTCCTACGGATTTCTATCGTACGGACTATGAGGAGAAGGGGTGGACGACGATGCCTGTCCCTGGTATGTGGGAACTGAACGGCTTTGGAGACCCGGAGTATGTGAATGTGGGTTTTGCCTGGCGCGGACATTTCAAGAATAACCCGCCGGAGGTGCCTGTCAAAGACAATCACGTGGGGTCTTATCGACGTACGATTACCATTCCTGCCGACTGGACAGGAAAACAGGTGATAGCCCATTTCGGTTCTGTCACGTCAAATATCTATCTGTGGGTCAATGGTCAGTATGTTGGCTATGCCGAGGACTCCAAGATTGCCGCTGAGTTTGACATCACCCCCTATGTCCATACAGGTGAGAACTTGATTGCCTTCCAGACCTTCCGTTGGTGCGACGGCTCTTACCATGAGGACCAGGACTTCTGGCGACTGAGTGGCGTAGGGCGTTCCTGCTACCTTTATGCGCAGGATGCCAAGGAGCATATTCAGGACATCCGCATCACCCCTGACTTGGTGAACAACTATGTGGACGGTACTTTGGAAGTGAAGCTATGGGCTGTCGGCAAGTCAGAGGCACGACTCAGACTGCTTGACGCCACAGGCAGGGAAATCATGTCAGAGACCATTAAGACATGGCAGGAGTCACAACCCAAGCAGGGTGGGGTGACACTACAGGTGAAGAATCCCCAGAAGTGGACGGCAGAGACTCCGTATCTTTATACGCTGAAGGTTGAGTACGGCAATGAGGTTACGACGCAGAAGGTGGGTTTCCGTAAGGTAGAGATCAAGGATGCACAGTTGTTGGTCAACGGGCAACCTATATATATAAAAGGTGTCAATCGTCATGAGATGGACCCGGACGGCGGCTATGTCGTCTCCCGTGAGCGTATGCTCCAGGATATCCAGTTGATGAAACGCTTCAATATCAATGCCGTGCGTACCTGTCACTATCCAGACGACCCTCTGTGGTACGACCTCTGTGACGAGTATGGTCTCTACATGGTGGCTGAGGCGAACCAGGAGAGTCATGGCTTCCTTTATCAGAAACCGTCACCCTCCGAGGATCCCATTTTCAGACAACAGATTGTGGAGCGCAACCAGCATAATGTCGCTGTGAATTTCAACCACCCCTCCGTCATCATTTGGAGCTTGGGTAATGAGACCACCAATAGTGAGAACTTTACCGCTGCTCGCCAGTGGATACTCTCACAGGACCAGAGCCGTCCTATTCAGTATGAGCCGGCAGGGGAAGGCGCCAATACCGATATTTTCTGTCCGATGTATATGACACAGTGGCATTGTGAGGGCTATGCGAAGGACAACAGGAAAAAGAAACCCCTTATCCAGTGTGAATATAATCATGTCATGGGTAATTCTGGTGGTGGCATGAAAGAGTACTGGGACTTGGTGCGTAAGTATCCGAAGTTCCAGGGTGGCTTCATCTGGGACTTCGTCGATCAAGGGCTGCATGGCAAGGATGCTGAGGGACGTGCCATCTATACCTATGGTGGTGACTATAACAACTACGACCCGTCAGACAATAACTTCAACTGCAACGGACTGGTCAGCCCTGATCGTGTGCCCAATCCTCATATGTATGAGACAGGTTTTGAGTATCAGAATATATGGACGGAGCCTGTCGATGTCACACAAGGTCTGTTGCGTATTCGTAACGAGTATTTCTTCCGTGACTTGGATAACTATAGAATGGAGTGGACACTGCTGTGTGACGGAAAGGTGGTGAAGACCGGACGGGTAGAGCAGATTAGTTGTGGTCCGCAGAGCACTACAGATGTGACACTGCCAATAGGTCGTTGTGAGGGAACAGGGGAATATCTGCTGAATGTCGATTATAAGCTGAAGACGGCAGAACCGCTGATGGAGGCAGGTCAGACCGTTGCCTTCCAGCAGATGATGGTGAAGGAAGGAGACAGGAGTCAGGAGTCAGGAGACAGGAGTCAGGAGACAGGAAAAATCCCCTCGCTCAAGGTAAGGGACAGTAAGCGTGACAGCTTGTTGACGATGACCAATGACGCCGTCCTTATCCTATTCAACAAACGGACAGGTTTCTTGACCGGATATACAGTGAATGGACAACCGCTTCTTGGAGAGGGTGGTACACTGCGTCCTAACTTCTGGCGTGCCGTCACGGATAATGATATGGGTGGCGACTTCCATCAGAAGAACTCGGTATGGAAAAAACCTACGCTGACCCTGACGACGTTCCATGTGGAGAAGGTAAAGAAACCACAGTCGTATGTGCAGGTCACTGCTGTCTATGACATGCCAGATGTGAAAGCCCATTTGACACTCACCTACCAGATAGGTGGTAACGGCACTATCAAGGTGACGGAGCAAATCAAGACGGACAAAGACTCGAAACAGCCAGACATGGCACGCTTCGGAATGGTGATGCAACAGCCATACGATATGGACCGCAGTATGTATTATGGTCGTGGACCTGTGGAAAACTATTGCGATCGCAAACTGTCTCAGCGTATCGGTATCTATAGCCAGACTGCTGACGAGCAGTTCTATCCCTATGTCCGTCCGCAAGAGACAGGACTGAAGTCGGATGTCCGTTGGTGGAACCAGACGACAGCACAGGGGAAGGGGTTACGCATAGAGACAGACGAGCCGTTCTATGCTTCTGCCCTTCATT
The DNA here is from genome assembly GCA_045117415.1 of Prevotella sp. GTDB lineage: Bacteria > Bacteroidota > Bacteroidia > Bacteroidales > Bacteroidaceae > Prevotella. The sequence continues at coordinate 4,149 of JBGUNO010000004.1, read as the reverse complement.
ATGCCCTTGAAGACCTGGATGAGCCAGGACCCAAGAAGGCACAGCGGCACTCCCCTCAGGTGCCTAAGTCGAAATATACCAACCTCTGCATAGACGGTGCCCATACTGGCGTCGGCGGCTCTAACAGTTGGAGCGACTGGGGAATGGCGCTGTCAAAGTATCGTGTGTCCTGTCAGGACCGAACCTTCACTTTCTGCCTGATTCCCGTAAAATAAATCATGTAAATATAATATAAATAAGGTATGGACAACAACGAGAAGAACCAGCAGCAGGGACAACTGCAACTGGAACTGCCACAGGAAGTGGCACAAGGAGAGTATGCTAACTTTGCTATTATCTCACACTCCAGCAGTGACTTCGTCATTGACTTTGCTCGTGTGCTCCCAGGAGTGCCTAAGTCATCAGTGAGGAGTCGTGTGATACTGGCTCCTGAACATGCTAAACGACTGCTTGGCGCCTTGCAGGAGAACATCATGAGATATGAGCGGGAATTCGGTCCAATTAAGATTCCTAATCAGGAACCACGTACGATTTCTCCCTTCAACGTCGGGCAAGGAGAAGCATAACGGCAGTTAATAATTCTTAAAACACTTATTTTATGTTAAATATCATGAAATAAGTGTTTTTTCGCATCTTATAGATTAGGTGTTTTGCCGAAAAGTTAGTACCTTTGCAGCCCAAAAGCGACCTGTAAGTAGGGCGCATTGTGTCAAATAGAACATATACATATAATATAATAATTTAAAAATCAAACAATTATGCCTACAATTTCACAATTGGTAAGAAAAGGCAGAAAGGAGCTCGTAGACAAGAGCAAATCACCCGCGCTGGACGCATGTCCTCAGCGCCGAGGAGTTTGCGTACGTGTTTATACGACAACCCCGAAGAAGCCTAATTCGGCTATGCGTAAGGTAGCCCGTGTTCGTTTGACCAACCAGAAAGAGGTCAACAGTTACATTCCCGGAGAGGGACACAACCTGCAGGAGCACAGTATCGTACTGGTGCGTGGTGGTCGTGTAAAGGACCTTCCCGGTGTACGTTATCACATCGTACGTGGTACGTTGGATACCGCCGGTGTGGCAAGCCGTACTCAGCGTCGCTCGAAGTATGGTGCTAAGCGTCCAAAGGCTAAGAAATAATAACCGGAGAGGGTTATAAGCCGAAAGGACGAGCTCTCCTAGTTGATAGTGGAGCGTTTTAAGTTTAAAGTAAAAACTGTTTTGCTGGAGAATTGTTACGAAACAGGTTGAGTAAATGCTCACGTGAGAGCGTTGAAGATCAAGAAAGGACAGCCCCAGGCAGACAACAAAACAAAAACGAAAAATGAGAAAAGCAAAACCAAAGAAGCGTGTGATCCTGCCGGATCCAGTCTTCAATGACACCAAAGTGTCAAAGTTTGTGAACCATCTGATGTACGATGGAAAGAAGTCAGTCTCTTATGAGATTTTCTACAATGCACTCGAGGCTGTGAAGGCCAAGATGAAGGACGAGGAGAAGTCAGCTCTGGAAATCTGGAAGCAGGCTTTGGACAACATCACTCCGCAGGTGGAGGTGAAGAGCCGCCGTATCGGTGGTGCTACTTTCCAGGTTCCTACAGAGATTCGTCCCGACCGTAAGGAAAGTATCTCTATGAAGAATATGATTGCGTTTGCCCGCAAGCGCAGTGGTAAGTCTATGGCTGACAAGCTGGCTGCTGAGATCATGGATGCTTTCAATAATCAGGGTGGTGCCTTCAAGCGTAAGGAGGATATGCACCGTATGGCTGAGGCTAACCGTGCATTCGCTCACTTCAGATTCTAATTTGATAGGTAAAAGGATTTATTAAGAAGGAAAAGAAAAATGGCAAATCGCGATTTACATTTGACCCGCAATATCGGTATTATGGCGCACATCGATGCCGGTAAGACCACCACGTCAGAGCGTATCCTGTTCTATACAGGTAAGACGCACAAGATTGGTGAGGTGCACGATGGTGCTGCTACCATGGACTGGATGGCCCAGGAGCAGGAGCGTGGTATCACGATCACCTCTGCTGCCACTACCTGTAACTGGAAATGGAACGGCAAGGAATTCAAGATCAACCTGATTGACACTCCGGGACACGTTGACTTCACCGCTGAGGTGGAGCGCTCCCTGCGTGTGCTTGACGGTGCCGTAGCTACTTACTCTGCTGCTGATGGTGTACAGCCTCAGTCTGAGACGGTATGGCGTCAGGCAGATAAGTATAACGTACCCCGTATCGGTTACGTGAACAAGATGGACCGTTCTGGTGCCGACTTCTTCGAGACGGTACAGCAGATGAAGGACATCCTCGGCGCTAACCCCGTTGTTATCCAGGTGCCCATCGGTGCTGAGGAGAACTTCAAGGGTGTGGTGGACCTCATCAAGATGAAGGCTATCCTGTGGCACGACGAGACCATGGGTGCAGAGTATGATATCGAGGATATCCCTGCTGACCTGCAGGATGAGTGCGACGAGTGGCGTAACAAACTGCTCGAGGCTGCCGCTGAGTATGACGAGGCACTGATGGAGAAATATTTCGACGATCCCAACTCCATCACGGAGGAGGAGATCATCGCCGCTATCCGTAAGGGTACCATCGCTATGGAGTGCACACCGATGATCTGTGGTTCTTCCTATAAGAACAAAGGCGTACAGCCGTTGCTCGACTATGTTTGTGCTTTCCTGCCTGCTCCCGTTGACGTGGAGATGGTGATGGGTACCAACCCCAGTACTGAGGAAGAGGAAGGTCGCAAACCCAGCGAGGACGAGCCTACTGCAGCTCTTGCCTTTAAGATTGCCACCGATCCCTATATGGGTCGTCTGGTATTCTTCCGCGTCTATTCTGGTAGCGTGAAGGCAGGCTCTTATGTCTACAACCCACGCTCCGGCAAGAAAGAGCGTATCAGTCGTCTGTTCCAGATGAACTCTAACAAGGAGATTCCTATGGAGTCTATCGACGCAGGTGATATCGGTGCAGGTGTAGGTTTCAAGGATATCCGTACGGGTGACACCCTCTGTGACGAGGAGAAGCCTATCGTACTGGAGTCAATGACCTTCCCCGATACCGTGATCTCTATCGCCGTAGAGCCGAAGTCTCAGGCTGACGTTGCCAAGCTTGACAACGGTCTTGCTAAATTGGCTGAGGAAGACCCGACTTTCACCGTACGTACTGATGAGCAGAGTGGTCAGACCATTATCTCCGGTATGGGTGAGCTCCACCTCGATATCATCATCGACCGTCTGAAGCGTGAGTTCAAGGTTGAGTGTAACCAGGGTAAGCCTCAGGTGAACTACAAGGAGGCCATCACCAAGACTGTGATGGGCTATCGTGAGGTTTACAAGAAGCAGTCTGGTGGTCGCGGTAAGTTCGCTGACATCATCGTTAACGTTGGTCCTGTGGATGACGATTGGAACATCAAGGAGAACGGTGGCTTGCAGTTTGTCAACGAGGTGAAGGGTGGTAATATTCCTAAGGAGTTTATCCCCTCTATTCAGAAGGGCTTTGAGGCTGCCATGAAGAACGGTATCCTCGGTGGCTATCCTGTTGACTCCCTGAAGGTTGTTGTTGTGGATGGTTCGTTCCACCCCGTTGACTCTGACCAGCTGTCCTTCGAGATTGCTGCCCAAATGGCTTACAAGGCAGTCTGCGCTCAGGCTAAGCCAGTGCTGATGGAGCCTATCATGAAACTCGAGGTTGTTACTCCTGAGGAGAACATGGGTGATGTGATCGGTGACTTGAACAAGCGTCGTGGTCAGGTCGAGGGTATGGACGAGGCTCGCAGTGGTGCCCGTGTCGTCAAGGCAATGGTTCCCCTGTCAGAGATGTTCGGTTATGTAACCGCCCTGCGTACCATCACCTCTGGTCGCGCTACCAGTTCTATGGAGTACGATCACCACGCTCCACTGTCTTCTGCTCTTGCAAAGGCGGTGCTTGAGGAGGTTAAGGGACGTGCCGACTTAGTATGATAAAAACTCAGAGTTCTCAGAGTTCTCCGAGTACTCTGAGTTCTCTGAAATTAAAAACCCCTCCGTTGAGCAAATGACTCTTTAACGGAGCATAATATTAACAATTTAAACAAAAGAAAAGACAATGAGTCAGAAAATTCGTATCAAGCTGAAGAGCTACGACCACAAACTCGTAGACAA
>JBGUNO010000003.1:0-103787 GCA_045117415.1 Prevotella sp. | reverse complement strand
GCAGCGAGGCTGCAGTCTTTTCTAACCACCCCCGTCCCCTCTTTGCAGCGAGGCTGCAGTCTTTTCTAACCACCCCCGTCCCCTCTTTGCAGCGAGGCTGCAGTCTTTTCTAACCACCCCCGTCCCCTCCTTGCTAAGGAGGGGCTCCACCTCTCCCTGTCTCCCCTCTCCTCAGGCGAGGGGAAAAAGCAGGGGCGGCGGTACCGCCACTCCTGCTAGGTTTTGGTATGGCTCTCAAGCTTTCGCCCCTTCGGGGTTGACTTCGTCCACCCCAGACGCGACTCGGCAAAGCTTAAGCAAGCTTTTCTTTGCTCTCGCTGCTTACGGGGTTCGCCATGTTTTCTTTTATACGCCTACGCTAAACCGCTAGGCGTTTCCCGATAGGGAAAGAGGGAGCTCTGACGACGACCAGCGTTTAGCGTAGGCGTCGTCAAAAAACACGGCGTCGTCCCGCCGTACCAAAACATAGGAGGAAGTTGCGTGTGCGCAACGACGAGTTTTAGTCCTTGCCAAAGATTGGCGAGGATTTAGGAGTGGTTGAAGCCCCTCCTTACGGTAAGGAGGGGTTGGGGTGGTTGAGAACCTGCAGGGGAACCCTGCATTATAGCCGCCCCTTATCAAGGGGCTCGATGGGAGGTTCTCTCCAATTCGAACAACGTTCGAAAAGAACATTGAACGAAGTTCAAAAAAAATAAAAGTAATAATTGAATTTAAAAAAATAATAATATGACGATGCAAACAGCTCGGGGTTTGCGTAACAACAACCCCCTCAACATTATCAAGACAAAGAATACCGTTTGGCTCGGTCAGACCAACACCGGAACAGAACAGACCTTCTGTCAGTTCTCCTCTATGGCTTTCGGGCTGCGTGCCGCCCTGAAGCTCCTCAGAACTTATTATACGAAATACGGATGTGTCACCCTCCGCCAGATCATCCGGCGATGGGCACCGGAGACGGAGAATAAGACGGAAGCCTATATCCAGACAGTCTGTCGCATGGTAGGCAGGCTCCCGGACAGTCCTCTGCCCCCGATGAGCCGGTCGACAAGTGCCGTGTGGCAGGCTGTCGTCCTCGCCATGGCGACTGTGGAGTGCGGGCTTGATGCCCAGGGGCGTGAGTGCCTCAGGGCTGACCTCGAGAACGCATGGAGCATGCTCTACTACTAACCTCACGGAACCCCCGTGAGGTGTTTTTTTTCGCAAAAAGTTGCGGGAGTCAGATATTCTTGCTACATTTGCAAATTGTTTCGAAACAGAACATATTATATATATAATAATGAGAAAGACTTTATTGATTTTCGCCTCGTTGTTTGTCTGTCTGATGATGATGGCTGGTGAGGTGACAGAGCAGGAGGCGCTGAGGACAGCGCAGCAGTTCCTGCAGGGCAGGAACTTCCAGCAGCGGACGCTGCACCGTGCCCAGCAACAGGGTGTGGAACAGTTCTATGTGTTTAACGCCGACCAGCAGGGCGGCTTCGTGATCGTCAGTGCCGACGACCGTACCATTCCCGTGTTAGGATATAGTGAGACGGGGTCCCTGGACTATGCCGCACTGCCGTCCCATATCAAGGCGTGGCTCGACAGCTATGCCGACCAGATCAAGGCGATAGGGAGAGGCATGGCGCCAGCCCGTACCACGATACTGGGTGATGCCATCGCCCCGCTGGTGCCCTGTCGATGGGACCAGGACGCTCCTTATAACCTGCAGTGTCCGAAGAAGGGTGAAACCCTTTGTGTGACAGGATGTGTCGCCACGGCGATGGCACAGGTGATGTACTATCACCGTTGGCCTAAACTGCCCGTAGCGCCCTTGGAGGGCTATAGCTATGGCGGTGTGACCGCCTCCGCTCTCCCCGGTACGACCTTCAAGTGGGATCTCATGCGTGACACCTATCTGCAGAGTGATACGGACGAGGGTGCCGATGCCGTTGCCGAGCTGATGCGCTACTGTGGTCAGGCGATAGGAATGAGCTATTCTCCCGATGGCTCTGGCGGGAATGTCTATGCCTCGGATATGACAGGCTATTTCGGTTTCAGCAAGACAGCCAGGACGGTGACCCGTGCCGATTACACCACCTCTGCCTGGGAGCAGATGATCTACCAGGAGCTCAAAGAGAAACGCCCCGTCCTGTATGAGGGCTATAACGAGTCCGGTGGTCATGAGTTTATCATTGACGGCTATGATGAGAACGGACTCTTCCATGTCAACTGGGGATGGGGAGGCTCTGACGACGGCTATTTCGTGCTGTCGGTGCTCAACCCTGACGCCCGTGGCATCGGGGGTGGTGTCTCGAGCAACGGCTATACCATCTCTCAGGCGGCGTTGATAGGTATCCAACCTGACCATGGGGAGGACGCAGCGCTTCCAAGTATCTTTTTCCAGAGTGAGTATAACAGTTATTACAACACCTTCACCCGTACCTCGTCCACCCAGGATTTCTCCCTCAGACTTAGCGGGAGTGTGGCTTTCTTCGGTGACGAGCCCGTCGTCATCGACCATGCGTGGGCACTCTGTAAGGACGGGGTGGTGAAGAGTATCCTGGCGACGAAAACGAACATGTCGGTGACTCCCTATTACTGGAACACCGTGAGTGCGGATGTCACCTTCGGGGCAGGACTTGCCGACGGTATCTATGAGCTGCGCCAGCTGTTCCGTGTCGCCGGTATGGAGGAGTGGGTGTTCTGTGGTGTCTACGACGAGAACATCCTGCTCGCAGACATCAGCGATAACACGCTGACACTGAAATACTCCTCGGAGATTCCCGATGTGATCACGGTCAATGAGATGACCATTGGCGGTATCATGAAACAGTCGAGACCGATGATGGCTACCATCAACTGGACCAATAACGGCTATCTTCACTCACAGATGTTCTACCTGTGGGCTGGTACCAGCTTCGTCGGTTATGTGGAAAGCTATGTGGATCCGGGAGAGACCGGCGAGGTGGACATCAACTTCGAGGTGCCGACCAGTGGTACGGTCACCATCAAGGTGAGCACCGATGAAGATGGAAAGAATGTCGTCTATTCTAAGGAGGTGACGATATCGAAAGTACCATACCAGAAACTGGGCACGACCATCCAGGTCACCAATGCTACGGATGGTAAGGTGGAGGGAACGACGATCAAGGCGGATGTCACCGTGACCAATAACGGGACGAACACCTATGACGACTACCTTTATCTCGCTGCGTGGTATAATGGCGGCGACGGCTATATCTACCAACAGACAGAGAAGCCCATCCGCTTCCAGCTAGCTGCCGGAGAGACGAAGACCCTCAAAGACTGTGAGATCACCGGACTGACGCTGGGCAAGACCTACTATCTGTCTGTGGAGTATATCTCCATCGCCGGCACGACAGAGAATAATATGGACGCGCATGAATACACGATGGTACAACCCACAGCCATCAAGGAGGTGACAGCACGCCCCCAGCGTCAGGATACAGGCTGTTACGACCTCCAGGGTCGTCCACTGAAGACACCTCGCAAGGGTATCATCATTCAGAATGGAAAGAAATATGTCGTAAAATAGGCAATAAACGTTAATTTATTTTGATATTTGCCCGCTAATGCTTAACTTTGCATGCTAATTAAAACATGGAAAAACGCGTTAGCGGGCTTTAAAATGCCCTTAAACGCAAAAAACGGGAAAAACTGAAATATTGAAGAAATAAAAAATGGATCAGACAATCGACAACGACAGAATTCTGAAAATCAACATCGAGGAGGAGATGAAATCCTCGTACATCGACTACTCTATGTCGGTCATCGTGGCACGTGCCCTCCCTGATGTGCGTGACGGTTTTAAGCCAGTACACCGCCGTATCCTGTACGGTATGTTGAACATTAACAATGTATCTACCCAGCCGTATAAGAAATGCGCGCGCGTCGTCGGTGAGGTGCTCGGTAAGTACCACCCTCATGGTGACGGCTCCGTCTATGGGGCACTGGTGCGCATGGCACAGGACTGGAACCTGCGCTATACGCTGGTGGACGGACAGGGTAACTTCGGATCGATAGACGGTGACTCTCCTGCCGCCATGCGTTATACGGAGTGCCGCCTCTCGAAGATGGGTGAGCATATCATGGACGACCTGGAGAAAGACACGGTCGACATGATGAACAACTTCGACGACTCGCTGGTGGAGCCGACGGTGATGCCCACGAAGATCCCCAACCTGCTGGTGAACGGCGGTAACGGTATCGCCGTGGGTATGGCGACGAACATGCCGACGCATAACCTCAGTGAGGTGATTGACGGTTGCTGTGCCTATATCGACAACCCTGATATCGACACCGATGGTCTGATGCAGTATATCCCCGGTCCTGACTTCCCCACGGGAGCGTATATCTACGGTCTGCAGGGTGTGAAGGATGCCTACGAGACAGGACGTGGACGTATCGTGATGCGTGCCAAGGCAGAGATTGAGACTGGCGAGACGCACGACAAGATCGTCGTGACGGAGATTCCTTACGGTGTCAACAAGGCTGACCTGGTAAAGTATATCGCTGACCTCGCCAACGAGCATAAGATAGAGGGTGTCGCCAATGTCAACGATGAGTCGGGTCGTCAGGGTATGCGTATCGTGGTCGACTGCAAGCGTGACTGTAATGCCAATGTGCTGTTGAACAAACTGTTTAAGATGACTGCGCTACAGAGCTCATTCTCAGTGAATAACATCGCTTTGGTGAAGGGTCGCCCCCGTCTGTTGAACCTCAAGGAGTGTGTGAAATATTTCGTGGAGCACCGTCATGACGTGACCATCCGCCGCACGAAGTTCGACCTGAAGAAAGCACAGGAGCGTGCCCATATCCTGGAGGGCTTGATCATCGCCGTCAACAATATCGACGAGGTCGTACATATCATCAGGAATAGTAAGACCCCGAGTGATGCCCAGCATAACCTGGAGGTCCGCTTCGAACTCGACGAGCTCCAGTCGAAGGCAATCGTGGACATGCGTCTCGCCCAGTTGACGGGTCTGCGTGTCGACCAGCTCCATCAGGAGTATGACGACCTGCAGAAGCTGATTGCCGACTTGCAGGAGATCCTGGACAACCCGGAGCGTTGTAAGCAGGTGATGAAGGACGAGTTGCAGGAGGTGAAGGAGAAATACGGCGACGACCGTCGCACGGAGATCATCCCCTTCGACCACGAGTTCAATGCCGAGGACTTCTATCCCGACGATCCTGTGGTCATCACCATCTCACATATGGGCTATATCAAGCGCACCAAGCTCGATGAGTTCCATGAGCAGGGCAGGGGAGGCGTTGGCGCCAAGGCAGCCCGCCATCGTGACAACGACTTCACGGAGTATATCTATCCTGCCACGATGCATAACACACTGCTCTTCTTCACCCAGAAGGGACGCTGCTACTGGCAGAAGTGCTATGAGATTCCGGAGGGTGACAAGAACTCGAAGGGTCGTGCCATCCAGAACATGCTGAATATCGAGCCGGATGATGCCATCAATGCCGTATTACGCATCAAGAACTTCAATGATACGGAGTTCGTCAACTCACATTATGTGCTCTTCGCCACCAAGAACGGTATTGTCAAGAAGACCTGTCTGGAGGCATACAGCCGTCCACGTGCCAATGGTGTCATCGCCATCAATATCAACGAGGGCGACAAGGTGGTGGGTGTGCGCCTGACCAACGGTCATAACGAGATCCTGCTCGCCAACCGCAACGGTCGTGCCGTCCGCTTCAACGAGGACCAGGTTCGTACCATGGGTCGTGTGTCTACCGGTGTCATCGGTATGCGTATCGACGGCGGTGACGATGAGGTCATCGGCATGGTATGTGTCAACGACCCGCAGACGGAGACCATCATGGTGGTCAGCGAGAACGGCTACGGCAAGCGCTCTGAGGTAGAGGACTACCGTAAGACGGCACGTGGCACGAAGGGTGTGAAGACCCTCGCCATCACCGAGAAGACAGGACGTCTGGTTGCCATCAAGGTGGTGACTGACGAGAACGACCTGATGATCATCAACAAGAGTGGTATCCTCATCCGCCTGAAGGTGGCTGATGTCCGTGTCATGGGACGTGCCACCCAGGGTGTGCGCCTGATCAACCTCACGAAGAAGAACGACACCATCGCCTCTGTCTGCAAGGTGACAAGCAGTCAGGAGGAGGATGTGGAATACTCCGAGAACTCCGAGAACTCTGAGAACTCTGAGAACTCCGAGAACCAAGAATAAATTATAGTTTAACCAATATTAAAAGCTTATGAAAAAAGTAATGATGATGGCATTGGCACTCGTAGCAAGTGCTACCGCCTTTGCCGGTGACAGTGACGCTTTGAAGGCTATCAAAAAGGCTAAGACCTATGCTGAGGCAGTACAGCTCGTGAAGACCTCACAGCTCGCCAATGACGAGGAGCGTGCCGAGGCATACAACAAACTGGTTGACCTTGCCATGGATAAAGTGGGCAAGGAGACGGGTACGATGGCGGAGAACCAGGCGGCTGCCCAGTTGGGTACCGGTAAGGTATCGCCTGTTGACACCCTCGGACTCGCCGACGCTATCTGCGACGCTATCGATGCCGCTATCGAGTGTAACAAATATGACCAGCTGCCTAATGCCAAGGGTAAGGTGAAGCCACAGTATAATGAGAAGAACGCCCAGCGTATATGGGCTGTCCGTAACCACCTGGTGAACATCGGTCAGGATGAGGCTCGTAAGGGTAATAACGCTGGTGTACTGAAATACTGGGGCGCTTTCCTCGACTCAGACACGGATCCTCTCTTCGCCTCACAGGACCACGAGGCAGAGAAGGGTTATATCGGACAGGTAGCTTACTACGCCGGTCGCTATGCCTTCGATGCTAAGGACCTGGCACGCGCCGACAAGTATTTCGACATCGCCATGCAGGATCCTGAGCAGAAGAAGGAAGCACTGACCTTCAAGCTCTTCGCCGCAGGCAGCAACCTGAAGAGCAAGGCAGACTCCCTGCAGTATATCGACCAGCTGAAGGCTCTCTATGCCAATGATCCTGAGAATGACGTACTGCTCGACAAGCTCTTCACCATGTATGACGGTATGAAGGACAAGGCTGCCCAGACAGCGCTCCTCGACAACCACCTCGCCAAGTATCCTAACAGCTTCTCCGCCCTTGCCAACAAGGGTATGATGGCTATTGCCGAGAATAATGCGGAGGAAGGTGCTAAATGGCTTCGCAAGGCTGCTGCCGCCAGTCCTGAGAATGCTGTCATCCAGACCTATCTGGGTATCTGCCTGAATGCTCAGGCTGGTCAGCTGGACGATGCCGCAAAACGCAAGGAATTATTCCAGGAGGCTGTCATTGCCTTTGACAAGGCAAAGGAACTGGATCCTGGCAGACAGGCTCCATGGGCATACAACCGTTATCAGGCATACTATAACCTCTATGGTGCCGATGACCCCAAGACCAAGGAAGCTGAACTGGACGCTAAATAAATTGATTTAATACTCGCAGATGAAGAGGCAAAAGACGATTGCGCTGCTTCTCCTCCTGCTCATGATAACACCGTGCCTGAGAGCTCAGAAGAAAGAGCTCAGTCAGGCACGGTCTTATATCAAGAGCGGCAAGGACTTCGACAAGGCGGAGAAACTGATGACCGACTTGTTGGAGAAAGACTCAGCCAACAGAACGAATGAGAAGATCTACCTGACATGGTTTCAGGCTGTCACCAAGCAGTATGAGGCAGCCAACGAGAAACTGTATCTGAAACAGCAGTATGATACCGCTGCCTTCTTCCATCTGACACGCAGGCTCTATCGTATCGCGGAGACACTCGACACCCTGGATGCCAAACCCGATGAGAAGGGGAGGGTGAAGATACGCTATAGAGAAGACCATGCCAAACTGCTGGACCAGCTACGACCGAACCTCTATTTCGGAGGAACCTATTTCCTGCGGAAAGAGGACTACCAGACGGCTTACGACATGATGGCGACCTATCTCGACGCGGACGGTAAACCGCTCTTTACGGGCTATGACTATCATCAGACGGACGACAGGATGGCGGAGGCTGCCTACTGGGCTGAGTATGCCGGCTATAAGATGCAGGACACGGAACGGACGCTACACTACTTTGACCTTGCCGTGAGGGACACGTCCAAGGCGAGCTATGCCCTGTTATACGCTTGTGAGGCATACCGCTGGCAACAGGATATGGGAAAGTATCTCGCCACGCTCAAACGGGGCTTCGAGGCATATCCCGACTCCCCGTATTTCTTTCCACGACTGGTGGACTACTATAATGCGAGGGAACATCCTGACTCGGCACTCTATTATGCGGACCAGGCACTGAAGAGTAACCCGGACGGACAACTGTTCCTCCTGGCGAAGTCGGTCGCCTTGCTGAACCTGGAGCGCTATGACGAGTGTATCCAGGTGAGCGAGCGGCTGATAGCCAATAACGACTCCCTGGCGGAACCCTATTTCACCATTGCCACGGCAAAACTCAACCAGGTGCTGGAACTCGACCGCCGTAACCAACCGCGTGTCTACCGGCAGCAGATACGGAAGTTGTATATGGAGGCACGACCGTATATGGAGGCATACCGCAAACTGGCTCCTGACGAGAAACGGAAATGGGCACCGGCGCTCTACCGCATCTATCTCAACCTGAATATGGGTAAGCAATTCGAGGAGATTGACAAGGTGATGCGTAAGCTCTAATGCTAAAAAATCGAAAATAAATACACAGGTCGTATTTGTTTTCGATTTTTTTCTTATCTTTGTAAACTATTAAACGAATATATCTAAAACAAATTTAAGTATTATGGAAAATAACGAACTCATTGCCCAGTGCGAGGCACGGGCGAAAGAATGGCTTTCTCCAGCTTTTGACGAAGAGACACGTAAGGAAGTACAGGCGATGTTGGATAACCCCGACAAGACCGCGCTAATAGATGCTTTCTATCAGAACCTGGAATTCGGTACGGGTGGACTCCGTGGTATCATGGGCGCCGGTACGAACCGTATGAACAAGTATATCGTGGGTATGGCGACACAGGGTTTTGCCAACTATATCCTGAAGGCATTCCCCGGCAAGCAGTGCGCTGTGGTCGTTGGTCATGACTGCCGTAATAACGGACGTATGTTCGCAGAGACCGTCGCAGACATCTTCTCTGCCAACGGCATCAAGGTCTATCTCTTCGAGAGCCTTCGTCCTACACCGGAGATATCCTTTGCCATCCGTCAGTTGGGGGCACAGGCTGGTGTGAACGTCACCGCTTCCCATAACCCTCGTGAGTATAACGGCTACAAGGCATACTGGGATGATGGCGCACAGGTGCTCTCTCCGCATGACACGGGAATCATCGACGAGGTGAACAAGGTGACTATCAACGACGTGAAGTTCGAGGGTAACAAGGAACTCATCGAGATCATTGGCGGTGAGATGGACTGGGATTATATCCAGGCTGTCCATGAGGCATTGATCGACCAGGAGGTCATCAACCGTCAGAAAGACCTGAACATCGTCTACTCAGCCATGCACGGCACGGGTCGTCATATCGTTCCTATGGCACTGCGCTCATGGGGCTTCCAGAATATCCATGTCGTCCCAGAGCAGATGGTCGTGGATGGTAATTTCCCAACGGTCGTCTCTCCGAACCCGGAGAATGCGGAGGCGATGACACTGGGTATGAAACTCGGTACTAAGTTGAATGCTGACCTCGTGATTGCCAGTGACCCCGACGCCGACCGTCTCGCCATTGTCGTTCGTAACCCGAAGGGCGAGTGGGAGATCATCAATGGTAACCAGACAGCCATGATGTTCTGCTGGTATATCATCACCAACCGTAAGAAACTGGGTCTGATGAAGGGCAACGAGTTCCTGGTGAAGACCATCGTGACCTCTGAGGTCATCGCACAGATTGCCAAGAAGAACGGTGTGGAGCTCTTCGACGAGTTCACGGGCTTTAAGTGGATCGCCTACCGCATCCGTGTCAACGAGGGTAAGAAAAAGTATATCGGCGGCGGTGAGGAGAGCTTCGGCTTCCTGCCTTTCGACAAGGTACGTGACAAGGATGCTCCTGCCTCTATCTGTCTGATCTGTGAGATTGCCGCTTGGGCAAAGGATCAGGGTAAGACGCTCTACGACCTGTTGATGGATATCTATGCTGAGTATGGCTTCTCGAAGGAGACAACCATCAACGTGGTGAAACCCGGTAAGAGCGGTGCCGACGAGATCAAGCAGATGATGGAGGACTTCCGTAAGAATCCTCCCACGGAGGTTGGCGGTTCCAAGATTGTTGTCTGGAAGGACTTCCGTTCTCTGGAGCAGAAGAATGCCGACGGTAGTGTCTCCAAGATTGACATGCCTGCCACCTCTAACGTGCTGCAGTGGTTCTGCGAGGATGGCACGAAGATCAGTGTCCGTCCTTCTGGTACGGAGCCCAAGATCAAGTTCTACTGTGAGATCAAGGATCCTTCCTTCAAGTGTGCCGGCTGCTATGAGCGTTGCACCAATGCCGCTATGGAGAAGGTTGCCGCTATCAAGAAGAGTTTGGGCTTGGATTAGGTTTATTCTATACTATGTGATCCGGTCGGGATTGAATATCCCTATGCGCTGGCGCAAGCCATCGCTCAAATCTAAAAATGCCTGGAACATTGAAAGCAAGCTTTCATGATTCCAGACATTTCTATCTTTGTGATCCGGTCGGGATTCGAACCCGAGACCCACAGCTTAGAAGGCTGTTGCTCTATCCAGCTGAGCTACCAGACCATCAAATTCGGGTGCAAAGGTACGAATAAGTGAGAAGAAAACCAAATTTTATTTGAGTTTTCTCGAATGAAAGTAGCGTATATTATACTTCAAAACGGATATACGTGCGGTCATCGAAGGATTCTTGTCCCTTCATAAATGCCTTGCTGGCAAGAAAGGTATTGATGTTCAGCGGGTCGTTCTGTCGTTGTTCTGCCAGCCGTTGCTCACTCTCAGCAAGGGTAGGACACAGGAAGGGATAGCCATCGGTGGCAAAGACAAGCTCATGGGGCTGGAAGTCGAGGGTGATGACGGGTACGTGTTGTTCGGGAATCGGGAAACCGTCAATCACGGAGAAGGTGACATTCTGTCGTCTCGTGCTGTCGACGATATCCTGGAGGATATAGTCACGTGCCGTGTCGTGGGTCAGCAACTCCTCCTGTGTGACCCCTTCCGCCAGCAGTCGTCTGGCATACTGGGCACGCTTGGCGGCATAGACAGCCTCCTCAGGTTTGGGATTCTCCAATAGTTGACCGTCCAACAGGCAGAGGCAATCGCCTATCATCCATATCTGCCGCTGTAGCCGGCTGTAGATGACGGCAGAGCAGGTCAGTCGTTCCTCTGGATGCTCCGCCAGTCGTTGGAGGCGTGATTTCTTATAATGCTTGCGGATATAGGCAGTGACCCCACGCAGGAACTCATGACAGGTCATCTGCTTGGGAGCATGACGCAGGTAGCGGCAGACCAGCCACATCGCCTGTCGTCCGTTACTGCGGAAGATGCTATGGCGATAGTCTGTCTTCGAGGTCGACCCGTCGATGACGGCGATGAAGTCAGGGGTGACGACGATGCCGTCCTCGCTTTTCTTTTGTGGGTTCTTCGCGATGAGGCTTTGCTCGATGATGGTCATGATATCTGATGTCTGATGTCTGATGTCTGGTGTCTGATGACCGTTGACTATTCTCCTCCTTATACCAGAAGAAATACTGTCGCTGGGCGAGTTTCTCCTTTTGGCTGTGGGCACTGTACACCTTCTCTAATGTATAGGGGTCATAGCCCGTATACCACGTCTCTGTGGACACCGTCATGGGCGTCGGTGTGAAGTCTTGAACCTGTTCCAGGTGGAAGTTCAACTGCTTGGTGATCTCCGCCAGTTGTGCCATGTCCTGTTCTGTGCAGCCAGGGTGACTGGAGATGAAGTAGGGGATGAGCTGCTGGTTGAGGTGCTCCTCCTTGTTGATGCGGTCGAAGATACGCTTGAAGTCGTAGAACTGTTGGAACGACGGCTTCCGCATCCACTGTAACACCCTATCGCTGGTATGCTCTGGTGCTACCTTTAAGCGTCCGCTCACATGACGGGTTATCAACTCATGGGCATACTCCCTGGCGGCTTGGTTGCTTGCCTCGTCCTTGCTGTGATGCAGGATGAGGTCGTAGCGCACGCCACTGCCGATGAAACTCTTCTTCACACCGGGTACGGCATCCACGGCACGGTAGATATCCAGTAGTGCCGAATGGTTGGTGTCGAGGTTAGGACATATCTGTGGATGAACACAACTGGGACGCTTACATTTCTCACACGCCTTGATATTACGTCCTTTCATGCCATACATATTCGCGGAGGGACCTCCGAGGTCGGAGAGGTAACCTTTGAAGTCGGGCATCTGTACGACCTGCCGGACCTCTCTGAGAATACTCTCTTTCGAGCGACAGGCGATGAACTTACCCTGATGGGCGGAGATGGTACAGAAAGCACAGCCGCCAAAGCATCCGCGGTGGATATTGATGCTGTGTTTGATCATCTCGTAGGCAGGAATACGCTTCCCCTTGTATTTCGGATGGGGCTGACGGGTATAGGGCAGGTCGAAGGAAGCGTCCAGCTCTGCTGTCGTCATAGGAGGATGGGGTGGGTTCACGACGGCGTATGATGGCTGTTGGCTGTTGGCTGATGTCAGACACCTGCCTTCATACTTCATACTTCCCAACGGCTGTATCAACCGTTGGGCATGAATCATGTTCGACTGTTCCTCGATATGTCGGAAGTTCTCCGCTTGTTTCCGTTTGTCATGCAGACACTCTTCATGGGAGTGAAGAACGATGTCCTGTTCCGTGATTCCTCCCGGGATATCCTGCTTGTTGGTAAGATATACGATCTGCGGCAGGTCATATAGCGCACTGACAGGTTGTCCTTCATCCAGTCGGCGAGCCAGTTCCAAGGTCGTCTTCTCTCCCATACCATAGGTAATCATGTCAGCAGGAGCATCACAGAGGATACAGGGACGTAACCTGTCCTGCCAGTAGTCATAATGGGTCAGACGGCGCAGGGATGCCTCGATACCTCCCAGTACGATAGGGACGTCAGGGTAGAGCTCACGCAGGATGCGGCTATAGACGATAGTGGGATATTCCGGTCGCATGTCATGCCGTCCGTCAGGACTATACGCATCCTCGGAACGCAGGCGGCGGTTAGCTGTATATTTGTTGACCATCGAGTCCATGCAGCCAGGTGAGATACCGAAGAACAGACGTGGGCGTCCCAGTTTCTTAAAGTCACGATAGTCACCATGCCAGTCAGGCTGTGGTACTATCGCCACCTTATAGCCCGCCGCCTCCAGAACTCGTCCGATAACAGCGGCACCGAAGGAAGGGTGGTCGACATAGGCATCACCCGAGAACAGGATGACATCCACCTCATCCCATCCTCGCAGTTCCAACTCCTTTTTCGTCGTTGGCAGGAAGTCTGTCAGTCTGTACTCCACTTTTTTTCGTTATTCCGGCATTCCGGTATTTCGTTATTCCGGCATTCCGGTATTCCGTCAATTTTAATTAAACGGTGTTCCCTGGAAGGCGCGTGTCGTCATGCCTAGATTTCCATTTCCACGGTTCTTCCAGTTGATAAACAACAGGACGAGTTGCTGCAGCCCGTATGCCTTCATGTTCTGGTGATAGATCACATCCAGGCAGAGGTCCAGCAGGTTCTTGTCCTTACCTGCATCTGACTCCAGCATAGAGCGGATGTTCAGTTTCAGTTTGTCGAGGACCTGCTCGTCTACATAGCCGTTGGAGTCAATCAGGTCGCGGAAGAGTTGATACTTCTCAATGGTTTCCAAATGTTGGTCGCTGATTTCGATACTTCGTGTACCGCTTGAATTGGTTTGAATCTTGTACATAATCTTTAGATTTTTAGTTATTTTAATAAGAAATTTAATATGCCACGCATGATAGATCTTTGTTTCTGTTCGTCTTTGATACACTCGAAGGGGAAGCCCATCACGAAAGAGCGGTAATCTTTCCCTTTGTAGGCGACAGCCGCATCTTGTCCATCCGCATACTGCATGACGGTGAACGCGGGTGCCATAGGTCGGAGGATGTCGGCAGAGGTAGCGGCGTAGTGCTCCTCGTTGAGACGATTATAATAGAATATCTGTGTACCCATGCCATTTACCAGGTCACTCTCAGAACGGTATTGTCCGCCATAGGCACATTTCAAGGTCTGAGCGACAAACTGCTCATCCTCCGACCCGGCGATGTCCGTACCGATATAGGCACCACTCACCAACAGTGCCCCTCCCTTGTGGGTGAAACTCTGTAGGGCTTTCTGCATGGCTGGTACAAAAGACTTATAGTAAACCAGGCTATGCCCGTCGTTACGCTCCAGCCCTAATACGAGGTCGACCAAGGCATAGCCCTTCAGTTTCACCTTCCCTGTCTCTACCGCCTTGCTGGAGGCACTGACGATATTGTATTCGTTAGCCGAGGCTATTGCCTTTGCATGCGTAGTGACATAGTTGAAATCATTCCCCGCAATGAACATGCCAGCCAGTTCCTCACTGCTCCATCCGAGGTCGTTCATGGTCTCTCCGCCCATCTGGTCCCTATTGAAACAACGCTGCATGCCCACCCATCCAGCTGTTGCTCCGTAGGTGACACCGGGGTCGTCGTCCATATTGAAACCTTGTTCTTGATTGTTGTTGAGAACAGCTGGTGACGACAGACGATGGAAACCATTGACAATCATAACGGTCTTCTTTGCCGAAGGAGTATAGTAGGCAGACAGGGTCTCTGTCGGGAAACTCCTTCCTCCTTTGTTGACAGCCGCTACCTTGAAGTGGTAGAGGATGTTGGGCTCTAACTCTATCTCATGACTCTTGCCCTTGACGAGTACCCCGTTGTCGAAATCGGCACCGCCCTCTGATGTGTAGACGATATAGCCAGTAGGGGAGGCTGACGGCTCTTGTGGGTCTTTCACCTCTTCCCATGACAGGCGTGCCTTATTCTTTGATAGTTCAATATGGAAATGATCAGGAGCTAACGGGGTGACCATGCATGACAAGTTGTGTTGTTCACTGATATAGCGTAGGATGGTCTTGTAGATGATACGTGCCAGGGTAAACTTGAAATTGGGGTCTTGTCCATAGCGCATATCAGGGAAGTTCTGATGTGACAGGGTTTCCAGGATAGCACATGGTACGGCAGGAACACGACTCTCGGAGTAGTTGCGGTCATAAAGCTCCCTTCTGTTCCACCGTCCGTATTTATTTTGGAGCTCGTTGGTGACATTGGTCAATAATGCGTCAGCAAAATCACGGGAAGCCAGACGGGAATGTCCCGCATTGAGCTTGCCGTCATTGAAATTAGAGGTGATAACAGATAAGCTGCCAATCAGTCCCTCACCATCTTTGGCAAAACCGGCATCACTATGTACTGCCAGAGCCAGCTCGATAGGAACGCCGAGTCCTTCGCTATTGGGGACAAATGGGGAACCGCCGGCAAGGTAGTTGGTCATATTTGACCGTACGTTGATGTCGTCAGCATAGTCGTCGGTACCCTCTCTGCCGCTATAGACCGTATAAGGCATACCAGCCCACTGGGCATAGTAGCGGGCGCCCTCTATGGCACGAGGCAGTCCACTGACCGTCTCACCGCGTCGGATATTACCCATACCGCCGCCGAAGCGTACGGCATCCGTGGTCACTACACCGTTACGGTCGCTCTGGTTAGTCAGGGTCACACGGTTGAACTCACTATATCCCTTGTCAAACTCAAAAGTACCGAGGTACACCCACGTACCGCCTCCCATCTTCTGGTTGACATGGAACACAGTGCGCTCACCCTTATGCCAGATGGTGTATTCGGCATTATCAATACTGTTGTCCAAGGTCTGATAACTCACATATACGGCATAACGACCTGTCTTGGGGAAGTCAGGCTGATAACTGGCAAGAGAATAACGGCTCTTGCTGTTTGTCGTCTTAACCATCCGTGCGGTACCAGCCTCAAAAGGATTCTCGTTGTCGATGTATGCAGAGTCGTGACAGGCAAAACCCGGAATACTTGTCGTCCTCCATTTGCCATGGGATGTCGCCTCGATATAGTTACGCTTACTGCCATCGTTATCCACAATGACTTCCTCCTTCTGCCATACTCGCTCCCGGGGGGTGAAGACGACGGCTCCCGCATTCTCCAACATCGGAATGAGGTAAGGTACCACGATGGTCTGGGTAAAGAGATCCTCTGTCGTCCCGAAGAGCTTGGGACGTTGCCATTTCCACTGTCCTGTCTTGTTGTCGAAATATCGTCCGTGACTTGCCCATAGCGAGAGATGTCTGCCCTGTAGTCCTTCCTTGATGTCATAGGGTATGTTCATGTTCTTCACCCAGGGCTCCCCTTGGTAGTCGGTGTTCCATATGCGACTGTCGTCCTTGTGTTTCTTGAGACGGTTAGGAATCAGTTCCTGTATCTCATATTGGTGTGTCTCCACCTTCAGATAGTAGCCGGCATAGGGCGATGGCAGTATTTGTTTGATCTTACTATAAATATTTTCTACCACCTGGGGAGTAAAAGACTGTTCGGCAAAGGCATCATTGACGGTAACAGTGATCGTCTCGCTCTCATTGTCTATCTGCAGGTCACTCAGATGGGCAGTTCTTGAAAACTGTGCCCCCTGTGGCTTATAGTTCTTGAAATAGTTCTCTAGTTTGTCCTTGATGCCAGTAGTATTCTCCTTTTGTGCCCATCCATGATGTGAACAGAGCATGGCAGTCAGGATCATGATGATTGTCAGTTTTTTCATTCTAAGTTTCCTAATGCGAAGTTCTCTGGTTTCTTTCCCTTGAACTTACTGAAATATAGTTTGATCTCTCGCATTTGCTGGTCGAGGTCTCCGTTGGGTATAATCGTTTTTGTACATTCAATCAGTCGCTTCTCGTAGTCGATACCGTAGAGCAGGATAGGCAGCTCCGCCTTGAGGGCGATAAAATAGAAGCCTTTCTTCCAGTCGGGATTCGGTGAACGGGTTCCCTCTGGAGTGATACACAACCGGAAGGTCTTTGCCTGTCGTGCCGTCTCAGCCAGATTGTCAGTCATACTCGTATGCTTGGAACGCCATACAGGGATGCCACCCAGTCGTTTGAAGATAGGACCGAGGGGCCAGAAGAACCATTCCTTCTTCATCAGGAAATTACTGCCGATACCTGTGGCACCATTATTGAGCTGTCCGAGCACAAAGTCCCAATTGGTGGTGTGGGGAGCCAGACAGATAATATATTTGTCGGGGTGAGCCTCCGTCACTTCGGCGGTCCACCCCATGTGTTTGTAAAGTAGCCAGTTACAAAATTTTCTCCACATGTTCTTACAGATTATTGATATGGTCAAGAATCTCAGAGACTTCTTTACTGAACTTTTCCTTGAGATCCTTGTAGTATTGTTTTGCGGGCATTCCCGGCTCAGGATGGGAAATACGGCTGATGTAGTTCTTTTGAATTTTAGCGATAGAGAAAAGTATTGCTTCTGCCTCTGGGTGATTAGGTGAATTCCCATACAACGATGCTGCTACGAAGTCTACAAAGAGTTCCTCACAGATAAGGTTGATTTGTTTTTTCAGTGTTTTCTTGTTTGCCATAAATAGTGTCCTCCTTGAATTATTAATTGTTTTGAACTCCAAAGATACAGATAAATTTTGACTTACAACATATTTCATCACATAAAAAAGATTAAAAAGCAGAAAATAGCTCTTATTCTTTCTTATTTCTTACAGAAATTGATTAATTTTGTCAGCCAATTGAGCATTATCGTTATTTAATTAAATAAGAATTTATGGAAAAAAGTGCATTGCAGAACGCAAGAGCAGCCTATCAGCCTAAATTGCCAAAGGCTCTTCAAGGCGCAGTGAAAATCAAAGAGGGTAAGGCAACACAAAGTGTTGGCGACCAGGAAGAAATCAAGAAGTTGTTCCCCAACACCTATGGAATGCCTATCGTAGAGTTCGAGCCTGCTACCGAGGCAAACACCAAGAAGATGAACGTGGGTATCATCCTTTCTGGTGGTCAGGCTCCTGGCGGTCACAACGTCATTACCGGTCTCTTCGACCAGATCAAGAAGCTGAATCCTGAAAACCGCCTGTTCGGTTTTATCCTCGGCCCTGGCGGTCTGGTAGATCATAACTATATGGAGCTGACCAAAGATATTATAGACGAGTATCGTAATACCGGTGGTTTCGATATGATTGGCTCTGGTCGTACGAAACTGGAGAAGGTAGACCAGTTTGAGAAGGGATTGGAGATTATCCGTGAACTCGACATCAAGGCTATTGTCATCATCGGTGGTGACGACTCAAATACCAATGCTTGCGTACTCGCAGAGTATTATGCTGCTAAGAATTATGGCGTACAGGTGATTGGTTGCCCGAAGACCATCGATGGTGACCTGAAAAATGATCAGATTGAGACCTCTTTCGGTTTTGATACCGCCTGTAAGACATACTCTGAACTCATCGGTAATATCGAGCGTGACTGTAATTCTGCCCGTAAATACTGGCATTTCATCAAGGTGATGGGTCGCTCTGCCTCTCATATCGCCCTGGAGTGTGCATTGCAGACACAGCCTAATATCTGTCTTGTCTCTGAGGAGATAGAGGCAAAATCCATGAGTCTCGACGATGTCGTGACGTATATCGCCAATGCTGTATGCGTACGTGCTGCCGAGGGTAATAATTATGGTACCGTCATCATTCCAGAGGGTGTCATCGAGTTCATTCCTGCCATCAAGAAATTGATTGCACAGCTTAATGACGTGCTTGCTATGCCTGAGGCTAAGGAGATCAGCCGTGATGAGCAGGTTGACTTCGCCAAGAGTCACCTTACCGAGGAGAACCTTGCAGTATTTAACAGCCTGCCTGTTGGCGTGGCTCGTCAGCTTGCCCTCGATCGCGATCCTCACGGAAACGTACAGGTATCACTTATCGAGACAGAGAAACTGCTCTCTACCATGGTGGCACAGAGACTCGAGAAGATGAAGAAGGCGGGTAAGTATACTGGTAAGTTCGCTGCCCAGCACCATTTCTTTGGCTATGAGGGACGTTGCGCCGCTCCTTCTAACTTCGATGCTGACTATTGCTATGCACTTGGTACCTCTGCAGCTCAGTTGATTGCCAATGGTAAGACTGGCTATATGGCTATCGTGAAGAATACGACGGCTCCTGCTGATAAGTGGATCGCAGGTGGTGTGCCCATCACCATGATGATGAACATGGAGAAACGTAATGGTGAGATGAAGCCTGTTATCCGTAAGGCTCTCGTAGAACTTGACGGTGCGCCTTTCAAATGCTTCGCTGCACAGCGTGACCGTTGGGCAAAGGAGACCTGCTATGTATATCCCGGACCAATCCAGTATTGGGGACCGTCTGAGGTATGCGACCAGCCCACAAAGACGCTGGCTCTCGAGCAGGCTAAATAATTGAATATGCCGACAAAGCGTAAACCGCAACAAAAGCGACGCCTGACGAGTCCTGTCCGCCATAAGCGGCCAGGACTCTTAGTGCGTCTTATCCAACGTATGCCCGGTTGGGCATGGTGGGTTGGCGGTACTTTAATTGTCGCATTATATGTCTTTTTCTTCTATTATATTTTTGTAGGTCCCTTTGGATTTCGTTGGCGTGCGCTCTATGGCGATGTCAATTACCCCGAGGGATATGAGATTCATGGTATTGACATCAGTCATCATCAGGGTACTATCGACTGGCAGGAACTGAAGGATAACGGACAGATAGACAAGTATCCTGTGCGTTTCATTTATATGAAGGCAACGGAGGGTGCCAGTATCGTTGACGAGAATTTTTACGACAACTTTCATCAGGCTCGTGAGTATGGCTTTACTCGCGGTGCCTACCATTTCTATAGTGTCCATTCTCCGGCAAAGGCTCAGGCGGAATATTTCATCCGGCATGTGAAATTGGAGAATGGTGATCTTCCACCAGTACTTGACGTGGAGCACAAACCGAAGAATCAGACTGACGAGCAGTTTAAGGCGAGTGTCTTAGAATGGTTAGAGATGGTGGAGAAACACTATAAGGTGAAGCCCATCATCTATACGTATTATAAGTTTAAGTTAAAATACTTAAGTGACTCGGTTTTTGATAGTTATCCGTATTGGATAGCTCACTATTATGTTGAGCAGGTGGAGTATGAGGGACCATGGAAATTCTGGCAGCATACAGATATTGGTCGTCTTCCAGGCATCAAGGGAACGGTCGATTTCAATATTTACAATGGCTCTTTTTATGACCTCCGTAAACTCACAATCGGGGCTCGTGAGCAGATAGGTGAGGATGCCTATCTGGACGAATAAGGACAAAATATCTGCTTTTTCGTTGGGATTTAAACGGAAAATGTGTAATTTTGCAAACTAAATTAGGAAAAGAACAAATACTTGATATAAAGATGAAACATCCATTACGCAGTGCGGTATGCACAGAAGGCAGGAGAATGGCAGGGGCGCGTGCGCTCTGGGTTGCCACAGGTATGAAACACGAGCAGTTCGGTAAACCGATTATTGCTGTCGTCAATTCCTTCACCCAGTTTGTGCCGGGACATACCCATCTGCATGAGATAGGACAGATCGTCCGTGAGGAGATAGAGAAGATGGGCTGCTATGCCGCGGAGTTTAATACCATTGCCATTGACGACGGTATTGCCATGGGGCATGACGGTATGCTCTATTCCTTGCCCAGCCGTGATATCATCGCCGACTCTGTGGAATATATGGTGAACGCCCATAAGGCAGATGCCATGATCTGTATCTCTAACTGTGACAAGGTGACACCGGGTATGTTGATGGCATCGATGCGCTTGAACATCCCCACCGTGTTCTGCTCAGGTGGTCCGATGGAGGCTGGTAAGTGGCGTGGAGAGAATGCTGACTTGATCACGGCTATGATTAAGGGTGCCGATCCTTCTGTGACAGATGAAGAAATGCAACAGATAGAGGCATGTGCTTGTCCTGGCTGCGGTAGCTGCTCGGGTATGTTTACTGCCAACTCCATGAACTCGCTGACAGAGGCTATCGGTCTCTCTCTGCCTGGTAACGGTACCATCCTTGCTACCCATACCAACCGTATCGAACTCTTCAAACAGGCTGCACGCCAGATTGTGAAGAATGCCTTTGCCTATTATCAGGATGGCGACGAGAGCGTGTTGCCTCGTAACATTGCCACCCGTCAGGCATTCCTGAATGCTATGACACTGGATATCGCCATGGGTGGAAGTACCAATACGGTACTCCATCTGCTGGCTGTCGCCCAGGAGGCTGGTGCTGACTTCACCATCAACGATATCGATGCGCTGAGCCGTAAGACCCCATGTCTCTGCAAACTGGCTCCAAATACCCAGAAATACAGTGTTCAGGAATGTAACCGTGCAGGTGGTATCCTCGGTATCATGCATGAGTTGTCGAAGGGTGGACTCATCGAGAAGTCGGCTCCCCGTGTCGATGGCATGACAGTTGGTGAGGCCATGGATAAGTATTGTATCACCGACGGTCGCGTGGACTACGATGCCAACCGTATCTACCAGTCAGCTCCCGGAAACCGCTTCTCCACGAAGATGGGAAGTCAGAGCGAAGAGTGGGGCACCCTTGATACCGACCGCGCCAACGGCTGTATCCGTGACTTGCAGCACGCCTATACGAAAGACGGCGGTCTTGCCGTACTCTTTGGTAATATCGCACAGGATGGCTGTGTCGTCAAGACCGCCGGTGTGGACGAGGAACTGTGGCATTTCGAGGGTCCTGCCGTCTGCTTTGACTCCCAGGAGGATGCCTGTGAGGGAATCCTTGGCGGTAAGGTGAAGAAAGGCGACTGTGTCGTTATTACCCATGAGGGTCCGAAGGGTGGTCCAGGCATGCAGGAGATGTTGTATCCTACCAGTTATATCAAGTCGATGCACATGGGCAAGGAGTGTGCTTTGATTACCGACGGACGCTTCTCAGGTGGTACTTCTGGCCTTAGTATCGGACATATATCCCCAGAGGCTGCTGCAGGCGGTAACATCGGTAAGATTAAGGATGGCGACATCATTATCATAGATATCCCCAACCGTAGTATCAATGTAAAACTCTCTGACGAGGAACTGGCGGCTCGCCCACAGCAGCCGCTGAAGCGCCAGCGTGAGATTAGTAAGGCATTGCGGGCATACGCCCAGAGTGTCAGCTCAGCCGACAAGGGAGGAGTAAGGATTATAGACTAGAAACTATAGTCACTATAGGTACTATAGGAACTATAGAAAAAACAGAATTATGAGAGACAGAATAACAGGATCGAAAGCGCTGATGCGTGCCTTACAGGCAGAAGGGGTGAAGACTATCTTCGGCTATCCCGGTGGCAGTATCATGCCCGTCTATGATGCGCTCTTCGACTATACACGAGGTGAGAAGAAGTGTTTTGACCATATCCTGGTACGTCATGAGCAAGGTGCCACACATGCCGCAGAGGGCTATGCCCGTGTCTCCGGCGAGGTAGGTGTCGCCTTGGTGACCAGCGGTCCTGGCGTGACCAACACGCTAACGGGTATTGCCGATGCCATGCTGGACTCCACGCCTATCGTGGTCATTGCAGGACAGGTGGCTATCAACGCCTTGGGTACCGATGCCTTTCAGGAGGTTGACCTCGTAGGTGTCGCCCAGCCAATCTCCAAATGGAGTTATCAGATACGTCATGCCGAGGATGTCGCCTGGGCAGTGAGCCGTGCTTTCTATATTGCCCGTACAGGCAGACCGGGTCCTGTCGTCCTTGACTTTCCCCGTAACGCACAGGTGGAGGAGATAGACTGGGAGCCAGCGAAAGTAGATTTCGTACGTTCCTATGTGGCATATCCGAAATTGAACATGGAGGCTGTCCGTGAGGCTGCCGAACTGATCAACAACGCCAAGAAGCCCCTTGCCTTGGTAGGACAGGGTGTGGAGTTAGGTCATGCACAGGAAGAACTGAAGACTTTCTTGGAGAAGGCTGACATTCCTGCCGGACGTACGATGCTCGGATTGAGTGCCTTACCTTCTGACCATCCGTTGAATGTGGGTATGCTGGGAATGCATGGCAACTACGCTGTTAACCTGAAGGAGCAGGAGTGTGACGTGCTGATCGCTATCGGTATGCGTTTCAGTGACCGTGTGACGGGTAATACCAAGACGTATGCCAAGCAGGCGAAGATCATCCATCTGGATATCGACCGCAGTGAGATAGACAAGAATGTGAAGACCGATGTGGCTGTCGTCGCCGACTGTAAGGAGTCGCTGCCCGCCCTCACGGCATTGATGAATAAGAACAAGCATACGGAATGGCGTAACTCGTTCAGGGAGTTGGATGAGAAGGAGCGTACGAAAGTCATCGAGCCTGCCATCCATCCCAAGGAAGGACCGCTGTTGATGGGTGAGGTCGTCAATGCCGTCGCAGAGAAAGCCCCGAAGGGAACAGTCCTCGTGACGGATGTGGGACAGAATCAGCTCTTTGCCACCCGTTACTTCAAATATCCACAGAAGCGCAGTATCTGTACCAGTGGTGGTCTGGGTACGATGGGGTATGGTATGCCTGCCGCCATCGGAGCCACCTTTGCCACAGACCGTATGGTAGTATGTTTTATGGGTGACGGCGGTTTCCAGATGAATATTCAGGAGTTAGGTACTATCATGGAGCAGCAGGCTCCTGTGAAGATGATAGTCATGAACAACAACTATCTGGGTAATGTGCGCCAGTGGCAGGATATGTTCTGGCGTCGTCGTAAGTCGTTCACGAAGATGCTCAACCCCTGTTACGAGCTGATAGCGAAGGGCTATGGTATTGCCTACGAGGCAGTGACCGACCGTGCCAACCTTGCCGCTGCCGTGGAGAAGATGCTGGCGACCAAGGGTCCGTATATCTTGGAGTGTGCCATCAAGGAGGATGATGACGTGTTGCCGATGACACCTCCGGGAATGAATGTGAATGACATGATGTTGGAGATTTGATGTAAGAAGTAAGATGAAAGAGAAGAATAAACTATATACACTGCTGGTATACTCAGAGAACGTCGCAGGTATCCTGAATCAGATCACGGCAGTCTTTACGCGCCGTCAGGTGAATATCGAGAGTCTGAACGTGTCGGCATCCAGTATTGAGGGGGTACATAAGTACACGATTACCGCCTGGAGCGATGAGGACCAGATTATCAAGATCACCAAACAGATTGAGAAGAAAATCGACGTGGTGAAGGCAAACTACTTCACCGACGACCAGTTGTTTATCCGTGAGACAGGACTTTATAAGTTGTCCACGGACTTAGTGATGCAGAATCCGGAGATATCACGCACCATCCGCAGGTCTGACGCCAGTATCACGGAAGTCAATCCCACCTATATCATCGTGATGAAGAATGGTCGTACGGAGGACATCATCTCTCTCTATCGTGCTCTGAATGAGTTCGGTTGCGTACTCCAGTACACCCGCAGCGGACGTATCGCCGTCACCCGTGGCACACAGGAGCAGGTCAGCGAGTTCTTAGAGGAAAGGGAACGCCAGCATGGATAAGGTCGGTTGTTATCCTTTTATGGCAGAGCCGTTCCACTGTGACTTCAGTGGACGACTTTTCATGGGACATCTGGGTAATCACATGCTGAATGCCGCTGATTTCCATTCCTCTGCACGTGGCTTTGGTATGAAGTATCTCATGTCCATTCAGCGCTCATGGGTGCTGTCGCGTCTTGTTATCGAAATGGAGGAGATGCCATTGCAATATACGAAGTTCAATGTGGAGACGTGGGTGGAGAGTGCGATGCGCTATTTCACCAGCCGTAACTTCGCTGTTGTCGATGAGACAGGCAAGGTATATGGCTACGGTCGCTCCATCTGGGCGATGATAGATACTGAGAGCCGCCAGCCGACAGATATCTACGCCATCGACAACGGTGCCATCGAACAATGGATTGTCAAAGACAAGGAATGTCCCATCGACAAGGGTGGGAGAGTAAAGATGAGTGACGATGCCGAACTGGTGCGTACCATTAACACCTATTATAATGATGTGGATATCAACGGACATATCAATAGTGTGAAATATATCGAGCATGTCCTCGACCTCTGGGATATGGACTGGTATCATGAGCACCGTATCAAACGTTTCGAGATTGCTTATGTTGCAGAGGCACATGCCGGTGACCAACTCTCGTTCTATGTTGAGGAAGAGTCGCCTTTAACTTTCAATATTCGCATTTGTAAAGATAATGACGTGGAGTGCTGTCGTAGTAAGGTCGTCTTTGTTTAATTAAAATCTATACCATGCGCTCTCTGCTACTTTTTTTACTGTTTTTGCCACTTAATGTCATGTCTCAGGAGACGGAAACGGCAGAGTTTACGTCAGACTTGTTCGGAGGTCCTATGTTGTCAGCTGACGTAATGCCCAAGGGGCGCTTACAGTGGGAGCCATATGCCTTCTATCAGCATGATAAGATGTCCGACGGGGATTACCATACGTGGTCGCCGCTATCCTTCGTCCTGCGTTATGGTATCTCCAGTACCACAGAGCTCCGTTTCCAGGCTGCATGGCTGCACACGACAGACGAAGGAGAGAACTTCCATGGAATAGGTAATCTAGCCTTTGGTTTTAAGACGAAGCTGTTTGAGGGGTGGAAGGCCATTCCTGCTATCTCGCTGCTGGGTAATGTCTATATCCCTGGTGGTGAGAATTACTCGTTCCTGCCGGATAACTTCGGTGGAGAGCTCGGACTGCTCTTTACCAATGACCTCACGTCCTGGTGTACGCTGACTTATACGGGAGGACTTATATGGGATGACACCCCACGTCCCACCGTGACCTGGGGCGCTTTCTTTGACATCGCCCTCAATGATCGGCTTACACTTTCTCTTGAAGAGAGTAATTATTATTATGGTGCAGATGAAGATGAGCAGGTGCAGCCTTGGGCATGTGTGACGCTCTCATATCAACTCAAGCCACGTATAGAGTTAGGAATCAGTACTGATATCAGTCTCCGGCATCGTAATCGTTTCTTCGATGTCATGGTAGGTATGGCATGGCAGTTGACAAAAAAGTGAAAATAAAATATTTATTTTAATCTAAGTCAAAGGAAGTTCAAAGATAAAACGGCACCCGTCGTGATAGTCTTCATCGAAGATAAGGTCACCGCCTAAGCTTTTGGCATGACGCTTTGCCAAAGGAAGACCGAGACCAAGTCCTTCGGAAAGGTCATCTACTTTGGTAAAGAAATCGAAGATGTGCTCGCGGTTAGCTTCTGGAATGCCTTTTCCCTTGTCTTCGACGATGAAGCGGACGGTAGTATCGGTAGTAGTAATACGGAAAGTCACATGTTGTCCATTAGAATATTTAGCCGAATTGTAGATGAGCTCACGCAAACTACGCATTAAGTAGAGGCCGTTGGTATGGATGCAGAAATCGTCATCGACTTCTGATTGTAGGTTGATTGTTAGGTTAGGGAAGTTCTTTTTGCCATAACCAATCGTCTCACGAGCCATATCGTTGCAGACAATGTCAGTTATTTGATTAGAGGTAAGCAACTCTTCGGAGAGCCCTGTGTCCGAGCTGTCGAATAGCATCAACACCATACGTGTAAGCAATTTGGCGTTGTGTTCCATCGTATCAATGATACTTTTCAGTTCTTCCTTCGGCAATCCTTGTATCGATGTTTTGTCACTCATTATCTGTACAAAACCCATGATGATATTCAGTGGCGTACGTATTTGGTGAGTGACATTCTGTATGAAGGTTTTCTTTTGGCGGTCAGCTTCCTTTGCCAACGCTGTTGCCTCTCGCAATTTCTCGTTATGCAGTTTAGCCTGCTCAGTAGAATAGCGTACGCTTCCCATATGGAAGTTCAGTGATTGTAACATCATTGCGAAACTGTTCTGCAGATCTCCCACGACATCCACGCGTTTGGTGTTTGGAATATGTATCTCCATATTACCTGCAGCAATGTTCTGTGTCTTCTCCAGTAACTGGTTGAGAGGAAGGATAGCATGACCTACGGTGCGATGGCAAAGCAGGAGGATGATGATGAATCCTATGATGAGCAAAGGTATAATAATATAGGTCTGCTTGTAATATTCCTTCAAAATGTCGCTATTGGGACAGACGATGGCAAGGCTCCAGGAAGTACCGGGAACGGGTTGATAGCATACGACACACTGTTCCCCGTCGAAGGTAACATTCATGCTACCCTTGGCACCTCTCGTCAACTCATGCCCCAGCGCAAAGATATCGGGGCGTTCATTGGGATTCACACCACTGAAGATGGTCTGTTTGAAGAGTTTAGTCGTGTCGGGATGGATAAAGAATTTTCCATCCTTGTTAACCATCATGAAATAAGAATTCGGATAGGGCTTATCTTTCGTAATAACATTCGATAAGTGCAATAATGAGAGGTCGCTGGAAATGACAGCAACCATACGTCCTGTGTTATCATAGACCGGTTTACTATATGAGGCGATCATTCCTGGTAGTGTCATTTCCAAAGTGTCTGCCTCATCATAAAAATCTGTCCAACAAGCTTTCCCTAAGTCATGTGGTATCTTATACCAGACCTTCGTGAAATAATCGTATTGCTCCTCAACAGCTGATTCGATAGAGTCGCGTCCGTCGGCAGTCTTGCCGTTTCTGATGGAATAGACAGAGAAATAGCGACCATATTTCGGGAAGATGTCTGGTTCTGCACTGATAGAACAGCCGTCAATATGTGGGTTCAGTCGTACGATACGATAGGATAGTTCTAACAAAGAGTCGGGATCCAGATGCTCGGCTATCAGCCAACTGTTGACATTAGTAGCCGTTTCTATCGTGGTGACATGTCGGTAAACACGCTGCATAGCGGTGCTTAACACACTATTGGCACGTCCAACGGCTTCTTTTCTGATGATGTGGCGCGATTGAGAGAAGAGCACCGCTAAGGAAATGAAGAAGATTGGTACTGCCATGAGCAAGATACCGATACTGAGTTTGGTGGAGAACGACTTGCGAATACTAATCATCGGCAGCCTCCTTTCCTAATGGTTCCATATCATCAGCCTGCATCTTATCCTCATCCGACGTGTTAAACAGGTTCTTCAGCAAGTCGATGATAATCTTACCTTCTATTTGGATGTCCTCAGCCAGTTTGCTGGTGTCTTGATTGTTCTCAGGATTCGAGATGATTTCGATAAGTGTATCTACGTCCTTCTCGATAGAGGTAGAAGGACCTGTCATCTGGTTCGTCATGTTATGCAGGAAGGCTGTCTTCATGTGGTTAGCCTTTTCTGCCTGGTTATATGCAGCCTGTAATACAATCTTTTTTTCTTGTAGTGAGGCTGTCAACAGTTCCAACTTATTCATATGAACCGCCAACGATTGCTGCATCTGTTGGAAATTGTCTTGCAGTCGTCCAATCTCGTCTTGACGTCGGCTGTCAGGAATTGTTTCGTTGTAGTTACCATGGGCAATGCTTTGTGCTTTCTCTGTCAACATCTGCAGGGGTATCAGTTGGCGATGGATGATGGTTCGACAGAGGAACAGCAACAGCAGCAGACTGACAAAGGCGATGGCAAGCACATAGAGGAGCAGCTTGTTATAGTCACCGAAGATATCGTTCTCAGGATAGATGACACCTGCGCTCCAACTTAGCTTCTCCATGGTACGCCCAGCCACAGTATTACGTTCGTATGGTCTGAAGAATACATAGTAGTCAACACCATCCAGATTGAATGGCATATAACCTGTCTTACCAGATATCATCGCCTCTGCCGCCTTTCTCGCATCGGTTCCTTCTTCCGAATGGTCGGTGACTTTCTGGTTCATCAGCTTCTTGCCGTTCGGATGTACGATATACGTGCCGTCGCTATTGAGCAGTGTACAGTATGAGTTAGGTGACGGCTTGGTTGTCAGGATAATATTCGACAACTGACTGAGTGATACGCCGACACCCAGCACGCCGATAGGTTTTCGGTCAGTATCAAGGATGGGAAGGCAGAAAGTGATGATGGGTATCTCGTCCGCATCCTTTCCTACCATAGGGCGCTGCCAACCTGGATTCATCCCTTCCATCGGTTCCTTATACCATGTCTGATCAATATAGACGCCAGTCGTATCCGTTTCTTCTATCATGTCACTCAAGGCTAGCGAACTTTTGCTGCCAGTCACACGATGAACCCAGGCCATATAGTAGGGATAATCTTTCAAGTAGTCTTTCTTGAAAGCGACGGCACAGCCAGCGATGTTCGGATTAGCATCCAGCAGTTCACGACAGTAACCCATCACTTTCTCAGGGTTATTTAAATAGGGTAGGAGGTTGAAGTAGGTGATACCCGCTGACTGCTCAATACTCAACAGGGTATTGTCAATTTGTTCTATGGTACCTTGCAGTGTTTGATCTGCTTTACATATTGCCTCTTCCTTAATTGATTTTCTCGAAAAGAACAACATCACAGACAACGATACCGCCAATAGTATTCCCATCGAGAATACTACCATCAGACTGATTCGTGCTGACAAGTTTTGTCTTAGGTATTTAGGCAATGGTATCATATTCCAATGACAAAAGTATATTAAATAGTTAAAATAATACAATATTTGAGTGCAAAATAAGGTTTTATTAATATAAATTATGTTAATTTGCATTTGATATAACCGCGAACTATAACGAAAGGTGAATAAAGCGTCAACATCTTCTGTACAACGCAACAGACTGTATGTTGTTCTTACAGTACTCGTTATCTTCATCATCTTTGGCGTTCTTGCCTATCGTGCCTGTTATCAGGCAGTGCAGGCAGAGTATCATGCACGTTATGTCGGCATCATGACTGTCACCTCCGAGAAGATTGCCTACATGATTCGAAGTATGGAGATGAATGCCAAGAACGAGTTCGACGAGGTACAGAAACATCTTGACTCCCCGGAGTCTGTTATTGCTGCATTGCATAGTAAGACCAGCCTGAACCCAGAGGTCAGAGGTTATTTCGCTGCCTTCGAACCCAATTATTTCCCGCAGAAGGGACAATGGTTCGAGCCATATGTTCATCATGTTGACAGCAGTGACTTTGAGGTTCGTGACGTAGGTTCAGCCAGTCACAATTACCATAAGTCTGATTGGTATATTCGTGCCAAGAATTCGAAAGAAAGTTTTTGGTCCGATCCATAATGTTGATGATACCGAATTCTATACCGTTGTCATCAACAATAGCGACGGTAGTTGCATTGTCTCTCCTGAAGGCAAGGAAGTGACTCTTTATTGTAGCCATACTCGGCATTTTTATTGTGTGGTTCATTTGCCAGAGGATGAAATCTGACACGGATTGTAATGAATGACGAGAATATTTCTATAATTATTTTGTTTTTTCCTTGTTTATTTGTAACTTTGCATCCAATTATTATAGGTTAACCCCTTGTCGCCATTTCGAGTAAGTGGAGAGTGGATTAGTAAGACGACGGCTCTCGGGTAGGGCTGGCATAGTTCAAAGGGACAAGTATAACATTTTAAAAACAATTGCAATTATGGCAGAAATGAATTTTGGTGGTGTTATTGAAACGGTAGTCACCAGCAAGGAGTTCTCTTTGGAGAAAGCACGTGAGGTATTGAAGGATGAGGTTATCGCAGTCATCGGTTATGGTGTGCAGGGTCCTGGACAGGCTTGCAACCTGCGTGACAACGGTTTTAACGTGATCGTTGGTCAGCGTCAGGGTAAGACCTATGACAAGGCTGTTGCTGATGGCTGGGTTCCTGGTAAGACTTTGTTCTCTATCGAGGAGGCTGCTGAGAAAGGTACTATCCTCTGCATGCTGCTCTCTGATGCTGGTCAGATTCAGCAATGGCCTACCGTTAAGAAATATCTGAAGCCTGGAAAGACTTTGTACTATAGCCATGGATTCGCTATTAACTGGAGTGACCGCACAGGTGTTGTTCCTCCCGCTGACGTGGATGTCATCATGGTGGCTCCTAAGGGTTCTGGTACCTCTCTCCGCACGATGTTCTGTGAGGGTCGTGGTCTGAACTGCTCATATGCTGTTTATCAGGATGCTTCTGGTAAGGCTAAGGACAAGACACTTGCCTTCGGTATTGGTATCGGTGCAGGTTATATGTTTGAGACCACTTTCCAGCGTGAGGCTACCTCTGACCTGACTGGTGAGCGTGGCTCACTGATGGGTGCTATCCAGGGCTTGCTGCTCGCTCAGTATGAGGTGCTCCGTGAGAACGGTCACTCTCCCTCTGAGGCTTTCAACGAGACTGTTGAGGAGCTGACCCAGAGCCTTGGTCCGTTGTTCGGTGCAAAGGGTATGGACTGGATGTATGCTAACTGTTCTACTACCGCTCAGCGTGGTGCTCTCGACTGGGCTCCTCGTTTCCACGACGCTATCAAGCCTGTGATGGAGTGGCTGTATTACTCCGTGAAGACTGGTAATGAGGCACAGATTACTATTGACGCAAACTCTAAGCCCGACTACCGTGCCGGTCTGGAGAAGGAACTGGAGGCTATGCGCAACCAGGAGATGTGGCGTGCTGGTGAGACTGTCCGCAAGTTGCGCCCAGAGAATCAGGAAGACTAATATGCAGAATCTTGAAACGATAACCCGCCTCGTGTGTGATATTGCCCACGAGGCGGGTTCTTATATCCGGAAGGAGCGTGAGTGCTTTTCGCTAGACAAGGTGGAGCGCAAACATGCTCATGATTATGTGTCGTATGTCGACAAAGCGTCTGAACAGTTGATTGTGAAGGCTCTGCGTGAGTTATTGCCAGAGGCAGGTTTTATTACTGAAGAAGGTACGACGAAGGAAGACTCCTCACTGCTTACCTCAGATCCCTCATCTTTAACATGGGTGGTAGACCCGTTAGACGGTACTACGAATTTCATTCACGGCTTTGCACCTTATGCTGTCAGTATTGCCCTTTGCAAGGGCAGCCAGATTGTTGTCGGTGTTGTCTATGAGATTGTCAGTGACGAATGCTTCTATGCGTGGCAGGGCGGAGGAGCGTGGATGAATGGACAGCCCATCCATGTAAGTAAGAGCGAGATTAATGATGCACTGCTTTGTCTGCAACTGCCTTATAATAGTGATGCCTATAAACCTGTTATCACTCGTATGATAAATCGTTTTTACGGTCATGTAGGCAGCATCCGCATGATGGGCTCTGCTGCCGTTGCCTTATGCTATGTGGCAGCAGGTCGCTTGGATGGTTATGCCGAACGCTATATCGGTCAGTGGGACTATATGGCTGGTTCCCTCATCGTGCTGGAGGCTGGCGGGCGAGTTACCAATTATGAAGGTAATGACTATTTCATGGAGGGCGACAGTGTTGTGGCAACCAATGGCATCATCCATCAAGATTTGCAGGCGCCAGTGTTAGGTTAGTTAGGCGGCACCTTTCGGTTAGTTAGGCGGCACCTTTCGGTTGGTTAGGCGGTACTTTTCGAGTAGTTAGGCGGCACCTAACTCGTTTCTTACAGATTACTTGACAAAACTTCAGACTCACCCCAATATCAGGAATCCGTCTTTCTGTTGGATGATCTCCTCATCCAGAAGGGTACGAAGGGCTTTGTCGATGAGTTTATTGGAAAGTTGCAGGCGGAAGAGTTCTGTGAGGTGATGTCGCTGGTTGTCTGCGAGCAGAAAAAGAATCTTTTGCTTTGCTTCGGCAAGACTGTCCTTCGTGATGAGTCCTCCTTGTTTTTCAAGGCAGGCATCACACTGTCCGCAGTCCTTGGTACCTTTCTCCCCAAAATACTCCAACAACAGTCGACTACGACATTTCTCCTTGCTCTTCGTATAATGGAGCATGGCGTTGATACGTTCTTGATATTGGTGAAGTCGTTCCTCATAGACCTCTTTCGACAAGCGTACATACTCACTATCCTCGCGTCGCTGCATGTAACGGATATAAGGTACCTGTTTGCGGGGGATGAAATGGATGACATGCTTTATGGATAGTTCCTTGAGGATATCGTAGATCTCATGAGGCTTCAAGGCACACTGATGAGCAATCAGGCTCTCGTCAATGAAGCCATAGTCGGCAAAGAGACCACCGTAGTTACGCAATAGGGCGATGATGACTTTCTCCTCGTTGGGATTTTCTCCCCTGAGCCGGTACAGGTCGTCGCGTGTCACCAGGAATTTCACCCTCGCCTGGTTGTCCTGTTCCTCCGTATACTCGATATAGCCGGCACGTTGCAGGATCTGCAGGGCGGAATGTACACGGATGGGGAAGTGGTTGAACTTATGACAGAAGTCGTCGATGTTAAACTCCCGGGATACCCCATAGCCGTCACCAGTGGCTATCTGATAGTAATAGGCGAGATGGTCGTACACCTTGCGGATATAGTCTTTCTCCGGGAAGGTGTCACAGACCCGTTTCATGAGTTTCGGATCGTCGGCATGATTATATAATAGGATGGCACGTGCCGGTTGTCCGTCACGCCCCGCACGTCCCGCCTCCTGGAAGTAAGCCTCGATGGAGTCGGGAAGGTCATAATGGGCGACGATACGCACATCAGGCTTGTCGATACCCATACCGAAAGCGTTCGTTGCCACCATAACACGTATCTGGTCGTGCTGCCAGTCACGTTGCCGCTGGTCTTTCTGTGCATGGTCCAGCCCCGCATGGTAGAAAGTGGCACTGAGACCAGCGTCCGTCAAAAGCTCCGCCACCTCACGGGCATGGCGGCGACTACGTACATAGACGATAGCGGAGCCTTTCTCTCCCTCCAAGAGTTGAATAAGTTCCGTCCGCTTGTCCATGGCATGACGGACGAGGTAGGTAAGGTTCTTACGCTCGAAACTCATCCTAAAGACATTGAAGGTCTCCTGACTCCTGACTCCTGACTCCAGACTCCTGAGCTTCTCGCAGATATCCTCTACGACTCTGGGTGTTGCCGTAGCGGTGAGGGCGAGGACGGGGATATTGGGACATATACGACGGATATCAGCGATCTGGAGATAGGAGGGACGGAAGT
Source organism: Prevotella sp. (assembly GCA_045117415.1). GTDB lineage: Bacteria > Bacteroidota > Bacteroidia > Bacteroidales > Bacteroidaceae > Prevotella. The sequence continues at coordinate 69,838 of JBGUNO010000003.1, read as the reverse complement.
CATAGCCCCACTGACTGATACAATGTGCCTCGTCTACCGTGATAAAACTTACCTGCATGTGCTTGAGCTTCGTCTGGAAGAGCTCGCTGCCTAAACGCTCTGGGGAGACATAAAGGAGTTTGGTATTTCCTAAGATACAGTTCTCCAGTACTCGCAGGATATCATCACGCTGCATACCGCTATAGACAGCCGCAGCCATGATACCCCTTTGACGTAGGTGATGCACCTGGTCTTTCATCAAGGCAATCAAGGGGGTGATGACAATACACACACCCTCCATTGCCAGTGCTGGTACCTGAAAGGTGATGGACTTGCCACCACCTGTAGGCATCAGCCCCAGTGTGTCATGTCCGTCACCGATGGACTCGATGATCTCCCGTTGAACACCACGGAAGTCATCATAGCCCCAGTACTGTTTAAGGATTTGTTGGTAGCTGCTCATCTTCCGAAGGTCGGATGTCCTCTATCTGCAACTGCACCTCCCCACGCTTGTAGGTGTTCTCCTCAATCGTATAGACAATGTCGAAAGAGCGTTTCGACTTGATATAACGTGCCTCAGCACTCTGTCCGAAGGCGATGCCGTTCATGACGACAGCCGACTTTGAGTCGACGAGTTCCAGTTTGATGTGCTCTTGATGACGCCCCACCACCTTCGAGGTACCAAAGTCATAGACATTACGGGTCAGGAACAGTGGCTTGGGATTCTCCGGACCATGAGGTGCCAGACGCCGCAACTCGTTATGCAGTTTCTTGGAGATATCCTTGAAATCTATCTCCTCGTCGATGTCGAGGGTAGGCAATGTCTGCTCTGGCAGGATATGCCCGTTGACATACTCTTGGAAACGACGGCGGAACTCTGGGATATTCTCCTGCCTGAGTGTCAAGCCGACGGCATAGGTATGTCCTCCAAAATTCTCCAGGATGTCACGACAACTCTTGATAGCATCATAGATGTCGAAACCGGCAACACTACGTGCTGAGCCGGAGGCGATGCCGTCGATAATCGTCAGCACGACAGTGGGACGGAAATAAAGCTCTGTCAGACGGGAGGCGACGATGCCTACCACCCCTTTCTTCCAACCCTCGTCATAGAGCACGATAGACTGCATGTGCTGCTGACTCTCCAGCCGCGCCACGATCTCGTTCGCCTCCTTGGTCATCTCCTTGTCGACATCCTTACGCTGCTCGTTATACTCGTTGATGCGATTTGCCTCAGTCAGTGCTTTCTGTAAGTCTTTCTCCACCAATAGCTCCACCGCCTCCTTGCCATTCTGCATACGTCCGCTGGCATTGATACGGGGTCCGATCTTAAAGACGATATCGCTCATCGTCAGTTCACGACCCGTGAGTCCGCATATCTCTATGATTGCCTTCAGACCAATCGAGGGACTCTGGTTCAACTGCTTGAGTCCATGGAAGGCAAGGATACGGTTTTCTCCTGTCACAGGGACAAGGTCTGCGGCAATACTCACGGCGCAGAAGTCAAGTAGGGGGATCAGTCGGGCAAAAGGAATACCATTGTTCTTGGCAAATGCCTGCATCAACTTAAAGCCTACGCCACAACCGCACAGATCCTTGAACGGATAAGTGGAGTCCTCCCGTTTGGGATTGAGGATAGCAACGGCAGGAGGCATCATCTCATCTGGGACATGATGGTCACAGATGATGAAGTCAATACCCTGCTGCTTCGCATAAGTAATCTCCTCGATGGCCTTGATGCCACAGTCGAGGACGATAATCAGTTTTACACCTGTCTCTTTGGCATAGTCTATTCCCTTGATACTGACACCATATCCCTCTTCTTCACGGTTAGGGATATAGTATTCTATATTTGAATAGAACTGCTGCAGAAACTTGTACACCAGTGCCACCGCAGTACACCCGTCGACATCGTAGTCGCCATATACCATGATACGCTCTTTGCGTCCCATCGCATCATTCAGGCGGTCTACCGCTACATCCATGTCGTTCATCAGGAACGGATCAATCAGTTCGTTCATCATCGGTCTGAAGAACCTTTTGGCTGCTGACTCCGTCTTGATGCCGCGCTGGATGAGCAGGTCGGCGACGATTGGACTCATTCCAATCTTCTCCGCCAGCTCTTTAGCTGCTTGTTGTCTTTCGGGTGTAGGTGGTTCGTAATTCCATTGATAGTGCATTACGTCCCCCCCCTTGTTTAGAGTCCCAGTTTCTTGCGGATATCCTTGGGGATAGCGTTCTTATTGACGGTATAGTCCATTGTGTTGGCGGCGATGAAGGTCTTGGTCATATACCAGATACCTTTGTAGTCGCCTGTCTCGCCCCATGAGTTCTTGACCATATAGTACTCCTTGCCGTTCTGGTCCTTGGCGATACCGTAGATCAGCATACCATGGTCATCGGTGAGTTCCCAGTTGTCGAAACGCTCCTGACGCATCTCCTGGGTGGGGACAATCTCTGGGACGGTGCAACCAAGAGAGTCGATGAGGTTACGCTTCTTGGCGGTAGTCATCTTCAGCCATTTTGCCATGTCACTGCCTTGCAGACTCTCTGTCTTCTTGGTGTCGATGGCATAGGCGAGTCCCTTGCGGGTGAAGCCATCCTCGCTGACATCGCCGCCCCATGCCACGGTATAACCGTTCATGACGGCATTGTCGATGATCTGCATCATCTCGTCCATCGGGAGGTTATATGACAGTGGGTTACGCCAGTTGTCCTGTACCTCAACAGCAAAAGCAGTGTAGAAGGGATGATGGGTATAACTGGTGATGCTCACATAATCGTTCCAGTCAAGTCCTAGACTGGCAGCAAAGGTCTGTGGTGTATAGGTCTTACCCTCATAGGTGAAGGTCTCTGGGCACTTACCCAGATAAGCGTCGAGGATGCCTTGCAAGCCCACCTTCCATTGAGAAGACAACTTGTTTGCTTTGTTTTTGGCAACAGCCTCCACATACGGCTCCAGGATGGAGAAGAACTCGTTGAAGTTGTTCAGGGAGTCACCGTAGAGAGAACCTGGGAAAGGCATAGCATCCTCAGGACAGATACCATAGTGCTGCAGCACGTAGTGAACATCATAAGCGGAGCCGCCCTGTGCGAACTGGCAGTCTCCGTGCAAGCGTACCACCTGGATGGCACGGTCCATATAGGTCTTGTTGGCTACGAATGACTCACAGAGGTTGTAAGTCTTACCAGTCTTCTTCAGGATCTCTGCCTCGAAGAAGGAGAGGGTAGAGTAGTCCCAGCACGTACCGCTACGATTCTGGTCCTTGATAGAGGTGATAGGGTTCTCCTTAATCACCGTGAATACGGGCTTGTTGCTTTTGACGGAGTCTTTGTCTTCCGCCTGTGCGCTTACTGTCATACATGCCAGCAAGGCGAGTGTCAATAGTTTCTTCATTTTTCTTTTCTTTTTATTTTGTGATATCATTATATCGAGTTATTAGCCATAAAAGCTTCAAGTTCCTTTGGATGATAGGGGATGCGCTTGTTGCCAAGGAAGCGGCAACCGTCTTTTGTAATCAATACGTCATCCTCTATGCGGATACCGCCAAAGTCTTTGTAGGTCTCCAGCTTGTCGAAGTTGATAAACTCCTTACAGTGTCCATTCGCCTTCCACTCGTCGATGAGGGCAGGGATGAAATAGATGCCTGGCTCGTCAGTGACGACGAAGCCTTCTTCCAACGTACGACCCATGCGCAGACAGTTGGTACCGAACTGTTCAAGGTTGGGACGTGTCTCCCCGTCGAAGCCTACGTATATCTGTCCCAGCCCTTCCATGTCATGAACGTCCATACCCATCATGTGTCCTAAGCCGTGAGGCAGGAACATCGCATGGGCTCCGGCATGTACAGCCTCGTCAGTATCTCCCTTCATCAGTCCAAGTTCTTTCAATCGCTCTGTCATCATACGGCAGACGGCAAAATGGACGTCCATATATTTGACTCCAGGTTTAGCCACTTCTAATACATAGTCGTGACATGCCTCCACGATGCTGTATATCTCCAACTGACGCTGGTCAAACTTGCCCGTGACAGGCATCGTGCGAGTATGGTCGCTGCAATAGCCTTCCAGTTCACAGCCGGCATCACACAAGACCAATCGTCCCGCCTCTAACTTAGCATCAGAGGGATTACCGTGCATGATTTCCCCATGCTGACTGAAGATAGTGGCAAAGCTGGTACCGTCAGCAAGGCTGCGGGCGATGCCGTCTACTTGTCCGCCGATGAAGCGTTCTGTCACACCGGGTTTGATAAGCAGTTGAGCAGTGGTATGCATAGCATAGCCCACATCACAGGCTCTGTCGATAGCCGCTATCTCCTGTGGCTCCTTAGTGGCACGCATCCTCACGACTGCCTGTATGAGTTCCAGAGAGGCAGCCTCCTTTTGTCGGGAAGGATGGATACCTAACAGATCCATTATCTGGATCTTCGTGTCGTGGCGGTAGGGAGGCAGGAAGTGGATTTGAGATGTATGATGTTTGATGTAAGACGTAAGATGTGACAGTGGCGCAGTCTTGGTGATGCCCACTTCAGCAGCGAGGTCGCTGACTGATGGTGTGAAACCCATCCAGACGATATCCTCTACATCGATGTCGTCACCAAAGAGCCACTCCTCGTCGTTATCGATATCAATGACTCCCACCAGTCCGTCACGATGTTGTCCGAAATAGTAAAGAAATGAGGAGTCCTGACGCATGGGGGCGTAGCTGTTGGCAGGATAGTTACATGGTGCCTCGTTATTGCCGAAGAGCACGATAACTCCTTTTTCTATCTGCTTTTTGAGTTCAGCGCGACGCTGAATATATGTATTCTTATCAAACATATGTCTATAATTCGGTAATATTATCCATTAGTTCGCAAAGTTACACATTTTTTATGAAATTATACTACCTTTGCATCATAAAAAGCATTAAAATGCAAATAACATCTAACACAGGATTGGTTCTTGAAGGTGGGGGGATGCGTGGTGTCTTCACCTCTGGTGTACTTGATGCATTTATGAAGTATGAGGTCTATTTCCCTTATGTGGTAGCCGTGTCGGCAGGTGCCTGTAACGGTCTGTCGTATATGAGTCAGCAGCCCCGCCGTGCCCGTTTCTCGAACATTGACATGCTAGAGAGGTATGATTATATCTCATGGAAGAACCTGATTGTCAATGGAAGTATCTTCGACCCGGAGATTCTATATGAGCGTTTCCCTAATGAGATTGTACCTTTCGACTATGACACCTACGAACGGAATCCTTGTGTTTTCGAGGTGGTCACCACCAACTGTAAGACTGGACGTGCCATGTATCTCTCTGAGAAGCACGACCACCGTCGACTGACACAGATCGTCAAGGCTTCCAGTTCTCTGCCTTTTGTCGCACATGTCACGACGGTCGATGGAATACCGATGCTTGATGGCGGTATTGTCGACAGTATTCCTATTGTACGTGCCATCGATACAGGTCATCAGGAGAATGTAGTGATACTGACACGCAACCGTGGCTATCGTTCGTCGGAATTTGATTTCAGGACACCTAAGTTCATCTACAGGAACTATCCTCGTCTGCGGGTTGCATTGAGCCACAGGACGGAAGAGTATAACAAGCAACTGGAATTGATAGAACGTATGGAGGACTGGGGCGAGGTTATTGTTATTCGTCCTGAGCGTCCCCTGGAGGTTGGGCGTATCTGTGAGGATGTGGGGAAACTGGAACGCCTTTATGAAGAAGGGTTCCAGCTTGGTGAGAAGTTTATTCTTTCAAAAGGTCTGGCCTGAGCTTGCGGGTGCGCTCCATCGCCTGTTCCAGTTCCCAGTTGCGTATTTTCGCCTCATTACCTGAAAGTAATATCTCTGGTACTTTCCACCCTTTATAGTCTGCAGGGCGGGTATAGATGGGAGCGGCAAGGAGGTCGTCTTGAAAACAATCTGATAGTGCCGACTGCTCATCACCTATCACGCCTGGTACTACTCTCACAATGGCATCAGCTATCATTGCCGCCACTAATTCTCCTCCCGTGAGAACGAAGTCTCCGATTGATATCTCTCTGGTAATCAGATGGTCACGTATCCTTTGATCAACTCCTTTATAGTGCCCGGCAAGGATGATGAGGTTACCTTTCAGAGAGAGCTCGTTTGCCATGTGTTGGTCAAAACGCTCCCCATCAGGCGAGGTAAAAATCACCTCGTCGTAGTCACGTTCCGTCTTCAGCGCTGTGATACAACGGTCGATGGGTTCACACTGCATCACCATGCCTGCACTACCACCATAGGGATAATCGTCTACACGTCTCCATTTATCAAGTGTATAGTCACGTAGGTTATGCAACCGTATCTCAGCAAGTCCTTTCTTCTCAGCACGGGCGAGGATACTCTCATGTACAAAGCCCTCCAGCATTTCGGGCAGCACAGTGATAATGTCTATTCTCATGATTTATAAAACTCCTTGATCTGTTCGATATAACGTTCTCCAATGACACGTCCCATTTCATAGACATCTCTCATCTCGTCAGGGTCGTGGGAGATATGACCGATAGGGATTTTCCCGTCAGGACGGATGACCAGACAGCGTCCTTGTCGTTCTGCCTCTGCCACATAGTCGAGCTCTTGGTTATACATGACATGTCGCTCCTTCATTGCCTTGAGCATCTTAGGATATTTCCAAAGGGCGATGCGCATGATAGGCATCAGTTTGTTGGGTTCCTTCACGAAGCCTTTAGGCTGTGTCAGGATGACCACATTGCGGTCGAAACCCTGTCGCTCGTAATACTCCAGAGGGATGGAGTCGCTGACGCCACCGTCCAACAACTGGTGTCCTTGTACTTTAACCACCTTTGAAGCCAAGGGCATTGATGCCGAAGCCCTCAGCCACTCTAGCTCTTCATAGTCCACATGGTTGATGTCGTGATAGACAGCCTGTCCTGTCAGTACGTCTGTACATACGACAGTAAACTTCATAGGGTTCTGCTTGAAGGTCTGTGTATCAAAAATGTCATATTCGTAAGGTACCACATGGTAGCCGAACTCAGCATTGAAATAGTCTCCGCTGGTCAGCAGGGAGCGTAGTCCGCTATAGCGGGCATCTTTGGCGAAACGGGTATTGTAGCGGATGGCACGTCCAATCTGCCGGGACTTATAGTTACAGCCGAAGGCAGCCCCGGCAGAGACACCGATGAGTCCGTCGGGCCAGATGTCATGTTCCATCATGACATCCGTGATGCCTGCCGTCCATAGTCCACGCATGGCACCGCCTTCCAATACCAGTCCTCGTCTCATATTGTTTTTACTTCCCCTCAGGAATCAGATATTTGGCTCGTCCCAGACCTTTGTCTGTGAACAGGCTGTGCCTACCGTCTGATTACCGACTTTCAGTACGAAGTCGCCCTCTTCCAGTGTCCAGCGTCCGTCAGCTCCCACGAAGGCGAGGTCCTTTGCAGGCAGTTGGAAGGTAACGGTCTTCGTCTCACCGGGTTGTAATGTGATCTTCGTGAAATCACGCAGGCGTTTGTTGTCAGGCACGACAGATGCCACGAGGTCACTGGAATAGAGCAGTACGGCCTCCTTGCCGGCACGACTGCCCGTGTTCTTCACGTCCACCGTGACCGTCAGCACGTCGTTAGCAGTAAAGTTGGTCTTGTCAACTTTCAGGTTGGAATACTCGTAGGTCGTATAGCTCAAGCCATAGCCGAAAGGCCATTGTAGCGATACCTTCGCGTCATAGTTATAGGCTCCTGCCATGGTGCCTACCTCCTCGCTGACTTTATAGTCATAGGTGTTCAGTGAATTAATCTCACGAGGATAGGTGTACGGCATTTTACCAGAGAAGTTCGCATCACCTGCCAACAGGTTGGCAAGGGCATCACCACCATAGTTGCCTGGGATGAGGATATCCACTACAGCCTTTGCCAGCGGCTCGATGTCGGCAATCAGGCGAGGACGACCTTCATTCAGTAAGAGGATGATGGGCTTACCCGTCTTGGCGAGTGCCTTCACGAGGTTACGCTGGTTCTCTGAGAGCCAGAGGTCTGTGAGGTTACCAGGGGTCTCTGTGTAAGAGTTCTCACCAATGGCAGCGATGATAACATCAGCTTTGGCAGTAGCTGCTACAGCCTTTTCGATCTCTGGGGCATTCTCTTCATAGTAGGCACCTTTCTCGTTATAGGTCACACCCTGCTCGAGGATGATGTTCTCCTTACCATACTTATTGCAAAGTGCCTCATAGATGGTATTATACTTTTCTGAGAGATCCTCTGCGCGCGAACCCTGCCAGGTATAGCTCCAGCCACCATGCAGACAGCGCATCTGGTTGGCGTTAGGACCTGTCAGGAGGATTTTCTTGCCCTTGGCGAGAGGCAGGATGTCTTCGTTCTTGAGAAGAACCATTGATTCCTCGGCAGCTAGAAGTGAAGCTTTGGCGAACTCATCGCATCCGAACTTCTCGAAGCCTTTGCCACCTGTGTTTGGCTCATCGAAGAGCCCCAGGCGGTATTTCGCACGGAGGATACGACGAACGGCATCGTCGATACGTGACATAGGAACCTTGCCTTCATTAACAAGCTCCTTCAGCAGAATACAGAATTCCACGCTATAGGGATCCATCGACATGTCGATACCTGCGTTGATGGCAATGCGGATAGCGTCCTTCTTATCCTTCGCCACCTTCTCGCGCGAGTACAGATTATTAATATCAGCCCAGTCGGTTACCAGGAAACCGTCCCATTGCAGATCCTCCTTGAGCCACTTCGTCAGATACTCATAGCTGGCATGAACAGGCACACCATTGACGGAAGCCGAGTTGACCATCATCGTCAGGGTACCGGCAAGGGCAGCAGCCTTGAAGGGTTCGAAATACTTCTCGCGGATGATCTGCGGATTAAGATAAGCAGGGGTACGATCTTTACCAGTCCAAGGGGCGCCATAGGCGAAGTAGTGCTTCGTGCTGGTTCCAACGTGGAAACGGTCGATGTGGTTATTGTCCTCACCCTGATAACCCTTGATCTCTGCCACTACCATCTTCGAGTTCACGATAGCATCCTCGCCAAAGCTCTCATATACACGAGCCCAACGGGGGTCGCGACTCAAGTCTACCACAGGGTTATACACCCAGGGACAGTTGGCTGCACGACTCTCGTAAGCCGTGATCTCTGCGCCTCTGAAAGCCAGATCGGTATTGAATGTAGCGCCCAAGTTGATAGGCTGGGGGAAGAGGGTGCCACCTTTTGTATAGGTAACACCATGGTTGTGGTCGAGACCGTAGATATCAGGGATGCCGAGATACTTCATCGACTTCTCCTGGATCAGACGGATCCACTTCTGCCAATCGTCCAGCGAGGCAGCACTGGATCCAGGGGCGTTAAGAATGGAGCCCACTTTCCACTTCGAGATGAGTGTGTCGAGCATCACCTCGTTCATTTTCCATACTCTTTTGGTATCTCCTTGATAGATATCGACGGGGTAGGCCCCCAACTTATCGATAATCTCCTCATCTGTCTGTTTGACCATGCTTTCGATTTCCTCGGCAGACCTGCCGTATTGTTGGAGTACCGATCGCAGTTTCTCACGATCCACCTTGGCATTCTCAACTGTCATCTTGCCTATGACGTCTAAGTTCAGCTCAAGCATCTGCCCGATCTTTTCATCAAGAGTCATCTTGGCGAGTGTTTTCTCTATTTTTGCCTCCAATGCCATGTCACGTGGAATAGCTGGCTTTTGTGCCTGTACTATTACTGTTATGCAGCTCAGTACCAAGGAAAATAATGTTGTTCTCATACTTAAGTAAATACGTTATTTGAGTTATTGTTTTTTGCAGTAGAGACTATCCGTAAACGATAATCGCCTACAAAATTAATCAAAAAAAAACGATTCCATGCGTCACATCTAAAAAAAGTGTTATCTTTGCAAAAAAAGAAAATGATTATGAGTAGAGGATGGGGACTGGTTATTGGTTGCTGGCTCATAGCTGTCGGCTCCTTCGCACAGGATCGTGTGATGTTGAACAAACAACGCTCGTTCCATAGTACGATTCCTGCAGGTAACTATAGTGGCATCACTTGGTTAGGAGGTAACCAGTATGCTGTGGTCAATGATAAGCCATTAGAGAGTGGTTTCCACCTTTTTACGATAGACATAGACCCTGTTACCGGGGATATCCGTCATGCCTCGGAAGATGGTTTCCGCTCGTCTGGTATGCCCGTTCGTGATGAAGAGGGAATTGCATTCTTTCCACAAGATAGTACTTTGTTTATCTCTGGTGAGATGGATAATGAGGTATTGGAGTATGCTATGAGCGGCACACTGACTGGTCGGAAATTACAGATACCTTCCGTCTTTAAGAAAGCGAAAAAGAATAAAGGACTGGAAGCTTTGACCTATCAGTCACAAACCGGAAAGTTCTATACCATATCAGAGGAGCCTCTGAAGGGTGACAGCCTTTCACGTTTACAGTGTTTTGGTAACGACCTCCGACCTTCTGGACATTGGCTATATCAGATGGATCGTAAAACAGCAGGAACGCAGAAGGGTATACATACGATAGGTGTCCCTGCCTTGGCGGCGATGCCTGACGGTAGGTTACTTGTGATGGAGCGTGAGGCTTTTAAGGCCAAGAAGAGTATAGGTTCGTTTATATATAATAAGGTGTATGTGGTCACACCTGACAAAGAGCTAGAAGGACAACTTCTTGAGAAAAAACTGCTAGTGTCTTTTACAACGAAAATAAATCTGACCGCACGCAGTTTTGCCAATTACGAGGGAATGTGCTTAGGACCTCGTCTTGCTGATGGCAGGCAGGTCGTCGTACTAATTTGTGACTCGCAGAATCAGTATAAAGGCTTTCTTAAAGACTGGTTGAGAACGATCGTCTTGCCTTAGTCTTTCAGAGAGCAATAGAATCCTACTTTATAGAGAGAGAAGAGCCATAGGCGTGGATGCTCGCCTGTGAGGTTCTTTCTCTCAAGACTGCCGAATATCGTATGCCACAGGCGGATGGGGAAGTGGAGGACGCTATTGCGATAGTCTATCAATCGCGAATAACCTTTGAGGTCTTTTCTGAAGTGGAATAGGGTTGTAAGGTTACGCTCTGTCTTCTCGATGAAGTTCTTATTATCCTCAAAGTCACATATCAACAACGGATTGTCGATATGTGTGATACTTGCACCGGCTTCATACAGTGTCTTTCCCAGACAAACATCCTCATAGCCGCTTTTCAGGAAACGTTCGTCAAAAGGGTGGGAGAGCATACAGGAACGACGGATGAGGAAGTTGGTGGAGCGGAACTCCTGAAAGCCTGCCGCCTGCCGCTTATCAGGAGTATGGGATGGTTCAGCATTTTTCTCATAGAGATATCTGAGATTATGTTGATGCGTCTCCTGACAGGCTCCTACCTTGATGCCTCCGTTTGTGACCTCCGTCTGGTCGCATGGCAGATATCTCATGATATAGTCCATGCCTGGTATCTCCATGTCACAATCCATGAAAAGCAACCATTCATACCGGCTTTGGGAGGCAAGGTAGTTACGGGTGACGGCACTGCCGCTATTTTGTTCCTTGATGATGTATCGGCAGTGAGGGAGTTGAATGATAGCTTTGTTCGCCTCAACCATTTCCTTTTGTTCTGAACCATCGTCAACCACTAGGATTTCGTATCTGAAAGGAGACGGGGCATCCATGGCAATACGCTCACATAAGGTGGAGAGCTGCTTCACGTTAGAGCAGACATTGCCGTTGTAGACAGGAATCAATATCGATAGTTCTTGAATCATACAAAGGCAAAAGTACGAAATAAATGTGATAAAGCGAAAATATATTGGTATTTTTTTGCATAATCGCCTAAAAGTTCGTACCTTTGCAGCCGCTATTACGAGATAGTAGTATGGAATTCAAATTATTAATTAAAATTTAAGATTTAAAACATGGCAACAAAAATCAGATTGCAGCGTGGCGGTCGTAAGGGTTATGCCTTCTACAGCATCGTTATCGCTGACGCAAGAGCACCACGTGATGGTAAATTTACTGAGAAGATTGGTACTTACAATCCAAACACCAATCCTGCCACAGTAGATTTGAATTTCGATCGTGCACTTTACTGGGTAGAAGTTGGCGCACAGCCCACTGACACTGTTCGTAACATCCTCAGTCGCGAGGGCGTTTACTTGATGAAGCACCTGAAGGGTGGCGTGAAGAAGGGCGCTTTCGACGAGGCTGCTGCTCAGAAGAAATTCGATGCATGGAAGGCTGACAAGCAGAAGGGTCTTGAGAAAGTTGCAGCTGAAGATGCTAAGGCAAAGAAGGATGCTGCTGCTGCACAGTTGAAGGCAGAGAAGGCTCAGAATGAAGAACAGGCTAAGAAAGTAGCAGAGAAGAAGGCTGCCGCTGAAGCTGCTAAGGCAGAGGAAGAGGCTGCTAAGGCTGCTGATGAAGCCGCTGCTGAGGCTCCTGCCGAGGAGGCTGCTCCTGCCGCTGAGGCTCCCGCTGCTGAGTAAGCAAGGAATCTTTGATTTAGTGATATAGGGACGGATTATAATTATCTGTCCCTATTTTGTTTTATGGAGTATTCTTCTGGCAAGGCGCATTACCTGACAGAAATGTCTCATGCCTATCATATGCATCAAAATCTGCTTCCAACTGCCGTAGAAAGGCATTTCTGGTAACAACGGTTGTTGCTGTGTGAGCTCATAGACCACAATCTGGATGTTGAGAACAGCTTCGTAGAATCTCCTGTCGGCAAAGCGTTCCAGCATTTTAAGGCTTTCGTGAAGCAGGTGTGTCATTTCACTACCTGTTGGAGAAAAGGAAATACTGTTACTACGTGAACGGTTGTATAGATGAGAGCCGAGCGATGTGGTGTGGATCGTCTTACAAAGTGGTAGTAGTTGATTCATGAGCGTATAGTCTTCGAAGGGTTCTGCACCACTCTGAAAACGTAAGTTCTGAAATATATTACGGCGAAATATTTTGTTCCATACGAAGGTGTGGAGATACCCTTGGGTAGATAACCAATAGTCACGGAGGTCGGTATATGACTTGTCGTGTGGTATAAAGAACGGTCGTGTCTCCTTCTCTGATGGTTTCTCAACGATTGAATATTCTATGAAGTCATATTCTGGATGCGTGGTGGCTATTGTCAGGAGCTGTGGATATGTGTCGAGGGCTACCAGATCATCACTGTCGACGAAGGTGATATAGTCGCCTGTGGCATTGTCTAGACCCGTATTCCTTGCCGAGGAAGCGCCGCCGTTACTCTGGTGGATGACCTTGATTAATGAATGCTGGCTGGCATACTCCTCGCACAGCATTAACGAGTTGTCGGTAGATCCGTCGTCGACAAGAATGATCTCCATATCATCAACATGTTGCTGAAGAATACTGTCAAGACACTGAGGGAGTGTGTTCTCTGCCTGATATACGGGGATGATGACGGATAATCTCATACGAGTTGACGATGAAGTTGCTTGATCTTAACAAAAACTTGACGGGCAATGAGACCTATTCTCCAGAGGAGCTCATGCCTCATAACGGTAAAGAGCCGACGAGTCTTGGTGGCTCTTGTTGCCTGCCAGTCTTTCTCGCATTGAATGGCTTCTGCCAGCATCTGACGGTCATGTGCCCTGAAGGCAAACATTCCCAGTTCGAAGACACGTTGACTGAAATACCTGTCGGTGACGGGACTATTGATATGGTAATGCTGTGCAAGCAGGTAGCCCTGGTATGTGATTTGCTTGACGAAGCGGAACTGTTTACGATGGTCCACAGAGCAGGAAACGGTCTCTCCTCCCTGACAGTAGTTGATGGTGACATCCGGGATATAGGCAATACCGCCACGGGAAGCCATCAGGGCGGCTACCTGTAAGTCCTCACATCCATAGTCCTGATGGCGGTACAGGGCTTCATCCTCTGTGAGGGCCTGGCGGATGATGGCGGCACGATACAGGGAGGTGCATAATTGTATCACGGGCACTCTCCTCTGTGTGATGATGGCCTCTATCATCTCCCTTCCCTGTGTGATGGGAGCTGTAAAAGGCTTTGACGGACTTGGATGCGACATCCCCGTAGACTCCTCATAACTTAGCCAGTCTGTATGCACCAGGGTCACCTCGGGATGTGCTTCGAGGATGCATACCTCTTTCTCTAGCTTGAGAGGGTCAATCCAGAAGTCATCCCCAGCACAATCGGCAATGTATTGTCCTTTACTCTCCAGAATACAATCAAAGTAATTGTTGACAACTCCTTTATTCTCTTTATTGGCAAACAGGCGGATGATATCAGGATGCTTCTGCTCATACTGGCGGCAGATATCCAGCGTACCGTCCGTCGAACAATCCTCTCCAATTACAATCTCATATGGCACATGACACTGCTGCGTCAGGACAGAGTCCAAAGTGCGAGCAATGGTATCTTCCTGATTGTAGGTACAGACAATGACTGATATGAGGTTTTCCATTATCTTTCTTTCTTCAGTAAAGGTAGAGTGTACAGCAAGGTCTTCCTCCCGATGCCACTATTCGCCAGTCTCCTGAACCAGATATATTTCTTGGTGTATCTGGCGTCAGGCAATGGGAACAATCCATGATCATGTAAGCGTTTTATCCGTTGATTGAGGAATTCCTCCGAACGTTTCTCCAGAATGACATGATAGATATAATCCATTGTCAGTTGGGCGATTCGTCGCTCCAAGGCAATTCTGTCTTGATGGGGCAGCTTGTCGCAAAGTTGATGAAGGCGGAAAAGAATGCCCTCACGGTCATCCATCCTTTTATTGGCATCTTCCGCATTTTTACTGGAGGTAATTGAACCTTCTCGTTTGTTGTAGAAATATGCCTGATGGTGTGTGGGATATACATTCTCGGCACGTAATAGCAGTTGGGGAGTGAATTCCTCGTCCTCATGATAGATACCAGGGGTGAAACGGAGTGTCCCCAAGACAGCCCGTCGGAAGAGATACCCCCATGCCGTACCGTGGATATTGTTGTTACGCATATAGGTAGAACCACTGACGGATTGTACAGACTCTGGTACGCTCTCGGCATGAGGAACCGTAGAGAAATCGAACAACACCATATCCACGTCCTGCTGATAACGGACAATATCAAGGCATTGCTCATAGGGAGCAGTGATGAGTTGGTCATCAGCATCTACAAACTGGATATATTGTCCGGTAGCGACATCAAGACCCTTGTTCCTTGCCATACTCAGTCCGCTGTTTTTCTGTCGGATGTAAATGATGTCGTCCTCATGATCTTTCATGTCATTGACTGGACTCTGTGCTGAGCCGTCATCAATCACGATAATCTCACGCTCAGCAGGACGCAAGGAGAGTCGCAGGATGCTGTCGATACACTCGCATAGCATCTGGACAGGCAGGTTGTAGTAGGTGATAATAAAACTGACTAACGGTCTGTCTTCTTGATGATTCATGTGACAAAGGTACGAAATAATTTGTAAATTCGTAAAATTATTCGTGTTTTTGCGTTCAGAAATGTATAGAATGGTGGAAGACGAACATGGTAAAGGCTATCGGAACATACTTTCGCATTGAAGGTTTTCATTTAGTATGTAGTGCTTGTTTGTCATAATCAGTCTTGCCTTGTACGATTCGTGGCTTGACAGCATATTGATCACTAAGCACATCTCTGTCGCTGTGATAGTAGGGAGTGTGAACGGATGCCATGTTCAGCAGTGTGTGACTAATGTCGTCTGATGACAGGGGCTTGTTGACAGCCGCTTTGATAGCAGATACTATCTCTGGGTGACAGGCTTTATAACGGTTGGAATACCATACAAAACAAGGAATCTCGAATTGATAACGCAATGCCTCCTTCGATTTTTTAGCCTCATGGCTGCGTCCAACATAATTACGGTAATCATATACTTCTTCGCCATGATCTGAAAGATACACTAATATGGCAGAAGTGTTCTGGTAATAGTCCATGATGCTCTTGATGACTATATCGTTATAGCGGGTGGCATTGTCGTAGTCGGCTATTGTCTGACGTTGTGACTCATCTAAGTCTGGACGCTGGATGGAGTCTGCTGAGAAATACAGATATTGCGATTCATGGGGGAAACGGTTGATGGCATTGGAGTGTTGACCTAAGAGGTGGAATATATGCAAGTTCAGAGGGTGAGTTTGCTGTGGGTGCATGGCTCGGTATTGCTGGAAATTCTGAACCATTTGAAGATCATAGATGAACGATTTTGTGTTATACTCGTTGTATAATAGTGGAATGAGACGTGTGTCATATAAGTAAGAGTTTAATGCATAGTCATGACTCGACAAATCAGAGTCAATTCGTTGGTTGCTCCATAGAGAGACATAAAAGCCGGCCTGCTTGAAGAGCATCATAAATGATGGTTTCGTGAACCAAGTCTCATGGTCGGCTATACTATTGGTGCTACAGATGTTCTTTACTGCATATGATGTCAGGTTATATGGTGTAATGGCGTCGGTGAAGACGTGAAGATTTCCTTTCCCCTTTTCTTGGCACAGATGTGGGGTGGTATTGATGGGGTATCCGTAGAGAGGACAATGGTACTTATTAAATGATTCGCCAATGATAAAAATAACGTTCAGAGAGTCTTTTTCAGAGCATGTCGCTTGGTGGTTGAGTGCAGAGAAGCATGACTGTATGGCATATTCATGTTCCTGATTGGACGCATGCAGATACAATGTGGAAAAGAGTAGATTCGTAGGCGTGTTGCGCCGTGCATATCCTCCATGTCGTCCATCCCATTCGTCTAGCTCAATCTGCGATGAAAGCAAAGGAAGACGTGCTGTCCAGGAGAAGATATAGGCTCCTATGACCCCAAAACCGACCAGTATAAGATAAGTAGTCCATTTCGCCCATCTTGACAAAGAAAGGCGTTCTTTGTTAACTCTCTCAAGGATGTAAGTCAATACGGTACTGACACCAACGATGATATAACATATGATGCTGCTATCTGTGAAAAGATAATGTTCCAGAAACTCTGAAGATTCCTGTCTGTTGGTTTCTTTTAACAACAACAATATCCAGGGCGACATGATAGTCTGGAAGTTGAAGTATAAAAAGAGGTCGACAGCCATCAGGAATATCATCACAGAGTAAGCTAATATTTTCAATAATTTGGAGTGTGTCCAATAAAAAAGCAGGCACAATAACCAACCCATGAACATTGAATTGGATAGGAAAATGAGTAGGTTACGAAAATATAAAAAAGACAGTTGACCGTATTCTTCTGGAAGCTCATAGAGAAGGTGGGAGATAAACATAAATAGAGGTGCAAGGCAGAAGAGAACGGGTTCGTGCCGTATTGGTTCTGTTACAAAAACCTGTATTTTTTGAAGGGTTGTCTTTATGCTCATGTTCATAAAAGTTCTAGCAATCATGAAGAAATCTCTGTCCAACTGTGTCACACGGGTGTTGCAGTGGCACCTCTTCTGGGTACAAAGATACAATTAAGCGAGAACAAAACCAAATTTTACTTGAGTTTTGTCGAATGTGAGTGTTTTCGATGAAGTCAAAATTTTGAAATAATTTCGTATTTCAGAATAAAAGTAGTATTTTTGCGTTTTAAATAAAGAAAGATGGTTGAAAAAGCGGGCAATAGCTATCATCATATACTGAAATACATCAGTATCTTTGGTAGCGTACAAGGGCTCAATATTGTAGTGAGCCTTGTGCGTAACAAGTTCGTAGCTTTGATACTCGGTCCTTCAGGCATGGGTCTGGTCTCACTCTTCAATACTACTGTCAATTTCGTATCCCAGTCTACCACCCTTGGTATCTCAACAAGTGCCGTACGCCATCTGTCAGAGTTTCCTGAGGATGACCAGCATCCACAAATAGTCCGATTTGTGAAAGTAGTACGTGCCTGGAGTCTGTTGACGGCATTGCTAGGTATGCTGGTATGTATGATGTTAGGACCGATTCTCAGCAGTACCACGTTTGCATGGGGTGACCATACGCTGCACTTCATCCTGTTGGCACCTGCGGTGGGTATGTTAGCAATAACAGGTGGTGAGACGGCCATCCTGAAAGGTCGCCGAAGGCTCCGTTCTCTGGTATTAGTGCAGGTAGGTGCTGTGATGGCGGCATTGTTGATATCGGTGCCAGTCTATTATTTTTTCGGTGAGGCGGGTATTGTACCTGTCATTGTGGCGATGGCTTTTGTGACGATGCTCCTGACAGTCAAGAACTCCTATCGCCTTTATCCTCTGCAGCTGTGGGGTGTTAAGGGCATCTTAGGAGAAGGTATGGAGATGGTGCGTCTTGGTATCGCTTTTTCTTTGGCAGGTATTATCGGCAGTGGTGCGGAGATGTTGATACGCTCTTGGTTGAATGTAGAGGGCGACCTTGGTATGTTAGGACTATATAATGCTGGCTATATGATCACGGTGACTTATGCTGGTATGGTGTTCTCTGCCATGGAAACGGATTATTTCCCACGACTCTCAGCCGTCAATACCGATGTGGCGGCGACCAATGAGATAGTCAACAAGCAGACAGAGGCATCTATCCTGATAGTGTCGCCGATGCTGATTGGACTGATTATCTTCCTGCCTGTGCTCATCCCTTTGCTTTTTAGTAATGAGTTCTTACCTGTTATTACGATGACACAAGTGGCTGCCTTGGCGATGTTCTTTAAAGCACTTACATTACCAGTGGCATATATTACACTGGCACGAGGTTATTCCATGATGTACCTGTTTCTTGAGTCAATCTATTTCGTGGTATTTGTACTGCTAATCATCTTCGGCTATAGGCATTGGGGACTATTGGGAACGGGTATTGCCATAACGCTTGCTAATCTATTTGACTATCTGATGATTAATGGTGTGGCACGTTGGCGGTATGGATATAAAATGTCATCGACCGTGATGCGGTATAGTGCTATACATATCCTTATTGGACTATTAGCATACTTTACCACCATCACGGTCGATGGCTATGCCTACTGGATCTTCGGCATCGGGTTGTCACTTGTCAGCCTACTGTTCTCCCTATTGGTTCTCCACCAGAAGACCCATTTGTGGGAGGCACTGACACGACGTTTCAGGACCCATTAGAACTTGAAATCCAACTGGATGTCTGCGAAATTGTAATTGTGCTTGCCAAGGGTGCGGTCGTTCACACGGGCATACTCCGCATTAATCTGAATATTTTTGGTAATGAAATAGTTCAAACCAATTTCATACATCGTCTTTGACGTTCCCCATTCTTTTGTAGGACGGTAGAGGTTATAACGTGCCTTGGCATGTAACTTGCTCTTGATGACAGGAACGATACCGAAGACATAGAAGCCGTCCGCCTTGTCGCCTTTCGAGAAATCCACCTCACGGCTGTCTACCTTGGTGGCACCCCATCCCTGACTATGGATATATTCGGCACGGAAGGTGTACTCGTCTTTATCGTATTCTGCAGACAGACAGTAACGGTTTTTCTCTATACTGCCTTTGCATTCGTTACCATTCTGGTCAACCCATGTCATGTCGCCACGACTACCAACCCAGCCGAAGGCACCAATGCGGACACCCTTGATAGGCATGAACCAAATACCACCAATGACATCCTTGCGGTTGTCCTTGTCTTTCTGGTTGATACCCTCACCGTTATAGACACCTACCTGGTAGTGGAGAAGGTTACGACCTGCAGCATTTTTCAGGAAGTCACCCTGTATCTGTATACCGATATCACGACCACCTGATGCCTTTTCCCCTGAACGATCGCCAAAACCGGAGAGGGAGTTAATAACGGTAGCATAGGAATACCAGCCCTGTGTGATGGGGTGAGTGGGATTCTCAAAGGTAAAGGCACGCTTGAACTGTCCGACCTTCACACGGAAGAAATCATATTTCTGCCATTCCGCAAAGAGGTCAACGAGCATAACAGTGGGATTACCTGGTCCGGCATTTGAACTTCCCTGAAACTGTACACGCCATGCAAAGTCACTGATCTTACCATCTAATATTAAACGCATTAAGCGGAGGTTGAAGGTGTTCTCTGTCTTCTCACCTGGATTCTGTGCCTGGTACTGCAGCATACCATATCCACTGAACTTGATATTCTTCACCCATTGGGGGAGTTCTATCACAGTTTTTTTCTTTTCACTCTCTTGAGCATTGGACGCCAATGCGAAACCCGTCACGAAGAGGGCAAGGATCATTAGTTTCTTCATAGTTTTATCGTTTAGTTAATAATATGACATTTTCAACATGGGGCGTATGGGGGAACATATCGACAGGCTGTACCTCTGCGACTTTGTAGTCGGCATCCAGTTCCTGCAGGTCACGGGCTTGTGTGGCAGGATTGCAGGATACATAGACGATACGCCGCGGGGCTGCCCTAAGGATAGTCTTGACCACATCAGGATGCATACCTGCACGGGGTGGATCCGTAATGATGATATCAGGACGACCGTGCTCCGCAATGAAATCGTCAGTCAGGATATCCTTCATGTCACCGGCATAGAAGAGGGTGTTGTCGATATGATTGATTTCCGAGTTGATTTTGGCATCCTCTATCGCCTCCGGCACATACTCGATACCGATCACCTTACGGGCTTTCTTTGCCACGAAATTGGCAATGGTTCCTGTGCCGGTGTAGAGGTCATAAACTAATGGTTTGGAGATCTCGGAGTTCTCAGGGTTCTCAGAGTACTCCGAGAACGCAAACTCTCTTGCCACACAATACAGATGGTAGGCCTGTTCGGTATTTGTCTGGTAAAAAGACTTCGGTCCTACTTTGAAGCGCAGGTCCTCCATCATCTCAAAGATATGGTCGTTGCCCTTGTAGGTCAGAATCTCCTGGTCACCGATGGTGTCGTTACATTTCTGGTTGTCGAGAAACATGAGGGAGGTAATCTGAGGGAAGGCCTCTGCCAGATGCTGTAACAGTCCTTTCGCCTCCTCCTGACTCCTGTCTTCTGACTCCTGACTACTTCTGTCATAATGGAACTGGATAATAACCATCCACTCTCCTGTATTCGAGTTGCGGATAATCACATCCCGCAGGAGTCCGACTTGTTGACGGAGGTCAAAGAAGGTCAGACCGTGTTCAATGGCATAGTCACGTACCTCATTCCGTATCTGGTTATGCAGGTCATCCATCAGCCAACACTTCTCGATGGGCAGGATTTTGTCAAAGGCACCTGTGATATGGAAACCGATGGCATCACGGGCAAACTCCTTCCCCGATGCTATCTCCTCATTGGTCAGATAGCGGCGGTTAGAGCATCCGAAATCCAACTTATTACGGTATCCCTGTGTCTTCACACTGCCAAGAATAGGACGGAACACGGGTAGTTCCACCTTGCCGATACGGGTCAGTTGGTCGAAGACCTGTTGCTGTTTCATCTTCAACTGTTCCTCGTAGGGCAGTTGTTGCCACTTACAACCGCCACAGGTACCGAAGTGTTGACAGAACGGTTGTGTGCGCAAAGGACTAGGGGTATGCAACTTGACGATTTCCGCCTCCATGAAACTATGTTTCTTCCGACGGACCTGCAGGTCACACACGTCACCAGGTACAGCCCATGGGACGAATACCACCATCTCATTGACACGTGCCAAGGCTTTCCCCTCGGCAGCATAGTCGGTGATGGTGATATTTTCCAACACAGGGAGTGGTTTCTTCTTTCTGGTCATTTCCTTATCTTGCTGCTACGTATTTGTGCAGGGTCTTGCGTACGGCACCGTTGCCGGCATACAACTCCTTCACCATGCCCTCTATCTGTTCTCCGAGACCGGCCTCGTAGAGGTCGAGTCCGAAGACATCCTTACGGGTGTAGAGCTTCTTCAGCGGACTCCAGTCCTGGTCAGCCTTACCGATCTCCAACGGAGCGACGATGGCCTGCAGTTCCTCGAGCATAGGGTCGGGAGAACAGTCAAACGGTGTACCGTCGTCCTTGATGCCCTTCAGGTAACGGGCATAGCCTGCCAGTGTCAGCGGGATCAGCACGAGATTGCTCTTATCCAGTCCGCGCGCAATATATTTCTTCAGTGTCTCACCGAAGCGGATAGGCAGTTTCTGACTGGTATCCATCGCGATACGCTGTGGAGCGTCAGGCATAAATGGGTTAGGTAGGCGGCGATTGATGACGGCACCGATGAACTCATAGGGGTTCAGTACACCCGGGTCGACCACTACGGGCATAGCCTCCATATAGCCGATCTTCTGGATGAACGGACGCAGGTCTTCATCTGCCATCTCGGCACTGATGAGTGTGTAGCCCAGCATACAGCCATAGATACTCATCGCTGTGTGTAACGGGTTCAGACAGGTGGTCACCTTCATGGTCTCCACCTTGTCTACTGTCTCACGGGTGGTATACAACGCACCGCCCAGGTCGAGTGGGGGACGGCCGTTGGTGTAGTTGTCCTCGATGACGAGATACTGTACCTCCTCGGCATTCACGAAGGGTGCTGTGAAGGTGTGCTTCTCGGTCTCGATGTAGTTGTTATCCTCGAAGCCGTCCTGTGCCAGCATCTCCTTCACCTTCTCGTGGGGGCGCGGCGTGATCTTGTCAATCATCGACCAGGGGAAGGTAATTTTCTTCTCGTCCTTCAGATAGGCGAGGAAAGCCTCCGGCACGAGTCCGTCCTTCACCCAGCGTTCGGCATAAGCCATCACACCGGCCTTCACCTTGTCACCGTTGTGCGAACAGTTGTCCATCGACTGAACGGTGAGTGGCAGTTGTCCGGCTTTGTATCTCTCATACAGCAGGGCGCATACCTTACCCATGGCGAACATCGGCTGCATGCCACGGGCCAGGTCGGACTCATTGAAGGTGTAGCCCTTCTCGGTGATGGTGAACGATATCATCTGGAGCGATGGATTACGGAAGATCTCCACCAGACGATTCCAGTCGTCAAACTGCGGGTCGGCCTTCAGGGTCTCCGTCACAGAGGCAATCACCTTCTTCTCGATGGTACCTGTCGACTGCAGTGATACCAGCAACGACAGGTTGTTGTATGGAGCATACGCCTTGTCGATGACCTCGAAGTCGAAGGTCTCTGCCACGATGACGCCACGGTCGTACTTTCCCGTGTTCAGTGCATCATTCAGGATGGCTGCAGGGAACGCACGGAAAATGTTGCCACCGCCGAAATGTACCCATGTAGGCTCCTTGGCAGTCTTCTCGCGCACCTTCGCAATATCAAACTTAGGAAGCTGATAGCCCTTGGCTTCCCATGCTGCGGCATTGTAGTTGCCGCTAAAAATATCATTCAGTTTCATAACTTTTCGTTATTACGTTATTACGACATTAATCAAAGAACCCTGGTTGTTTATATTCAATTCCTAACTCACGATCAACAGTGGCTAGGATACCCTGTACTTGTCCGAGGGCAAACATACGGCCGAGGAGGGTATACCCTGAGTTATGACCATGACTCGACTCGTCCATGATACCGCCAGGTTGGTCGGTGAATGTCATACCGTGATCCACGCGCATCGGCAATGCAGGGTTCTCCTTCTCGAAGATGCGGCATAGCTCGATGAGGTCGGCACGACCACCTAAGTGACTTGCTTCAGTGAAGTCTCCATTGGGAAAGATATGACAAGAGCGCAAATGGACGAAATGAGTACGGGAAGCAAACTTCTTTGCCATCTCCACTACATTGTTGTAGGCCCCGGCAGAAAGACTTCCTGCACAGAAAGTCAGACCGTTATGCTTGTTGGGAACGGCATCCAGAAACCACTGGATATCCTCCTCCGTACGGACGATACGAGGCAATCCAAGAATCTCAATGGGGGGATCATCAGGATGTACACACATATTCATGTTACATTCCTCACAGACTGGCATGATAGCCTCCAGGAAGTATTTCATGTTGGCACGGAGCTGTGCCTTGTCGATACCTTTGTAGAGGTCGAGGAATTCACGGAATTTTTGGACGGGAGCCTCGTCATTCTCACTGAAGTTACCACTGACGAAGCCCTGTGTCTTGATGACGATGTTCTCCACCAGTTTATGGTCTTTCTCAGGTGTCATCGTCTTCGCTAACTCGTCACACTCGGCAATCACGCTGCGGCCCTGACCAACACCTTCAGGGAACTCAAACTTCTCCCATTCCTCACGGGCTCCCGGACGCTTCAGGATATAGATATCGAAATAGGCAAATTCCGCATAGTTGAAATAGAGGTTCGTCGATCCGTTGGGGTTCTGGTGTAAGAGGTCGGTACGAGCCCAGTCGAGTACGGGCATGAAATTGTAGCAGATGCAGTGAATGCCCTCAGCGGAAAGGTTACGTAGTGACTGCTTGTAAACTTCTATCTGTTCGTCACGGTCAGAACCGCCGTATTTAATGGTCTCCACGACAGGCAAGCTCTCCACCACGCTCCAACGCATCCCATAGCTCTCGATATACTCTCGTAGGTCACGAATTTTCTCTCTTGTCCAGACCTCTCCTAGAGGAACGTCATGCAACGCCGTGACGATACCCTCCACTCCGATTTGTCTGAGTTGTGCAAGTGTGATTTTGTCTTTCTTGCCAAACCATCTCCATGTTCTTTCCATAATAGCTGATATAATTACAGGTTAATATTAATTGTTTTTCGCCATTTTCTTTTTAATATAAGCGAGGGCTTTTTCCCAGTTCGTATCAAGCGAGAAGCGTATCAGACTCTCACCGCTGTTGTAGTAGCTCAATACCATCTCCTTATCTTTGTCTTTGAAAAGAGGGTTGTTTCTGCTGGCTTCCATGAACATTTTCGTCATCTCCTCCTGCAGTGCCTTTGGCATCTCGTTATATTGAACGAGTTTCTGGATGTAGTAAGTCACATATTCGTTCATGGAAACAGCTTGGTTGTCGAGGAAATAGACCGATGAGTCAGGCATTTCTTCCTGCATCTTGATAGCAAGGTAATTGAGGGCGTCAAGCTTAAACTGGCTGATGCCACGAGCGATAGCACCTGATTGTGGATTCTCTACGACAGCCTTGTTCTTTTGCCGTAGTTCGTTGAAAACTTCTTGAGCCTGTACATTCATGCCGACGAAAAGCATGAGGACTAATAAAATCTTTTTCATAGTCATGTTATTGTTGTTTTGTTAAGTATTTCTTATGGGTTATTACATTGGGTAACTCCTCCTCATAGTGAGTAACCATCACCATGGTTTTGTTCTTACGCTGACAAAATGTCTCGATGATATCCTTTACTCGTCTGCGGTTCCAGAGGTCCAGTCCGTGTAAGGGCTCATCGAGAATCAACAACTGAGGGTCTTTTACGAATGCGCGAGCCAGCAGCACCAGTCGTTGCTCGCCGCTGGAGAGCTTCAAGAAAGGACGGTTGTACTTGCCTTCCAGTCCAAACATGTCGAGCCACCACATACAGGTGGCATATTCCTCCTCATTAGGTTTTACATATAGTCCCACCGAATCTTTCAGTCCACTTGCCACAATTCTCACAGCGGGGATGTCACGCTGGTAGGAACGGTGCATCTCAGGTGACACATAGCCGATGTGTTTCTTGATGTCCCAGATACTCTCACCAGTACCTCGTTGATGATCGAAAAGTGTGATGTCACAAGCATAGCTCTGTGGGTTGTCTGCACAGACGAGTGAGAGAAGAGTGGATTTCCCACTTCCGTTCTGTCCCGACAGAGCCCAACGCTCACCGTTATGTACAACCCAGTCGAGGTTACGTAAAATGGTGCGGTTGCCATAGCGGATACATACATTACGCATATTGATAACCTCATCAGTATGGTAGTCATTGTCTTTATAGGGTAGGTCGAGGATGGCATTCATTTCATGTTTTGTCAACACATGCTCTGGAATTTTCACCTGTCGGAATTCATACTCTTCTTTGGTACATGGTGGCAACACGTGTGCATCTCTGATCTCGATGACTTCCGATACAGAGTCAGGAATGTCATCGGTCTTCGATAGTACCAACATGATATCAATCTCATGTTTCTCTACCAATAACTTCAGTAAATCCTTCAGCTGGTCGCGCGTTTCTGCGTCAAGTCCGATAAACGGGTTTTCCATGATGAGTAGCTTGGGATTGGCGAAGAGCGTTTTAGTCAATTGGAACTTCCGCAGTTCTCCACTTGACAACGTGATAACGTATTTGTCAAGCAGTGGCTCCATGTGAAAGAGGTCATACAGGTGGTGTTGCAGTTCTCTACGCTCAGGGGTGTCCTCACCAGCCATTTTGTAAGCCTTCTCTAAGAGTTCCCCCACGTTAGGTGTTTCTGGGTCAATGTCATGCTGGTTCCATCTCAGCTGTAGGTAATATGCTTTGTCGACGACAGGACCGTATGAGTCACTAAAGGCGATATAGCGTAGCCGGTCGCTTGCCATATCCCTGCGCAGCTTCTCGATATACAAAGTCTTTCCGCTTCCGTTTTTTCCTACGACGGCTGTTATTTTTTGCATACTTTACTCACCTTTTCTTGGTTCTTGTTCACAAAGTCCTTCCATCCTCGATAGTGGGCCTGCGACTCTGGACGGTTCATTTGCATAAAGTGACAATAGGCAGCACCTAAAGCATCGGTAGCATCCATAAACTTCACCATGGCGTCCTCGTCGAATTTCAACAATCGTTGTAACATCCCCGCGACCTGTTCTTTCGAGGCAGCACCGTTTCCTGTTATCGCCATTTTGATTTTCAGCGGCGCATATTCATGGATAGGTACCCCATGGTGGATGGCGGCGGCGATTGCCGTACCCTGTGCCCTTCCGAGTTTCAGCATCGACTGCACGTTCTTTCCGAAGAAAGGTGCCTCAATCGCCATCTCATCGGGCAGGTAAGCATCGATGATACCTGTCACTCTTTCGAAGATGTGTCCCAGTTTCAAATAGGCATCTCCGTATTTCCGAAGGTCAATCACACCCATGGTCATCATCTCAGCTTTCCCGTCCTTCACTTTCAAGACGCCATAGCCCATGATATTCGTTCCAGGGTCGATGCCCAGTATCACCTTTTCCATATCGTGTACAAAGGTACAAATAAGTGTGTAAAACTCCAAATTTATTTAGGTATTTTCGAAGGGATATCTTTCAGAGAAAAGTTGCTCCGTGATTTTTTTTTGTGTAATTATGTTCCAGTATGGGAAAGATTTCGTATTTTTGCAATCGTAGAAATAACTAAATAATTCAATGTATAATGAAAAAGTCTTCTCTAACATATTATGTCATTGCCATAGGAGGATTGGTATTACTTGCAGGATATTTCTTTTCCCGTCAGGATAATGACGACAATTGTAATGAGATAAAAGAGGCGGTAACAGGTGTTCCTATTGACAGTGTGAACTTCCCTGACGATGTTTTCCGCACCTATCTGTTGGGATTGGACTTTGGCAAGGACACTATTCTCACTGTCGAGGAGCAAAAGGAAATTGATGAGCTGTCAATCCCTGTCAGTGGAATTCGTTCACTTCAGGGTATAGAGCACTTCCCATATCTTGGAGACTTGCGTATGAGCAATCAAAAGTTGGGTCAGCTTACCATGCCACGAATGGAGGAACTGTTTAGATTATATTGTATGGACTGTCAGTTGACAGGGCTTGATGTGTCGCAGTGTCCTAATATTGTTGAGTTGAAATGCGGCGAGAATAAACTAACTAAACTGGATGTGAGTCACCTGCCCAAACTTGAGCAATTATATGCCAATGGGAACCAGCTCACTGAGATGATGTTGGAGGGTACTGACTCGCTGCTTATTCTAGACGTGCAACAGAATATGTTTACAAAACTTGACTTGAGTACACAGAAAAACCTTCATGGTGTTTTTATTGGTGACAATCCTATGGATCATACGCAATTGGATGCCTTTCTCGCTACATTGCCTGTAGGAGTAAAACTAGACACATCCTGGTCTGACCATGTAATGTTTGAGGACCCTTATATCAGTTTTGGTAACCGTACCCTTACGGATGCCCAGAAACAGATGATGGAGAAGAAAGGATGGACTCGCTCGTACAATGAAGAGTGAGACTGCTGAGACAGTAAGAACCCGATACTTTCGGATAAGTCGTCAGCGCTTGTCGATGAACTTGTAGCCGCTTTGGTATTGCGATTTCGGGAAGGTGAAGAAACTGTCTGTGAGCCCTCCCACCTTGAAATTGCTGATTTTGATGGTGGTATGAAAGATACCGACCTTGACACGCACGTTGATAGGGTAGTGGGTATGGTGGTCCAGCAGGACACGGGCCTCCTTGATACCCTTGACTCCTTTCTTCGCCTTTAACGTGATATAGTAGCCCTTCTTCGGATCGTCCTTGATACTATAAGTATAGTTGTCAGGCGAGAACTTAAACTTGGCGGCATACTTGTCACGCTCTTCGGAATGGGCACCATAGACGGTGATGGTCTTCTTCTTCCGCTCTAAGCGGTAGTAGGTGACATCATCATTCCACGCAATGTATTTCTCGTCGATGAACTTACTCTTCTTACCTTTCGTCCAGATGGTTCCTTCTGTCTTATAGATACCAATGATGTTCACGGCATAGTGCAACTGTGAACCTTCAGGACCATACACCATCTGGTATGCCTCATCGAACATCCGTCGTGCCTGTTGGGCATTAGGAGACTCCTGTGCCTGCATTCCCAATGAGAACAACAGGCACAGGAGTATAAATAGAATAGAAAAACTATTTTTCAACTTTCAACTATTATCTATTAACTTTTATCTATAAACTATGAATTGTACTCCTGCCAACTCTTGATCTTGATATCCTCTTCCTTCATGGCAGTGAATGCCTCGATGAAGGCTTTGGCAAGACGGACATTCGTCATCAACGGGATATTATGGTCGATGGCACCACGACGGATGCGATAGCCATTGGTCAGCTCACGCTTGGTATGGTTCTTAGGAACATTGACGATGAGGTCGAACTGGTGGTTGGCAATCATGTCCATCACATTATTTTCACCATCTTCGTCAGGCCAGCTGACTGCTGTCGCCTCCACACCGTTCTCGTTGAAGAACTTAGCCGTTCCACCTGTTGCATAAACTTTATACCCCTTCTTCACCAACTGCTTGGCAGGTTCCAACAGGCTGACCTTACCCTTGGCATCACCACTGGAAATCAGCACGCTTGTCTTTGGCAGGCGATAGCCTGTGGCAATGAGAGCATTGAGCAATGCTTCATTGAGGTCGTCACCCAGACAGCCCACCTCACCCGTAGAACTCATATCCACACCCAGGACAGGGTCGGCATTCTGCAAACGGGCAAATGAGAACTGTGAGGCCTTCACACCAATGCGGTCGATGTCAAACTCACTCTTGTCAGGTTTGCTATAAGGAGCATCGAGCATAATCTTGGTCGCTGTCTCGATGAAGTTACGTTTTAGGATCTTAGAAACGAAGGGGAACGAACGAGAAGCACGCAGATTACACTCAATCACCTTCACCTCACGATTCTTGGCAAGGAACTGGATGTTGAAAGGACCAGAGATGTTCAGCTCCTTTGCAATCTTACGGGAAATCTTCTTAATCTGACGGATGGTAGAGAAATAGATATGCTGGGCAGGGAAAACCATCGTAGCGTCACCAGAGTGTACACCAGCATACTCTACATGCTCGGAGATGGCATATTCAACCACTTCTCCCTTGTCGGCAACAGCATCGAACTCTATCTCCTTGGTCTCTGTCATGAACTTCGATACAACAACAGGAAATTCTTTGCTGACCTCAGTAGCCATATTCAGGAAGCGATGCAGTTCTTCTTCGTCATAGCAGACATTCATAGCGGCACCCGAAAGGACATAGGAAGGACGTACCAGCACAGGATAGCCTACCTCCTCCACAAACTCCTTCACATCCTCGAAAGAGGTGAGGGCACGCCAGCGGGGCTGGTCGATGCCGAGTTTGTCAAGCATAGCAGAGAATTTATCGCGGTTCTCGGCACGGTCAATATTCACAGGGCTGGTACCCAAGACAGGAACGCCCTGACGATACAACTTCATGGCGAGGTTGTTAGGAATCTGTCCGCCCACGCTGACGACGACACCACGAGGCTCCTCCAGTTCGATGACGTCAAGGACACGCTCTAATGACAACTCATCGAAATACAGGCGGTCACACATGTCATAGTCGGTTGATACGGTCTCTGGGTTGTAGTTGATCATGATAGACTTATAACCCAGTTTGCGTGCTGTGTTGATGGCATTCACTGAACACCAGTCGAACTCTACGGACGAACCGATACGATAGGCACCAGAACCGAGTACGATCACCGATTTCTCGTTCTTATAGTAATTGATGTCGTGCTTTGCTGCATATGCCTTGCCGTCAGGAGTGCCGAAGGCAGGGGTGTGGGTGTATGTGAAATATAGATAGTTGGTGAGCTCAGGATGCTCAGAGGCAACCGTTGGAATGCGCTTGACGGAAGGCAAGATGCCTTTTGACTTACGATATTGGCGTACTTCCAAGTTCTCCTTCTCCATATTGCCGCTCTTGGGCTTCAGAACGAAACGGGCAATCTGGAAATCAGAGAAACCACACTGCTTCACCTCTAATAATAAAGAAGTAGGCAGGTCTTCCAGCTTGTTATACTCCATCAACTGATGCTTCAGGTCTACGATATGCTTTAGTCGCTCCAGGAACCACTTGTCAATCTTTGTGAGCTCCTCAATATGATCGATGGTATAACCTTCTTCTAAAGCCTGTGCGATGGCAAAGATACGGAGGTCGGTAGGATTCGCCAAGGCGTCCTCCAGGTTTTCGAACTTCGTATGGTCGTTGCCCACGAAACCATGCATGCCTTGTCCAATCATACGGAGTCCCTTCTGTATCATCTCCTCAAAAGAGCGTCCGATAGACATGATCTCACCTACAGACTTCATGCTGGAACCTATCAGACGACTGACACCAGCGAACTTGGTGAGGTCCCAACGTGGAATCTTACAAATCATATAGTCAAGACTGGGGGCCACGTAGGCAGAGGAGGTCGTACCCATCTCACCAATCTGGTCGAGGGTATAGCCCAGGGCAATCTTGGCTGCCACAAAAGCCAAAGGATAACCTGTCGCCTTAGAGGCAAGAGCGGAGGAACGACTCAGACGAGCGTTGATCTCAATGATACGGTAGTCATTGGTGTTGGCATTGAAAGCAAACTGGATGTTGCACTCTCCGACAATGCCTAAGTGTTTCACGCACTTAATCGTAATTTCCTGTAGCATTTTTACTTGTTCCTCTGATAATGAACAAGTTGGAGCTACGACAATCGACTCACCGGTATGAATTCCTAGAGGGTCGAAGTTCTCCATAGAAGCTACCGTAAAGCAACGGTCATTAGCATCACGGATGCACTCGAACTCAATCTCTTTCCAACCCTTTAAAGACTCCTCGACGAGAATCTGGGGTGCAAAAGTGAAAGCGCTCTCTGCCAATTCTACGAAAGCTTTCTCGTCAGGACAGATACCACTGCCAAGACCACCCAATGCATAGGCAGAACGGATCATAATGGGGAAACCAATCTCACGGGCAGCCTTCAGCGCATCCTCCATATTCTCTACGGCATGGGAGACAGGCACCTTCAGGTCGACTTCAGCCAGTTTCTTTACAAAGAGGTCGCGATCCTCTGTGTTCATGATGGCCTCGACGCTGGTTCCTAATACCTCTACACCATATTCCTTCAAGACACCTGTCTGGTACAATTCCGTACCACAGTTTAAGGCGGTCTGTCCACCAAAAGCGAGAAGGATACCGTCAGGACGCTCCTTCTTAATAATTTCTGTGACGAAATGAGTGGTTACAGGTTGGAAGTACACCTTGTCGGCGATACCTTCTGATGTCTGGATCGTAGCGATGTTTGGGTTTACCAACACGGAAGAGATACCTTCCTCACGTAATGCTTTCAAAGCCTGTGAGCCTGAGTAGTCAAACTCGCCAGCCTGTCCGATTTTAAGGGCACCCGAACCTAGCACGAGCACTTTCTTTAATTGTTTCTTCATATCGTAGATTAAAATAGTGTGCTAATTTCGGGTTGCAAAGTTAGTGTTTTTTATGGGAAATACAATGCATCTTTCTTATAAAAAATACTAATGCGCATGTTTAATGTATGAATATTTAAAAATTAATTCGTATATTTGCAAATCAAAATTACTAACACAAAACATTTGCGAATTATGAGAGATTTCACTTATTATGCACCAACGGAAGTGGTGTTTGGAAAAGAGTCGGAAGAGCAGGTTGCTCAATTAGTGAAAAAATACGGCGGTCATCGTGTACTTGTCCATTATGGTGGACAGAGTGCCAAGCGTTCAGGACTGCTGGATAAGATATGCTGTCTGTTGGACGAGGGCGGAGTGCCTCATACGGAGTTGGGTGGGGTGGTCCCCAATCCACGGCTATCACTGGTTCATAAGGGTATTCAACTTTGTAAAGAGCAACAGATAGACTTCATCCTTGCCGTGGGGGGTGGTAGTGTGATTGACTCTGCCAAGGCAATAGCCTATGGTGTCTGTTATGAAGGCGATGTCTGGGACTTCTATCTGCGGAAGGCTGTTGCACAAGCCTGTCTGCCCGTTGCCTCCGTATTGACGATTCCCGCCGCAGGCAGTGAGATGAGTGAGGCGAGTGTCATCACCAATGAGGACGGTGATATCAAGCTTGGTTATTCAAATAATATCAGTCGCCCGAAGTTTGCCATCATGAATCCAGAACGTACCTTCACGCTGCCCCCATACCAGACGGCGGCTGGTGTGACGGACATGATGATGCACACTATGGAGCGTTATTTCACCCATGACGGTGACATGGACATCACGACAGCCCTTGCAGAGGCTGCGTTACGCACCATGAAGGACAATATCTTCTATGTGTTGAAGAATCCTGAAGACTATCGCTACCGTGCCCAGATCATGTGGGCTGGAAGTCTGATGCACAACGGTCTGACAGGTTGTGGTATTCATGACGACTGGGCGACGCACCAGTTGGAGCATGAGCTAAGTGGTATGTTTGATGTCACCCATGGTGCTGGTCTTGCGGCTATTTGGCCCAGTTGGGCTCGTTATGTCTACAAGGAGGATGTCAGTCGCTTCGTCCGCTTTGCCGTCAATGTAATGGATGTGCCCAACGACTTCACCGACCCCGAAGGTACTGCCTTGCGTGGCATAGAGGCGATGGAGCGTTTCTATCATGCCATCGGTATGCCCGTCAATATCCATGAGTTGATCGGTCGTGAGATTACGGACGACGAAATCAAGGAAATGGTCCGTAAGTGCAGCCGTAACTATTCCTCTACATGTGGCTGTTTTAAGGTGTTGCAGGCAGAGGATATGGAGAAGATTTATCAGATGGCTAAATAATGAACGTTCATGAAAAAAGGATTAGTAGCACTTTTACTGATAGCTGCGGCACCAGCTTTCGCAACAAAATTGATGAGTTTGAAAATCATCGACAAGGATTACCTGATGATTCAGTTCCGAGACGGTGAGGTGCATTATCGGGATAATGGAACAGGTAAGAGTGCCTATCTCGGGCATTCCTTTGAGGAAGGTGATGATACCCTGTTTGTCTTTGGGCAGCGATTGAATGTGGCAGATGCACAGAAAGCGAGTCTTTGGACGATTTCTTCAAAGGACGACAAGGCGTTCTCTAAGCTACAGCCTTCTGTGGTATGGAGGAAATCAAAACCGATGAATACTGACCATACGCTGACGAGTGAACTCGATCATTGGCTGTTCTTGAAACTACCTAAGCCCATGCGTCAAGGATGCACATACCAGGTGACGATTCCTAAGAGTTTGAATGCCGACCAGAAGACTGCTACTGTCCGCTTTGATATATGGAACTCCCAGTCAGAGGCCATTCATGTGAATATTATCGGATACCATCCTGCCCAGACTAACAAGGTTGCTGACCTGTATCAGTGGTTGGGTGACGGTGGCAGTCGTGACTA
This sequence comes from Prevotella sp., assembly GCA_045117415.1. Classification (GTDB taxonomy): domain Bacteria; phylum Bacteroidota; class Bacteroidia; order Bacteroidales; family Bacteroidaceae; genus Prevotella. Next base: position 36,047 of record JBGUNO010000003.1, on the reverse strand, counting down.
TCATGCCATGGAAGGAAAGAAGGTGTTCCTCTATGATGTGAACACACACAAGAAGGAGACGGTAGGTATGGTGAAGTTCTGGAAACCCAATAGTGCCTACAAGGAGGAGGCTGGTGAGAAAAACCTGGTAGGTACAGATGTGTGGAATATTGATTTCGGGACTTCAAAGCCAGGACGTTACCGTTTGGTTGTGGAGGATGTCGGTTGCAGTATGGATTTTGACATAGCTGAAGGGGTGTATTACGAACCTTATCGCTATTCTGTTAGAGGCTATTACTATATGCGTCTTGGTGAACCTGTCGACCCAGCCCATGTATTCCCCATCCCCCGGCAGCCTCAGTTTATCGCAGATGTTAATCCGAAGGGTTTCAAGATCTACAAGACAGATCTTCATCCATGGCATCCAGAATGGCGTAAGCTACGTGGTGACGTGTGGGATGAGCCACATTTCAAGAAACCTGAAGAGTCCGTGTTTTGGCAACATCGTCTGTCTGGCAATCCCACGACAAATGGTGCCATAGGCGGTCATTCGGACGCTTTTGACTGGGACCGCCATCTGGCACATGTCAGTAATATCTATGATATGTTGCTGCCCTATATCTTATCAGGAGGACGTCTGACAGAAGACAACCTGGGAATCCGTGAGAGTGGTAATGGAATTCCTGATTTGATAGACGAAGCTCGTAATGAGGTGGACTTTTTCCTTAGCATCCGTGATGGTGATGCCTATTCACAAGGGGTGACGAATCCCAGTGCCGACTGGACGACGATGTTCCAGGCAGGGTGTACCACGATGGCGGCATGGGCAAATGCCGCCAATTGTGCCATGCTTGCCGACGCCTTCCGTATTGCCGGTATCGACAGCCTAAGGAACCGCTATACCAACGAGGCCGTCAAAGCATATAACTTTGCCAGTCGACAAGAGGATCAACAGCTGGATGACTTCCAGGACATTGGAAGTATCCGCATGCGTGGCAGAGACTTCCGGCAGATGGCAGCCGCCTTCTTATACAACCTCACCAGTGATCCCTCTTGGGAAAAGATCATGGTGGACGGTAGTATGATTAAAAATGACCATACACCGCTTTTTAAACGAGGATATGACGGCTATTATCAATTATGGGCAGCGGCTGCCTATCTCACCTGTCCGTATGATCGCCATGATGGTGTGTTCTACGAAAATCTGAAAGCAAGTGTTAAGGCACATGCCGCTGACTATAATATTAATAAGGTGTCACTCCGTCCCTCACGCCGTGCCGCTACCGATGTACGTTGGCAGACTTCCCAGAATCTGCAACTAGTGATGTTAGCACATTATCTGACAACAGACCCGCAAGAGCGGGGCATGTTAGAAGACGTGATGTACACAGAGGCAAGCTGGAGTCTGGGACGTAATCCCGGCAATATCGTGGAGATGACAGGACTAGGAATACGACATCTGGAGAATGTCTATTCCACAGGTCGTAATGACGGAGCCCCTGGCACTCACCCTGGACAGACTCCTTTTAATGGCACGGAGACATGGTCGCCTGGACATAATGGTGGTGATGGTCGTCTGTTGACAAACCTTTGTTATCCTTCATGGAATGATGGAGGATGGCCTCGTCAGGAGTCTTATTTCAACCAGCGTTATTTCTGGGTGAACGGAGAGTTTACTCCTCGTGAGACCATGCGTGGTAAGATGGCATTGATGGGATATTTATATGCGATACGTAATACATAATGTCTTATACTTAATTCATTAGACATATCATGGCAACAGTAGACGACAAGAAAGTCATTTTCTCGATGGTCGGGGTGAGCAAGACCATTCAGCAGAACCAAAAACAGGTGCTCAAGAATATCTATCTCAGTTTCTTCTATGGAGCGAAGATCGGTATTATCGGTCTTAACGGAGCAGGTAAGTCGACCCTGATGAAAATTATCGCGGGTCTTGACCAGCAGTATCAGGGGAATGTGGTGTGGAGCCCCGGTTACAGTGTGGGCTATCTGCCACAGGATCCTCCCTTGGATGACACCAAGACCGTCAAGGAGAATGTGATGGAGGGTGTGCAACACGTATATGACGCCCTTGCAGAGTATGATGATATCAACGTGAAGTTCGGACTCCCGGAATATTATGAGGATGCTGACAAGATGGAGAGACTGATGAGTCGTCAGGCAGAGTTACAGGACATCATCGATGCGACAGATGCCTGGAACATGGACTCTAAGCTCGATCGTGCGATGGCGGCATTGAACTGTCCTCCTGGTGACAGGAGCGTAGAGAATCTCTCTGGTGGTGAGCGTCGTCGTGTGGCTCTTTGTCGTTTGCTGTTGCAAAAACCTGATGTACTATTACTTGATGAGCCCACCAACCATCTTGACGCAGAGTCGATTGATTGGTTGGAACAGCATCTCCAGCAATATGAGGGAACGGTAATCGCTGTGACCCACGACCGTTATTTCCTGGATGATGTGGCAGAGTGGATCCTTGAGCTTGACCGTGGAGAGGGAATACCTTGGAAGGGGAATTACTCATCATGGCTGGAACAGAAGAGTCAGCGATTGGCTCTTGAGGAGAAAACAGCCTCGAAGCGTCGCAAGACATTAGAGCGTGAATTGGAGTGGGTACGTATGGCACCCAAAGCGCGTCATGCCAAAGGTAAGGCTCGTCTGAACTCCTATGACAAGATGCTCAACGAGGAACAGAAACAGAAGGAGGAGAAACTGGAAATCTTCATTCCTAACGGACCTCGTCTGGGTAATAAGGTGATAGAAGCAGAACATGTGGCTAAGGCTTATGGTGAGAAAGTGCTCTTCAGCGACCTTAACTTCATGCTTCCCCCGAACGGTATTGTGGGTGTGATAGGTCCTAATGGCGCAGGTAAAACGACTTTGTTCCGACTGATTATGGGGCTGGAACAGGCTGACGCTGGCTCTTTCAATGTGGGAGAGACCGTCAAACTCAGCTATGTTGACCAACAGCATAAGGATATCGACCCTAATAAGTCTGTTTATGAGGTAGTGAGCGGTGGTAACGAGACCATCCGTATGGGTGGCAAAGATGTCAACGTACGTGCTTATCTGTCACGTTTTAACTTCAGTGGTGCGGATCAGGAGAAGAAATGTGGGGTGCTTTCTGGTGGTGAGCGTAACCGTCTTCATCTGGCTATTGCCCTGAAACAAGAGGGAAATGTCCTCTTGCTCGATGAGCCTACCAACGATATCGATGTCAACACCCTTCGTGCCTTAGAGGAAGGTCTGGAGGCTTTCGCTGGCTGCGCCGTCATCATCAGTCACGACCGCTGGTTCCTTGATCGTATCTGTACTCATATCCTTGCTTATGAAAGGCCACGGGTAGGCGACGGAACGTCGGGAATGGGCGAGGGGAATTTCTTCTATTTTGAGGGCAACTATTCGGAGTATGAGGCGAATAAGGCTCAGCGTTTAGGATTGGAAGAGCCTAAGCGTGCCCGCTATCGCAAGTTGATGGAAGAGTAGGTTACTTGATGAGGAAATGACCTATATGGTGAGAGTCGCCTTTGTCATTGAGGGTTCGTAGCTCATAGACTCCCTTGGGAATGCCGGCAATCGAGACTACGGGACCAAAAGGCTTGGTGGCTATGATATTACCGGGCATCGAATAGATGGCAAGATAATTGGCTTGCGGGAGCTCATTGAAGTTGGGCACATGCAGGCTATAGCCGTCGTTGGGAATTAATGCCGTGTTATTTGCCGCGTTGGTTGCGTAAGGCACTGACCGTTCGTTTACAGGCTTGCTCTCCATGCCATAGCGGTTTACGGCAGTGACAACATAATAGAGTGGGGTGTCATCCGTAGAACGGCGTATGGAAAGATGCTGTTGCATCTGACGAACTGCAATGAGGTTACGTGCATCATTTATATCCACAGGATAATGGGTTGATGCATAGACATTATAGGTTAGGTAATCTCCATTGCTGGTATCTGTAGCACCACTCCAATACAGGTTGTCACCATTGGTGGTACGCTCTACCTGTAAGGAAGTGGGAGCCTGAGGAGCCGGCTGACGGATGCCCTGCATAGGAGGAACAATAGCGGGATATGCGTCGAAATCACAAACGAAATCATAGAGCCCCTTGGTGTTATCCGTCAGGAAACGGCTGCGGAAATAGCAATGTCCGAGTCCGAGGTCACGAGCCACATGCATCTGTCGTTTGATGGCATCCAGCGACCAGTTGCCCTCACTGCGTATCAGTCGGTAGATACCTAGGCCTGCTGCGACCTCACGTCCATAGCGGTGCTCACTCCAGTCAGCGGCAAAAGGATAATAATGTTTGCCGTCATAATACATCATAGGAAAGAGCTGGTCCATCAATCCCTCTCGTAGCCAACCCTGTGCGTCCTGGCATACTTTATTATAGGCGTTCCATCCGCCACTCGGATAACGAGTAAGGTCATCGAACTTACCCAAAGGAGAACAACTCAGTTTAACCCAAGGCTTTAACCCTTTGACTTTCTGGTGGATAGCGCGAACGATACGGGTGATGTTCTCTCGTGCTTGTTGGCGAGAGATACGTAACGGATAAGTCTCTGGATAACGGATATAGTCGAGGTGGATGCCGTCAACATCATATCGCTTGGTAATCTCCTCGCAGATAGAGGAGATATAGTCAGCTGTCCGTGAGTCCTCTGGGATCATGCAGGCATCTTCTCCTATATGACGCATCAGCTCGGGATGTGTCCGTCGCAGGTTCTTTGCCCCATAGCTGTTCCATTTGCCAGTAGGAACCGTAACTACCCAGGCATGTAGCTCCATGCCACGTTTGTGTGCCTCCTCGATGGCAAACTGTAACGGGTCGTAGTTGGGGGCTTTTCCGAAAGTGCCGCTGATACAGCCGTCCCAGGGCTCGATACGGGAAGGGTAGGTGACCGTTCCACGAATACGTGCTTGATAGAGGACAGTATTGACATTCGCACGCTTCAGCTGGTCAAGAATACGACAAAGTTCCTGCTTCTGTTTCTGTTCTACAGCAACGGACGTTCCTTTGGTACTGGGCCAGTCAAGTCCTTCTAACGTTGTCAGCCATACGGCACGCAGTTCTTGTCTGGGCTGTGCGTTCAAGGCAAGAACAGCGCAGAGCAACAATATCATAAAGGTATATCGTTTCATATGCTATCAATTTTGGATGCAAAGGTACGAAATAATTCATAATTCATAGTTCATAATTCATATTTTATTCTTACCTTTGCAGAAAGATTATAAAATATAACGTTAAAATGATTTCATTTACATTGAGCCTCGTGGCTCTTTTGCTTGGCTATCTGTTATATGGTCGTTTGGTGGAACGTATATTCCGACCGGATGATCGTGTAACACCTGCTGTCTCCAAGGCAGACGGACTAGACTACATCGTGCTTCCCAATTGGAAGATTTTCATGATTCAATTTCTGAATATAGCAGGGACAGGACCTATTTTCGGTGCCATTATGGGAGCCAAGTTCGGACCTGTGGCTTATCTGTGGATTGTTTTAGGTTGTATCTTTGCAGGTGCTACCCACGACTATTTGTCGGGGATGTTGTCGATGCGTAATGAGGGTGCGGGACTTCCTGAGCTGATTGGTAAATATTTAGGAAAGACCACCAAGGCTGTGATGCTGGTGTTTACGGTGTTGCTGTTGATCATGGTGGGTACTGTCTTTGTATACAGCCCGGCAGAGATATTACATTCCATAGGTGGTGAGACGATGATGTGGGTATGTATTATCTTCGTATATTACATCATTGCCACGATGTTGCCTATTGACAAGATTATCGGTAAGGTCTATCCCTTGTTTGCCTTCTCCCTGTTGTTTATGGCAGGTGCTTTGATGGTGGTACTCTATTTGAAATGGCCACAATTACCTGAGTTGTGGAGTCACCTCTATAATATGGGAGCAGAAGCACAGCCAGAAAAATGGACGGACGCTATCTTCCCTGCTTTGTTTATTACCATCGCCTGTGGTGCTATCAGTGGCTTCCACGCCACTCAGAGCCCATTGATGGCTCGTTGTGTGAAGTCAGAGCATATGGGTCGTCCCATTTTCTATGGTGCGATGATCACAGAGGGTGTCGTCGCTTTGATATGGGCAACAGTAGCCTCTTGGTTCTTTTATGGCAATCCGGCACCGGGTTATGAGCTGATAGCTGGTGCGCAGAAAGGTTTTTATACTTCAGCCCCTGCAGTAGTGAATTTGGTATGTAACGACTGGTTGGGAGTGGTTGGCGCTATCCTTGCCATGTTAGGTGTGGTAGCAGCTCCAATTACCAGTGGTGATACGGCGTTCCGTTCTGGTCGACTGATCGTCGCAGAGTGGTTGAGACTGGATCAACATCCTATCGTGAAGCGCCTGTATATCTGTATACCGATGTTCCTCTGTTCTATAGCTATGTTGGTATGGCAGATTGAGAACCCCGATGGCTTCAACACCATCTGGCAGTATTTCGGATGGAGTAACCAGGCACTCTCTGTCTTTACATTATGGACACTGACCGTTTATCTGGTACAAGAGAAGAAACCATTTATCATCACACTCATCCCCGCACTCTTTATGACAACGGTATGTTCTACCTTCCTGTTTATCTCTAAACAGGCATTCTACCTACCGGCATCTGTCGGTTATCCCTTGGGTGGCGTCTGTTTCGTAGTGGCATTGGTATGGTTCTGCCTGTGGTATCGTAAATATCAGAATAATCATCAATAAATCATTAAAGCTATGAAGAAAGTTTTTTTATTATTGGCAGTTTTGGCAACAACATTGACAGCCAACGCACAGTTTGAGAAGGGTAAGGCATACCTAGGTGCAGGACTTACTGGCTTGGACATCAGCAGCCAGGCAAAGAAATTCCATTTCGGAGCCAGTGTAAAGGCAGGTTACCTGTTCATGGACAACCTGATGGCTTTGGCGCAGATTGGCTATGAGCATTTGGACGACACTCCTGATGCGTTTACATTTGGTGTGGGTGGTCGTTATTATATCATTCAGAATGGTCTTTATTTAGGTGCTTCTCTGAAGTTCCACCGTGCAGATGGCATTAACGATTTCCGTCCTGGTGTACAGGTGGGCTATGCCTTCTTTCTCACTCGTACGGTAACCATTGAGCCTGAGCTCTACTTCGACATCTCTACTAAGAAGTTCGAGAATTCTGCTTTCGGCTTGGGTGTCGGTATCGGTGTTTATTTGTTCAAAGATCAATACACGTTTAAGAGATAAACCTATGTTAAGTGTAGAAGAGCTAGTAGACCGTCTGATAGACCTCTCATTTGCGGAGGATATCGGCGATGGCGACCATACCACCTTATGCTGTATCCCAGAGGATGCGATGGGTAAGTCTCACCTGCTCATCAAGGAGGACGGCATATTGGCGGGTGTGGAGATCGCCAAGGAGGTGTTCCGTCGTTTCGACCCAGAGATGCGGGTGGAGGTGTTGATGCAGGATGGCGCAAAAGTCAAGAAGGGCGACATTGCCATGATAGTGACAGGTCGTATTCGCTCCTTGTTGCAGACGGAGCGCCTGATGCTGAACATCATGCAGCGCATGAGTGGTATTGCTACCATGACCAACCGTTATGTGGAGCGTCTGAAAGGAACTCATACCCGTGTACTGGATACTCGTAAGACCACACCTGGTATGCGAATGTTGGAGAAACAGGCGGTGAAAATCGGTGGTGGCGTGAACCATCGCATTGGTTTGTTTGATATGATCCTGCTGAAAGACAATCATGTGGATTTCGCTGGAGGTATCGTCAATGCCATCGACCGTTGTCATCAGTATCTCAAGGAGAAGGGACTAGACTTGAGGATAGAGATTGAGGTACGTTCCTTCGACGAGTTACAGCAGGTGTTGGATCATGGCGGTGTGGACCGTATCATGTTAGATAACTTCTCTGTTCCCGACACGAAGAAGGCTGTCGATATGATAGCCGGACGTTATGAGACAGAGTCAAGTGGCGGCATTACCTTTGATACGATTCGTGACTATGCAGAGCAGGGTGTTGACTTCATATCCGTAGGAGCACTGACACACTCTGTCAAAGGACTCGACATGAGTTTCAAGGCATGCTGATACGGAAACTATTAGCTGTCAGCTGTTGGCTGTTGGCTGTCGGCTCGCAGGCAGCAGACCATGTACAATATCATCCGCCAGTGGATTACAAGATCACACTGGCGGGTAATTTTGGTGAGCCTCGTCCAAACCATTTCCATGGTGGACTGGATGTTAAGACAGACAATGTAGAGGGAAAGCATATCTATTCCATTGGCGACGGATATGTGAGTCGTCTCACAGTGGGAGTCAGTGGCTTCGGTAATGCCGTCTATGTCACCCATCCAGAAGGCTATACCAGTATATACTGTCACCTGAAAAAGTTCTCCCCGAGATTGGAACGTGTGGTTCATCGTACTGGAAAACGGGACGAGCAGATAGACCTACGATTCACACCACTTGACTTCCCCGTGTCGCAGGGGCAGTTAATTGCCATCAGTGGGAATACAGGTCATAGTACGGGGCCTCATCTGCATTTGGAGATCCATGACACGAGGACATGGGATATGATGGACCCTTTGGAATTCCTCTCTCCGTATGTCAATGATTCTGTCGCTCCTCAGGCACATAGTGTCATGGCGTGTCCGCTGGCAGGAGAAGGGGTGTTTAACGGGTCTGATAACAAACAGACTTTCGCCTTCTCATCCCAACATATAGAACAGGAGCTGACAGCCTGGGGGAAGGTAGGCTTTGCCCTGTGGGCTGATGACTATATGCAGGGGGTATATAACCATTATGGTATTCGTGAGACGATACTGCAGGTGGATGGAAAAGAGGTGTTCCGCTCGAATGTCTATCGTATCCCTGTCTATAGTAATCGCCAGGTCAACTCGTGGGGCGACTATCAGCATTGGCTCCATCACAAGACATGGTATATGCGGTCGTATATCGTCAAGGGTGTCACGCTGCCTATCCTCCAGGCTGACGAGAACGATGGCTATGTGTTGTTTAACGAAGAGCGTCCATATCGTGTGACATATATTCTTCGTGACTTCATGGGTAACGAGTCACAGTATGAGTTTACGGTTTTAGGGAAGAAAAGCGAGATTTCTCCCTCGAAGAGAACATCTTATAATGTGAGATACGACAGACTGTCCATGATCTCCCTTCCGGGCATGCAGCTGGTCATCCCGGCGGGTATGGTGGAAGAGGGACTGATGGTAGTTCCAAAAGTAGACCAGGGAAGTCTCTCCAACCGTTATACGTTTGCCCAGCAGGCATGTCCGTTATTCGGCTGGGCGGAACTGAGTCTTGCGATACCCGAGGGTGTAGACCCGTCCCTCCTCTATATTGACAGTGGGGGACATGATATGGGTGGTGTTTGTCAGGATGGATGGATCACCACTCGTATCCGGGAGTTGGGAGCCAGTTATGAATTAAAACTAAAAAACAACAAAGAATAACCATGAAGAGATTTCTTCTTATGGCGGTTGTCATGACGACGGTGGCATCAGCCAATGCATGTACGAATTTGATCGTCGGGAAAAAGGCAAGCACCGACGGCTCTGTCATCTGTAGTTATAACGCAGACTCCTATGGAGCTTATATGCCCCTCTACCATTATCCTGCCGCCAAGCATCAGAAAGGTGATAAGCGGAAGGTGTTTGAGTGGGACACCAATAAATACCTGGGAGAGATTGATGAGGCACCAGAGACATATAATGTGGTGGGTAACATCAATGAATGGCAAGTGACTATTGGTGAGACAACCTATGGCGGCCGTGAGGAGATGGTGGACTCCACGGGAATCATTGACTATGGCTCTCTGATATATATCACCCTGCAACGTGCCCGGTCAGCACGTGAGGCGATAGAGGTGATGACGACCTTGGTGGAACAGTATGGCTATTGTTCCGAGGGAGAGACATTTACGATCTGTGACCCTAACGAGGCATGGATATTAGAGATGCAGGGATGTGGTCCTGACCGTGCTGTCTCCCAAGAGCGTACCGTATGGGTCGCTGTCCGTATTCCTGACGATGCCATCTGTGCCCATGCCAACCAGAGCCGTATCGGGAAGTTTGATATGAGGGACAAGCAGAACGTGCTTTATTCAAAAAATGTCATCAAGTATGCCCGTAAGAAAGGATGGTACACTGGTAAGGATGAGGATTTCTCTTGGAAGATGACGTATGCCGCTCCCGACTTCTCAGGACGCCGTATCTGTGATGCCCGAGCCTGGAGTTTCTTCAATCATCACAAGAAGGGCATGGACCGTTACCTGCCTTGGGCTATGGGACTTGACAAAGAGGCGGAGGATATGCCGCTATGGGTGGTGCCTGATCAGAAAGTGAGCGTGGAGGATGTCATGAATGACATGCGTGACCATTTTGAGGGGACTCCTTTGGAGATGGACTCTACTGACGTGGGTGCCGGTATCTGGCACATGCCTTACCGCCCTACACCTTTATATTATAAGGTAGACGGGAAGAAATATTTCAACGAGCGTCCGATCTCTACCCAGCAGACGGCTTTCTCTTTTGTCTCGCAGATGCGATCCTGGCTGCCTCGTGAGGTGGGTGGCTGCTTCTGGTTTGGCAATGATGACGGGAATATGATCGCCTATGTTCCTGTCTATTGCTCGATGACCCGTCTTCCTGAATGCTTCAATGCCCCGGGCGCCAATGATATCACCTTCTCAGACAAGAGCGCCTATTGGGTATGTAACTGGGTGAGTAATATGGTGTATCCCCGTTATTCCGCATTGTTCCCAGACTTAAGACAAGTGCGTGACTCCTTGCAGCATGCCTATCTCACGCAGCAGCCTGCCATCGAGAAGAAAGCTCTGACGATGTCTCCTTCAGCGATGCGGGAATACCTGAATGACTATACGATAGAACAGGCTCAAGGGATGCTGGCACGTTGGAAACAGCTTGCCGTCTTCCTCATTGTCCGTCATAATGACATGGCACGAAAACCTGTTGATGAACAAGGACGGTTTAAGCAAAGCAAATATGGACTGGGGGCTACGGTAGAGCGACCGGGCTATCCGCGTCCTTTTGCCCGTCGTATCGTGAGGGAGACGGGTGAGCGTTATACCTCACCAGAATAAAAGAAAAGTGGAACTCAGACGAGTTCCACTTTATTAATGTCCTGCTCCATCTCACAATAGTGACAGGTCAGGATACCGTCTGTCACATGGAAATGAGTCTGCATAGGCTCATTGTTGGTGATGCATTTGGGATTGTTGCATTTCACAATACCCCGAATCTCATCTGGTGTACGAACCGTCTTCTTCTCCACCACCTCATAGTCGTGGATGATATTCAGTACGACATTGGGCGCGACAACAGAGAGTCGGGAGATCTCCTCATCCGTGAACCATTTGTCCTCTACTTTGATAAAACCTTTCTTTCCCACTTTCTTGGAAGGGAAGTTATAACCAATCGTGACGGGTGTCCCCAGCTCGGCAAGTTTCAGCAACTGAGCGACCTGATAGGTCTTCTCGGAAGGTATGTGGTCTATTACGGTGCCGTTCTCAATAGCGGCAACGAGCATCTGGTTCTTGTTCATGCTATAATCGTTTTATCGTTCTTTATTTCATCTAAGCTGATACCGAGTACATCACAGAAGATCGCCTCACGGGCAAAGAGACCGTTGCCTGCCTGCTGGATGTAGTAGGCATGCGGGTTCTCATCCACATCATACGCTATCTCGTTGACACGAGGCAGTGGGTGCAGGATCTTCATGTTCGGCTTGGCAAGACGCAGCATGTCATTATTCAGGATATATACGTTCTTGACACGCTCGTATTCCATCAGATCGGAGAAACGCTCCTTCTGTACTCTCGTCATATACAGGATGTCCGCATCGGCAATCACTTTCTCGTTGAAAGCGGTATGCTCCTGGAACTTGATACCATGTTCCTTGCAATACAACTTATACTCGTTAGGCATAGCGAGTTCTTTAGGAGCCACGAAATGGAAGGTGGGGTTGAAATGACGCATCGCCATGAGCAGGGAGTGGACGGTACGACCGTATTTCAAGTCACCAACCAGGTAGATATTCAAGTTGTCCAGCGTCCCTTGTGTCTTGTAGATACTATAGAGGTCAAGCATACATTGTGAGGGATGCTGGTGGGCTCCGTCACCCGCATTGACGATAGGCACTTCTGTCACCTCAGAGGCATACTGCGCAGCACCTTCTATAAAATGGCGCATCACGATGACATCAGCGTAGTTGGCTACCATGGAGATGGTGTCTTTCAGCGTCTCACCCTTCGTCCCGCTGGTAATCTTAGGGTCGGCGAATCCGATGACACGAGCGCCAAGGCGGTTGGCGGCAGTCTCGAAACTCAGACGGGTACGGGTGGAGGGCTCGAAGAAGAGGGTAGCGACCACTTTTCCTTTCAATATCTCTCGGTTAGGATGCTTCTCGAACTCCTGCGCCATCTCAATCATATAGAGAATCTTCTCACGGGTGAGATCAGCAATGGTCACAAAGTCATGCTTTTCCATATAGTGTTCCTTTAGGTTTAAATTTATCGGTTCAAAGGTACGGCATTTTTTCGATATCTGTGCATCTTGCAGGAAAATTATTTTGTTTTTTACTTAATTTAGACGAGTGGGGGAGACGGGAGAAGGGGAGAATGATAGTAGGAGGTATTTGAGAATTGTCAAGGAATTTGGTTGAAATTTTTGTGTGGAATTTGACATATTCTAGGATTGGAGGAAGCAAAAAATGGAGGTGCTGGGGACTAAAACGGAGGAAGGCGGCACCTTCGGAGGGGTTTGTCGGTACCTTTCTACCCGTTAGGTGCCGCCTTTTACATAGGAAAAAGCTGCTATTTGAGGGTTTTTTAAGGTGTTTTTAAGGTGTTTTTTGAAGAGTGAAATATCGGAAAAACGGGAAACGTGCTCAGTATCAGTAAGATACGGAAACACCTCAGATTTTGCGTATTTGAGACTCAGTTCGGACTTGGTGATTTTTACGCGAAACCTCAGAAGCACTTTGTTAATATTTATTACTAAATTGTCTTTTTTATGAGGAATCAAATTTAAAAGAAACACATCACTATTGTTCTCGTTTAGTCGAATTTTTCGTACCTTTGCAGACGATATAATCAGAAGAACATGGATATCAAGACTGCAGAATTCTCCATCAGTGCACCGATGGTAAGTATGTGTCCCAATGACACGAAACCGGAGTATGCCTTTATCGGGCGTTCTAATGTGGGTAAGTCGAGTTTGATCAATATGCTGACCAACAATAAGAAACTTGCCAAGACTTCCGCGACACCAGGCAAGACGTTGCTCATCAACCATTTTATCATCAATAAGGAATGGTATCTGGTCGACCTGCCCGGCTATGGCTATGCCAAGCGTTCGAAGAAGGAGGTGGATAAGTTGGACCAGATGATCCGAGGCTATATCCTGCAGCGTGAGCAGCTGGTGAATGTCTTCGTACTGGTGGATATCCGGTTGGAGCCTCAGAAGATAGACTTGGAGTTCATCGAGTGGCTGGGTCTGTCGGGCATTCCTTTCTCCATCGTCTTCACCAAGGCGGATAAGCTCTCGGCAAACAAGGCAGCCCAGAGCGTCGAGGCATATAAGCAGAAACTCTTGGAGACCTGGGAGGAACTGCCTCCTATGTTCCTGACATCAGCGGAGAAGAAACAGGGTAGGGACGAGGTGCTCGACTATATCGAACAGATCAATAAGGAACTCAAGCAATAATAATGGCAAAGGACACCCCATACGTTGACGTACAGAACCTCTCGAAGTCGTTCGGAGCGCTGAACCTGTTTAGCCATATCAGTTTCAGTATTGCCGAAGGACAGAAGGTGGGGCTGATTGCCAAAAACGGGATGGGAAAATCCACGTTACTCTCTGTCCTTGCTGGTAAGGAAGGGCACGATACAGGCGATATCGTGTTCCGTCGTGACCTGAAGATTGGTTATCTGGAGCAGTCGCCTGTGTTCGATCCTGAGGAGAGTGTGCTGGATGCGTGTTTCAACCATCAGGGTGAGGCAGAGAAGGTGTTGAAGGCGAAACAGGTGCTGACACAGTTGAAGATACGTGATCTCAACCAGCCGATGGGACAACTCAGTGGCGGTCAGCAGAAACGGGTCGCACTCGCCAATGTGTTGCTGATGGAACCTGACCTGCTGATTCTCGACGAGCCTACCAACCATCTCGACTTGGAGATGATAGAATGGCTGGAGGGTTATCTGGGAAGAGGTAACAGGACCTTACTGATGGTGACGCACGACCGTTTCTTCCTGGATCGTGTCTGCTCCGTCATCTTGGAATTGGACGACCAAACGATCTATTCCTATCGTGGCAATTACTCCTATTATCTGGAGAAGCGACAGGAGCGCATTGACAACCGTCGTGCGGAGATAGCTCGTGCTAATAACCTCTATCGTACGGAACTGGAGTGGATGCGGCGGATGCCACAGGCTCGTGGTCATAAGGCACGCTACCGGGAGGAGGCTTTCTATGAGTTGGAGAAGGTGGCAAAACAGCGAATGGAGGAACGCCAGCTACGCCTGAAAGCCAACAACGTGTATATTGGTTCTAAGATTTTTGAGTGCCAGTATATCTCGAAACGTTTTGATGATGTTGTGATCCTCAAGGACTTCTACTATAACTTTGCCCGTTTCGAGAAGATGGGCATTGTGGGGAACAACGGTACGGGTAAGTCGACATTTGTCAAGATGCTGTTGGGACAGGTCCCTGTGGATGAGGGACGCATCGTTATCGGTGATACGGTGCGCTTCGGATACTTCTCTCAGGAGGGGTTGCAGTTTGATGAGAGCCAGAAAGTCATTGACGTCATCACTGCCATTGCCGACTATGTCGACTTGGGAAATGGCAAGAAGCTCTCCGCCTCCCAGTTGTTGCAGTATTTCCTCTTCACCCCCGAGCAGCAGTATAACTATGTGTATAAGCTCAGTGGGGGAGAGCGTCGTAAGCTCTACCTCTGTACAGTGCTGATGAAGAATCCCAACTTCCTCGTACTCGACGAGCCGACGAACGACCTCGATATTGTGACCCTGCAGATCCTGGAGGAATACCTGCAGGACTTCCCTGGCTGCGTCATCGTGGTGAGTCACGACCGCTACTTCATGGATAAGGTCGTCGACCACCTGCTGGTGTTCAAGGGCAATGGTGAGGTCAAGGATTTCCCTGGGAATTATACGCAATATCGTGAGTGGCAGGGGCTGCAGGATCAGAGTACTCAGAGTACTCAGAGTTCTCAGAGTTCTCAGACGAAGTCGAGCTATCGCCACGACGACCGTCGCCGGTTGTCCTACAAGGAGAAACGGGAGCTTGAGCAGTTGGAGAAAGACATTGCTGCATTGGAAGCCGAGAAGAAACAGATTGAGGATTCACTTTGCGGAGGTACTACCTCTGTCGATGAGATAACAGCGATGAGCAAGCGACTGCCCGTGCTCAATGATGAGCTCGACGAGAAGTCGCTAAGATGGTTAGAACTCTCGGAAATTGAAAATTAATAATTAAATGATACAACAATATCCATCACAGTTACTGGAAAAAGCCGTGCAGGAGTTCTCAAAACTACCTGGTATCGGCAGACGGACGGCTTTGCGACTGGTTCTCTATCAGTTACGACAGGATGCGGAAGACGTACAGTCTTTTGTGGAGGCTGTCGCGAGGATGAGACAGGAGGTACACTATTGCCAGCGATGTCATAACATCAGCGACACGGATATCTGTCCGATATGTGCGGACAGTCATCGTGACACCTCCACCATCTGTGTGGTGGAGAATATACAGGATGTGATGGCTGTGGAGAACACCCAGCAGTATACGGGACTCTACCATGTGCTGGGCGGTGTCATCTCTCCGATGGACGGAACAGGTCCCGCTGACCTGGAGATCGACTCTTTGGTGAAAAGAGTGGAGGAAGAGGGTATACGGGAGGTCATCCTGGCACTTAGCTCGACGATGGAGGGTGATACGACCAATTTCTATATCTCCCGTAAACTGGCTCCATATGATGTTAAGTTAAGTGTCATCGCACGGGGTATCCCTGTCGGTGATGAGTTGGAATATGCCGACGAGGTGACACTCGGCCGGTCGATTATAAACAGGACTCCCTTTGAGGGGAAATAATCATATCTGAAGATGAAAGAGACTCGTAATTTCCTTATGGCGGTATTCGTTGGCGCATTGGTGCTGACAGGACTGATCGTCCTCGTCTATGAGACTGGTGTCTTGGAGTCTGGCATCATGGCAGAGAAAAAAGAACCAGAGTTTATCACCCTGACAATGATGGAGATCATGACGCTTGCTGCCATATACCTTGCTCTGCGCCTTTTTAAGATGGAGAAGATCCATCAGGACCTGGTCGGTCGGAAAGAGGTGGCTTTGAGGAAATGGGGACTCCTCCGACTGGAGTTGCTGGATGTTCCCTTGATAGCCAACACCCTCTTCTATGAGTGGTATCTGAATACGACATTCGGTTATATGGCGATCATCCTGCTGATCTGCCAGCCCTTCGTATACCCGTCCATGGACCGTTGTATGGCTGAGGTGACACCAGAGGAATAAAAAGAACAACAATGAAGATGTCATGAAAGTAGTATTCTTGGTCCCTCCCGTTATTGAAGGCAAACAGGCTGCGGAGCGCAGCTCTGGGTGTACCCATGTGGTATACCCTATGCCCAATATCTATGAGTTGACAGTCATCGCCCAGGTGGAGCGCCTGGAGGGTATGACCGTCAGCTATCAGGACTTTGTATGGGAGAAGGGTGACAAGAAGGCTTTGGAGGACTTCCTTCGTTCTGACCATAGTGACGTGTATGTCATCTGGTCTGTCAATCTGGCTATGACCAACGACTTACAGGTTGCGGCGATGATTCATGAGCAGGCACCTCATGCCTATATCCTCTGGCTAGGACCTGCTCCAACCTATTTCCGTGACGACTTCTTGAAGACCTCCCATGACATCATCGTTCGCGGAGAACCTGAGCAGACCATCGTAGAGGTCTTGAAGGCATTGGATACCGGTGCCCGATGGCAGGACGAAGACGGTGTCTCGTGGAGAGGAGAGGACGGACAACTGCATCATAACCGTCCCCGTGCGTTGATGACAGACTTGGATGCTTTGGCATTCCCAGCCCGTCATCTCATCGCCGACAGGGTTTATCGGAATCCTAAGGTGAAGACCTCACCTTACACGACGGCTGTCACCTCCCGTAACTGCCCCTTCAAATGTATCTACTGTGTCCCATGCTCACTCTCCTTTGCCCGTGAGATAGAGACTCGTCGCTATGAAGGTCGCAAACCCCGTATCAGCTATCGGTCGGTGGAGAGTGTGGACAAAGAAATGGAACAGTTGGCAGCGGAGGGATACAAGGCTGTCGGCTTCATGGATGATAACTTCATCTGGACAGAGAAGAGGACACTGGCGCTCTGTGCGTCGTTGAGGCGCCATGGACTGAAATGGGGCTGTCAGGCTCGGGTAGATGCCATCACTGAGCCGATTGCGAAGGCGCTGGGCGAGTCTGGATGCATGTATGTCGACCTAGGTGTGGAGTCGTTCAATGACGAGATACTTCAGTTTATTAAAAAAGGGATCACTGTGGCACAGATAAGGCAGTCCATCCAACTGCTTAAGAAATACCACGTGCCAGTGAAGCTTAATATCCTCATCGGCACCAGTCCTCTGGAGACGAAGGATACCCTGAAGGATACGTTGCGTCAGGCAAAGGCACTGAAGGTTGACCAGGTGATGTTCAATATCGTATCTCCCTTTCCTGGCACTGAGTTCTATGACATGGCGTTGGAGAACGGGTGGATTAACGGGGGGGAGTATAAACCGACAGATGTACAAAGGGAGTCTATCCTTACGTATCCTCAACTGTCATCGTCCGACATGGAGCGGATCCTGTGGAGAAGCAATCTGTCTTACTTCCTGTCGCCTCGTTTCGTATGGCTTCAGCTTAAGAGGTTCAGGACATTGGCGGACTTCACTCATGCCTTAAGGACGTTAAAAGTAAAATTATTCGGTTAAATTAGTAAAATATAATAATTCATATAATAATAATGAGAGTTTCATTCTTGATCATCACATGGAATGGCTTGGAACTACTTGAAGGTTGCTTGTTTACCCTGACACCTTACCTGAAACGTAAGGATGTGGAGGTGATAGTTGTCGACAATGGCTCTGAGGACGGAACGGTAGAATATATCAAAAAGAAATATCCAACAATCAGGTTATTTGAGATGGATAGCAACAAGGGTGTGGCAGTGGCGAGAAATGTCGCGTTGAAAGCCGCCCAAGGCGACTACCTGTTTATCATCGACAATGACCTGCGCCTGAACGAAGAGGCTGTAGAGGGTATGCTGAGCTATATGGACAACCATCAGGATGTGGGGATATGTGGCTGTAGACTGTTGGACGCGCATGGGCATATCCAGCCCAGTGCCAAGGAGTACCCCGGACTGACATATAAGTTGAAGAGCCTGTTCTCCAGACAGAAATATGTCTATTCCTACAACTTGCCTAAAGCGTCTGAGCCTCTGGAGCCAGTGTATCTGGTGGGCGCCTGTCAGCTCATCCGACGTGAGTCTTTTCAGGCTGTCGGATACCTTGACGAGCATATCTTCTACGGTCCTGAGGATGCTGACTTCTGTATACGACAGAACCAAAAGGGATGGCGTGTCGTCTATCTGCCACAGTATGAGATGATTCATTTCTGTCAACGGGTGACCAATCGCCGTTTCTATTCCTTGATGGGATGGAGACATGTCAGGGGCTTGCTTTATTTTTATTGGAAATACAAGAAAGTCAATGGATAAGAAGATTAAGCTGAGAGCCATAGAGCCGGAGGACCTCGAACTCCTCTATACCATAGAGAATGACATGTCGCTTTGGGATGTGGGAATAACCAATGTGCCGTACTCCCGGTATGTCTTGCATGACTATATCGCTCATGCCAAGGATGATATCTATAGCGACCGTCAGGTACGACTCATCGTGGAGAATGAGGACGGTGAGGTGGTCGGCATGGCGGATGTGGTGAGTTTTGATCCTCAGCACCGGCGCGCAGAACTGGGAATCGTCATTCTGAAAGACTACAGACATGCTGGCTATGCCACTGCTACCGTCCAGGAAGTCTTGCGGTATTCACTACGCATACTCCATCTTCATCAGGTGTATGTGATCATCAATGAGCAGCATGTGGACGTTATAAACCTGTTTAACAAATTGGCTTTCAGGGAGTCTGCCAGATTAAGGGATTGGCTTTATGATGGACGCGAGTACCATGACGCGATTTTAATGCAAAGGATTTTATAAATTTTAACACAAATAGTTTTGCGATATAAGATTTTCTCTCTACCTTTGCACCCGCAAAACAGAAACTGGTGCGTTAGTTCAGTAGGTTAGAATGCCTGCCTGTCACGCAGGAGGTCACGAGTTCGAGTCTCGTACGCACCGCAGAGAAGCTCATTGAATCACGATTCAGTGAGCTTTTTGTTTAACTAACCATGATGTGAAATGAGAAAAGTCGCTTTATTTACAGTTGCCGTCATTGCTTGCATAGCCATGCAGGCACAGTCCAAACGTGGTATCTCTATCCTGGGTGATTCCTACAGCACCTTCAAGGACTATGTGGTGCCCGACACGAATGCCGTGTGGTATCCGCAGAAGGCAGAGAATAATGATGTGCAGGACGTACGCCAGTTGTGGTGGCAGCAATTGATCCGGGAGCATAGATACCGCCTTTGCCAGAATAACTCGTTCTCTGGTGCCACCATCTGTCATACGGGTTATAAGGGGGAAGACTATAGCGACCGCTCATTCTGTACTCGTCTGAGGTATCTGGGATCTCCTGATGTCATCCTGGTATTTGGAGGTACCAACGATAGCTGGGCGAAGTCTCCCATTGGAGAATTCCAGTATGGCAACTGGCAGGACAGTGACCTCTATAACTTCCGTCCTGCCATGGCGTATCTCCTTGCCAACCTGCAGAACTATTATCCGGGTACGGAGGTGTATGTCATCATCAACACGGAACTGTCGGAGGAGGTGACTTCCTCCATGAAGACTATCTGCGACCATTATAACGTGCCGTATATCCAGTTGGTGGATATTGAGAAGCAATGGGGACATCCCTCACAGAAAGGTATGAGGGCGATTGCCGACCAGGTGGCTGCTGTACTTCCTTGATGTAGACTCTATTTCACCAACTTCCTCACTTTCTTCAGCAATGCTTTGGAGGGAGTGGCAGCACCGTTGAAGGGAACGAGATACCAGCGGACGGTCCATGTCAGTGACTTACCAGGTTGCAGTTCCGTATAGGCACCTTGACTCTCCAGTTCGATATAGGTCTTTCCACGATTCACATACACCTGAACCTCTGCCTCGTCAGGGGCAGGCTGCGTAGCGTCCAGGTCTTGGAACTTCTTCACCAACAACAGCCCGTTGTTATAGTAGGCAAGCCATCCCTTTCCGTCGGCGTTGATCTTACGGTTCTCGTTGGTGATATCCGTCTGATACCATACGGCACCATACTCAGCCTTGAAGTTCATCAGTCCTGCAGGCGTCATCTTGTTGATGTCGGCATCGAAGAAGATCAGTCCGTTATCGTTTGTTACACGTGTGATCTCCCACGGAGCCACTTTACGGGCAACGTCTCCCTCGTTGGTGATCGTGTAGTTGATGATGATGGCATCGTCTTTCGGGTCAACGGTAAACGCTTTCGTGATACTGTATTTGAGCCGCTGCGACACCTTGCTCTTCATCACTAGTGAGGTGCCTTTCTCCTCAACGGTGTACGGCTGTTTGTCGTATTCAAAAACAGGAGGCCAGTTCCATTCTTTCTGCGGACTCGTCCAGAAGGTACTACCGAAAGACTCAGGGAAACGTGACTGTGAGATACTCTCCGCGTCTTTGTACTTCAATGACAGGATTTTCCCACCATTGGAGTCGATGGTCATGGTGAGGTCACCTGTCTGGATAGTGTACTTGGCATCGCCGTTGTTTTTGATGACGGGAACACCTGCTGTCGCCTGCTGACAATAAACGATTGCCAGTAATACCGGGAATATGTTTTTCTTCCAATTCATATGATCTTTATCTTTCGATTGCAAATATACGAAAATTTCGGATAAGTTGATGTTTGTTGATGTGATGTTTTTCCATTTTCAACAAAAAATTCGAGCGCAAAACAAAGAAATTCATTTTTAAAATTTGTTTGTTTCACAAATATTACTTATTTTTGTAGCCTACTAACTTGAATTTGATATGAAGAGCCTAATGATATATATTTTATTATTTGTAATAGGAATAATGCTGGGTCTCGGAAGTGCGAGGGCTCAGGAGAGTGTGGATACCAAGATCCTCGTCAATGACGTGAAGGATGAGAATACCTTTGTCATCATTATCTCCAACGAGAACTACAAGTACGAGGAGAGTGTACCCTTTGCCAGGAATGATGGTGAGGTGTTCCGTATCTATTGCCAGAAGACATTAGGCATCCCAGAGAGTAATATCAGGTTTGTGGCTGATGCCACCCTCAACGAGATGAACTATCAGTTCAGTTGGCTCGATGATGCGTTGAAGGCGTACGACGGAACGGCTCGTGCCATCATCTACTATACGGGTCATGGCATGCCCGATGAGAACAGCAAGGAAGCCTATCTCCTGCCTGTCGACGGTTTCAGCAAGTCGCCAGCCACCAGTGCCCTCAGTACCAAGGTACTTTATGACAAATTGGGGAAGATGAACTCCAAGAGTATCATAGTATTCCTCGATGCTTGTTTCAGTGGAGCCAAGCGCGACGGTAAGATGCTTGCCTCGTCGCGTGGTGTCGCCATCAAGCCCAACTCTAATCCTGTAGGCAGCAATACCGTGGTATTCTCTGCTGCCCAGGGAAATGAGACAGCCTTTCCTTATAAATCGATGAGGCATGGTATGTTCACCTATTATCTTCTGGATAAGTTACAACAGGCAGGCGGTGCTGTCACAATGGGTGACCTGAGTGACTATGTCACCACGCAGGTGAAGCGTAAGTCCGTGGTGGAGAACGGCAAGAGCCAGACCCCCAGTGTGGTGGCTGTTAACAGCGACTGGAGGAGTTGGCAACTTGCTCCCAAAGCAGCGAAGAGGTTCGAGATGCGTAATGTCTTGGATGCTCCGGTTCAGAAACCTGTTGCCAAGAAGGATGACAATCAGATGAAGAAGGATAATCCGGTGAAGAAGGATAATCCGGTGAAGAAGGATAATCAGAGCGAGCAGGTAAAGGCTTTAATCAATCAGGGAAAGAAACAGATGCGTGCCATGCAGTATGAGAAGGCGCGCGGCTACTTCCAGGAGGCTGTTGACTCTGGCAGTGCCGAGGCAAGCTACCAGATGGGTATGCTCTACATCAACAGCAACTACGACGGACATAATCGCGAGACGGCAAAGAACTATTTCCTTAAGGCTGCTACGTCGTCCTATGTCGAGGCACAATACCAACTTGGACTGCTCTATATCGGACGTGACAAAGACACGGCACGCAAATGGCTCCGCTTGGCTGCCGGCGCAGGACATGAGGAGGCTCGTAGGCGACTGCTCAGTTTGAATAAATAATCATACTAATAACATTAAAAACATTTGTAATATGAAAAAGACTCTATTGGTTTTGATGGCGATGTTCGCCTTAGGCTTACAGCATGTGAATGCCCAGGAAAATCCAATGAAAATAGTGACGAATCATCCGGACTTTGATGTTAAGGTAAAGCGTTGTGCGACAAGCGGGAAATCCCTTATCCTCGATATGGTCTTTATCAACAAGGGAACTCAGGATGTCATCATTGATGTCATTGCCGGTAATTGGAGATATTGGACGGAGATATATGATGACGAGGGCAATACCTATAAGGGAAATGAGAATAGCACTGTCAAGGTAAAAGTCGCCAACAGCAAAGCGTATGAGGGTGCGGTGAGTGGCTATCGGCTGATTCCCGGGGTTCCTGCAAAAGTCAGTTTCTCTGTCAACAACTTCTCAGAGACAGCAGAAAGCATTGCCTATTTTGAAGGCGTTGTCATATGTGATGCCTGGGGACTGCCTGATAAGGACAAATGGCTTATCATCAGAAATATTCCTATCACAAGAGATTAATAACTAAAACAACAAGCATTATGAAAAAGTTTTTATTGATGATGATGGCAATGTTCATTGTCACAGGTATCTATGCACAGGATGAGAAACCTATCAAGATTATCACCAACCATCCTGATTTCAAGGTTAAGGTTAAGCGTTGTGTTGCCAGCGACAAGACTGTTATCGTTGACTTGATTTTAAATAATGAAGGTACTAACGATGTTGAAAAAGTCTATTTTGGCTCCAGCTGGACTGGTGCTTGGCATGAGGCCTACGATGACGAGGGTAATATCTACAAAGACGAGAAAATTAGAATCTGTGTAGCCAACACTAATGAATGGAAAGAAAATCGGACAGATGAATTTAATATTCCTGCCGGAGTACCCATCAAAGTCTCTATCAAAATAGAAGGTGTCCCCACATCTGCCGAAGCAATCGCCCGCTTATCTCTTTGTTTTAATTGTGCTGCCTGGGGGCTGGCTTATAATAAAAAGCCCCTCAAGATTAGCAACATTCCTATTTCCAGAGACTAAGAGTCAAAGAGAAAATCTGAAGATTCCTGAATAAGTGCCTCATATTAAGAGGCACTTTTTATTCCCTGTATATAGCCGACAACACCGGCAATGATCAATAGGAGCCCTGTCGTCAGCACCCCGTTGGTAGTGTGGTGCAACAAGTAACTGAGCAGCAGGACCAGTGTGCCTGTTACGATCAGTGCTATTCCTATCCAAGATAAGTGTTTTTTCATTTAAATGGTGTGAATATTGGTTGCAAAGGTAGTATAAATCGGGTAAAAAGCCAAAGGAATTGCTGTGTTTTATATATTATAATGTGGAATTGAGGCAAAAAAGACTCGGAAAGTTTGGCGGTGTGTCTTTTTTTTAGTACCTTTGCACCCGCAATTTTGCAAAATAACAAATAATTATTTATTTTAAGTAGTATGAATCAATACGAAACCGTTTTCATTTTGACTCCCGTTTTGTCTGATGAGCAGACAAAGGAAACGGTCGCTAAATTCAAGAAGGTCCTCACCGACAAGGGTGCAGAGATCGTGAACGAAGAGGCCTGGGGATTGAAGAAGATGGCTTATGCTATTCAGAAGAAGTCTACAGGTTTCTATTTCCTGATGGAGTTCAAGGCTGAGCCAGAAGTGATTAAGACTTTGGAGACTGCTTTCCGTCGTGACGAGAAAGTCATCCGTTTCCAGACAGTGAAGTTCGACAAGTATGCAGCTGAGTATGCAGAGAAGCGTCGTAACAAATTTGGTAAAAAAGAGGAGGCTTAAACTATGGCACAAGAGACAGAAATCCGTTATTTGACAGCTCCTTCTATCGACACGAAGAAGAAGAAGTATTGCCGCTTCAAGAAGAGTGGTATTAAGTATGTGGACTATAAGGATCCCGAGTTCCTGAAGAAGTTCCTGAACGAGCAGGGTAAGATTCTTCCCCGTCGTATCACAGGTACCTCGCTGAAGTATCAGCGTCGCGTGGCTCAGGCTATTAAGCGTGCTCGCCAGATTGCACTGCTTCCTTACGTTACTGATATGTTGAAATAATTAAGGAGGAGGACGACAATATGGAATTAATACTGAAAGAAGATATTATCGGTCTGGGATATAAGAACGATATCGTAAACGTGAAGTCTGGTTACGGTCGTAACTACCTGATTCCTCAGGGAAAGGCTGTCATCGCTTCTCCAATGGCTAAGAAGATTCTCGCTGAGAACCTGAAGCAGCAGGCTCACAAGCTCGCCGCTATCAAGGCAGAGGCAGAGAAGAAGGGTGAGGCTATCAAGGATGTCGCTTTGACGATTGCCGCAAAGGTAAGTGCTACAGGTCAGCTCTACGGTTCAGTGAATGCTGGTATCGTTGCTGAGGAGTTGAAGAAGCTGGGTCATGACATCGATCGTAAGATCATCACCATGACAGATGCAAAGACTGTTGGCGACTATGTGGCTACTGTTCACTTCCACAAGGAGGTTGAGATTGACATTCCTGTCAAGGTGGTTGCTGAGAATGCTCCTGCTGAGAAGAAAGAGGAGGCAGCTCCCGTTGCTGAGGCTCCTGTTGCTGAGGCTCCTATTGAGGCTCCCGTTGAAGAGGCTGCTCCTGCTACAGAAGAATAACCATGCTGTAAAGCAAATCATAGTTATTATACGCAGAGAGTCCCGAGTAAAACACTCGGGATTCTTTTTTTTCTTCTAGATATTCTAGAGAAACTAGAAAAAAAATAACCGCTGGATTCACATCCAGCGGTATTTCTCTCAATTTTTGTTCGAGTTGTTCTGATTACTTAACGCTATCAGCAGCAACAGTGTCAACAGCAGCAGTGTCAGCGCTATCAACAACCTCTACTGAATCGGTGTCAACCTCAGCCTGCTGAGCCTTGTTACCACAAGAAGCGAAAGAAACAGCTACGATGGCTGCGAACATAAATACTAATTTTTTCATTTTTCTAAGCTTTTTAAATCTGTAAAACAATCATTTGTTTATTAAAACGCTGCAAAGGTAGGCATTTTTTTGATACGTTGTACTTTTTTTTGCGACTTTTTTTTGCTATTTTTTGTAACTTTTTCGCAAATCACTTAAAATCAGACACTTACGAAATGTTAAAAATATTGCCTTTTTTACACTTAATTGAATAATTGCTAAAAATTTGGTTTTTTGCTCACTTAATAGTACCTTTGATAGCATAAGCCTATCGAAGGTACTCACATTCGAAAAAACTCAAGATTCTCTTGTTTTTTTGCTCACTTAATCGTACCTTTGCAATAACAAACGCGACACCTTATTATATATATGATAGACTCGTCGATATTTCAAGGCAAGAAAGCCGCCTATTATACCCTGGGTTGTAAGTTGAACTTCTCAGAGACATCTACTTTTGCTAAGATGCTTCAGGAGATGGGTGTAGTGACTGCCGCCAAAGGAGAAGAGGCGGATATCTGTCTGATCAATACCTGCTCTGTGACGGAGGTCGCTGACCATAAGTGCCGACAAGCCATCCATCGTATGGTACGCCAGCATCCTCACGCTTTTGTGGTAGTGACGGGATGTTATGCACAGTTGAAGCCGGAGTCGGTCAGTAAGATAGAAGGTGTCGATCTGGTGTTGGGTGCTAATGAGAAGGCTCACTTAATACAGTTTCTTTCCGATAGTTTCGTAAGTCGAGGCTCAGCCTTGACCTACCTAACCCAGAAGACGAAGGATATCAAGACCTTTGCACCATCGTGCTCCCGTGGCAACCGTACCCGTTATTTCCTGAAGGTGCAGGACGGGTGTGACTATTTCTGTACCTATTGTACGATACCCTATGCCCGTGGTTTCAGTCGTAATCCTACCATCGCTTCCTTGGTGAAGCAGGCAGAGGAGGCGGTTCGTGAGGGTGGCAAGGAGATTGTGCTGACGGGTGTGAATATCGGAGATTTCGGAAAGACGACAGGGGAGACATTCCTGGATCTTGTGAAGGCGCTGGATGGCGTAGAGGGTATTGCCCGTTATCGGATCAGTAGTCTGGAACCCGATTTGCTGAGTGACGAGCTGATCAACTTCTGTGCCCGGAGTCGTGCCTTTATGCCGCATTACCATATCCCCTTGCAGAGTGGCAGTGATACTGTATTGAAACTGATGCACCGTCACTACGACCGCCAGTTGTTTGCTGACAAGATTCATCTCATCAAGTCAGTGATGCCAGATGCTTTTATTGGTGTCGACGTGATGGTAGGATGCCGGGGAGAGACGTCGGAGTGTTTTGAGGAGACGTATGATTTCCTGAATACACTTGACGTGACGCAGTTACATGTGTTCCCATACTCGGAGCGCCCTGGGACCGCTGCCTTGAAGATACCTTATATCGTTAGTGACGCCGACAAGCGGGAGCGTAGCAAGCGGCTCCTCGACCTTTCCGATGAGAAGACGCATGCCTTTTATCAGCGATATATCGGACAGGAGGCAGAGGTGTTGTTTGAGAAAGCACCACGTGGAAAGGCGATGCATGGATTCACAAAGAACTATATCCGTGTGGAGTTGTCGCCCTCAGAGGCACGTGAGGAATACGACAACCAACTGATAAAAGTACGTCTTGCGGATTTTAATCACGATCAAACGGCACTCAGGGTTGAAAAATGGAAATAATGAAAAAGGTCGCTATTGTCATATTGAACTGGAATGGACAGAAGATGCTACAACAGTACCTGCCCACTGTATTGCGATATTCCCGTGAAGAGGCAGTCGTCTATGTGGCGGATAACGCCTCCACGGACGATTCCCTGGAATTGCTTGCCAACGATTTCCCAGAGTGTAAGGTCATCCGTTTAGAGAAGAACTGGGGCTTTGCGGAGGGTTATAACCAGGCATTACGACAGATAGACGCGGAGTATTTTCTGTTGCTGAATAGTGATATAGAGGTGACCCATCACTGGCTCACCCCCCTTGTTGAGTTCATGGATGTCCATCCAGAGGTGGCGGCTTGCCAACCCAAACTGCTCTCTGTCTTCGATAAGGACAGGTTCGAGTATGCAGGGGCGAGTGGGGGATTCCTCGACAGTCTTGGTTATCCGTTCTGCCGGGGACGTATCTTTGACACAGTAGAACAAGATGAGGGACAGTACGACTATGCTATGGAAATCCTCTGGGCAACGGGTGCGGCATTGATGATCCGCTCCAAGGACTATTGGGACGCTGGTGGCTTGGATGCTCGTTTCTTTGCCCATAACGAGGAGATTGACCTCTGTTGGCGCTTGCGTATCCGTGGTCGTAAGATATACTGTCTGCCAGAGAGCTATGTATATCATGTCGGAGGTGGAACGCTGCCTAAGGGTAATCCCATGAAGACCTTCCTCAATTTCCGTAATAACCTGACGATGCTATATAAGTGTCTTCCTGACTCGGAACTCAACCGTGTGATGCGTTGGCGATGGTTCCTCGACTATCTCGCTGCCTGGCAGACACTGTTGATGAATGGGAACTGGGGCGACTTCTGTGCCATCTACCGTGCCCGTCGCGCTTTCAAGAGATGGAAGCATGACTTTGATGCAGACCGTTTGGCTATCCAGCAGTCGCGGGTGTCTGGCACTATTCCCATACTGTCTTCCTTCTCTATCCTCTGGCAATACTATGTCAAAGGACGAAAACACTTTCAAAATTTGGTTTTTCATTCAAATTGTACTACCTTTGCAGACTAGAATTTAAACAACATAACAAAGATATGAAGAAATTATTATTGGGAGACGAGGCGATAGCTCAAGGTGCGCTGGATGCGGGCTTGAGTGGTGTGTATGCCTATCCGGGTACTCCTTCTACAGAGATTACTGAGTATATTCAGATGTCACCACTTGCCAAGGAGCGTGGTGTGCACAGCCGCTGGTCGACCAACGAGAAGACGGCGATGGAGGCAGCACTGGGTATGTCGTTTATGGGCAAGCGTGCGTTGGTATGTATGAAGCACGTTGGTCTGAATGTATGTGCCGATCCGTTTGTGAATGCCGGTATGACTGGTACCAATGGCGGACTCGTCGTACTGGTTGCTGACGACCCCTCCATGCACTCCTCACAGGATGAGCAGGACTCCCGCTTCTATGCTAAGTTTGCGATGATTCCCACACTGGAGCCAAGCAACCAGCAAGAGGCATATGACATGATACAGGAGGCTTTTGAGATGTCGGAGCAGCTGCACCTGCCTATCTTGATGCGTGTCACCACTCGTATGGCGCACTCTCGTGCCGTCGTGAGCTGTGTTGACGTGCCACGCCAACAGAACGAGCTCAATTACGACGCACAGGCATCAAGCTGGGTGTTGCTACCTGCCTTTGCCCGTAAGCGTAATGATATCGTGACAGCACAGCAGCCTCTGTTGGAGCAGATGGCTGTAGACAGCAAGTATAATGCGTATATGGACGCTGACGACCGTGAGTTAGGTGTCATCGCCAGTGGTATTGCCTATAACTACCTGATGGAATGCTTCCCCAACGGATGCCCATTCCCTGTATTGAAGATCTCGCAGTATCCCATCCCTAAGAAATTGATTCGCAGGATGACAGATGATTGTGAGTTTGTGCTGATTGCGGAGGAGGGACAACCTTTCATCGAGGATCAGGTGCGTGGCGTGATGCCAGGTAATGCCGTCATCAAAGGACGACTGACTGGTGAGTTGCCCCGTACAGGTGAGTTGAACCCTGATTTGATCAAGAAGGCGTTGGGTCTCTCCGAGAACTCCGAGTACACTGAAATCCTCTCTCATGTTGTGGCCCGTCCACCCGCACTCTGTCAGGGATGTGGACATCGTGATGTATATGCTGCCCTCAACCAGGTATTGCTCGATTATCCCAATGCCCGCGTGTTTGGTGATATCGGTTGTTACACTTTGGGCTTCCTGCCACCCTATAAAGCCATCCACTCTTGTGTGGACATGGGTGCCTCCATCACGATGGCAAAGGGTGCCTCGGATGCAGGACAGTGGCCTGCCGTCGCTATCATCGGCGACTCTACGTTTACGCACTCTGGTATGACTGGGCTCTTGGATGCTATCAATGAGAATGCCGACATCACTGTCATCATCAGCGACAACCTGACGACGGCAATGACGGGTGGACAGGACTCTGCTGGTACTAATAAGTTTGAGGCGATCTGCCGAGGCTTGGGTTTGAGCGACGACCATCTGAAAGTGGTAGTGCCACTGCCTAAGAACATGGAGGAGATTACCAAGACTATCCGTGAGGAGATCAACTATCACGGGGTAAGTGTCATCATCCCACGTCGTGAGTGTATGCAGACACTGCAGCGCCATCTTAAACAGAAGAAGGCGGCTGGGAAAATGTAAAAATGCAAAAATGTAAAAATTAAGATGAAGACAGACATTATATTATGCGGTGTAGGAGGACAGGGTATCCTCTCTATCGCAACGATTATCGGTGAGGCTGCCATGAATGAGGACCTGTATATCAAACAGGCAGAGGTACATGGTATGTCTCAGCGTGGTGGTGACGTACAGTCGAACCTCCGTATCTCCAGCAACCCGATTGCCAGTGACCTGATACCAAAGGGTGGGGCAGATGTGATTATCTCGATGGAGCCGATGGAGGCACTGCGTTACCTGCCGTTCCTTTCGAAAGAGGGATGGATCATCACGTCAAGTACTCCTTTCGTGAATATCCCTAACTATCCTGATATAGAAAAGATTAAGGCTGACTTGAATGGTCTTAAGAATGTCATCATGCTGGATATTGAGCAGGCAGCGAAGGACGCTGGTATTCCTCGTTCTGCAAATGTCATCTTGTTGGGGGCAGCCCAAAAGGCATTGGGTATCGAGTATGAGAAACTGGAAGATGCCATCCGTCGTGTGTTTGGTCGCAAGGGAGAGGCTATCGTTGAGGCGAATATTAAGGCATTGGCTATCGGACGCAAAGCACAGAAATGATGGAGACACCTATCAAGAAAGAAATAGTCGACGGACTGGTTAGTGAACTGGGTATCAAGGATTTTGCCAAGGCGACGATCCGTGAGGTAAAGCAAGTAGCGGCAAAGGCGGAGAAAGCCTCTGGTGTGGAGTTCATTAAAATGGAGATGGGTATCCCAGGACTTCCTGCCGCACAGGTAGGTGTTGATGCCCAAGTCAAAGCTTTGCAGGAGGGCATCGCCCATAGCTATCCTGACATACAAGGTGCCCCTGTGTTGAAACAGGAGGCATCTCGTTTCGTCAAGGCGTTTATCGGTTTGGATGTTGCCCCAGAGTGTTGTGTACCTGTCTGTGGTTCGATGCAGGGTACGTTTGCGTCGTTCCTCACCTGTTCACAGGCAGACAAGAAGAAGGATACCGTATTGTTTATCGACCCGGGCTTCCCTGTACAGAAGATGCAACTGCAGGTGCAGGGCGTGAAATACGAGACCTTTGATGTCTATGACTATCGTGGTGAGAAATTAGGTCCGAAACTGGAGAGTTATCTCTCAAAGGGTAATATCTGTGCCATTGTCTATTCGAATCCTAACAACCCCGCATGGATATGCTTGAACGAGGATGAGTTGAGGACGATTGGTGGACTTGCCACAAAATACGATACCATCGTGATGGAAGACCTTGCCTATTTCGCTATGGACTTCCGCAAAGACCTAAGTGTGCCTTTCCAACCACCTTATCAACCATCCGTAGGACGCTATACAGACAACTATATCCTGCTGATTAGTGGCTCGAAGGCTTTTAGCTATGCTGGTGAGCGTATTGGTGTGACCTGTATCAGTAATAAACTGTTCCATCGTCACTATCCTGATTTGGCAGCACGTTATGAGGGACTGCCCTTCGGTCCTGTCTTCTCGACCCGTATGCTCTACGCCTTGTCGTCAGGAACGAGTCATTCTGCCCAGTTCGCATTGGCGGCAATGCTGAAGGCGGCAAGCGACGGCACCTATAACTTCCGTAAGGAGGTTATTGTATATGGCGAGCGTGCTCGTAAGTTGAAGGATATCTTCTGTCGTTATGGCTTTCATATCGTTTATGACAAAGACCTGGACGAGCCTGTTGCCGACGGTTTCTATTTCACCATCGGCTACAAGGGAATGACGAGTGGCGAGCTTGCCAAGGAACTGATGTACTATGGTGTGAGTGCTATCTGTCTGATCACGACGGGTTCCCATCAGGAAGGTTTGCGCGTTTGTACCTCGTTCATTGAGGATCATCAATACGCCTTGCTGGAGGAGCGTATGAGGATATGGAAAGCCAATCACGAGAAATAAAATAAAAAAGGAACCGCACGGTTCCTTTTTTTATTCACTCATATCTACTGGCTGGAATTGAAAATCTGTTGTCGTCAGATACCTCACGTCGTATTTCCCTTTCGCCTTGACGGTATATTCCTTACGTAGCTTGATGAATTTCTTCTCTGCTTCTTTACGGGTCAGCGCAAACATCACCACACAGACGCGGTTCGGTTGTTGCTTGTTGTCGGCAAGGAAGTCCTTCAACTGATAGGAATAGTGATGACGACCCAACAGGAATTTGGTTTTTGTGTCATACCATGCACCCTCCACCTCTTGTACATCTGTCATGTAGATAATAGAATCCTGGAATGATGCAGAGAAACCGAACATATACATCTTCGGCACTTTCATACGCTTTGCCTGCATCTCTGTAGGTATCGCCACAGCTAGGAGCAGGGAAAATAGAATATACTTTATAATCTTCATTGTCCTAAATATGCTTTTAACATTTTATTCTTTGTGTTACTACGCAGACGACGGATTGCTTTTTCCTTGATCTGACGGACACGCTCGCGGGTCAGTCCATATTTCGTACCAATCTCCTCGAGAGTCATCTCTGGCTGATTGATACCGAAGAAAGCCTCAATCACTTTACGCTCTCTGTCATTAAGCATCTTCAGCGCATTGGTGATCTCTGCCCTTAGTGACTCTATCACCAATTGGCGGTCTGCCATAGGAGCGTCATCGTTGACGAGGATATCCAACAGACTGTTGTCTTCTCCATCCACAAAAGGAGCATCAACGGAGACGTGATGTCCACTCACATGCAAGGCATCGTCAATCTTGTCCTCTGGCAAGTCGATTTTCTCAGCAAGCTCCTCT
Source organism: Prevotella sp. (assembly GCA_045117415.1). GTDB lineage: Bacteria > Bacteroidota > Bacteroidia > Bacteroidales > Bacteroidaceae > Prevotella. The sequence continues at coordinate 3,368 of JBGUNO010000003.1, read as the reverse complement.
GTGGAGGGACGGCGCTCGTGCTCCTGTTCAAAACGGTTTGCCTCACGATTGATCTTATTCACTGCCCCTACTTGGTTGAGAGGCAGACGAACGATACGGCTTTGTTCAGCAATAGCCTGCAGGATGCTCTGACGGATCCACCATACAGCATAGGAGATGAACTTGAAACCACGAGTCTCATCAAACTTCTCTGCAGCTTTGATGAGTCCGAGGTTACCCTCGTTGATCAAATCGGCAAGTGACAGTCCCTGGTTCTGGTATTGCTTGGCTACAGAAACAACAAATCGGAGGTTCGCCTTGGTCAGTTTTTCCAGTGCCTTACGGTCACCTTTCCTGATACGTTGCGCCAGTTCCACTTCCTCGTCCGTCGAGAGAAGTTCCTCTTTGCCTATTTCCTGTAAATACTTATCAAGAGATTCACTCTCTCGATTAGTAATGGACTTCGTGATTTTTAGTTGTCTCATTTAGTAGTTTTTTGTAAGCCGGATGCAAAAGTAAGGTATTTTTTCGGAATAACCAAAAGAATACCTTACTTTTTAATGTGGGAATGTCAAATATTACTCATTCTGCAGGTAGACTACAAAACCGCCACGTTTACCGGTGGGGTAGAGTCCCTTGATGACAAGCATCTGGTCCTTGGCATCCTTGACAGCTTGCTGCAGGTCGTCGAAGGAACGCATAGGCTGGTCATTGACCGTCTGGATGATGAAGCCCTTCGGAACACCTGCCTCTTTCATCTTACCTCCACTGACTTTCAGTACCTCCAGTCCATAGTTGATCTCCAGTTGTTTCTTCTGGGAGTCTGTGATAGGACGTACATCGATGCCGAGGATGTCTACGTCAGCGTTTTTCACCACCTTCGTCGTACCCTGCTCGTTCTTGAGCGTTAATGTAGCGGTCTTCTCCTTTTTGTTACGCAGATAGGTAACACTCACTTTGTCACCAGGACGCTTCTGAGCCATGATACCTTGGAGCTCACCGAACTTCTTCACCTTCTTTCCGTCGATGGCTGTGATGACATCACCCTTCTGCAGACCAGCGGCTGCGGCAGCACCGTCTTCCACTACTTCTGCGATATAGATACCTTCCATAGTACCGAGGTCAATCTCATTGCCCTTTTCTTTCTCCATATCCACATAGTTGCTGACATCGGAGCCCTTGATACCTATCATGGCGCGTTGTACGGCACCGTATTTCTTGATATCCTCGACGACCTTATTCATAATAGCGGTAGGAATGGCGAAACCATAACCGATGTTAGAACCAGTCTGAGAGTAGATCATGGCATTGATACCAATCAGCTCACCACGGGTATTCACCAACGCACCACCGGAATTACCCTGGTTGATGGCAGCGTCTGTCTGGATCATGGAGGCAACGCCTTCACCCATCTGACGAGCCTTGGCACTGACGATACCTGCTGTTACTGTGTTGTTAAGCCCCAGCGGGTTACCTACGGCAAGTACCCATTCACCAATTTTCACATTGTCCGAGTTGGCAATGACGATGGCAGGCAGGTCTTTGGCGTCAATCTTGATGAGTGCCAGGTCCGTCGTCTTGTCGGCACCGATGATACGGGCAGAGTACTCCTTGGAGTTCTCGTTTAAGGTAACTGTCAACTCATCGGCTCCATCTACCACATGGTTGTTGGTGACGATATATCCGTCAGCGGAGATGATGACACCACTACCGGCAGCGGCACGCTTAGGAGTCTGCACCTGACGCTTGCGGGTACCATTGTTTCCCTGTCCACGTCCGAAGAAACCACCAAAGGGGTCTGAGAAGAAATCCTCGAAAGGATCACTGTATTCTACGGTCTGTGTCTTTGAGTTGATGACAGATTTGATATAGACTACTGAGGGCAGCGACTTCTCGGCTGCGTAAGTCAGGTCTACGGGTTGTCCTGGTGCGGCGGCAGGAGCTGCCTGTGTCTTGTTGCATGATGCCGCGGAGAATGCGATAACTACTAAGTAAATCGCAGGAAATAAATTCTTCACAATCTTTTTCATTTGTCTATTCAGTTAAATGTTTATATTCATTGTTCATGAAATCGAGTGCAAATATAGACGCAAAATTTGGTAAACTGTCAAATTGTCGTATCTTTTTGTCGCAATTTAACAATTCCGTTACCTTACTTAACGGCTATTTGAAATTAACGCTCTAAAGTTGAAATACTGATAAAATTAACGAATGTCAGTATGTTTACTTCCAAATAGTTAATTAACAGAGATTTCTCCTCGGATACTTTGTCGCATCTGTTCACGTACCTGTTCCGGATCTTGATAGTGGGATTGTAAAAACATCAGTTTGGTGACAGCACTCTCTACCGTAGAGTCGTAGCCACTGATGACACCTGCTTCCTGTAACTGATATCCTGTGTCGTAGCGTCCCATTTCCACCATGCCTTGCATACACTGGCTGATATTGATGACCACCTTACCGTTTCTGGTGGCTTCTCTCAAAGCTTGCAGCACCCAGGGACGCTGGGGCGCGTTGCCGCTTCCGAAGGTGCGCATCACGATACTCTTCAGATTTGGTGTGGCAATGATATGGCGTACCAGATCCTCACGAATACCTGGGAAGAGGGAGAAGATGATGACATTGTTGTCGAGTCGGAAATGAGGCTTCATGGGCTCGTCCCATTTCGGGGTGAGTATCCTGTCGGTATGATAGGTGATATTCACGCCAGCATCCACCAGATGCGGATAATTGAACGACTCGAAAGCATTAAACTCTTCGGCGCTCTGTTTGGTTGTACGATTGCCACGCAGGAGATGACCATTGAAATAAATACCAACCTCTGGTACAAGAGCATGTCCCATCTTGTCTTTAGCAGCAGCAATCTCTATAGATGTGATAAGGTTTTCCTTGCCATCAGTTCGCAACTGTCCGATGGGCAGTTGCGAACCAGTAAAGATGACAGGTTTTGTCAGGTTTTCCAACATATAGGAGAGGGCGGAGGCGGTATATGCCATTGTGTCAGTACCATGTAAAACAACAAAACCGTCGTAGTCGTTATAATGATCAGTAACGACATGGCTCAGCTCTGTCCATTTTGCAGGTGTCATATCACTGGAGTCTATAGGCGGGTCAAACTGATAAGTGTTGATGACGAGCTCAAATTCCCTCAGTTCTGGGACGTTCACCAGCAGGTGTTCGAAGTCGAAAGGCTCCAGGGCACCTGTCTTAGGATTACGATTCATCCCGATGGTTCCACCTGTATAGATCAACAGAACTTTATTTGCCATGGATATCTTCTCTTTCCTCTCTTCTTTTATTATATTATTCAAGTTTCGCAAGTTCCTAACTTGCCAGTTTTAATTGATAAAGTTCAACGAAATGACTGAGTTTGTCCGACCGATTCAAGA
>JBGUNO010000002.1:0-62071 GCA_045117415.1 Prevotella sp. | reverse complement strand
CTTTTTGACCCAATTTGAACTTCTTCATTCTTCCCCGTCTTGCCTTTATTTTAGGCCAAACTGCGTTAATCTTCCAAAATCGCTTTCTTTTTACAAGCTTTTTTTGTAACTTTGCCGAAAATTCAGCGAAGTTACTCCGTCTCGGCAAAAAAAGAAACACGTTTCTTGGTTTTGCACTCAATTTTTCGTAACTTTGCCATCAGAGATGGCGAAATTACACCGTCTTGGCAAAAAAAGAAACGAGTTTCTTTGTTTTGTGTTCAACTTTTCGTATCTTTGCCATCAAATCTACTAAACAAAAATAGTACACAAATGAAAAACGGAAAGACTTGTTTTGGCGTGATTATCGGAACACGCGCTTACTTTAATTCTGAGCTTGCCAAGGATGTGCGCAAGCAGTTGTTGAAGACCTTAGAAGAGGGAGACTATGAGTATGTCATCCTGCCAGAAGATGCCACACCGACTGGCAGTAGCAGTATCGAGACCCGTGAGGACGGACTGAAGGTTTCCAAGCAGTTCCGTGAGCACCGTGACGAGATTGACGGTATCATCGTCAGCCTGCCTAACTTCGGTTTCGAGATCGGTATCATCAACGCCATCAGTGACGCTGACCTGAACGTACCTGTCTTGGTACAGGCATGTGATGACGAGAATGACAAGGTAGACCTTGACAGTCGCCGTGATGCTTTCTGTGGAAAGATCAGCGTCTGCAACAACCTCTACCAGTATGGTATCCCCTTTACGGACACCACCTTGCACACCTATTCTATATATAGCGAGTTACTCGCCAAGGATATCGACAAGTTCGCTGCTATCTGCCGCGTCGTCAATGGCTTGCGTCACTGTCGTATCGGACAGATCGGCACACGTCCCCTGGGTTTCAACACCTGCCGTGCCAGCGAGAAACTATTACAGCGTTATGGTATCACCGTTGTTCCTGCCGACCTCTCGGAGATTCTATATGCTGCCCAGAAGATCAGCGACGACGATCCGAAGTTCATTGAGATGTGCAACCGTACCTGCAACTATGCCAAGGTGCCCGATTCCTATAAGGAGAAATTGGGACTGCAGGCTAAGTTCAGTGTGGCTGTCGAGAACTGGATAGAGGCGAACGACGTACAGGCTGTCGCCATCCAGTGCTGGGACTCCCTGGAACAGAACTACGGCTGTGCTCCCTGTGTCACCATGTCGATGCTCTCCGATAAGTTGATTCCTGCCGCCTGCGAGACAGACCTTGCCGGTGCCGTGTCGATGTATGCGTTGTCGCTTGCCAGTGGTCAGGCTCCTGCCCTACTCGACTGGAACAACAATTTCGCCGAGGACCGCAACAAGTGTGTATGTACCCACTGCGGCAACTTCCCTAAACAGTTCGTGGGTAATGGTGACCTGAAACTCGGTCCCCTCGGTGTACTCGGAAGGACACTCGGTAAAATCAACACCTTTGGTGCCGTCTATGCCAAGGTCAGCGAGGGTCCGTTCACCTTCTTCCGCATCTCTACCGACGATCCGAAGGGCTGTATCAAGGCATACCTCGGCAAGGGCGAGATTACCAACGACCCGTACGGTATGGACGGTTGTATTGCTGTCACGAAAGTCGACAACCTACAGCAATTGATGAAGTATATCTGCAAGAACGGTTTCGAGCACCATGTCGCCATGTGCCGCACCGATGTCGTGGATATCCTTAATGAAGCAATAGAAACATATTTAGGTTGGAATCTGTATGTACATGAGTAGATGGATGATGTAAGATGTATGATGTAAGATGTAAGATGTATGATGTAAGATGTAAGATGTTAGAAGTAAGAAGTATGATGAAGAAGAAATACAGGGGTGTGGTCGTTCCGATGGTCACACCCGTCACAAAGGAAGGTGCACTTGACACGAATGCCGTAGTGCGTATCATCGAGTTCTTTGCCCAAGCAGGGGTCTCCCCTCTGTTGATGGGTACCACGGGTGAGGGTAACAGCGTCAGTCAGGCTGACGGACTGTTGTTTGTGGAGACGGCAGTAAAGGCAAGAGAACAATGGTCAATGGTCAATGGTCAATGTTCAATGGTCATCTATGCCGGACTGACAGGCAACTGTTTCAGTGAACAACTGCGACAGGCAGAAGCATATACCAAGACCGGGGCTGATGTCATCGTGGCAACCCTGCCCACCTACTATGCCCTGACACCGGAACAAATGGAGAACTATTACCGCACTCTTGCCGACAGCATCAAGGGACCGTTGATGCTCTATAACATCCTCGCCACGACACACATGAGTATTCCCGTGGATGTCATCCGCCGCCTTGCCGACCATCCCAATATCGTGGGACTGAAAGACTCGGAGCGTGACCTGGAGCGTATGGCACAGTGTATAGAGATTGCCAAAGGACGTGAGGACTTCTGCTATTTCTGCGGATGGGCGGCACAGTCGGCACACTCCCTCGAACTGGGTGGCGATGGTATCGTACCGTCTACCGGCAACTTCGTCCCGGAGATGTTCCAACAGCTCTACGAGGCTGCTATTGCCGGAGATATGGCGACTGCCAACCGTCTGCAGGACGAGACGAACGAGATCGCGAAGATATACCAGAAAGACCGTACCTTGGGACAGTCGTTGACGGCACTGAAGGTGATGATGCAGACGAAGGGACTCTGCGAGCCCTGGATGCTCATGCCACTCACCCGTTTGTCTGCCGAGGAGGAACAGGCGATAGCCGCTAAAGCGACATCCCTTTCGTAATACCGGCATACCGTAATTCCGTAATTCCGTAATTCCGCAATGCACATCATTGACTATATCATCGTCTTGGTATCCATCCTTGCCGCCATCGGCACGGGTGTGTGGTTCGCCCATAAACAGAAAGACACGTCACAGTATTTTGCCGGAGGTGGTAAGATTCCCGCCTGGGCAGTAGGTATCTCTATCTTTGCCACACTGATATCGAGTGTGACCTTCCTCGCCTATCCGGGTGCCGCCTATGCCGACAACTGGATATTGCTGGTGCAGGGACTGATGGTACCTATCGTGTTGTTGGCTCTGGTAGGCGTCATCGTACCATTGTTCCGTAAAGTGATACGTCTCTCCACCTATGAGTATTTCGAGCGTCGCTTCGGACTGTTTGCAAGACTCTATAGCTCGTTTGCCTTTACGTTAGGTCATTTCTCAAAAGCAGGCACGGTATTCTTCCTCGTCAGCATGGCACTGGCAACGTTCCTGAATATCGACATCTATGCCATCGTCCTCGTCTTAGGTATCACCATCATCATCCTGACACTGTTCGGAGGGATGGAGGCTATTGTATGGATGGATGTGGCACAGGGGTTCCTGCTCATCGGCGGCGGTATCATCTGTATCGCCATCCTGTTGTTCGGCATCGAGGGGGGACCTGCCGAGACGTTCCATATAGCCTCTGAATACAATAAGATATCCTTCGGTCCCTATGACTGGGACCTGACACAGTTGACATTCATCGTGATGGTACTGAATGGTATCTTCTATGCGTTGCAGAAATACGGTACCGACCAGACCATCGTACAGCGTTACCTCGCCGCTAAGAACGACAAGGAAGCGAAGAAAGCGGCGTACATCGGTGTACTGATGTCAGTACCCATCTGGGCATTGTTTATGTTTATCGGTACGGCACTCTTCGCCTACTACCATGCCCAAGGTGCCCCACTGTTGCCAGAGGGTATCAAAGCGGATGAGGTATTCCCCTACTTCATCGCCCATGAACTACCTGTCGGTATTCGCGGACTAATCATTGCAGCCCTTGCCGCAGCAGCCATCTCATCATTGGACAGCGACCTCAACTGTCTGTCTGCCATCGCCGTTCAAGACTACTACAAACGTTTCCGCAAGGATGCCACCGACCAGCAGCAGTTACGCTTCGGCAAATGGATGGTCGTACTGGCAGGTATCGGTGCCATCGGTGTCGCCTGCCTCTATATCTTCTGGGGCGGCGAGGGTATCTTAGGAGCCTTGTTCTCGCTCTATGCCATCTTCTCAGCAGGTATTGTAGGCATCTTCATCCTCGGTCTGTTCAGTCGTCGTGCCAATAAGCAAGGGCTGTATATCGGTATTGCAGCCGCTGTGATCTTCACGGCATACGCCGTACTGACCAGTACGAAGGTGGACATCCACGGCACGGGCGTCAAGGAGACATTGCTCGATCTGGGTGACTGGAACTTCTCACACCATAAGTATATGTTAGGTGTCTATTCTCACCTCATCGTCCTCGTGGTAGGCTATGCCGCCAGTTTCTGCTTCAAGACACCGCTTGCCGATAAGGAACTGACGATCTGGGGATACCTGGAGGAGCGAAAGAAAACATCGGATTAACGAAATCACGGAATAACGGAATAACGGAATAACGAAAAAATAATATGATAAATCCTTTCAGAATTGACGGACAAAGAGCCGTGGTGACAGGCGGTGGCAGTGGACTGGGACTGGGTATCGCCAAAGTGTTTATAGAGGCGGGTGCCGAGGTGGTTATCATCGGGCGTAACGAAGAGAAACTGCAGAAAGCCCAACAACAATTAGGCAAACAATGTAGTTATCGCGCCTTTGACGTGACACAGACAGACCAGGTTCCTGCCTTGGTACAGGAGATCGGGGCTGTGGATATCCTCGTGAATTGTGCCGGTACGCACCTTAAGAAATGGGCATTAGATGTCAGCGATGCCGAGTTCCTGGATGTGATGAACGTCCATGTGATGAGTGTCTTTGCACTCAGTCGTGAGTTTGCCAAAGGGATGGTGAAACGCGGCAAAGGCAATATCATCATGATCAGTTCCATGGCTGCCCTCATGGGGTTAGAGCAGATTGTTGCCTACACCACGGCAAAGACAGCCATCCTCGGACTACAGCGAAGCCTAGTAGCAGAACTGTCACCCAAAGGTATCCGTATCAACACCATCGCCCCAGGATGGATAGACACGCCCATGTTCCACAAAGCGACAGACAACGACCCACAGCGCAAGGCAAATATCCTGCGACGCATCCCGATGAAGACCTTCGGACAACCTGAGGACATCGGATATGCCGCCCTCTATCTGTCATCACCTGCCGGCAGCTACGTGAATGGTGTCTTCCTCCCCGTGGATGCCGGAGCGTCGGAGGCATTCTGAAAAGCAAAAAAATAAATATTAAGAGTTAAGAGTTATATGAAGGGAATCACATTATTGCAGCCGCAGAAGATTGTATTCGGAACGGGCTGCATCCAGACATTAGTAGATGATTACAAAAAGATGGGACTGCAGCGCCTGTTTGTATTGACGGCACCGCCCATCTTGCCACTTATAGAGCCTGCACTGGCAGAACTGAAAGATGCAGGTATCCATATCGAGGTTTTCCAGAACATCCTGGCAGAACCCACACTCAACGATTTCAATGATATCGTGGAGAAGGCACGACAGTTTGATGCCGACAGCGTAATAGGTATTGGCGGTGGCAGCGTCCTTGACGTCGCCAAGTTGGTGGCAGCCTTTGCTCATTCCGACCAACAGGCAGCCGATTGCTTCGGCACAGGCTTTATCAAGGCGAAAGGATTATGGTTTGCCTGTCTGCCGACGACAGCAGGAACAGGCTCGGAGGTTTCACCCAATGCCATCCTGTTGGATGAGCGTGACCACCTGAAGAAAGGCATCGTCTCGCCCTACCTCATCGCTGATGCCGCCTACGTCGATCCCAAACTAACATGGACGGTACCTGCCAAGGTCACGGCAGACACGGGAATGGATGCCCTGACACATTGTATGGAGGCATATACCAATAAGTTTGCCCATCCCACTGTCGACATCTATGCCTTGCAAGGCATCAGACTCATTGCCGCCAACTTAGAACGTGCTGTCAAGGATGGCAAAGACGTAGAAGCCCGTGAGGCACTTGCCCTCGGCTCTCTCTATGGTGGACTCTGTCTGGGTCCTGTCAACACAGCGGCAGTCCATGCACTGAGTTATCCATTGGGTGGTGAGTTCCATATCCCCCACGGACTATCGAATGCCATCCTGTTGCCCAGCGTCATGAAGTTTAACATGCCTGCCAGCATCAAGCGTTATGCCGATGTCGCCATTGCCCTTGGCTGTGAGTTAGGCAAGAGTGACGAAGAGACAGCACAACGTGGTGTCGATTTCATCTACCGCTTAGCCGAAGCCGTGGGGATTCCCCAGAAACTGACAGACCTCGGTATTCCACAGACTGCCGTCGACGGCATGGCGAAAGCTGCCATGCAGGTGCAGCGCCTGTTGAAGAACAACCCCAGAGAGGTCACCGAACAGGATGCAAAAGACATTTATAATTCATTATTCTAAGCGGTATTCCGGCATTCCGGTATTCCGGTATCCCGGTATCCCGGTATAACAAAAAAAAAAATAAAAACTATGAAACCGATATTAGCTATCACGATGGGCGACCCCGCAGGCATTGGTCCTGAGATTACAGTACGAGCCCTGAATAGAAAAGAGACTTACGAGAAGTGCCAACCCATCGTTACCGGTGACGCCGCCATCATGGAGCAGGCTGTGAGGTTGCTGGACTTCGACCTGAAGGTGAATGCCGTACAGAGTGTCAAAGACGCCAAGTTTGAGTACGGTACTATTGATGTCTACGACTTGCAGTGTGTCGACCTCTCCACCTTCGAGTTCGGTAAGGTACAGCCGCAGTGTGGCAATGCCGCCTTCCAGTATATCAAGAAAGCGATAGACCTTGCCATGGCAGATGAGGTAGACGGTACCGTTACAGCTCCCCTGAACAAAGAGGCATTGAACCTTGCCGGACATCATTACGATGGACATACGGAGATCTATGCCACCTTTACCAACACCAAGAAATATGCCATGATGCTCGCCGACGAGAATATCCGCGTCATCCATGTGTCTACCCATGTCCCTTTGCGGAAGGCTTGTGACCTGGTGAAGAAGGCGCGTGTCATCGAATGTGTGGAACTCATTGACGATGCCTGTCGTCAGTTTGGTATTGAGAAACCACATATCGGTGTGGCAGGTCTGAACCCCCACTCCAGCGAGAACGGTATGTTCGGCTATGAGGAGGCACAAGAGATTATCCCCGCTATCGAGGAGTTGAAAGCCCGTGGCTTTGATGTAGAGGGTCCGGTACCGCCCGACTCCATCTTCGCCAAGGCAAAGTGCGGACAGTTCGATGGATGTGTCGCCATGTATCACGATCAGGGACACATCCCTTTGAAGGTGTGTGCCTTCAACTGGAACAAGGAGACGGGAAAGATGGAGAGTGCCAGTGGGGTGAACATCACCCTCGGTCTGCCTATCATCCGCGTGTCGGTAGACCACGGTACTGCCTTCGATGTCGCCGGAAAGGGTATTGCCAATGACAGTGCGATGACCCTCAGCATCGACTATGCCACCCGCATGGCGATATATAGAAGAGGTAAGAAGTAAGAAGGATGCTGGAAGATGGATGATGTGAGAGAAATGATCGTTATTGCTGATGATATCACAGGGGCTGCGGAGATGGCGGGAATCGCCCACGGTCATGGCTGTCCTGTCAGTCTGCTTTGCGGTTCGGTAGGCTGTGACTCTGTCGCAGCAAAGGGAACGACCGTCATCGCCACAGACACCCGCTCCATGAGTGAGACAGAGGCAGTTGCAGAGACCCGCCGCATCGCCTCTCACCTCTCACCCCTCTCCTCTCTCCTCTTCAAAAAGACTGACTCCGCCTTACGTGGTCATGTGGTAGCGGAACTGAAGACGCTGATGGAGATCACAGGCTATCAACGGGCTGTCTATCTCCCTGCCAACCCCTCGAAGAATCGCATCATCCGGAATGGTGTCTATTATATCAACGGGACACCTATCGACCAGACCGACTTCTCCTTCGATCCAGAGTTTCCTGCCAAGACGGCTGTCCTCAGAGAGCGCTTCCCCGATGCGGAGGCAAATGGAATCATTATGCCTGATGCGGAAAGCAAAGAAGATATCCAAAAAGTAATTGCTGCCTATGATGACGGGCATACGCTCTTTGCGGGAGCCGCCGATTTATTCGAGGCAACTATAGGAACTATAGGCACTATAGGAACTATAGAAACTATAGGAACTATAGATTCCACCCTCTTCCTCTGCGGCAGCACCCAAAGCAAACCATTAGACCTCGGTATGCCTGTGACGACAATGCCGCGAGACATCTATGACGGCTGTAAGGACATCACATCCTGGTTGGAGGAAGCCTGTGCCATCTACCAGCGGGAAGGTTCCTTGATGATTACTATTCCCCATCGTCATCGTACAGGAAAGGAAGTCGCTGTCCATCTGCGAGAGACGACAGCACGACTCATCCAACACTTAGTGGAGAGACAGCAACCCCGACAACTGATTATCGAGGGAGGAGCCAGTGCCTTTGCCACCCTGCAACATCTTGGATGGAACGAACTGGAGGTTGTCAGTCAGATAGCACCAGGGGTTATCAAAACGAAAGCCCCGAATGGGACTTTCGTTATCATGAAACCTGGGAGTTACCCCTGGGGCAATATGTTCGCTAACCTCTAACCTCTCTTACCTTTTCGCCATCACTTTCATGGTTCGTGTAGTACCGTCAGAGAAGGTCTCACGGATGATGTTCATTCCGTTTTGTATACCTGTTGACTGACGACCGTTCAGTGAGAAATACTGGCGGTTGACCATAGAAGCCCCTTTCTTAACGGGAGCAATAGCAGTAGTGATAATACGTATGGTCTCTCCCATCAGACTATTCAGGTAAATTTCCAGGGCAGTATATCCATCTGCAGAAGCGATAACGTTACGGTCTTCGGCATTAGTGGGGTCGAAACCATTGGCAACCTCCCAGTCGTCAGCCATACCGTCATGGTCGTTATCCACTACTGGTGTTGCATCAGCATAGTCCGGCCAACCTTCTGCATCTGAAGGCATATCGATAATACCTTGTTTGTTGGCACTGTTTCCCTTATATTTTGGTGAGCCAGATCTGACATCTTCTATGACACGCTGCTCCACTACGTCACGACGTATCGTACCAGCCTTTGCCAATACGCTCTCATAAGCACTGGCAGCAGACTCAGTAGGTGTACGATAGTCATCGTAGTTCTCAAACACGGAGGCGGGCAGACGGGTGTATTGGTCTGAAGGGTAGATGATGCTCGAAGCCTTCATCGTGTTGACAGGATATCCTGTCTTGTTATTGATTGCCGTCCAATTGTCATTAGTAGCCGCATCCCTGCCCTCCATCGTATTGTCTGCGATATACCATATAGACGGTCCGTTGAGTGTCTTACCACTACGGGCAGCAGACATCTCAATGAAATAAGAAGAACTTGTCGCAGGACGGGCAGGACCTGGTTTATAGTAGTTACCTACGAAGTTACACTCATGGGAACTATAAGTACCTGCCTCGTTCTCACCACCATAACAAGAGTTCTGGCGTCCCCAGTTGAAGTTGACATTATTCATAAACTCCAGGAACACGTTACGATCCTGACTGGCATTGCTGGCACCATTGATACGAGGACTACGACTATCATTATTGGCAAGAACATTATGATGGAACGTAGCTGGTGAACCACCCCACTGACAACCGTACCCACGGACACCTTTTGCATGACCAGCGTTATAGAGCCCGTCATGGACAATAGACCACTGAACGGTTGTGAAGTGGTTGTCATACATCGTCATGATCTCCTCTGCACTCCATCCGAAGCAACAGTGGTCGATGATGATATTGGTGGCGTTCTCGATACCGATGGCACCACCTTCGATGAAATTACGCTTACGCCATTTATCATCCGCTTCTCCTTCATCCTTTGGTAGTCCTTTGTTACCCACACGGAAACGCAGGTTACGGATGATAACATTATTGGAACCACCTAAGTTAATCTTACCACCACGTATCAGGACACCCTCACCAGGTGCCGTCTGTCCCGCAATAGTAACATTCTGTAACTTAGCACGTATCTCTCGCTTCTTCTGGGCGTTCTCACCAAGGGTGATGATACCACTGACACGGAAGACGATGGTGGCATTCTCCTTACCTGCCACTGTCAGTGCCCAACGCAGAGAACCTTCACTGGGATTCGCTGGGTCATCCTCGAGGTTGGTGACCTCCACGACAGCACCACCACGTCCGCCACTGACATACTTACCGAAGCCACGTGCTGTAGGGAATGCCAACAGCTGATCCTCCAATGGGGCATAGTCGTCGGCAGAAACCTGCTGGTGGTCAGCAATCACATTCTCTGGGTCAAAGGCGACAGCACTGGTATTGATAGCACGATAGGCGGCATCCACCTTTGTCCAACTATTCACCTTCTCATAGTCAGCATCTGTGAGCTGGTGACTCCAACTGATACGTTTCGACACATCAGCAAGATCCTCCCCATTCTTATTCTTATATTCCGCATAATAGGACTGGGTGCCGTCATTACCTCCCATCGTCTCCCATCCTGCATCCTTGATGATATTGTTCAACTGACAGTTCAGGAACATGCTGCCACACTTCTCTGATCCCCAGCAACGTCCCAGCGACACACTCTTTTCACTGACATCACTTGCCTTGGTCACTGTACAATGATTGAAGATGAATCCCAGCCATATCTTATCACCATTCTCAGCAGTTGTATAAACAGTGATATCCTCTGGGGCTGTGATATAGCCTCCTGAGACACTATTCAGCGTGCATCGCTCAAACCAACAGGTACCACCAGCATAGATATAGTCGACAGCACCCTCGATGACACACTCCTTATAATAACTGCGAGTCCCTTTCTTCGTACGGTGGGTATCCTGATAACCCGCTATCTTACAATGATAGAACGTCGCACGATCACCATCCAGATGCAGGGCGAGAGCCTGACCAGCAGCCTGACCACCTGTATTCTGCACACATAGGTCTTGGGCATAGAAATCAGGAGCAAAAACCGCAAGGGTAGCATAGTCGCGTATATCCTTACCACTTCCGATGGTATTCTTACCATTGGCGGCAGTGATGACCGTTTTGTCCATCCCCTCGCCTATCATGGCAATCTTCTTGGTGGAAGGTTTCTGACGAGTACCAATCTTCACCATACCCTCATACGTTCCAGCTTTTATCATGATGGTTGCCTCCTCACCCTCGGCAACAGCATCAATAGCCGCCTGTATAGTAGTATAGTCTCCACTACCGTCTTTGGCAACAGTAACTGTTTTCTGTGCAAAAGTACTCAATATTAAAGCACTCATCAGCACCAGCATCATTTTTCTCTTCATATCATATTTGTTTTAGTAGTTTTTTGTGTTGGGTGCAAAGTTATATGTTTTCTTGCAGACTTCCAAATATTTAGGTAACTAAAAAGCGGAGCCGCATGATTCGGCTCCGCTTTATATTATTAATAAGGTATAGACTTATTTATTCACGAACTTTTTACCGTTCTGAATCAGGATACCCTTCTGGCTCTTGTCAGCCTTCTGACCAGCGAGGTTGAAGATAGGAGCGTTAGCGTCAGCCTCAGCAGCCTTCACGTTGTTGATGCCTGTAGCAACAGTGAACTCAAAACCGAAAATACCCATCTGGCTCTTTGGACTGAACATATAATATTCGCCATTTGCTGCTACGTCAATCGTTATATAGCCATAAAGAGGACGGTTGGTACCACCACCATTGACAACTACTACTTTATAATCGTCATCAAGCGCATAATCAGCTAACTTGGTTGTACCACCCTGTTCAATCTCAAAGTTACAATTCTGACGGAACGCTTTGATAGTAATCTTGTCTTTTGCAATTAAGGTATTGGTAGCACCGTCAACAATGTACAGTGGATTGCTTGCAAGATTCTTGTTCAGGAAGAAACCAATGACGAGTTTACCAGCAGCTTTAGCCTCAAATTTATAGTAACAACCCTTTAATGGTGCTGAACCACAACCAGGAGTCCAGTACGTTTCGTAATAACGTGGACCAACCGTTTTGGGATCTGTATCTGTGAAATAGTATTCATAAGCTTCCAATCCAGGATTTCCCGTACCAGCTACAAGATATCGTCCAGCCCCGAAATCTACTATACACTCATCGCCCAAATTAGTTTGATTTAACAATACATTTGTTGTAGTTTCATTAACACCCCATTTCCAAACATCCTTTTCTTCTGTATCGGAATTAGGAGTAGAGACTGCTGTTAATTTGATATTTGTTGTTTCACCAGTAAAAGTATAATCCGTTAAGGTCAATGTAGAAGTAGCATCAGCCTTTACTGTTGCTTCATCTGGCTGAGCACCTCCAGGAAGGTTATATACAGCATCCACTTTTTTTAAAGTTGCTGTCGAATTAGCTGCAGATGTCATATCCTGAAGGACACCATCTGCATTAAACGACAAAGAGGAGGCTTTCCATGACTCTGAAGTCTGTGCATTCACACTCATAGCTACGAGAGCCATGCTAATTAGGGTAAAAATCTTTTTCATAAGCGTTTTAGTTTTGTTTGTTATTATTACGTTAATTGTAGTTTCATCTTTGTGTGCCCCGCTAAGAGAAGCGTATACACTAAATTCCGCAGCAAAGATAATGTTTTTTTCTATAAGTTCCAAACTTTTTAGTGTAAAATCTACCTTATAAAAGAAAATAGGTTGGATTTGATGGAAGAACCCTCTATTGACAAAACAAAACGGAGCCTCTCTACAGGGGCTCCGTTATTATATTCATATGGAATTACCATCAGCAAGGACGCTTCTTGGGTAGTTTGAAGACATCCTGTACCTCTTTCATCTGTTCCTCCGTCATACCATCAGGCTCAGAACCCATACTGCGGGCACACATATAGATGTTGGCAGCCTTACAGAGCACGTCAGTCTGGTCGAAGGCGTCCATGATATCCTGTCCTACAGCCACCGTACCATGTTTCTCCCACATCACCACATCGTGCGTCTTGATCTGCTCAAGGGTAGCCTCAGCAAGAGCCACCGACGAGGGAAGTGCGTAAGGTACGATGCCAATACCCAGCGGGGCAAAGGCGAGAGTCTCTGGAATCATCGACCACAGCACACGTGTCATCTCATCACCTTTCAGGAAACGCTGAATATGACTCATAGCCACCAGTTCGATGGGATGCGTATGAAGCGTTGCCTTATAACACGAACCCGTCTCCAGCAGGTAGTTCTGCAGCGCGAGATGGGTAGGTAGCTCAGAGGTTGGTACCACATTCACATCAGCAATCACCTCATAACTGGCACAGTCGTCACAGATACGGATAACACTACCGTTCTGCATCGGCTCCCTGGCGAGGTCACGCATCCGCTTACCTGTTCCTTTGCAATAGAAATACTTGCCCTTCAACTGGGGCAGCGTTAGTCCAATCTGTTTCACTTCCGAGATGGCAGGCATTGCCTTACATGCATCATCCATAAACTCTGTGACGTTGACAGTAATATTACCACCATTACGCTCTGCCCATCCTTTCTGCCAAAGGTAACCCGTTACCTCTGCAATCTGATCAACAACCGCCTTCAATCCTTCGCGGCCTTCTAATATACTTTTCATATTTACCGTTATTACGTTATATCGTTATTCCGGACGATTAATAATTCTCTCCATATCTCTCCTTCGTAATATCCTCGAGGGAGCGACCACGAGTATTGGGAGCACCGATGACACCTACTACCAACGAGATAAGCAATAGGGCTATCATACAATAGGCGGCAATGGTAAAGCCCTCGCCATTCTCTCCATAGATATAGGTGAAGAGGAGTCCCCATAATGCCGACAAGCCACGAACCACAAAGAACATAAAGCCCTGGGCTCCGGCACGGAACTTGGCAGGAAACAGCTCTGAGCCCCACAACGCATAGAATATCTGAGGAGAGGCACCACCCTGGATACCCCACAGAATAGCGAATGCCCACAAGCCGGCAGGACCGTTGACACCAATGGTCACAATAACCAGCCATGCACAGAGTGCGGCAAGCAGTCCAAAGACATAGATACCCTTATGACTGGTCTTGTCAATCAGTTTCGAGGTACAGAATGTCACACTGACGATAATCGCCCATTGGATGAAATTCATCCAGTTAGCCTGTTCGTTGCTGACACCACCTGCTGTCTCATAGATATGCGGTTGGAAGAATCCCATGACAGATGCCACCAGGTTCCACGTCAAGTAGATCGTGGCAAGGAAACAGACCGTCTTCACAGCGATACTGTTGGAGAACAACACCTTGATATTATCTATCAGTCCCGGCTTCTTCTCACCACTCTCCTGCCCCTTCGTAAACTCAGCACTCTCCTGAAGTTGACGTTGCAGGTTCCATGCGATAAAAGCTACGATAAAGAGTGACAGGAACACCAGTCGGGAGCTGAAAGCATTGACTGCCGGCTCCATCATATCAGCACCACCGACGGCATGGGCGATACTCTCCACCCATCCGAACAGATAACCACCTGGGGCAAAGAACATACCCAGCAGGAGGATGACCATCGGACCAATGCCCCATGACATCTGTGATATACAGATATTACGCCCACGGTTATTGTTCTCCGATGACTCTGAGATATACGTCCAAGAGGCTGGCACTCCCACACCCACAGAGATTCCTGTGATGAGGAAGCCACACAGCAACATGGGGAAATTCATACTCAGCATGATGGTCAGTACGCCCAGCATATAGACCAGCAGGTTATACGTGAAAATGAACTTACGTCCATACTTGTCAGCAAGGAATCCGCCGATGATCGCTCCGATAGCGGCACCTAGGCAGTTGGCACTGATGAAATTCAACCACCCCAGATGCACCTCCGACAATCCGAGGTAGTTCTGCCATAAAGTCAAGCCTGATGCTCCTGCGACGATAGCTCCTGCATCCAGATAATTCGTCAGAGACACGGCTATCGTGCTCTTCAAACTTCCATTGTTCGCCATTTTCGTTATATCGTTATTATGTTATACCGTTATTACAGCTATCTGCAAATAACCTCACACTCGATATTGAATATCTTAGCCACCTTCAGGATGGTGTCGATATGATGACCGACAGCAGCAGCCATGTGGTGGGTAGGACCTGCCTCACTCCACTTATTCACAAACTCACGACAGCTCAGCGAGAACTTCGTACGCATATTGGTATCACCAAAGGTGAAGATAGGACCTTCCTCGTTGATACCCTCAGCCACCACAAACTTAAAGACGCCATTCTTGTCTTGCGTGATAGCCAGATAGGTGACTGGACCCGTAGGAGGATAGAACTGGGTCAGATAACCACCACCGCTCTTACCATGGAACACAGGCACAATCTTCATCGTCGGCTTCTTAGCTTGTGAGATATCATAGTCACCAGAACCAGAGTGTCCGATGATACAAATATCCTTCGGGAAGTCGATACTATACATCTCTGCCAGAGTACCCGTACCAGAAATGGTCTTCAGGATAGACATCGCCATCGCTACCTTCATATCACCCTCTACGGCACATGCCGTATGTTGTTTGATGAGCATGGAGAATGCCGGGATCAACATAGAGTCAAGCTTGCCGGCAATACCTTTGGCGAAACCATCATAGTGGGAGGCGATGAAACCTAACTTCTCGTCTTTCACCCATTGCTCGAAGGCTACGACATACTTTGCCATGTCCCATACCTTCTCAATGGTTCCCCCACCCTCGATATCGAAGGTGTCAAGGATATCCTGTGCCTTTGCCTTGATGGCAGCCTCATCCGTGATGTCATCAGCAATCGCCCACATTTTCTCCCAGTCAAACTGCTTGGTGTAAAGCCACATGCGATGATACAGGTTTGTCTCATCGATATACAGATCCATCATACCAGGATAAGGACGACCGATCTGGGCGATATTCGTATCACGGAAGCGACGACGCACCTGGGCGGCACGGCACCAGTCTTCTATCTCTGCCTGTACCTGAGGGTCACCACCCTCTACGACACCAGTAATCACTGCGGAACGCTTACCGGCACGATTCAAATCAGCAACCATCTCACCAATGGCACCACAGGCATATAACTCTCCCAACCAGATGGGGATATCCGTCTTCTCATAATCCGGTGCCAGTTTCTTCTGTACGTTGACGATAACGACGGGGACGTCAAGATCACGTACCGCTGGCAACATGTTATAAGAGGTACAATAGGTCAACATCTGCAGAATGACCAGGTCAACATCTGCAGCACGGAACTTATCACCTGCCAGCATAGACTGCTCCTTGGTGGTCACCATACCTCCGTCAATCAACTCCACCGTATCGGGGATTGTCTTCTTAAATGCCTCATACTGTGCCTCAAATTCTGGGACAAGCTGAGGAAACTGTGGCAGGTATGCTCCCAGTGCAACAGAGAACACACCGACCCTTGCTTTTGTTTCTACTAGTGGTTTTGCCATAATTCTCTTTATTTTTTTGATTTGTTCGTTATATCGTTATTCCGTTATCATGTTATTTCGATGTTATTTCGAGATATCGCTCGAAGGCAGCATCCCACGTCGCTTTGTCCTTGGTGGGATGATAAGCCACCATCTCGATGGAGTTAGCAATGATACGCCGCATCTCCCAGATATCACTGACTTCACCAGCTGCCTTCGCCTGCAGCATGATATTGCCGATGGCAGTGCCCTCCTGCGGACCTGCCAGCACTTCCACACCAAGGGCATCAGCAGTAAACTGGTTCAGATACTTGTTCAAGGAACCACCTCCGATGATATGCAGCACGTCCAAGGGGAAAGAGGCGAATTCCTTCAGCCACCCGAACACCTGCCGATAGCGCAATGCCAGCGAGTCGAAGATACAACGGCATACCTCCGCAGGGGTCTCTGGCACCTGCTGTCCTGTCTCCTGACAATATTGCTGAATTGCAGTAATCATCGATGGGGGGTTAGCAAATAACTTATCATCTGGGTTGATGATGGAGCGGAAGGGTTCTACCTGCATTGCCGCTCCTTGCAACTCTGGATGACTCACCTTGCTGATCTCTAACCTCTCACCTCTCACCTCTAATCTCTCATTCCTGGCTATCCACTCCTTACGGCAACGCTCATAAAGCCACATACCACAGATATTCTTCAGGAAACGAGTCGTCCCCTCAACACCTCCCTCATTGGTGAAATTCAACTCATAGCTGCGATTGTTGATGACAGCCTCCTTTGTCTCTATACCCATCAGGCTCCAGGTACCACTCGACAAATAGGCAAACTGCTCGTCCTTCGCAGGAACGGCGGCAACAGCGGATGCTGTATCATGTCCTGCTACGGCAATAACTGGGACAGGTCCTAAACCTGTCATCTTCTGCACTTCCTCTGTCAGCACTCCGATTTGAGTACCAGGACGAACCATTCTGCCAAAATGCTCACGGGTCAGTCCGACACTTTGGATAAGACGCTCGTCTAAATCACTCGTCCGCGGGTTGAGCATCTGCGACGTAGAGGCAATGGTATACTCACATACCGCCTCCCCTGTTAGCATCCAACTCAAGGCGTCAGGGAGGAAAAGGATCTTCTTCGCCAGACCTATTGCCACATTCCCATCCTGCCGCATGGCATACAACTGGAACAGTGAGTTGAAGTTCATAAACTGGATACCTGTAAGGTCATAGACCGTCTTACGATCCACTACCTGTTCGAAATACTGCTCCATCCGCCCGAAGGTATGGGGATCGCGATATGCCCTCGGATTACGCAGGATGGCATCATCATCCGCAACAAACACAAAGTCGACGCCCCAGGTGTCAATACCGATGGAAGTCAACTGTATCTTACGGCGTGCCACTTCCTGCAGCCCCTTGACCATCTCAAGATAGAGGGCATAGATATCCCAGTAGAAATGATTGCCTGTCTCTATAAGGTTATTGGGAAAACGGGTCAGCTCCTCCTGCTCCAACCTCCCGTCCTCCAGAGAGCCTAATATGGTTCTCCCACTGGTAGCGCCAAGGTCAACAGCAAAAAAATACTTTTTGTTCTTCATAAGCACAATCTGCTTAGCCTGTCAGTTAATAGTTTTATTTCCTGCAAAGATACAAATAAACAAGAATAACACCAAACAAATCTGCACATAAATATAAAAGTTCTTTCATTATTTATTATTTATGATTACCTTTGCACTCACTTCATCACAGCATGGAACTCCGATATGCAGAAAAAGATATTGTTCCTACACGGTTTCTATGCCAGCGGCAGTTGTGTACCAGCCTTGGCATTGAAGGAGGCTTTTGAGGGGAAAGCCACCGTACTCACTCCAGACCTGCCCCTCCACCCTACTGACGCCATCAAGCTAATCCGGGAAATCTGTGACTCAGAGAAGCCGGACATTCTTGTCGGCAACAGCTGTGGTTCGTTTTATGCACAGATGATCTCACCGATTATCGGAGTGCCTGCACTATTAGGCAATCCCCATTTCAAGATGTCAGACTTCTTGCGTGAGCGCATCGGCAGCCATCAGTATAAGTCACCTCGTGCTGACGGCAAGCAGGATTTTACCATTGACGACAATCTGATTAATGAGTTCGAGGAACTGGAGGCGCATCAGTTTGACTGTTGTCATATATCTAAGGGAGATGCCACGAGACCCGGTGAGTCTCGTGGAGGGTATCAGGAGCGCGTATGGGGCATCTTCGGCGAGGAGGACACCTTGGCACATTTTGAGCCGCTGTTCCTGGAGCATTATCTCTACAGCTATCACTTCCCCGGTGGTCACACACCTACTGCAGAACAGTTCAAGACCTGGTATTGCCCTCTCATCGAGAAAATGATGCAGGAATATCCAGTATCCTCATTTC
The DNA here is from genome assembly GCA_045117415.1 of Prevotella sp. GTDB lineage: Bacteria > Bacteroidota > Bacteroidia > Bacteroidales > Bacteroidaceae > Prevotella. The sequence goes on along the minus strand of JBGUNO010000002.1, from coordinate 43,359 downwards.
GCGTTATCTGACCTCTCAGTCTCTTCACACTTGATAAGTTCGATATTCAGACTTTCCACCAATGACAGTTCATCAAGAACTCCATCGTTTGAAGGACGCGGACTGAACCAAGGCTGGCTGCCGAAATGATCCACCAGGTCTCGTGATGAGAACATATATCCATGCTTTGCCAAGATGGAGTTACGCATGATGCGGAGCGTAGGTTTCTTCATCTTGCGGAACATCTTGTCGTTGAGCAGGATGCGATTGGCATAGCCAAAGCGCGGCTCTGTGTTCACCCAACGTAAAATCTTCTTCTGGTCCTTACGCTTGAACATGCCGTATTCGTCCTGTTCCACCTCATAGAGAGTCAGACCATCGAGCGTCTGCACAGCCTCCCACGTACCTTCAAGGTCAGTGAGTCCACTGATATTGAGCACGCCTGTGACAATGCCATTAAAAGTGATATTCTTATATTCGGCACGGGCGACACCTTTCTCATAGATGATCTCGCGACCAATCTCCAACGTGTCCCCATAGCTGTCGACGTATTTGCCCATGATCTGCTGCATCCACTTGCCTATTGCCACGTCCTCGCCTTGCCCCATGAAAGAGCCGTCAAGCACATCGTGCAGATTGCCTTTCAGATCATACAGGCAGAGCAGTTTCCAGCCTTGCCTCTCGATGTACTTGGCGCGAGGGGTCTTGCTGAAAGGATTGAAACCGTCAGCATTCAGTTCCTCCGAGAGGACATACTCATTTTTCTTGCTATAGTTTGGAGTCAGGCGGAAAGCCAGTTCTTCCCCCTCTGCCATAGCAGTGAAAGTGACGGTCTTGTCGATATTCACTTTAGCTTCATAGACCAGATTATTGATATTCCACTTGGAACCACTTTTAATACCTTGTGCGTTTGCTGTCATGCCCGCAAGGGCAAACATCATCAAAAAAAACTTCTTCATCATATTATTATATTTTAAATGACTGGTTATTGGGTTTAAATCATAAAGTATCTGAATAATCGCCACAAAGATACACATATTTGGGAAATAATGATTATTTTTGCATCTGTATTTAATAGTTTTTAGATATGCCATACATCAGAATCAAAGCCTATCCAAAGGATCAGGCAACAAAAGAAAAGGTAGTAGAAGCCATCAACAGGGCTTTTGTGGATAACTGGGGCTGTGCTCCTGAAGCTATCAGCATCTCCATTGAGGAGGTTGCACCCGAGAATTGGGTAGAACAAGTCGAGAAGGCTGAGATAGAGCCAAACACAGACAAGATGTTCATCCTTAAAGGTCAGAAAAGATTATTTCGAGAATAATCAGCAATTTTGCAACGCATCACGAACTGAAGCTGATAATAGCAATAGCAATGAGTCGGTAACGACGGCAAATACCATAAGATGTCGGGGAAAAGCATAAAAAGACCGCTGACTTTCGTAAGTCAGCGGTCTTTCATATTTACCTGAGTCGAGGTGACAGGACTCGAACCTGCGACAGCCTGGTCCCAAACCAGGAACGCTACCAACTGCGCTACACCTCGTTTTTGCGGCTGCAAAGGTACACATTTTTTGTAACCCTTGCAAATTTTTCCGCAATTATTTTATAATACCCTGTTCTACAAAGATCTTTTTCAGAGCAACAACCGAACGGTCAACTTGCTCTTCGGTATGGGTAGCCATCAAAGCATAACGCACCAGAGTATCCTGTGGCGCACATGCTGGCGGAATGACTGGGTTGATGAACACACCTGCTTTGAATGCCAGTGCCGTCACTAAGAACGTCTTATCGACATCACGCACATAAAGCGGAATGATAGGACTCTCTGTATCACCAATCTCGAAGCCCTCCTCACGGAAACGCTTCAATGCATAATTAGTAACTTTCCACAATGCCTCGATACGTTCCGGCTCTTTCTGAATGATATGCAGAGCCTCCATGGCAGCAGCAGTAGCCGCAGGTGTATTGGATGCCGAGAAGATATAAGTACGACATGTATGACGCAGGAAATTGATGGTATCCCAATCGGATGCGATAAAGCCGCCAATGGAGGCAAGTGACTTCGAGAACGTACCCATAATCAGGTCAACCTCCTTCGTCAGTCCGAAATGGTCACACACACCACGTCCCTGTTTACCGAACACACCAATACCATGAGCTTCATCGACCATGATAGAGCAGTTATACTTATGCTTCAGTTCCACAATCTCAGGAAGTTTGGCGAGATCACCCTCCATAGAGAACACACCATCGACGACAATCAATTTGATGGCATCATAAGGAAGTTTCTGAAGCACACGCTCCAAGTCCTCCATATCATTATGCTTGTAATGAAGCTGCTTGGCAAAAGAAAGGCGACGACCGTCCACAATACTGGCGTGGTCACGATCGTCACAGATAATATAATCATCTTTGCCGACTACCATAGCTAGAACACCCTGATTGACAGAGAATCCTGTGGAGAAGCAAAGGCAGTCATCCTTGCCGATAAATGCAGATATCTCTTTTTCCAATTGCACATGCAGGTCGAGTGTTCCATTCAGGAAACGGCTGCCCGCACAACCTGAGCCATACTTATCCAAAGCAGCCTTCGCGGCATCAATAATACGCTGGTCTCCTGTCAGCCCTGTATAGGCATTTGAACCAAACATGAGCACTTTGTGACCGCCCATTTCCACTTCCGTTCCCTGTTTCCCCTCAATAGCACGGAAATAAGGGTATACGTCAGCCTCCATAAACTTCTGCGGCTCACGATAATGCTTGTATCTCTCTTGTAACTGTCCCATTCCTATAAGAATCGATTCGTTAATTTTTCGTTTTCAGACTGCAAAGTTACACAAATTTTATCAAATAGTGCACGTTTTCCAAGATAATTCGTAAAATAATTGAAATTTATTCCAAATACATCGGATATTTCTGCTGTTTTTTTTAATTTTGCATTTGGAATATGAGCCAGAAAAAACAAATTACGTTTATTATAAACCCCATATCTGGTGGGCATGAGAAAGAAGACATCCTTGAAATGATCAAGGATCATCTTGATACGACCCGCTTTGAGGCAGACATCCGCTTGACAGAATATGCAGGACACGCTGCAGACATCGCGCGTCAGTGTGCCAAGGACGGTATCGACATCGTCGTGGCTGTCGGTGGAGACGGTACCATCAATGAGGTCGCACGCTCTGTGACGCATTCCCAAACAGCATTGGGCATCATTCCTTGTGGCTCCGGAAACGGACTGGCGCGCCATCTGTGCATTCCCATGAATGCACGAAAGGCACTCGATATCATCAACCTATGCCAGATAGAGACCTTCGATTACGGAGTCATCAATGGAATCCCGTTTTTCTGTACTTGCGGCATGGGATTCGATGCTTTCATCTCACTGAAATTCGCCGAGGCAGGCAAGCGTGGCCCTATCACTTACGTGGAGAATGTGCTAAAGGAAGGTCTCAACTACAAGCCTGAGACCTATGAGGTGGAAGACGAGACAGGAGCCCGCCGTTACAAAGCATTCCTGATTGCCTGTGCCAACGCCTCTCAATACGGGAATAATGCCTATATCGCACCACAGGCTTCCATGAGGGACGGTGTGATGGACGTGATTATCATGGAGCCTTTCACTGCCATGGAGGCTCCACAAATCAGTATTGACCTCTTTAACAAGACGCTGACCAACAATTCTAAGATCAAGACCTTTCAGGCACGGAAGATACATATCCACCGCCAGGAGTCTGGTGCCATCCATTTTGATGGCGACCCTATCATGACTGGCAAGGATATAGAGGTGCATATCGAGCCTTTGGGCATCCGTATCATCACCAACCCGGAGGCTATTGAGGACAACAGTCAGCCCAATCCCCTGTTGAATGCATTCAGCGAACTCTTTAATAATATAAATAATGTACGTGAAGACATCGAGAAAGGTGGACGGAAGATACAAGCCATCAACAAGCTGATGCTACGTAAACTTTCCAAGCTTTAATCACGATGCAACTCCTCCTTGTCATCATCATCCTCTCAATCGCCGCAGTCTATGTGGCATGGCGACTGTTTCGCAGTCTCACAACCCCATCAAATCCCTGTGACAACTGTCCTGGATGTGACTTCAAGAAAAAAAGTGAGGGAAAATTTTGTCAATCCGAAGAAAAGTATTAACTTTGCATCCGCTAAGACGATAAGGTGCCTTGGATGAGTGGCTTAGTCTACGGTCTGCAAAACCGTCTACGGCGGTTCGAATCCGCCAGGCACCTCTTAGAAAGAAGATTGGAAGACTCTTTTACGGAATCTTCCAATCTCTTTTTTATCAAGCATTTACAACTTAGTATGCGACAAGACTTTCAGTCCTTTCTCAGTACAGAAGCCGCGGAAAGGAACCAGAATGAAGTTATTCAACAGCTCCTCTGAGGGATAGCGCATAAAGAGCTTATTCTTCGCCACCGACTCCCCTATCACGTCAAACATATAGGAGATTAGCTCATAGTTAACTTCCTTGCGGAAATATCCTTCCTTTACGCCACGTGATATAAAAAGCATGAAACTCTCATGGAGGCTCGCATGATTCTCCTCCACGAGCCTCATCACTTTCGGATACTGTTGGATATCAAGATAGAAGAGGAAATTGACCCTATTCGTCTCTTCCACTTTCCTACGATACGCCTCTGCCACAACCTCTATCACATTATGGTTCTGGGCGTACTCCTTCATGTATTGCAGTTTCTTCTCATGTCCTTTCTTCACACAGGCAAAGAGCAATGACTCTTTATCACCATATATCTCATATAAAGTGCGTTTGGAGATAGATAGCCCAGAGGCAATGTCATCCATTTTCACTGCACGAATACCATGTCGGGCAAATGCAGTCATGGCTGCCTCAAGGATTTTCTCCTTCAGTGACATCCTATACGCATTCAAATCTTTTATTTCCTGCATAAGTAATCATTTTGAATGCAAAGTTACTAAAAAGATTAAAAATTTATTTGAATTCACTGAGTTTTTTGTAATTTTGCGAGGAAAATGGAAAAGTAAACAATAAAATATTTTGTATGGTTAAAATTTCAAAAGAGGCTGCCCTTGAGTATCATGAGACTGGGCGCCCTGGTAAAATTGAAGTAAAGCCCACCAAGGCTTATCGAACACAAACAGATCTCTCATTAGCTTATTCACCTGGCGTCGCCTACCCCTGTCTGGAAATTCAGCAGAATCCGGATGACGCTTATAAGTATACAGACAAAGGTAATCTTGTTGCTGTTATCTCCAACGGTACCGCCGTTCTCGGACTTGGTGATATTGGTGCCATGAGTGGTAAACCGGTCATGGAGGGAAAAGGTCTGCTCTTCAAGATTTATGGTGGCATCGATGTCTTTGATATCGAAGTCAACGAAAAGGACCCGGAGAAGTTCTGTGAGGCTGTGGAGCGTATTGCCCCCACTTTTGGAGGTATTAACCTGGAGGATATCAAGGCACCAGAGTGTTTCTATATCGAGGATCGTCTGAAAAAGACCCTCGACATCCCTGTGATGCATGATGACCAACATGGTACGGCAATTATCTCCGCCGCCGGACTGAAGAACGCCCTAGAAGTGATTGGTAAGGATATCAAGAATGTGAAGATTGTGGTCAACGGTGCTGGTGCCGCTGCTATCTCATGTACCAAGCTCTATATGGCGATTGGTGCCCAGAAGGAGAATATCGTGATGCTTGACTCGAAAGGGGTTATCAGTGTGGCACGTCAGGACTTGAACGAGCAGAAGAAGTTCTTTGCCACTCAGCGGACGGATATCCACACCTTGGAAGAGGCAGTCAACGGCGCTGATGTCTTTGTCGGACTCTCTAAGGGTAATGTGCTCTCCAAGGAGATGGTGAAGACGATGGCTAAGGATCCCGTCATCTTCGCCCTTGCCAACCCTGTTCCTGAGATTTCCTATGAGGACGCGATGGAGGCTCGTCCCGACACTTTAATGTCTACGGGGCGTACGGACTATCCCAACCAGATTAATAACGTTATTGGTTTCCCCTATATCTTCCGTGGTGCCTTGGATGTCCACGCCACCGCTATCAACGAGGAAATGAAACTGGCTGCCGTTCATGCCATCGCCGACCTTGCCAAGCAACCTGTTCCCGATGTGGTGAATGATGTATATAAAGTAAATAACCTCAGTTTTGGACGTGATTATTTCATTCCGAAACCTGTCGATCCCCGTTTGATCACTGAGGTCAGTGCCGCTGTGGCGAAGGCTGCCATTGAGAGTGGCGTGGCTCGTAAGAAAATCGAGAACTGGGAAGAGTACAAGAATTCGCTGAGTGTGTTGTTGGGACAAGAGACGAAACTCACGCAGAAGCTCTATGCCACTGCCGCCGCCCATCCCCAGCGTGTGGTTTTCGCAGAGGCTGTACACCCCACCATGTTAAAAGCTGCTGTACAAGCCAAGGCTGAAGGTATCTGTCATCCTGTCCTGTTAGGTAATGACGAGGTGATTGGAAAATTGGCAAAGAAACTCGACCTGAACATCGAGGGTATTGAGATTGTTAATCTGCGCCATCCATCAGAGCAGGAGCGTCGCGAGCGTTATGCCCGTATCCTGACGGAGAAGCGTCAGCGTGACGGTTATACCTTCCAGGAGGCTAATGACAAGATGTTCGAGCGTAACTATTTCGGTATGATGATGGTGGAGACGGGTGAGGCAGATGCCTTCATCACAGGTCTCTATACCAAATACTCCAACACGGTGAAAGTGGTCAAGGAAGTGATTGGCATCCGTCCAGAGTACAAGCATTTCGGTGCCTTGCATATCATCAATTCCCAGAAAGGCACACTCTATATCGCAGACACCCTCGTCAACGAGAATCCAGACACTGACACGTTGGTAGATATTGCTAAATTGGCAGCCACCAGCGTACGTTTCTTCAACGAGAAGCCTGTGGTGTCTATGATCTCCCACTCTAACTTCGGTAGCTCTACCAGTGATGGTGCCATGAAGGTACGCCGTGCCACCGAGATCATGCAAGCACAATATCCTGACCTTGCCATTGACGGTGAGATGCAGTTAGGTTTTGCCCTCGACCGTGAGTTACGTGATAGCCAGTATTCATTTACCCGTCTGAATGGTAAGGATGTGAACACACTGGTATTCCCTAACCTGACCTCTGCACGCTCCTCTTATAAGATGCTGCAGATGCTCGATGCGGATGTCGAGATTATTGGTCCGATCCAGATGGGACTGAACAAGGCCATCCACTTCATCGATTTTGGCGCCTCTGTCCGTGATGTCGTCAACATTGTGGCTGTTGCCACGATTGACGCTTATGTCGATAAGGTGAAGAGCAGGATTGCCGCTAATCAGTAAGACAAACAAGAAAAGAGAAACCTCCACAGGATGTTTCTCTTTTCTTTTCTTAGTCTTGATTCTTTTTGTGCATGTAGATAACTATTCCGAGGACTATCAGCACAATCACTGCGATTAAATGAATCAGATCCATAATGATTACGTTTTTTTATACTTTGCAAATATACGAATGTATTTTGGTATCTGCAAATAATTACCGTTTATTTTTTGTTTTTCCCAATTAGTTTGTACTTTTGCAATATGGAAATACAACAGGAGACATGTGATATACTGATAGGTATCTTACCATTGTTAGGGGGGTGGATCCTCGACCTGCTACTGGGCGACCCTTCTTGTCTCCCCCATCCTGTAGTATGGTTCGGCAAGATGATAGCATGGGGGGAGAAGTGGTTAAATAGTGGGAGACACCGGATGCTGAAAGGAGCCTTGATGGCAATCGCATATATCATCCTCGTCTTCCTGGCGGGATGGGTCATCAATCAATTCGCACCTATTCTTAACATCATCATTATCTTTTATTGTCTGGCTGGAACGACCCTCATCCGTGAGGTACGACAAGTATTCCTTGCCGTTGACAGATCATTGGAAGAAGGACGACAGCAGGTGGCACGCATCGTAGGGAGAGACACTTCCGGACTTTCCGCACAGGAAGTAAGAACAGCGGCATTGGAGACACTCGCCGAGAACCTGAGCGACGGTGTCATAGCCCCTTTGTTTTGGTGGGCATTGTTAGGGACGCCTGGTATGCTGGCTTATAAGATGGTCAATACCCTAGACTCCATGATTGGTTACCACACACAGCGTTATAAGGACTTTGGATGTTGGGCTGCAAGAATTGATGATGTCGCCAATTTCATCCCTGCCCGTCTGACATCCCTTCTCATGATTCTTGTATCTGGGAAGTTGAGACTGTTGGGTTTCGTATGGAGAAACGGACGTCAACATGCCAGTCCGAATAGCGGTTATCCCGAGGCGGCTCTTGCCGGCATCCTGAACTGCAGGTTCGGGGGTCCCCATACCTATTTCGGAGAACAGTTTGACAAGCCATATATCGGAGAACACGAGAAGCAACTCGATACGGACGACATGAAAAAAGCCATCCGTATCAATCGGATGGCTGAGATGATGATGATCGTCTTGGTCGCCTTATCCTATTGGATGTGTCACTAAGGAACTGACGACCAGACAGACCGTTAATTCCACCAACAGGCAGACAGCACCACAACAATCGCCAGTATATCCTTGCAGTCGTTGACGGATGAGCAGGTAAAGGAAATACATCACCAGACATGGCAGGAAGATAATCATCGTCCATGGCAGACGGGTCAGGAAAAGGAAACCTGCCATAGGCAGCAGTCCCTGTATCGCAAGACTGACACCAGCTTTCCATTCCATCTTCCGGTAGACGGTCTTCGACTTCGCATCTTCCTCCTTACGAGCATAAGGGAGCATCATGACCAGCTGACTGGTCACCATCTTACTAAAGGGATCCGCGGCAAGGATCATAAACGCAGCCATTTTCGGAGAAAGGGAGAAGAGTGTTGCACCCAGCAACAACTCATAGCATACCAGTCCCAACACGCCATAGGTTCCTATCCGCGAGTCCTTCATGATATCCAGTATTCGCTGGCGGTCTCTCCCACCCCCTCCAAAACCATCCAGGAAATCTGCCAAGCCATCTTCGTGTAAGGCTCCTGTCACCAGCATACGTACCACCATGGCAGCAATGACTGCCACAAGGTATGGCATAACCATACTACCGAAATATAATATGGAAGCCATCACCCCACCCGTCAGCCATCCCACCAATGGCCAATGTTCCACAACGGTCTTATAACATGCACGGGGAGGCTCGTGCAATCGCCAGAACGGAAGTCTGGTGAAGAAAATAAAGGAAGCCCAGATACGGTCATACCAATGGGTCTGGTCAATAGCTATTTCCATCTGTCAGAAGTATTTGGTGATATTGGCACTCTCAAAATTATTCATTTCGTTGATCATCCTCACAGCAGAGTCAATGATGGGATAGGCGCAAAGGGCACCCGTGCCCTCTCCCAGTCGCAGTCCGAGACGCAGTAGCGGATGAGCACCTATGGTCTCCAGCATCATCTGATGCCCCGCCTCGTCTCCACAATGGGTGAAAATCATATACTGCCTGACCTCCGGCTTAATAAGGATAGCCGCCATCGCACAGGCTGTCATGATAAATCCATCCACCAATATCACCATACGGTGTTCGGCGGCATGCAACATGGCACCTATGGCTGTAACCATCTCATAGCCTCCAAAGTAACGGAGTATGTGAAGTGTTGAGGGCTGTGGGTTGTGGTGAAGGAAGCGTTCTACTGCTTGAGAGAGTACTTCGTATTTATGACGTATCCCTGGGAGGTCAAGACCGGCACCGGCACCGATACAGTCTTTGAGTGGGATTTGGGAGAACAGGTGCAGCCAGATACTGGAGGGGGAGGTGTTGGCAATACCCATCTCTCCGATACATAGGATATTACAACCCTCAGCTAAACAGTCATCCACTAATGACACTCCCGTTTCCATCATTTTGTCAAATTCCTCTTCCGACATAGCTGGTTCATAAAGGAAATTCCTCGTGCCACGAGCAATCTTTCTGTCAATGATGCCTGGAACTGCACTCAAATCATAATCTACTCCCACATCGACAATCCGTAAACGGAAACCATGCTGGCGACAAAACATATTCACGCCACCACCGCCCTCAGTGAAATTAATCATCTGCTGCCAAGTGACCTCACGAGGGGACACACTAACACCTTCCCGCTCAATACCATGATCCCCACCTAATAACAAATGACAAGGATTGGATAATACGGGATGGAGGGTCTGCTGAATCAGACATATCTGCATTGCCAGATCTTCCAATCTGCCCAACGAACCTTTAGGCTTGTTCAGGTTATCTATCTTTTCCTGTATTGAAGGACGTAATGTCTCGTCAAAAAACGGTATCTTATAATCTCTCATTTCACACTTAAAGGAATTCCACTGACCATCAGGATGACCTCATCAGCCTTCGAGGCGATATACTGGTTCATCCATCCTTCTAAATCGGTAAATTGTCGTTGGACGACATTATCACTCACACCGCCACTGCCAATCTCGTTGGTAACAAAGATAAAGGTAGCGTCCTGAGACGTGAAACGGTCAAACTCTTCCTTGACGGACTCAAGGGTCTTGCTGACATCCTGCTGCTCGAAGAAGAAATTTGTCAACCATAGGGTGACACAGTCAATGACAACGACACGAGCTGTGACATCATGGCGACTCAGGATTTTCTCTTCCTCTATATTAGTCCACTGGGGACCGCGACGCTCTTGATGCCTTAATACCCGCTGACGAAACTCCTCGTCCCAGATATGCGCAGTGGCAAGATAGACGGGATGGTCCGTCAGACGTAATGCCATCTGTTCGGCATGCTGGCTTTTTCCAGAACGTTGTCCGCCTGTTATTAATATGATTCGTCTCATCTTTTTTGTTGTATATTGCTGCAAAATTACAAAAAAATATCAACATTGCGGCAAATATAAATATTATTCTTGCCGTAGAACGAAAAGAGCAACCTCACGGCTGCTCTTTTCGTTTGCGGAAGGTGAGGGATTCAAACCCCCGATACCCGAAAGGGGTATACCGGATTTCGAGTCCAGCGCATTCGGTCACTCTGCCAACCTTCCTTTCCTTCCTTTCCTTCCTTTTCGCTTTTGCGGATGCAAAGGTAATACTTTTTTAAGTAACTGCCAAATATATTCCCAACAAATACATCAAAGGAGTTTACTGAGACGGTTACGCAATTGCTCTGCCTCACTCTGGCGGATGGAGAGGCGTATCTCGCACGTATTATCATATGTCTGAGACAAGACACGTGGATTCATCTCCTTGACGATGCGCATCACGTCATTCATCTGTGGGTAGGCAAAGGAATAGGTGACAATCTCCTCTACTTGACGTGTCTCTATCGTAGCATGGGCGATGGCATCGGCGGCAGCCTCACGATAGGCGACTATCAGACCGCTCGTCCCCAGGTTCACACCTCCATAGTAGCGCACCACGACAATCAGAATATCCGTCAGCTCATTGGAGTTAATCTGTCCAAGAATCGGTTTTCCTGCCGTCGAGGAAGGTTCCCCGTCATCATTGGCACGGAACTCTTCCCTACCCGCCCCTAACATATAAGCATAACAGACATGACGGGCATCATAGTATTTCTTGCGATAGCCCGCAAGGATCTCTTTCACCTCATCGACAGTCTCGACATGATGCGCAAAAGCGAGGAACTTACTCCGTTTCTCGGTGTAATATCCCTCGCTTGTGGTTGCTATGGTGCGATATTCGTCAGTTGTCATTTTTCGTTATAACATTTATAACGGTATGACGGTATTACGACAATTTATGAATCACGAGTCCGCTGCGCAGCTTCGGTTCAAACCACGTAGCCTTCGGCGGCATGATCTTACCACTGTCGGCAATATCCATGATCTGCTGCATGGTGACAGGATAGAGAGCAAGGGCGACTCGCATCTCACCACTGTCCACACGACGTTTCAGTTCACCCAGTCCACGCAAGCCACCAACGAAGTCGATACGCTTAGAAGAACGGAGGTCGCCGATGTTCAGTATCTCGTCGAGAATCAGACGACTGCTGATATCCACATCCAGCACCCCGATAGGATCGGTATTATCGAAGGTTCCCTCCTTGGCAGTCAGACTGTACCAATGCTGGTCAAGATAGAGTGAGAACTCATGGAGTTTTGCTGGTTTGTAAATCTCTATACCCTTATCCTCTACGATGAAGTTCACCTGAAGAGCAGCAAGGAACTCCTCGGACGACATACCGTTAAGATCCTTCACCACACGGTTGTAGTCAAGGATTGTCAACTGGCTTGCCTGGAAGCATACTGCCATGAAGAAGTTATATTCCTCATCCCCTTTGTGATGAGGGTTCTGCTTCTGTTTCTCAGCACCTACCAAGGCGGCAGCGGCGGAGCGATGGTGTCCGTCAGCAATATAGAGCGACGGCATCTTGGCAAACTCTGCTGTGATGGTTGCCATATCCTTCTCATCGTCGATGATCCAGAACTGATGGCGGAAACCGTCAATAGGGGCGATGAAGTCATACTCTGGCTCCGTAGCAGCATAGCGCTTGATCAACTGGTCGAGGACGGTATTATCAGGATAGGCGAAGAATACCGGTTCAATGTTCGCATTATTCACACGAACATGCTTCATACGATCTTCCTCTTTGTCACGACGCGTCAGCTCATGTTTCTTGATATTACCCTTCATATAGTCGTCGGTATGGGCACATACCACTAGACCATATTGTGTCTTGCCGTTCATTGTCTGGGCATAGATATAATAATGCTCACGTGCATCCTGAAGAAGCCATCCCTTGTCCTGAAACTTCTGGAAGTTCTCTGCAGCTTTCTCATAGACACGAGGATCATACTCGGAAGTACCTACGGGGAAGTCGATCTCCGGTTTGATGATATGATACAGACTCTTCTCATTGTCGCCCGCCTCAGCACGTGCTTCCTCTGAGTCCAACACGTCATAAGGACGACTCTCTACCTGCTCCACCAATTCTTTGGGCGGGCGTATTCCTTTAAATGGTTTTACGATTGCCATAATAGTTTATTTTATATTGAGCATTAGAGGTTTTCCTTGATTTTCTCAATTAATTCTTGATACTCCGCATCTGACAGATACACCTTACCAGGATTCATCTGGAATGTACCGCCATAGTCGGGACCATCCACATACTTAGGAGCCAGATGGAAATGCAGATGCGACAGTTTATCGCTATAAGCACCATAGTTAATCTTTTCTGGGTTGAAAGCCTTCTGCATGGCACGGGTCACACGAGCCACATCAGCCATAAAGGCATTACGGTCTTCGTCTGACAATTCGTTCAAGTCGTTGACATGATCTTTATAAGCCACAAGACAACGACCACGATAGGTCTGCTCTTTAAAAAGGAACGCACGGGATACGGAGAGTTCACAAATCTCAATCATCAAGTCGTGCAATGTCTGATTGTTCGTGCAGTACAAGCACTGTTTAGGGTCACTTTGCATAGTTTCTTTGTTTCTAAGTTTTAAAATATTTCTGCAAATTTACGGAAAAGTTCTGAATCTTCAAAATTATTCTGTATATTTGCAGGCAGAAACTTAAACTATTAGCAAAAATATGAAAAGACTATTAATGATCAGTATGCTGATAGTATCTGTTTGGACGCTACATGCACAGGACTTTGAGCCAGCGACAGAGGCAGTAAAGAACATGGGTGTTGGATGGAATCTGGGTAATACCCTTGAGGCACATAACCAAGCAGAAGGAGCCCTAGACCCTACCAAGAGCAGCTATTGGGGACAGCAGGGACTTGAATCTGAGGTATGCTGGGGACAGGTCTATGCCACTCCAGAATTACTCAAGATGATCCGGGAGGCAGGTTTCGGAGCCATCCGTGTGCCAGTGACCTGGTATAACCACATGGACATTGATGGGAATGTCAATGCCGCTTGGATGGCTCGTGTCAAAGAGGTCGTTGGTTATGTTCTGAGCCAGGGTATGTACTGTATCATCAATGTGCATCATGACACTGGAGCAGACACTAGCGGGAAGTCCTATCACTGGATCAAGGCACAGGGAAGCAACTATACCACCAACAAGGAAAAATTCAAAAATCTGTGGAACCAGATAGCCACTGAGTTTAAGGACTACGACCAGAAATTGCTTTTCGAGAGCTATAATGAGATGCTTGACAAGTATAATTCCTGGAATTTTGCTACATCAAACACTAGTGGTGGCTATAATGTGACAGATGCTAACGATGCCTATAAAGCCATCAGTGACTATGCACAGAGCTTTGTCGATGCCGTTCGTGCCACAGGAGGTAATAACGCTAAACGTAACCTCGTGGTGAACACTTATGCCGCATGCTGTGGTAGTGGTTCATGGAATACTCATCTGCAGGAACCACTTTCAAAGTTGACTGTTCCCACAGACCCAGCTACAAATCACATCATGGTTCAGGTACATGACTATCCTAATATCGAGAATGGTATCGCTGGTGTGAAAAACGATATTGACAATATGGTAAGTGCATGGAACACCCATTTTATCTCAAAAGGTATTCCTATGATTCTGGGAGAATGGGGCACTGCCAATGTGGACAAGGGTGACGGTAAGACCGACTATGACCTTCGAAGAGACGTGATGTTTCAATTTGCTGATTATATGGTTAAGAAATGTAAGGAATATAAAGTTGCCACCTTCTATTGGATGGGACTGTCAGACGGTATCTTCCGTATCCAGCCTATCTTCAACCAGCCGGACCTCGCTCAGACTATCGTAAATGCATACTATGGGAGCACCAGTGGGTATAAGTATCCTTCCATAGCAGATACAGGAGGAGTCCTGAACTGTCTTCAAAAAGAGAAGACGTTAACATGGGGGTATCCTGGCTACATCAATATTACCAATAGCGCCTTCTCATCTTTTGAGAAGTCTGTGAAACTTAAATTGACATTTACCGTAACCAGTAATTCTGGTCAAGATATTCAGTTTAATGATGGTAGCTGGAAATACCTTACTGGTGTATTTGTTGACGGAACCGCAAAAGGTGCCGATTATAATCCCAATGGTACTGTAGGAACAGAGTATAACGTAACCGTTACTTTCAACCAGTCTGTTTATAATACATTATGCCAGAAAGGAATGATTATCCAAGGTAGTAATGTGACTATTAAAAAAGCCGAACTGGAAGGTACCATTGTTGTAGGAATCACTCCCCTGACCATTGACCGACCTGTTGACGACACCTATTACAATCTCTGGGGACAACGGGTGACCAATCCCCAAAAAGGAATCTATATCCAGAACGGAAAGAAAATCATCTTTAAATAAAGAATATGAGAAAACTACTAATCATTTGTATGTGTTTGGCATCTGCAGGGATGCCACATGCCCAAACCGGATTGGACAAGACGGCTATCCAGATAGCATCAGAGATGATGCCTGGATGGAATCTTGGAAATACGATGGAGGCGGCTGTCACCTGGGGAAGTAATCCTGCAGGACTTTACAACAACAATGGCGGACTTGCCTCTGAGACAGCGTGGCAAGGGACCAAGACCACTCAGGAGATCATTGACTATGTCAAGAGTTGTGGCTTTAAAGCCGTCAGAATACCATGTGCATGGGTGTTGGGACATATCAGTGATGCTGCGACCTATACCATTGACGCTACTTGGATGGCACGTGTCAAACAGGTTGTAGATTACTGTATCAACGATGGACTCTATGTCATACTAAATGACCACTGGGATGGAGGGTGGCTGGAGGAGCATATCAATGCGACAGGTACTACTAAGACCAAGAACGAAGAGGTTCTAAGAACTATCTGGACCCAGATTGCCAATGAGTTCAAGGATTATGACGAGCATCTTATCTTTGCTGGTCTGAATGAGCCCAATGTTGAGAACGAGGCTACTGTCACACAACTGGTTTCGTATGAACAAATTTTCATTGATGCCGTCCGTGCCACTGGAGGAAACAACGCCAAACGATTATTAGTTGTACAGGGACCATCTACTGACACAGAGAAGACCTGCAACTGGATGGCAAGCAAGATGCCGACAGATCCTGTCGGTAATAAGCTTGCCATAGAGATTCATTTCTACTATCCTTGGAACTTCTGGGGAATGACCAATGACGAGAGTTGGGGTAACATGTTCTTTTACTGGGGAAATGGCAATCATGTCAGTGGTTCCAAGCATAATGCCACCTACGGTGAGGAGAGTGATATCATTAGTCTTGCCAACCGCCTGAAGACAAACTTCGTGGACAAGGGTATTCCTGTGATTAATGGAGAGTATGGAGTTATATGGCGAACTAATATTTCCGGCACTAATGAGAGCCAAGAGAAGCATAACGCCTCTATCAAGGCATACTATAAGACCATGAATAAAGTATGTATGGAACGAGGTATCGTTCCCTTTGCATGGGACACCAACAGTACTGGCAACAACCAGATGACCATTATCAACCGCTCCACCAAATCCATCTATAACAACTATATGATGGAGGGTATCAAGGAGGCAATAGAAGAACTGGAGCCGACCTCCATTCAGTACATAAAAAAAGAGATTCCTCAAAATCATAATAGTACATACAACCTCAAAGGACAACGGGTGTCACCCTCCTCAAGAGGTATCTATATCCGAAACGGAAAGAAATACATCCTGAAATAAGATATCATAGGTAACCCGAATAGATTTATGAGCAAGAACATACTCCGACGAATAGCTGTTGTTATGATGGTTGCTGGTTTCATCATCCTGTCAGGATGTGGAAGCAACTCCAAAGAACAGGAAAGACAACGTAGAGAAGCTGAGGATATGGTCTATGCTGCCTATATCGCCAAAGACTACCCCCGTATCATAGAACTTGTAGACAGTTTCAAAACGCTGGGATGTTTTTCCGAGGGTAAGGCCTGCTACTGGCTGGGCTATGCCTATGACCGGTTGATGAAGAAGCGCATGGCTGAGCTATACTGGAAAACAGGTATTGCCGCTGTGGAGAACTCTACTGACGACGAAGACGTGCGGGTGTATGCCGGCATTACCAACCGCCTGACAGGTCTTTTGAGTACATGGAGTGAATATGAAGCTGCCCTGAAAGTGGCGATACCCGCTACAGAACGGTTAAAAAGCTTAGGGCGCGACACTACCAGCGAATACACCAACATGCTCATTTACATAGGTTGCGCTCAGAGCCGTTTCGGATTGAGCGAAGACAAGACCTACAAGAATCTGGAAGAAGCCTATAATGCTCACCTTAACAATATCAAGAAACACCCGAATGCCATCAGCTACCGCGATGCTATCGTGGGCGTTATAAACATCAGCTACAACTACTTGGAAATAGGCGACTATGAGAAGGCTGTAGTATGGCTCGAGCGCATGAACCAACTGATCGACGGATACGAGAAACAGGCTGATGCTCGTCCAGACTATACCGACAAACAACGGGCACGCTACGAGGTCTATCTTGCCAGGGCTTTAGAAGGACTGGGACGCAAGGAAGAAGCTACCAACGTCTACAAGAAGTTCTGTCAGACGACATTCTTCCAGACGGCAGAAGGTAAGATACTGGCCAGTGACTATCTGCGGCTGGCAGGATTATGGCAGGAAGCTGCTGACGATTTCAGTAGTATGGAGACACTGATGAAGGACTATGGAGTGGACTATTCGCTGGAAAACATACAGAAAATGCTCCTGAAGAAGTTTGAAATCAACATGAAGGCAGGACGAATAGACACAGCCCGTGCCGTGAGCATGAGCATCGCAGAACGACTCGACTCAGCCATCACGCTTTCGCGCAGTGCCGAAGCGCGGGAAGAGGAGGCTGTCCACGAGAAAGAACTTGAGATGACTGCCGAGAACGAGCGATATGTACGCCAGCGTCACATCAGTCGACTCATTGGAATGGCAGCGCTCATCGCTTTCCTCGTCATCTATATCATTGTGCACCACCGTATGGGAGCGCACCTTGCGAAAGCACATAACGACCTGAAGACGGCATACGACCAGCTCGAAGAGACCACCACCGTCAAGGAGCGCATGGAAAGTGAGCTGCGTATCGCACGCGACATACAGATGTCGATGATTCCCAGTGTCTTCCCTGACATAAAGGGACTCGACATGTATGCCTCGATGACACCCGCCAAAGAGGTAGGTGGCGACCTGTACAACTATCTCCAGAAAGACGAGAAACTCTATTTCTGCATTGGCGACGTGAGCGGCAAGGGAGTGCCTGCCTCACTCTTCATGACGTTGGCCACACGCGGATTCCGCACACTGGCTTCTACGGGAAGGACTCCTGCTGAGATAGCCACCCGTATGAATGCTGAGCTGTCGGATAACAATGAGATGGGGATGTTTGTCACCATGTTCATCTGTATGTTTGATCTGAAACTCGGACGGATAGAATACTGTAATGCAGGGCATAATCCACCCGTCATAAATAATGCCGACGGACAATTCTCACTGCTTGACGTAAAAGAGACCAATGCCCCTATCGGACTATGGCCAGGTCTGGAATTTGTGGGTGAGGAACTGGACTTACCTAGTGACAGTATGATACTACTCTACACCGATGGTTTGAACGAGGCAGAGAACCGTCAGCAGGAACAATATGGAGAGGAGCGCATTCTCCAGCTGATGAACTCACACTCCTCTTACAGTACACATGATATTATCGAGACCCTTAAAGCCGACACCGACCGCTTCCGTGACGGTGCTGAACAGAACGACGACCTCACCATGCTCGCCTTCAGATATACACGTTAGATGCCTGTTGACTGGAGTCGACAGAATACCCTGCCACTTATTGGTGATTTACTTCTTCAATACAATGTGAAACCGATGAAGTAAACACAACAAAAAAAGAGAGGAACGAGTCCTCTCTCTTGTTATACTTATAATATGAATTACTTGTTCACCTGGAACTTCGTATCACCATCCTTAAAGAAGGCGTTGATCTGCTTGGCAGCGGCAATACCAGCATTGATATTAGCCTCGGCTGTCTGAGCACCCATCTTCTTGGGAGTGGAGAAATAACGGCCTTCGAACTTAGCGAACTCATCGTTGGCATCGGGCATGATGTCAGTGACGAACTTCAAGTCCTCACGCTCCTGCATCAACTTAATTAACTCAGGCTCGTTGATGACCTCTTTACGGGCGGTGTTCACCAAGATACCACCCTTCTTCATCTTACCAACCAGTGCGTAGTTGATGCTCTGCTTGGTCTCTGGAGTAGCAGGGATATGCAGGGAAACGACATCACAGGTCTCGAAGAGCGCGTCCTGGTTGGCGACGGCATGTACACCAGCCTTCTCGATGACCTCTGCTGGGCAGAATGCATCGTAAGCATAAACGTCCATTCCAAAGCCCTTGGCGATGCGAGCCACGTTACGGCCTACATTACCAAAAGCAAGAATACCGAGTTTCTTACCCAGCAGCTCTGAACCGCTCTTACCATTATAGAAACCACGGACAGCCATCACCAGGAGACCGAATACCAACTCGGCAACGGCATTGGCGTTCTGACCGGGAGTGTTCTCGGCTACCACGTTGTGAGCGGTAGCGGCGGCAAGGTCGATATTATCGTAACCAGCACCAGCGCGAACGACGATCTTCAACTGCTTGGCTGCATCCAGCACCTCAGCATCCACCTTATCCGAACGGATAATGAGTGCGTCGGCATCTTTCACCGCATCCAACAACTGAGCCTTCTCAGTATATTTCTCGAGCAGCACGAGCTCATTACCTGCTGCCTCTACTTCTGCCTTAATGCCATTCACAGCAGCTGCTGCGAAAGGCTTCTCTGTTGCAACTAATACTTTCATCATGATGAACTATTAATTAATGATTGGCCTCAAACTCCTTCATGCAAGCTACGAGAGCATTAACACCTTCGATGGTCTGTGCGTTATAGCAAGAAGCACGGAAGCCACCCACTGAGCGGTGACCCTTCACACCAACCATACCCTTAGAGGTAGCAAAGTCAAGGAAGTCCTTCTCCAACTCCTTATACTCATCAGCCATCACGAAGCAGATGTTCATCAGTGAACGGTCTTCCTCAACGGCAGTACCACGGAACATCTTATTGCGGTCGATCTCACCATAGACGATCTCAGCACGCTGCTGTGCGAGCTTGTCCATAGCCTCTACACCACCCTGTTTCTTCAGCCAGCGGAGGTTCTCCAGTGCACAATAGATAGGAACTACAGGAGGAGTATTGAACATAGAGCCTTTGTCAACATGTGTGCGATAGTCGAGCATGGTAGGAATCTCACGAGGTGCACGACCCAGTTTCTCATCCTTCACGATGATGACTGTCACACCAGCCATAGCCATGTTCTTCTGTGCACCAGCATAGATAGCGTCATACTTCTTCACGTCAATAGGACGGCTGAAGATATCGGATGACATGTCAGCAATCAGGGGCACATTCACATCAAGGTCCTTACGGATCTCAGTACCATAGATGGTGTTGTTGGTCGTGATGTGCAGGTAGTCTGCATCAGCAGGAACGCTCCATCCTTTTGGAATGAAGGTATAGTTGGCATCAGCAGAAGAAGCGACCTCTACGACCTCACCAAACAGTTTTGCCTCCTTCATCGCCTTCTTAGCCCATACACCAGTGTTCAAGTAAGCAGCCTTCTTAATCAGGAAGTTGAAAGGAATCATGCAGAACTCCAGAGAAGCACCGCCACCGAGGAAGATGACTGAGTAACCCTCAGGAATCTGAAGGAGCTCCTTAATCAGAGCTACTGCCTCATCAACGACGGGCTGGAAATCCTTGGCACGATGGCTGATCTCCATCAGAGAAAGACCAGAACCATTGAAGTCTAAACACTGCTGTGCAGTCTTCTCAATCACTTCGCGGGGAAGGATAGAAGGACCTGCGTTAAAGTTGTACTTCTTCATTTTGATTGCAATTTTAATGAGTTATTATACTTTTTTCTATTCTTTTTCGTAAAAACGATGCGAAATTACACTTTTTATTTGAATTGGGCAAATATTTGAGCAAGAATTAAGCATTTTCGGCAATTTTCTTACGTTTTGCCAAGTCTGTGTTACAATTTTCTATCTCACAGGCTCCACAATTGTCTTGATGCCCTTAATTTTCTCACCCTGTGTCTGACGGATGACCTGTTGCAGCTTCTCTCGCTTCACAGCGACATAGGCATAACGGTCGTTCACGTCAATACGTCCTATCTCATCCGACTGCAGGCCGCCTTTCTTGCATAGGAAACCTACGATATCGCCTTTCGACACCTTGTCTTTCTTTCCCTTGCCGATATAGAGGGTTGACATCTTGGGGAGAGAAGGTTTTGTTGGTAGAGGCTGAGCCTCAACATACGGAGAGATCTCTCCCTCCACATACTCAGGGATATGTTCCTCCGGACCTGTGATGAAGAATGCCCTACCCTTTTTGTCCCAACGTGCCGTACGTCCTACCCGATGGATATAGCCGTCCTCATTCTCCGGCATATGGTAGTGGATGATATTGGCGATGTCAGGGATGTCGAGCCCACGAGAGGCAAGGTCGGTGCTCACCATTATATTCGTGGAACCGTTAGTGAATTTATACAACTCGTCCTCTCGCTGTTTCTGTTCCAGTCCTCCATGGAAGAAACTCGTGGTAAACCCTTGCTCTCGGAGGTAGTTGTTCACACGCTCCACAGAGTCACGATAGTTCAGAAACACGATACTGCTGGCATCACCAAAACTCAACAGCAGGTTACGGAGCGTCTCCAACTTATCCTTCACAGGACTTTTCACCTCATAGAGTGTCACCCGCTCGGAGGTCTGCTCATCCTCTGGGAGGAAGTCGACAAGCGTCCCTTTCTTCGACATATTGACAAACTGCGGTATCTCCTCCGCATTAGTGGCAGAGAGCAGGATGCGTCGCTGCAGTCCTGGCAGGCTCTTGATGAGTTTTGCCATCTCCTGATGGAACCCCATCTGCAAGCACTTGTCGAACTCGTCGATAATCAGCCAGCGGATACCATAGCGTGAGATATTATCCTTAGCCAGATGGTCGTTCAGTCGCCCAGGGGTGCCAAAGACTATCTGCGGCTTGACCTCTTTCAGTTTCCGATGCTCATCCATGGCGGCACGTCCGCCATAACAACTGGCAGAGCGGATACCCGCCCCCATGTCATGCAGGACGTTATCCGTCTGTAAGGCGAGCTCTCTGCCTGGCACTACGACCAATGCCTGAACTGTATCTGACGAGGCATCCAGCAGTTGTACCAATGGCAACAGATAGGCAAGTGTCTTTCCAGAACCCGTTGGAGAGAGTAAAACAACATCACCGTCGGAGCATAAGATGGCTTCGGCGGCGTGTTGCTGCATCTCGTTGAGTGCGTCGATGCGTAGTTTCTGTAGGATCTTCTGGATATCCACTTATTGATTATTTCTTCTCTTCTTTCTTCTCTTCTGTCTTGTTGAAAGTAGACTTATAAGCCTTGTTCAGACCGTTGATGACATCAGCGGTGATGTCGAAGCGCTTATTGGCATACAGGATGTTGTCACCCTGCTTGGTCAGGATCATATCATACTTCTTGTCCTTGTTATACTTGGCAAGGAAGTGCTGCAAAGAGTCACGCAGTCCCTCGTTATAGGTCGCGGTCTCGTTGGCGAGCTCATTCTCCAGGCGAGCCTGCAACTGCTGCAGGTCGTTCTGCTGACGCTGGATGGCAGCCTGCTGGCTCTCTGCCTGCTCACGACTAGTGAAACCGTTGTTGTTCAACTTCTGCTGGAAGCTGTTCATGGCGTTCTGTAACTGCTGTCCCTTCTGTGTCAGGGTGTTACGGGCATTGTTGCTCTTCTTCTGGAGTACCAAGGTGAAGTCCTTGCAATACTCATACTGTGTCATCAAGGAGTCAACCTCTACGTAAGCGATCTTCAGTCCTGCACCATTGGCAGAGTCACCTGCTACGGGTTGTTCGTCCATCTTTGGAGTTGCATTGTTACATGATGCGAGTGCTGCGATGGCGGCAACAGCCATCATGCCGAGAATGTTCTTTTTCATTTTTTTCTTTTATTATTTCGTAATTCCGTTATTTCGACTTCTCACTAACGGCGAACCTGCTCTTGCGACGCATCTCCTTGTCCTGGTCCATCACACAGCGGATGCCACGTTCCCTCATCGCCTTACTATCATGGATATGTTGCGACGAGAAGGTCCCGTTCTTGCTGGAAAGGACTTTAATCAGGAAAAAAGCCATCCCTATAGCAATTATTAACGTGCTTAACAGCAGGATTTTCACCATAAATGATTAACTTTGCATTTGCAAATCGACTGCAAAGTTAAACAATAAATTCAGAAAACCGATAAAATAAACATTAATAATGAATAAAAGTGAGTTAAAACCTGCCGTTGTCTTCGAACAATTTGCGAAGATTAACGAAATTCCACGCCCTTCGAAGCGTGAAGAGAAGATGATTGAGTACCTGAAGGACTTTGGTAAGAGCCATGGGTTGGAGACTGTTGTCGACGAGGTAGGCAACGTCATCATCCGCAAAGGCGCCACCCCAGGTTATGAGGACTGTAAGACGATTATCCTTCAGAGTCACATGGATATGGTATGTGACTGCCTGCCAGAGCTGACAATAGATTTTGACAAGGAGGGTATCACGACCTATATTGACGGGGAGTGGATGCGTGCCAAGGGGACTACCCTGGGAGCCGATGATGGTATCGGTATCGCCATGGAGCTTGCTATCCTTGACAGCAACGACATCGAACACGGTCCTATCGAGTGTGTCTTCACCCGTGACGAGGAGACAGGACTGACAGGTGCCTTTGGGATGAAGGCTGGATTCATGACAGGCGACTACCTCATCAACCTCGACTCGGAGGATGAGGGTGAGATTTTCGTCAGCTGTGCCGGTGGTCGTACGACAACGGCAACACTCGATATCCGGCGTCAAACTGCTCCAAACGGTTACTTCTTCATCAAGGGTTCTGTCAAAGGACTCATAGGTGGTCACTCTGGTGACGATATCAACAAGAAGCGTGCCAACGGTCTGAAGATTATTGCCCGTTTCGTTTATCAAGAGATGGAGCGTTACGATGATGTACACCTGGTACGTCTGCATGGTGGAAGCCTGCACAACGCCATTCCTCGTGGCGGTTATTTCGTACTCGCAGTACCCAATGCCATCAAGGAGAACATCCGTGCCGATTGGAACGTCTTCTCCGCAGAGGTCGACGAGGAGTTCCATGTCACAGACACCCAGATGGTATGGCGCATGCGCAGCTATGATCCGGAGCCTGTCATCGACGATGAGACAGCACGTCGTTTTGTCTATGCCCTACAGGCTGTTGACAATGGGGTCTATTCCATTTGTCAGGATGAGGCTTTGGGTGGTATGACAGAGACATCGAGTAACCTTGCCCGTGTGGAGACACTCGTTGACAAGATTGAGGTCTATACCTCCCAACGCTCCAATGTAATGTCGAACCTCGACAACATGTGCAACACCGTTGCCGCCGTCTTCAAACTGGCTGGCTTCAAGGTGGAGCATTCCGAAGGCTACCCTGCCTGGAAGATGCGTACCAATAGTGAGTTGCAGAAGATCGTGAGATACACCTACCACAAGCTGTTCCAGAAAGACCCTATTGTACGTGGCATCCACGCAGGATTGGAGTGTGGTCTTTTCGCTGAGCGTTATCCGAACCTTGACATGGTATCGTTCGGTCCTACATTGCGTGACGTACACACTCCCGACGAGCGTCTGCTCATCCCTACTGTCCAGATGGTATGGGACCACTTGTTACTCACCCTCAAGAGCATGCCCCATCAGTCATGAGACATCTTTTATATATTATAATAGGTATCGCTGCTCCCCTGCTGTTCACTGCGTGCGGACCACAGGCGGAGGCAGAGGATCTCGTGGAGCAGTTTATGGAACAGAACATGCGGGAGGGACTGAAACCCTCGTCCATCCATTTCACAGACATCGACTCCACACATGCCATGACGGACTCTATCGTCATCAACCTGCGCCAACTGGCACGACAGGCGAAGCGTTATCGTCCTGACCTCCAATATGCTCCTGATCAGCCTTTTCAGAAGCTGATGGTCACTCGTGTACGCTATGAGCTCGACGACCAGGAATGCAGCGACACCTACTATCTCGACATGGCACTGACACGTATCGTCGCATTTAAAGAAAACTAATGGAAATGAGAAAATATCTATATTTACTGATAACTGCCGCTACCATCATGGCATGTGCCTCGCTGACACCTGCTGAGCAGAAAGAACTGGCAAGAAAAGTGAATGCCGCACTCGACAACCGTCACTATACCATCGACATCCGGACGATGAGTCCCTTACGCGGACCGATGAAGACAGTGAACAGCGACTGGTCTCTGGAGGTGAAGGGCGACACCCTGATATCGTATCTACCCTATATCGGAAGGGCTTTCAGCGTGCCCTACGGAGGAGGAATGGGTCTGAACTTCACAGCACCTATCTCTGACTATCAGGAGAGACCGGGTTCGAAGAACGCACGACAGATCACGATTCAAGTGAGCAACAACGAGGACACCTACACCTACATCATCGAGGTCTTTGACAACGGGAACAGCTCCATCGACGTACAGGCAAGGAATCGTGAGGGCATCTCGTATAGTGGCGATATGTCTTTCCCAATCAAATAAAAACCCATGTGATTAGGGATACACCCACCGCATCTATTATTTCCTTATCTTCAAGGATTTGCCAGTATCAAAGTCGTTGACGATGTAGGTGCCTGACGGAAGATTCAAGGCATCTATGTTGCCATCGTGAACCATACCGACCAGTTTGCCACTCAAGTTATAAACGTTCAGACGGCGGGCTCCATTCAAGGCATGGATGTTGGCGGAGATATCTGTGGGTACGCCCTCATACTCTCGCCAGCCAAGGTCAGGCTTACTGCCCTGATAGTCGGTATAGCCGTTGATGACCTCACCGGCATCAATAAATTTGCTGCCAGAAGCCAGACACAACAGCGTCGGGATGTTCAACGAGCCGTCAGTATTACGCTCTGAAGTGGCGAGCGTAAGGTCGAGACTCAGGAAGTCGGCAGCGACGGGTGCCATTCCCTCCATATCCCAACTGTTGCTGCTGTGGGTGTAGTTGCCAGTGGTGATGATATCCTCCCACCATTCTGATATGGGATTGACATCTGGTTGGTGAGAATAGTAACTGATGCTGTTTCTGATGTCGAGGCTATTCATCTGAGCAGTGCCGAAGTGGTAGTTGTTCTTGTTGTCATAGCCCGTGCAGTTATACAGCTTCACGCTGCCCTGCGTGTAGTTCTGGTCGAAGCCCTTGACGGTGTTGGCAACAGCGAGGCAGCGATACATCGTCACATCGGTAGCCACACCGGCACCACCTATCTTAAAGCCGTTCTTGTTGCCATTGTTATAATAGTGGTTGCGATACCAAGTGTCTGAATGTCCTTTTGATGTTATCATCGGCTTTCCTTCTACACTGTCAAACCACGACTTGTCGGTCTCCAAACGAGGATTACCCGTAAAGTCGTAGTACTCCGGTGAGTTGTTGTAGGTGATACAGTTGATGAACACGATGGGCGAGCTTGTGACCCGCTTATACAGGTCCCAGCCGTCATCGCTGTTGTTCCAGGAACGGCAGTTGATATAAGTATTTCCGTCGCCAGTAAACTGCTTGTCACAAAAACCGTCGGCATTGCCGCCAAAGTCAGGGTTCGACGTTCCTCCCAACTCATAGTCGAAATTATCGAAAGAGTCGCAGTTGATGAACGTGCAATGGTCGGCATTCTTCACTCCGAACCCCGAGTCCACATTTGCCTGTGCCGTACAGTTTTCTATCTTGTTGTAGCTACCGCCAATCAGGAAGCCCTTGAAGCCTGCATAACGGACAGTAATACCATACAGGTGTACATAATTCACTCGCGTTCGCACACCGTTCGACTGACCATTGTTGTTATACGCCATCTTATAGCCGTCGATGATGGGGTGCGCACCAGTCATTGCCCCTATATAGGTCATCTTCTCAGCCGTACCAGCAGCATTCTTCACGTCAACTGCTGCCGTGATATAATATACACCATCCGCCAAAAACAATGAGTCACCGCCTGCAATAGTCTTCGACGCCAAATTATTCAGGTCGCCAGGAGTGTTGATGGATTTACCGTCACCATTGGCACCGGGCGCAGCATAGTAGTTCTTTGCGAGCATCGAGGTACACATACATACCAAGCTCATCATCATTAGTTTCGTTCTCATTGTTTAAGGACAGTAGAGATTATTTATTATTCACAAACTTATGGAAGGCATCGACGATTTGCTGGTGTTTTTCGCTGGGGATACTGACCACACGGAGGTTTGTCTCATCACTCAGACGAAAGGCGTTATCTATCAGGTTGAAGTTGACATTCCAGGCGAATTCGGTTGGTTTGCGCTCTGTGATGTTTCCTTGTTCATCCATCAGCACAAAACCGTATTTAAAGTCTTTTTCCTTTTTTCCGTTTTGACTATCAATAAACATAGTGGTCATGAATCCGGCAGGCTGATCCACTGTCCAGTCATCGAAAGCCAGGATGGTATATGTCTTGCCATCGGCCTGATCGGTCCACAGCCATACCTTGTCCTTCATCAACTGCTTATACTCCGTCATCAGTATCTCATGCGACAAGGCATATATGGTCTCAGCATCTCCCATTCCTTTAGCTCGTTGTCTCTCTGGCAATTGATTGTTGAGAATAAATGCCTCACGTATGGTTTTGACGGCATCGGCATCACCATAGGGGTAAGCCCCCGACGAATGAAGCATCCATTTCAAAGAACCAAGGAAGGCAATGCGTGGTGGTATGGCTGTATTTTGATAGCCCAGCTCATCAACGTATGCACGGATGGCCTGATCGTAGCAGCCTATCAACTGATCGTAATTTTTGTTATACATCCCTAAAATAGACATGAGTTCAAATGACTTGCCGAGGATGGTATCACGCTTTACCGTCTGGCTCTGTGCAATCTCCAGGGCACGAGTGGCATACTTTTCTGCCAGTTTCGTATTGGGGGTTCCGTTAGACTCGTTCAGATAGAACTCTGCCGCATCGTATTGCTTCTTCCAGTCTTGTGGGGCATCATTGGCAGCCTTTGCCAGACGCTCCCCTTTTTTGATGGGTGATTCTGCCTCTTGTGCGTTCACTACGGTTGTTGTCATTGCGCAGCAAAAGAAGAAGGTGAGCACCATTCTTCCAGCTGCATGGTTCATGAGGTTCTTTTTCATTGTCATATAGTTTTTATTAGTGTCCAGTTAAATGGGGAGCAGCCAGATGTTTTGACTGCAAAGATACATCATATTTTCCAAAATTGGAAATGTATTCCCTATGATTTTAGGTCGTCAATATCCTTCATGCACTCATCAAAGATGGCTTCTTGCTGGCTCTTTGACATATCAGCCAGTGGCATGAAGGTTGTGAAGAAACTGATGCCTACAGATGCTTTCCCGTCCAAATACTCCTTTCCAGACAATTTGAAACAGAAGCCGTCAGGAACCAAGTATCCCTCTCCAGCAAACTCTCCATATTTCTCGATACGCTTGTTGATACGCTCATCGACAGCCATAGGTTTCATCTCTGAGTTTCGAGACAGAAACCTTACGGCGACCTCATTGGCGGTCATTTCCGGTTGTTTCAGAAAACGTTCCTTATAACGCTGTAGAAAATGACTGGTGAAGACATGTATCGCAGGCGATCGCCAGTCAGTCCACTTGATGATGAACCGTTTGGTGCCGTCGAACAGAACACATAGGTAGTCCGACAGGATTGGTCCGAAGGGGTATTCCCGATAGAAATAGATGATATACTGGTTGTTGGATGATGGAATCTTGTAGTCATACATCACATAATTTTGAAAACTCATCTGCCTGTTCATCTCCTTGACAGCCTTGGAGCGCAGGACATCGCGTTTCCAATCCAGTTTCTGCATCTCACCCATGAGCGTGTCATAAACCTCATGGAGATTCATGTTTGCCACAATCATGGGTGCAAAGGTACGAAGAACAATAAGAATTCAAAACCTTCATCTCTGATTTTCTCTTTTTATGAAGGAGTTATTGATAAATATCATCCTTCTTCATAGTCTTATCGTATTTGGTTCTTCCTTCTTACTTCATTTCGTCTTATATCCCTTGGGGACTTCGAATGTTGAGGCAGGTAAGGAGGATGGTGTCTGGATAGACGTGGCTTCTATGACGGCCTGAGTGCCGTCTTTCTTGCGATCCACCTTCTTCAGGACAATGCCCTTCCACACCCAGTAGTCCGAACTGCTCGTCTGGTAGAGCGTGCAGGTCTTACCCAATATGGTAGCTGTTTTCCGCTTATTCGCTTTCTTGATTCTGGAATCATTGGGATTACGGAAGTTCAGTTGGTTGTCTGCGCTTACCGTCATGGTCTTTTTCTTGACGTTAAGGTTGTAATTCTTGTTGTCACGAATATAGAGATAGGTCTCTTGTTTTGACGTCTTCTCATGACGACGTTCCAACTTTCCATAGTTGTCGAAGACGCGCTCGTGCTGTCCAGTTTCCTTTCCCTTGGTGTACTTATACTTCACCACGGCGCACTTCATGTCATAGCGGGCGTTCTTGTCCTGAGTAGCAGTTGCGGTCTTCTTGCTATAGTGGTTGTTGATTTCGCTCATCTTGATGCCGAACTTCTTGGCACCCTCCTCGATATTGAACGACTTCACCTGTATGACACCATCCTTACCCGTGATACTCCGCTGACCAGGCTGCAACTTCGTCTTTTTACCCGTCTTCTTGCTCTTGACAGTCACCGAGCCTGCCATCAGCCAAACATTGGACTCCTTTCCTTTCTGCTGAAATACGACGATGGTACCTTCGATACCACATACACATTGGGACATCTCAACTTCTAAGGTCTTTCCCGCTGCCATCTTCTTGAAGTTAGCAATCATCGTTCCAACTATCATCTCCAATTTGGACACATTGCCATCCTCCGTATGAATAATAAGAGTGCTTTCAGGCTTGATGACATAGGTACTCATATCCTCCAATCCTAAGATGGCACCAGACTCTTCTTCCGTCTTTATTAGGTCGTCCTCGAAGATTTCAGTATCATTTTCGGCAAATTCAAAGGGAGCATTATCATCCAAGCTACAACGGATTTTCACCTCTCCATATAAGTCGTTGAATCTGATCTTACTGTCTTTATGATGGCAATGGGGACAAAGATTATTGTATAGGGCTATTTTTTTCTTTGGTATCACGATGCACTTAATGACCACCTCAGCCACAGTATTTGACATCAGCGAAATTCCGAGTGTCACAGTAAATTCTTTTTTCCATTTAGGAGCATGATAGGTCATGGAGGCTGTTTCTACACCTGTAGCTTTTTTAATCCTTTTGCCTTTGTCGTCAAAAATTTCAACTTGAGGCACGCTTCCTCCCTTTTTAGGACTTTTCGTCCTGCTGCAAGAGAACGAAAGTTTCGTTCCCTCTTCAACCTCATACGTATATTCTATGCAGTCCTTCTCAGGATTTCCCTTCTCTCTCACCCTACCGCCTGAGAAAGAGTAAGTCATCCCTTCATTCCAAGAGCGGGAATTGATAGTTCCCGTTGTCTCATACTGTGCATCCGCTGTCAGTGCCACCAGCAGTAGCACTACAGTCATCATTATCCTCGAAATTGGCTTCATAATCGTTATTATTTTAGTCAAACTTCTTTTCTGCAAAGATAAAATATAATTTAGAATTATCCAATTATTGACAATACTATTTTCTTTATGATAGTTCTTTAGGTGGAATTTCTCTCAGTTCCATAATGTCGACCATGAATATCACCACTCACCACAATGCCTTTTGCACGAGGAAATTCGAGAACATCCTTTTTCTTGCCCATCTTTATTATTCAAACGTCAATATTCTGAACAAATAATCAATGCAAATATACACACTTTTCTGGACGAACTTCCAAACTTTTTGCCAATTTTCTTGGGGAACTTTGGCTTGTTTCTGCCAATTTTCTTGGGGAACTTTAGTCTCTTTTTGCCAATTTTATGAGGGAATAATTAGTTTTTTCTTCCATCATTCCTCATCCTTTTGTCCCAACATATTCAGGGAAATATGGAGATTCAGGGCTGCACATACAAGGGCTGTCAAAGCAATCCATAGAACAACCAAGTCCTTAATAACATTCTTTTTCATAGTTATATCGTATTACTTCTTTCAATCCTATTCTTCTATCTGCCGATAGTAGATAGTACCCTGCTCGTTTTTCATGCTACGTGTATCTGCGTCGTAGTCATAGCAGTCATCCTCAGATTCGACACCTTTAGGAGTCATGCAGATAGTATTCCCATGAATGGTATATGTATACTCCGTATAGTTCAGACTACCTATCATGCACCATGTGGCATTTCCGTCAGCCATCAGGACAATACGGCTCACGCCATTCATGTTCTCATCAAGCGTCTCATACACGCCAGCCGCCTCTTCGAAAGTCATGTCAGGCACTTCTTTCTCCACCTTCTTCTCCTGCTGACTCTCCACCTGCACACTATCCACAACAGTACTGTCTGCCGTCTCAGTGGCCTTCTCTTGATGCTGCTTACTATTACATGAGGCAAATACCAATCCTGCCAATGTCATTAATAATAATTTCTTCTTCATAGTTATATCGTATTTGTTCTTTCAATCCTCCTTAGGAGGTAATAAGGGTTCGGCGGCCATATCGAGGGATTCATAGACTGGCTGCATGGAAACCTCCATAGCTGTACCTTCCTCGTCGTCTGTCCACTCCTCACACTGTTTCAGAACGATGTCCATAGCATACTCGGCTTCTGCAGGTGGATATTTGTACTTCTTCAGCAGACGCTTAACCAGTTTACGCATACCAGCACGAGCCGACTCCTTACGTTGCCAGTCGATGGTCTTATTCTTTCTCAATGCCTCAGTCAGTTCCTTGGTCATGGCCACCAGTTCCTCATTGTTATAGAAGTCCTTGACAGCCTGTGGACGAGATAAGGCATCATAGAAAGCTTTCTCTTCGTCAGTCAGTCCGAGGTCGTTGCCTTGCTGTTCTGTCTCCTTGATTTGCGAAGCCAGTTTCAGCAGTTCTTGAATGACCTCTTCATTGGTCAGCATGCCTTTCAGATAATTGCTCAGCGCATTATTCAGCAACTCCGAGAACTTCTCACTTTGTACGATGTTCTTATGCTGGAAAGCCTTGACTTTGTCTTTCAGCAGATTCTCCAGTATCTGAATAGAGATATTCTTCTCTTTCATCTTGGCCAGTTCTTCGAGGAAGGCAGGATCATTCAGCGAGAACTCCTTACCTGTATTCTGGAAGAGAGGAATGACGCCAGAACTCTTCACACTCTGTTTCATCAGTTCTCTGATGCGCTCGTCAATATCCTTCTTGGTAATCTTTCCCTTACCACCCAAACGTAACAGCATCACACGTACTGTCTCGAAGAAGGCACTCTCCCAACGCTGTTCCTCGTTCAACAGACTGCGACACAAGGTGATAGACTGGTGAAGCAAGGTAGCATGTTTCAGATAATTATTCTTCTGTTCCTGTTTATCCAATGCCAGCAGATAGTTCGTACCACCTTTGATGATGTCAGCACGTGACAAGTCTGATGCACCCTTGAACTTTGAATAATCGAAGCCATGCATCAGGTCTCGACATATCTCCAATTCCTCTTGGAACTTCTTCAGGGCTGTCTTCTTGATATCCGGGTCGCCAAAGCGTTTCTGGTCGTTGGTGGTATAGAACTTCATGGCTTCCTTCAATGCCTGTGCAATGCCGATATAATCGACTACCAAACCACCGTTCTTGCCCTTAAACACTCGATTCACTCGTGCGATGGCCTGCATCAGATTATGTCCACTCATCGGCTTATAAACATACATCGTTGCCATCGAAGGTACATCAAAGCCTGTCAGCCACATATCCACCACGATGGCTATCTTCATCGGGTCGTCATCGTCTTTGAACTTCTTCGCCAGTTCCTGCTTATATTGTTTGTTGCCAATGATGTCGCGCCATTCCTCTGGGTCGTTGTTACCACTTGTCATCACTACCTTTACTTTCTCTTCCCACGAAGGACGCAACGCTAAGATACGCTTGTATATCTTAATAGCGATAGGACGACTATACGCTACTATCATCGCCTTTCCTGTCAGTTCCTGCTCACGATTATTCTCATAGTGATTCAGGATATCCTTCACCAGCGAGTCGATGGTAACATCTGCACCTAACAACTCTTCCAAGTGCGATAAATCATGCTTGCTCTTGCTGATTTGTTCCTCGTCAGCACCCTCTTTCTCTAACTGCTCATACTCTTGGTCTATCAGTCGCAGTGTCTCTTCATCCAGTTGCAGATTGACAACACGACTCTCGTAATAGACTGGTACTGTAGCGTGGTCAAGAACGCTCTGCGTCATATCATACACATCGATGCAGTCGCCAAACACCTCGATAGTGTTCCTGTCTTTCATGGCGATAGGTGTACCTGTGAAGCCGATAAACGAGGCATGAGGCAACGAGTCATGAATCAGTCGTGCTGTTCCCACACTTACCTTTCCAGTCTCTGGATTGATCTTCTCTTCGAAACCATATTGTCCTCTATGAGCCTCATCGCTCATCACAATGATATTCCTTCTGTCTGACAATGGTGCATCATAGTCCTCAAACTTCTGCATCGTGGTAAACACAATACCATTGGCTGTGCGTCCCTCTAATAACTCCCTCAGATGCTGGCGTGTCTCAGCCTGTACAGGTACTTGACGCAGGAAGTCCTTACATTTTGCAAACTGTGTATAGAGTTGGTTGTCCAAATCGTTGCGGTCTGTGATGACAACGATGGTAGGCTGAGAAACTGCACTTTGTAGCAGATGTGCATAGAACACCATCGAAAGACTCTTACCACTGCCTTGTGTATGCCAGAACACACCAATTTTTCCATCGCCTGTCACAGCAGCCCTTGTACGCTGCACAGCCTTGTTCACAGCAAAGTACTGGTGATAGCCTGCCAGTATCTTATAGTCTTTTCCTTCGTCCTTGCAATAGCATACGAAGTTCTTGATGATGTCTATCAGTCTCTCTTTGCGGAACATGCCTTCAAAGAACACATCGTAGTCAACGACCTCTGTACTCTCATAGACGCCATCCTTCGACTTCCATTGCATATAACGGTCTTCGCTCGAAGTGATAGTACCAGCCTTCGACTCTGCCATATCACTCATCACGCAGAACACATTATAGGTGAACATACCAGGAATCTCCTTCATATAGTTCTTCAACTGCCGATAGGCAGCACTGGCATCTGTCTCTTCCCTTGAGGGTGATTTCAGTTCCATCAGCACTACAGGTAGTCCATTCAGGAACAGAATCAGGTCGGCACGCTTCTTCGACTTCTCTACGTAAGTCCATTGGTTGACTAACAGGAAGTCATTCTTTGCAGGGTCGTTATAGTTTACCAGATATACGATATCGTTTTTCAGTTCCTTCCCATCGTGGAAGGTCACCTCGATGCCATGTTGCAGATAGTCCATAAACTGCTCGTTGTTCTGCACCATGTTACCTGCTTCGATATGTAGTAGTTTTCTTTCTGCCTCATCAAGAGCAGATTGAGGCAGTTTCGGATTCAACTGCTTCAACATGATCATCAACCTGTCACGATATAAAGGACAATAGTAGTCCTTTTCCGTAAACGCACACTGAATGTCGTAGCCATTCAGGTAGTCATACCCCAATCGCTCTGTAAACAGTTGTATCAGCGTCTGTTCGTAATGATCTTCGTTATAGTCTGACATAGGCGTTTCCTTATTACTTGTTCAATTCATTGAAAAGCATCATTCCCTTCACAGTCAACAAGTATTTCTGACGGGGATGACGAGGAGATTGAGGATATAACAGACGGACATAACCATCAGTTATGGCAGGATTAAGATATAGATTCAAGAAATTATCACGTCCTTTAAGACCTACTCCATTCATCATTTCTTTTACTGACAGTTCCTGTTCACCAATTACATAAACCAGTCTTTCAACATTGGAGTTGTCTGTGTGCAACTTGTCCTGTACTTGTCCTGTACTTGTCCTGTGCTTGCCCTGTACTTGTTCGCTTTCGGGCATTTTCCATTCCTCTGGTCCATCTATCATCATATATCTGTTTTTAAGCAGATTGTCCTCACCTAGTAACAGGTTACGGAAGAAGCGTACTAGGAATAACGGCTCAGCATTAATGCCTTTCTGCACATTACGATAATTGGCACGAACCAGTGCATTGCGGAAATACCATGAATGGCGCTCAAACAGGTCGTTGTTTACGCTGAATCCCAACATGCGCAGATACTTGATGGTAAAAACAGCAGTGGTTCGAGTGTTGCCCTCACCAAAGGGATGAATCTGCCACAAGCCAGCTACAAACTTTGCCAAGTGTTCTACCATCTCGTCTTTGTTTAAGGCTGTATAGTCGAGCTGCCGCTCTTGTTCCAGATCGTATTCTACTGTCATCCGAAGATCCTGCCAGCGTCCATAAAGCACAGTATCGTTTCGCAGCACCCACTCCTTTTTCGAGATGTCGTAGTCGCGGAATCGCCCTGCATGCTTAAACACACCTTC
The DNA here is from genome assembly GCA_045117415.1 of Prevotella sp. Lineage (GTDB taxonomy): Bacteria > Bacteroidota > Bacteroidia > Bacteroidales > Bacteroidaceae > Prevotella. The sequence goes on along the minus strand of JBGUNO010000002.1, from coordinate 7,797 downwards.
GAAGATGGCGCGATGAATAGCAACCAACCCAGCTACACTATATGTAAAAGCATCTGTCTGCAAGAGTTTCGAGATATTGCTTGATACACGGTCTGCCTCTTCTTTATCTTCGTCACCTTTGTCATGAGTCGTTTTCTTGATATAATACTGTTTCACCAGTTCACGCGCCTCATCAATGGTAATCTCTCCTTCGATATTACGACGCGCTGTCTCTTGCAGATATTCAGATGTCTTCAGCCCATCCACAGCCTGCAAGCCAATAGCCACGCGCCATGCATCAGCACGTTCGCGTTTCTGAGGTTCACCTTGTCGGATATACTCGTCGAAGTTTATATATAGCTCTTTTTCTTTCATTCTATGACAAAGTTACGAAAAAATATTGAATATCAATCTTCTTTTAAGATATTTCTTTTTCTACTTCATTTACTTTGATTTTCATTCGAACTTTTCTCGCCATGCCAAAGCATAAACAAGTTTAGCTCTGGTCATTTGGCTTATCGAAAACTTTTAATTCTCCAGACATCAACTTCGGAAGCAGGGTGTCACGAAGAATGGCGAGGCGACGAGATTCTATTTCGTTTGAGATTATTTGCTCAAATATAGGTGTCATTAATGAATTAATTACTTGCAGATTCTTCTTATCTGGTATAACAACCTTAGCCTTATCTAATTCACCACGTTTAATATGTCCCATAGTTACAGCCTTATCCTGTGCAATACGAATAAAGTTGTCAAGGTGATACTTGGTCCATTGGTAAACAATCCATTTGGGATATTCTTTTGGCTCAACAACAAATAAATGCTGATTTAGTCCGCATAAGCCTCCACACCATACTTTTACCATTAACGTACCTGACCATGAGAAAATAATATCTCCATCATTGATAATATATTTATCACCAATTAAGGAAGGTGAACAGAGTTCACTATTTTCATCAATTCGCCCCTGACCTAATTCTTTAATTTTTAATACAGGTAATCCTTTCTCTCCATCTTCTGGACGAAACTTCTGCATTGCCAAACCATTTATATAATCTGCAATAGAAGAAAGACTCTCCACTTTCCATCCTTTCGGAATCATTCCCAATTCACTCTCCACAAACTCACCATCCTTGAATGGTTCGAAGTCCACAAACCAAGACTTAAACAACGCCTGCGCCTGCTGCTCTAAATTGTCATTTATCCGCCTGTTTACCTCGATTTTGTCATCAATGGACTTGAGTATGTAAGCTATTTCTACCTGTACTGCATAAGGAGGAACATCTATAGTCACTTCTCTTAGTTCAGACTGTTTGATTCCTGTTACTGTCGTCCCCGTTTCTCTTGCTTTTAATCTTTGTTGCCCAACATTAGAAAGGAAATAATATTTGAGGTATGTATTATCGAGAACGCCAGTTTTCCCCCTCAATGTCACAACACGTTGAGCTAAAGCGATGTTTGCATTATCCAACTGTGCAACCTCACCAAGCGGAGCTTCTGTGGTCAAAACGACATCTCCTACTTTTGGAAAGCCACGAACCATCCATGAATCATAATCATCAACTGATATAAACTCTGTTGGTGATTCAATCCGTCCTTTCTTTATTATCTTAGCCGTAATCAAAGGAACCCCAGATGTGGTTTTCTTCGGAGTCTTCCCTCTGTAGTCGATAAGAGCATCAAGAACCTCTATTAGCCTATATTGTTTCAACTTTTCCATAAATGAAAATTTGCTCCTTTCGTTATAGATAAGTTATTGTTTTGACAGCTTATAATTTAAAATTATAGCATTTCTTTCGTTATGTGATACCCCTAAAGCAGTTTCAATTTCGCTGCAAAGACTTGATACCGGCCTGAAACTAGAAGGTCCCCCATTAAAATCTAATGTATTTGAACTCACATGACTATAAATATTAAAGAAGAAAATAAGATAATCTCGGAGTTCAGTATTTTCCTTTATGGTGCTCAGAATTTCCATATCTTCCCTTGTATCTTTCTTGTTAAATAACTTAATCGCATCATGAGATTGTACGTTCATTGCTTCTGACATAAGGTATTCCATTCTTTGCGATGCTCTATACAAGTCATTATCATTATATTTTTCTGCATATTTCGTCATCTTTGTACACTGGTACAAAATTGCTAATTTTTGCTCACTGGAGGCATAACGAGTCTTAAATCGAATTTCGTCATAAGCTTTTCGCATTTCCCCATCAATATCATTGGCGTTATTAATCTCGTTTTGGGTTTCCTTTGAATTATACTTGATGGATATTAAAGCGTAGATAATTGACAAGAAAAATACAATCTTTGAAAATATACCCCAATTACCGATTGCAAAACTCCAACTAAATAGTGACGATAGTAAGTAACCTGCAATAACAATGATTAAAAACATTAGTAAGCCTATAACACACCCCCTTAATCTTACAAAATTTACTCTATTCATGACATTTGCTTTTTATAAATGTAACAATATCGATATTTAAACATAATCCTATTCCACTCTTCCATAAATGGGAATTTACTTATCTTTTTTATTTTGTAATACATCTTTTAATGAGTCTTGGGCTTTTTAGGGCATTCAACTCAAGAAACGGCGATGAGAAAGTTTGACATTATTTTGATTCACCATTGCATAATGCATGGTGGTATCTATCTTTACATGCCCCAAGAGTTTTTGCACTTGCTCAACAGGCATTCCTTTGTCAATTGCCATTGTAGCCAATGTACGACGGAATTTATGGGGATGAACTCTCGGCACTTTTGCCTCTCTGCCTATTTTACGCAATCTAACTTCTACACCTGATATCTGTAATCGCTGATGAGGCTTGGCAAGCGAGACAAACAGAGCTTTGTTCTTGTCTCTCCGACTGCTAAGATACTCCTGCAGATGTATCTTGGCACGGGCATTGAAATATACGATTCGTTCTTTGTTTCCTTTACCAAAGACAATACACTCACGCTCATTGAAATTGATATCTTCCCGATTGAGTTTGACTAATTCGCCAACACGCATACCAGTAGAGGCCAGAAGGTCTATCATGGCAAGGTCACGAGAGTGGGTACATGTGTCACGCAGACTTTCTAACGATTCGTCTGTCAACACTTCTCTTACTTGTGCTCCTGTCTTTACCTTATGAATTCTCCTGACAGGACTCTTAATGATGTAATCTTCCTCTTCGAGCCATGCAAAGAAAGACGAAAAGATACGACGCACATTATCAACTGTCACACGACTTGCCTTGCGTTTCCTTTGGAAGACTGCGAGATAGGCGCGAATATCTTCTGTCGTATATTCTGTCACTCGTTTAGGCATTGTCTTGTAAAGTTGTTGAATTGTATTACCATAATAGCGGACTGTCGGCATGCTACACCCTTCTACCTGCTTGGCAGACAAGAATAGCCTCAACAGACTATCGTTGTTTTCCTCTGTTACCTGTGAGGTCTCTTCATCCATACTGATGTTATACTTGCTGATAACCCTCAGCAGGACTCCATTCAGTTGCGCTATTTGTTCTACACTCATCATGTCAGCCATTGCATTGCTGATTTCTAAAATTAGTTTCTCTTTCATACTTCTTCGATATTATGTTGTGAATACAATAATAACGAAGAATGGACATTAATTTAGATATTATACCCTATACTTCCTAACTGCTTCTTAATCTCATCTTCTAAGCGATGGCTCTCTGCAAAAAGTTCGCTGAGTTCTGAGGTCAGGCGTTGCATCTTGTCGGCAAAAGGCTCGCCATCTTCTTCCTGTTCAGCGATGCCTACATAGCGTCCAGGCGTGAGGATAAAGTCTTGGGCTTCGATGTCCTGTAAGGTCTTGACAGCACAATAGCCTTTCTCGTCTTCGAGGGTACCTTTACGATAGTCTGTGAAAGTCTGGGCAATACGATTGATATCGTCCTCTGTCATCTCACGCAGCTTGCGGGTAACCATCGTTCCCATATTACGGGCATCGATGAAGAGCACCTTGCCAGGCTGTGTCTTCTGGCGATTGAGGAACCAAAGACAAACTGGAATACCAGTGCTATAGAACAACTGACTGGGTAAGGCTACGATGCCTTCTATCAAGTCTGCCTGAAGAATGTTCTTGCGTATCTCACCCTCTCCACCTGTCTGACTGCTTAACGAGCCGTTTGCCAATACCATACCGATACGACCTGAGGGCGACAAATGGCTTATCATGTGTTCCAGCCAAGCAAAGTTAGCATTGCCAGCAGGTGGAATACCATAACGCCAACGAACGTCTTCCTGTAGTTTGTCAGCTCCCCAGTCACTCATATTAAATGGAGGATTCGCCATCACGAAGTCGGCTTTCAGTGTGGGGTGTTGGTCATCGAAGAAGGTGTCTGCATTCTTGTCGCCAAGGTTCGCCTCGATACCACGAATGGCAAGGTTCATCATCGCCATCTTACGTGTGTTAGCATTGATCTCCTGTCCGAAGATAGAGAGGTTCTTGATATCACCCTGATGATGCTTCACAAAGTCAGCACTCTGCACAAACATTCCTCCACTACCCATCGCAGGGTCGTAACAACGTCCCTTGTAAGGTTCCAAGACAGCAACGATGGTGCGGACAATACAACTGGGTGTATAGAACTCGCCAGCATTCTTTCCTTCCAAAGAAGCGAATTTCGAGAGACAGTATTCGTAGGTTCTGCCTAAAAGGTCTTTATTCTCTTCCTGTTTGCCAAGCTCAATGGTATTCGTGAAGAGGTCGACGACATCACCCAGGCGTCGTTTGTCCAGTTCAGGACGTGCGAAGTTCTTAGGGAGAATACCTTTCAGGCGATCGTTCTCCTTCTCAATCTCCATCATCGCATTGTCGATGACTTTGCCAATCTCTGGCGTATGTGCTGCTTCCGCTATCTTATTCCATCGTGCATCGGCAGGCACATAGAAGATATTCTCTGACGTGTATTCGTCTTTGTCTTCCTCGAAGCCGTCACCTTCATCCACCAACTGCTGATGCTTAGCATCGAAGCAGTCGGAGATATATTTCAGGAAGATAAGCCCTAACACCACATTCTTATACTCTGCGGCATCAATAGAGCCACGCAACAAATCGGCTGCCTTCCATATCTTGTCCTCAAACCCAAGGTCTGCTGTATTTTTCTTTGCCATATCGTTTTAAGTTATTAGTTGCAATGGTGGTGCAAACCGAATGCAGAGAACTTGTTCTTTGCTGAGGTGCAGCCCACTATCGCCCTGTTTACAGGGCAAAGATACAAAATTTTTCAAACATCACAAATGAATCGGGGGAAATAATTAATGATTCATGGTTAAAGGCGGAAGATGTATGATGTCTGAAGGCTAAGGGAACTTCTGGTTCAGGGTTCACGGTTCAGGGTTCATGGTTCAAGGTTTTTAACTCAAATCCGATGGGGATGAGACAAAAACGATAACTTTTGAGAAATATTTGAAAGCCTGTCTCCTTTCTGTTTCGTAATTTTGCAGGCGTTATGGAACAGAATTTAGAGCAGATAAGAAAAAAGATCTATGAGATTCGTGGGCAGCGCGTGATGCTGGACATCGATTTGGCGGTAATGTACCAAGTTGAGACAAAAAACCTCAAAAGGGCTGTTCGAGCCAATATCGAAAGATTCCCTGATGACTTTATGTTTGAACTCACCAAAGAGGAGTACGATGCTTTGAGGTGCAAAAATTTCACCTCAAACAAAAGAGGAGGTAATCGTTACCTTCCATTTGCCTTTACACGTGAGGGAATAGCCATGCTGTCAGGACTTCTAAGGTCGGAGGTTGCCGTGAAGGCTAATATCAACATTATGCGTGCTTTCTTCCAGATGCAGGAAGCGCTACTCATCGTCAGCAATACGCAGTTGCAACTTGAGCAAATCCGTGCAGAAATTAGATTATCATCCTTATCATAAGGCAAACATATTTGGAGATATTTTGCCTCAGCTTTTAGTTTTTCTATCAGATTGTCAGTCATATCTTACTTTATATTACGTTTAAACCAAATCTTGAAAACAGGGTCTTCCAGATAGATACCGTCCTTATCATAGTCTATTATCTCTTTATCTTGCAAGGCCGTTTTGATGCGTGAGATGTTCGACTTACTACCGAGATTATAGCTCTCCAAAATGGCCTTACTGCCAAAGTCGGATCTTACGCCATCACACAAGGCACGTAGGAAGTTCATCTGAAAACCTGTCAGTCCCTTCAACTGCTCTTCAAAGAGGGCGGAGCATTGAGCCAACAAAGCATCCAGACCACGATTAAAACCCTCTTCTGTGGCTATTTTCTCTGTTTCTGCTAATATATCCCAAGCCAGTTGCTGGACATACGAGGAGTTGCCCTCTACTGTCTCACATATACGCAGGGCGAGTTCTTCTGAAATCTGTTTCCCCTGACTCTCAAACCGCGAACAGATAAAGGGTATCCAGTCTGCTGTAGGAATTTTGTCAAGATACATCATCTCGCCAAACTGATAGAAAGGCATCTTGCGGTTCAGAAATAGCCTGGTCATCATGTGCTTCTTACTCCCAAAAAGACAATACGACACATTGCGCTGATGTTGCCAATTACCGCGTAAACGCTTCTGAATGGTCAGCGAGTCAGACATCTCGCCAATCTGTTGGAATTCGTCGATACATACCACAATATGCATGCCCTGAGCCTGACCTATCACCTCAGGTAACTGCAGAATCTCTTCTGGGTCGTAATTCTGTGGGGTAATGCCCAATGAGAGAGAGAATTCTGACATCGGCTCTGGCGAAAAAGCAATTTTGGGAGTCAGTCTGACCAAGAATCGCTTGATATGGTCAATGGCTTGTTCAGTCTTGGTAGCCGTCTGCTTCAACAATTCGGAGGCAAAGCGGTTATAGAAATCATATTCACTACGACAATCGTAGATGTCCATAAACACGATTTTTATCTTTGGATCGGTGACTTCATTCATTACCTTTCGCACAATCGAGCTTTTTCCAATTCGACGGGGAGAAACAAGGATGACATTGATGCCATTCTCGAAGTCCAGTTTGAGACGCTTTGTTTCATTCACCCTATCTGTAAAGTTATCACCTTCAACAGACATGCCATATACAAATGCTTTTTCCATATCTATTCCAGTTGTTTTGGGTGCAAATATAAACAAAATAATTAAAGTACACAAATTTGTGGACCACAATTTTGTATACCAATGCTGTTTTTGGTATTTATGACAGTTTTGACAGTTTGACAGTTGACAATCAGAATCTCCATGACAGAGGACTACAAGCCCACGGATAACGCCATCGCAGAGCGTGTGAACGGTATTCTCAAAACAGAGGTCATCTACCGCGAGCGACGCTTCAAGACCATCGATGACGCACGTGAGCGCATCGCCTCCTTCATCAGCTTCTATAACGACCAGCGCCCGCATTCCAGCATCGGCATGAAAGCTCCCTCTATGGTTCATATGGAGCAGGGGATGCAGCAGCGCATGTGGTGAAGTCAGCCTTTTCAGTACGAAGTCAACAAAAACAGATGAAGAGTCAACAATATCCGTACGAAGTCTACGTTCTTAGGAAAAGAGTCAACCACCTCAGTGAAGGTCGTCAAACTTTTCCAGGTGAGCAAGTCAACCTTTTCCGTATGGATAGACAAATGTTAAAAAAGAGAGCCTAAAACGAGTCAACCTTATTCAGGAAAAGACAACAAATAGTCTCAATCTCAGATCTCAAATCTCAGTTTTTTATTTTCAGAAAAAAACTTGATGTAAACTGTCAATTTTGACGTTCAGACTTGAAAACAGCCTTTTAGGGCAGCTTTCGCTACCTGAAGCATCTAAATCGTATTAAACTT
>JBGUNO010000001.1:0-2800 GCA_045117415.1 Prevotella sp. | reverse complement strand
CAGCCACCTGCTGAACATAGAACTGTTGGGGAAAGGCTACCTTACCAATTTCGTGTTCTGTGTTGTGGGGGCGGTTACAGTATTGTGGATTTGGAAGAAACTGTTTGATTAAGAACGTGAAAAGGATTATCAGAGAAGCCCAACCGTCGGATATGGCTGATATTATGACAGTCATGGAGGCTGCAAAAGGAATCATGCGGCAATCTGGTAATATGCACCAGTGGGGTGAAGGCTACCCGTCGGAGGCTGTCATTACGGCTGACATGGAGAAGAACGGAGGGGTTGTGGTTGAAGATGACGGTAAGGTTGTAGGTTACTTTGCTTTCCTCAGGCCAAAGGCCTTGTGTTGCAGTTCCTGAAGTTCAGGAACATCCTGTATAGTTGCTAATTCAATTCTCATATTACAGTAATCCCAATCATTTTTGTCACGCCGTCGGTATTATTCCAGCAGGAGTGAGGGATACGGCCCTCTACGAGGAAGGCTTCGTCCTTGTGGATGATGACCGTCTCTTCGCCTAACTGGATGCGAGCCTCGCCCTCGGTGACGATGAAGAGGTGGTTATGCTCGTGGGTGTGCAACTCCGTCGGGCCACCACCGTTGAGGTCGATGTAAGCGATGGAACCATCTACGATGCGTCCCATCTCTCCGAATAGTTTCTTGGCATGGAAATTCACATGATTCGGGGGTGTCATGAAATCACTCATATTCTTTCGGTTTTTATGTTTTGACGGCGCAAAATTACTAATTGTTGCCGAGACAGCCAAACATTTGGGATAATCTGCGCGGAAATGTGATGAATGGCATAAACATTTCATAGTATATACAGTGCTATTGCGGCACAGGCTTCGGCATCGGCCAGGGCGTGGTGATGGTTTTGGAGGTCGTAGCCACAGGCAGCTGCAATGGTATGGAGCTGGTGATTGGGCAGCGAATGGCCGAATTGTCGGCGGGCTGCTGCAAGGGTATCGTAGAAGTGGTAGTCAGGATAGTCCATCTGATAGACCCTAAACACAGCCTTCAGACATCCTTCATCGAAGCGGGCATTGTGGGCCACAAAAGGAATGGAAACTATCTGGTAGCGGAGATCATCAATTGTCTGAAGCTCTGAGAAGAAAACATTGGCTATCTTTTCTTCTAACTGTTCCCATACTTTTGAAAATACAGGTGCATCGTCTGTATCGCACTGGCTCAGCCCATGTACCCGCTGGCACCAATAATTGTAGTAGTTCGGCTCTGGCTGGATGAGACTATAGAAACTGTCAGCCATCTGACCATTACGCACCATAACCGCTCCTATGGAGCAGACGCTTGACGGCTGCTGATTAGCCGTCTCGAAGTCAATGGCAATGAAGTCGCGGATCATGGCTGGTCTGAAATCGGGGTTGTATGGAAATCAATGGCTGCTTTGTGGGCTTGTGCCATCTGCTGGTTGCGAGGGATATTGAAGATTCGGCCATCTTTGCGGAAGTGTGCTCCTGTCTGCTTGAAGTGGAAGGGTATATTGGCTGTCATGCATTGTTCTCGGATATTGAGCACCCATTCGTAATCACAGACACGGGCATCACATCCGGACTCGCCTCCAACAGTCACCTGCTCATACCAACTACCGAGATTATCTCGGAAGTTGATATTCTCTAACAAAGGCTCGCAGATGATAGCCTTGTGACGGATGGGCAGTTCCCGGAACAACGGCAGACGTTCATCCGTGCGTCGTTGGTTTTCAATCGTGCAGCAGATAGTGACGTGTTCGTAGCCGTCACCCCAATCCTCTGGCAGACATTGCAGAATTCGTTCAGGGCGTTTCGTGACCATGAAGAAATGCAGGTCGCTACGCCGTTTTATCATCAGCCAGGCATCTTCACGCCACTCATCGGCTTCCTCAATAAAGAAGTCCGATGTGAAACACGTCCACATGAGCGTACCAGACGGCACTTTCCAATTACCGCTACGGTCACGACGGATGGGAAGATTAAACGAGGCGGTCTTCGTCACGATATTCGAGTCCTTTTCAAACTCTGCATCGCGGCGATACACATAACAGTGTTGGCAGCCTTCGCTCTTCTTGTGGCATCCGTGCCACAGGTTCCACATCTCACTCATCGCTTCCCGTATTTCGCCTTAACTATTTCGTAAGAGTTTCGTGTCAGTTCCTGCAGTAAGTCGTCTGCCGCAATATTGGGGTTTAAGCCAATCCAATGCTTTGGCGATTCGTTATACGGATTGCCGATGCAGTCATACTGTGCTTTCAAGTCTTCAATACGCTCTGGCTGGCATTTGAGCGAGATGACAGAAAAGTTATTGCAGTCGAAGAACGAGAACATGTGCCCCATGACATAGAACACCAATACGCCTTCACCACTTTTGAACTTCTGGAAAGGCAGTTTCTCTTCCACATCTGCACCTAATGACAGGCAATATTCACGATAGTCCTCTATGTTCATTTTGACAGATAACCAATAAGTATGATTTGGATAATGAGAATCAGCGGAAGGCCATACTTGAACTTCTTGTGCATCGTCTTATGATGCCAGACCTTCATACCGAGTAAAGCTCCGATGCTGCCACCGATAACTGCAAGTATCAGTAAGGTTGCCTCCGATATGCGCCAGCTGCCTTGCTTGGCCTTCCACTTATCAATGCCATAGACCAGGAAGGTCACGATGTTGATGACTATCAGATAATATAGCAGAGCGTTTGCTATCATTGCTTTTTCTTTTGAATTTCACGATAGTCAGAGAGCAGATTCCAAATACCATCTTCTGAGAGTACTCCGCGTTTGAGGTCTGGGGGAAGATTCCC